>UQIH01000016.1 GCA_900541145.1 uncultured Collinsella sp. | reverse complement strand
TCTGGTCGCGCCCTTGAAGTTGAACGTCAGATTGTCCAAATGCGGCCCGCGCAGCATCGGCTGGTCCGCCGTTCGGTAGAACGGCGGAACCTACACAGCCTGTGCCAGCTTCTCGGCTCGCTCGGCGGCGGCGAGCGCCTCGATGACGGTGCCGAGCTGATCGCCCAGAAGGACGCCGTTGTAGGTGGAGTTGAAACCGATGCGGTGATCGGTCACGCGGTCCTGGGGCTGGTTGTAGGTACGGATCTTCTCGGAACGGTTGCCGTGGCCGATCTGGCTCTGGCGCTCGGCACCGAGCTCGGCCTGCTGCTTCTCGAGTTCCATCTCGTACAGACGGGCGCGCAGCATCTGCATGCAGACCTCGCGGTTCTGGATCTGGGAACGCTGCTCCTGCGACTGCACCACGGTGTTGGTGGGCAGGTGGGTGATGCGCACGGCGGAGTAGGTGGTGTTAACGCACTGACCGCCAGGGCCGGAGGCGCAGTAGGTGTCGATGCGCAGGTCGGACTGGTTGATCTGGACGTCGATCTCCTCGGCCTCGGGAAGTACGGCGACGGTAGCCGTGGAGGTCTGAATGCGGCCCTGGGACTCAGTCTTGGGAACGCGCTGGACGCGGTGCACGCCGGACTCGAACTTCATGACGGAGTAGACGCGGTCGCCCTCGACCTTGAACTCGATGGACTTAAAGCCACCGGCCTCGCTGGGGCTGGAATCGAGCACGGTAGTCTTCCAGCCGCGCGACTCGCAAAAGCGCTGGTACATCTTGTACAGATCGCCGGCGAAGATGGCCGCCTCGTCGCCACCGGCGGCGGAGCGGATCTCGACGATGGTGTTCTTGTCGTCGTTGGGGTCGCTCGGGATGAGCATGTACTTGATGTCTTCCTCGAGCTGGGGAAGCTTGGCCTCGTTTTCGGAGATGTCCATCTGGAGCATCTCCTTCTCATCGGCATCGGTGGTATCGTGCAGCATTTCCTTGGCAGCCTCGATGTCATCGAGCGCGCCGATGTACTCGCGCGAGGCGGCAATGAGGTCGGACTGGTGCGCGTACTCCTTGTTGAGACGCGTGAACTCCTTGATATCGGAGGCGACGGCCGGGTCGGAAAGCTTCTTCTCGAGCTCCTCGTAGGCCTTGATGATCTTTTCGAGCTTGTCGCGCATGACGGACTCCTTTATATGCGTGAAGGCGAAAATCGGCAGAATTGATGGGGCGCGGGGCGCCGCTGCGGGGGTAAGTCCAGCTAGAGCATGTCGATCTTCAGATACATGCGCATCCCTTCGCGTATGGGGTACATAGTTGCGGTCTAACCCATATATGATAGCGTGCGCAGGCAAACCTGCATATAACCCGCACGGAATCCGACAAAGGGACAGTCCCTTTGTCGGATTCTAAAGCGTATGGATCAGGGCGACGAGGAAGCGGACACCCTGGAGGTAGGCGCGGCGGGTAATGCGCTCGTTGGTGCCGTGGACGCCGCGATCGCACTCGTCATCGTCGACCACAAAGGCCGAGAAGCGAATGCACTCGGAGCAAATGCGCTGGTAGTTGGCAGCGTCGGTCGCGCCGATCACGGTCGAGGGGACAATCGCCAACGGCTCGGATGATCCGTTTTCCTCCGTCCCCTTTGGATCACGGAAATAGCGGGCGGCGATGGAGCGAACCGCCTCGAGTCCCGGTCCGCCGATGCGCGGAGACGGCGAGGGTTCGGAGCTGCCGGGGCCGAGCTCGACCTCGACACGGTCGGCGAGCCCCGCCTCGGCAACGGCGACGCGGCAGCGGGCCACGACATCGGCCACGCTCGTGCCCTCGAGCATACGGAAATTGATATTGGCCCACATATCCTGCGGCATTACGTTGGCGCCGGTGCTGCCACCCTCGACCTGCGTGGGCGCGCAGGTGGTGGTCACGAGCGGATAGAGCTTCTTGCTGGCGAGGCAATCGCGGACAATGGCACCCCCGTTGGCGGCAATTTCATCGGCGGTATAGAGCCTCAGCTCGACGAGCTGCGCGGCAAGCAGGTCGGTCACGCGCGTCGGCCATTCGATATCGCAGATTGCGGTGATGGCACGGCTCAGCACCTCGAGCGATGTGCCGCCGTAGGGGTTGGACGAATGCCCGCCCTCGCTCTTCGTCTTGAGCACGATATCGGCGTAGCCCTTCTCGGCAAGGTCGGCATGCATAAGCCAGCCCTCGCCCGCGCCATACTCGGCAGCTGGAACGATGCGGTAGTCACCCTCGTCGATCAGGTACTCAAGCTCAATGCCGCGCTCCTCGAGCGCGCGGCCGATGGCGCCTGCGCCATACTGCGTAGTCTCCTCGTCCTGGCCAAAGGCCAGGAGCAGCGTGCGCTCGTGCTGCCAACCGTGCGCCAGCGCATACTCAACCGCCTCGAGAATGCCTGCGACCTGGTCTTTCATATCGATGGCGCCGCGACCCCAAATGTAGGTGTCGTCTACATGCCCGCTAAAGGGGGCGTACGTCCAGTCGTCCTCGGTACCCGGCACCACGGGGACCACGTCCATGTGACCCATGAGCACAACGGGCTTGAGTGCGGGGTCGGAGCCGGAAAGCGTCACCAGCAACGAATGATCGATGAGCTCGACCTTACCCGCTGTAAATACGTGCGGCCAGGCCTGCTGCATATAGGCGCGCAGGTCGTCGAACGGCTGCCAGTCCACTGCCTCGGCATCCATGCTCGAAATGGTCGGAAACGACAGCACGCGGCCCAGGCGCTCGCATGCGCCGGCCTTGTCCAAATCGGCAAAATCATCCTCATGCGCAAAGAAGCGCCAAACCTCGGCCATGACATCCTTTCGATTGTGATGACGAGGGCCGCCCCACCGGAGCGGCCCTGCCACGTACGCGTTTGCGGTCGGTTATTTGTCCTCGAGATAACGCGAGAGGAACTCGCGGGTGCGCTGGTGCTTAGGGTTGCCGAAGAGCTCGACCGGCGCGGCATCCTCGAGCACCACGCCCTTGTCCATGAAGACCACGCGGTCGGACACCGTGCGGGC
Organism: uncultured Collinsella sp.; assembly: GCA_900541145.1. Classification (GTDB taxonomy): domain Bacteria; phylum Actinomycetota; class Coriobacteriia; order Coriobacteriales; family Coriobacteriaceae; genus Collinsella. The sequence goes on along the minus strand of UQIH01000016.1, from coordinate 47,686 downwards.
AAAGGCCATCTCGTGCGTGACGACGACCATGGTCATGCCGTCGGCAGCGAGCTTGCGCATGACCTCGAGCACCTCGCCCACGATCTCGGGGTCGAGTGCGGAGGTCGGCTCGTCGAACAGCATGATCTGCGGGTTCATGCATAGAGCACGAGCGATGGCCACGCGCTGCTTTTGACCACCGGACAGGCGACCCACGGCGGCGTGCGCGAATTTTTCGAGTCCCACACTCGTCAGATGCTCCATCGCAATTTTTTCAGCCTCGGCCTTGCTCATCTTTTTGAGCGTGACGGGCGCGAGCGTGCAGTTGTCGAGCACATCCATGTTGTTGAACAGGTTAAAGCCCTGGAACACCATGCCGATGTCCTCGCGCAGCTTGTTGATGTTGCAGCGCTCGGCCGTGAGGTCCTGGCCGTGGAACCAGATGTGGCCTGCGTCCGGGGTCTCGAGCAGGTTGAGGCAGCGCAGGAAGGTCGACTTGCCCGAGCCCGAGGCGCCGATAATGGTGACGACCTCGCCGGGGTTAACGGACAGGTCGATGCCCTTGAGTACCTCGAGCGAGCCGAAGCTCTTGCGCAGGCCCTCGACGCGGATGAGCGGCTCATTGGTCTGTGCGGCGGCCGCGGTGCCGGTAGTGGCGGTATCTGCCATGATGATTCTCCTCGTCTTGAGCCTAGTTGGAGCTGGGCAGCGTGACCGGAGCCTCGGCGCCGAGCTTTTTGCCAAAGGCCTCGAGCAGGCGGCTCGCCACGAGCGTCAGGATCAGGTAGACCACGAGCGCCACGCAGTAGACCTCCATCTGGCGGTAGTACACGCCGGCGACCGTGGTAGTAGCGTACATAAGGTCGAACACGCCGATGACCGAGAGCACCGACGAATCCTTGATGTTGATGATGAGCTCGTTGGTGAGCGCCGGAATCGCATTTTTAATGCCCTGGGGGAACACGACTTTGCGCATGGCCTGCCACTGCGACAGGCCCAGCGATCGCGCCGCCTCGGCTTGGCCGGGATCGATGGACTCGATGCCGCCGCGCAGGACCTCCATCATGTAGGCGGTGGAGTTGAGCGAGATGGTGACGAGGCCGGCGGTGAAGGTACTCCAGATCTGGTTGGCCTGGGCGGTCTCGAAGCCCATGCCGCGCAAAACGGTGAAGCCCGCGTAATAGATGAGTAGGCCCTGGACCATCATGGGCGTACCGCGCACGATGGTGGAATAGATGGTCGCAAAGCCGCGGCCGATACTCTTAAAGAAGCGCACCAGGTCGTTGTCCACGCGGTCGAAGGTCTGAATACGCAGGAACACAAAGAGCAGCGCCAGGAAGAATGCGATGACGGTGCCGAAGGTGGCAAGCGCGATGGTGATCTCGATGCCGCGGATGAAGAAGTCGCCGCTCTTGTAGGTCATGTAGACCAGGCTCGACAAAAAGTCGCTGGGGTTGGAATCCGAGACAATGCTCACCTGCACCAGGTCGATAAACGACATGATGCAGCGGTCCACGAAAAAGATCGCTGCGATGGCGACCACAACATAGCTACCCAGGCGCGCGCCGCGGCGGAAACGCTCGGAGGCGAACGGCGACTTTACGCGATAGTCGCTCCAGTGCATAAGCTTGGTGACCAGCGCCGCCGCCGACACGACAATCCAGGCCCAAAGAATCGCCCAAAGGCAATCCTGGAAGATACCGGTGGGGGCCAAGAAGCTCAGCGGCGTGGGGTTGCGCTGGCTAAACGCCAGGCCGAGCGCCGCGATAACGCTCGTGCCCAGGTATACATAACGGTGGTCGGCCTTAATAAAGGAGGCCAGGCGATTGACGGTTTTCATGCTGCCTCCCTATGCCGGCTGACGGTCGAGGCACGCGTCCCACATTTGGTCGCGCTCCTCTTGGCTAATGCCCTTGAGTGTCTTGTCGATGAGCTTAAGCAGCTTGTCCGAGCCCTTGCGGCAGCCGACGTTTGCCGCGACCTCCTGCTTAAAGCCCTCGCCCTCAGCAAAATGAATAGGGACAATGCCCGGATTTTGGGCCATATAGCCCTTCTCGTTCTCGGTGTTGTAGGTCACGGCGTCGCACGTGCCCTGCAGCAGGTTCGAGAACACCGTGGGGACCGAATCGACCGGGTTTTTGTGCACAACGCCCGGGATCTCGTCGATGACGGTATCGAGCATAGTGTCCTTTTGCCCGAGCACCGTGGCACCGCTGAAGTCGCTGAGCTTGGTCGCATTCTGGTAGGGCGAGCCCTCTTTTACGAACAGGCCAAAGTAGCCAATGAAGTACGGGTCGGAAAAACCGACGGACTCTTCGCGCTCGGGCGTAGCGCTCATGCCGGCGATGATGAGGTCGATCTGGCCGTTGTTGAGCGAATCGATAAGGCCCGAGAAGCTCTGCTTGACGGCAACGGGCTCGCCACCGAGGGCCTTGCAGACGATCTTGGCGATCTGCACGTCGTAGCCATCGGCATAGGCGCCCTGCACGTTGTCGATGGGGATGGTGTACTCGCTGGCTTCGGAAACCTGCCAGTTGTACGGGGCGTAGGCTGCCTCCATACCGATGCGGATCTTATCCTTGCCGATCACGGAATCGGACAGGTCGTCGCGACCGCCGCCCGTCGTGGGCTGAACCACCTTGAGCGTGGACGGACGCTGACAGCCGGCGAGCGCGCCGGCGACGACGGAAGCGCTCGCAGCGAGAGCGCTACCCAAAAAGATGCGACGGCTGCATACCGGCTGGGTCTGCATGCCGCGCTGTTGGGGAGAATGCATAATCTGCCTTCCCTGTTGAATCGTATGCTGACGACTTAACAGGATACCGCTCAGCGCTACCTCCAGCAAATGCATATATAAATGCATATATGCAAGTTTACGAACTGAAAACGATTGGTAGTCGTAATGGACGTTCTTAAACGACTAGTCAAACAAGAACGTCCCCAACGACTAGGCATGAAAAAGGCAAGGCATAGACCTTCTGGTCATGCCTTGCCTTTTGAATGACAAATTGTCGCTCTGGGCGGCGCGCAGCGTCGACCGGCCCGCCGTTCGTCAGAACGGCGGAACCTCTAGAGCAAAGTGACGCTAAAGCTGCGGACGTCCGTCTCGCCCGGCGCCAGCGTAATGGTGTTGACCTTGTGCTCAAAGACGTCGTCCTCGGTGTCCATGGTGGTGTGGCCGGTCCAAGGCTCGAGCGCCACAAACGGGGCGTCGTTGGCGGCAGACCACACGCCGATGTACTTAAAGCCCTCAAAGTCGATCTTGACGCCGTGGCCCGACTTGCGGCCGCGCAGCGTGAGCGTGGAGCCCGGGGTATCGGTGAACATGATGGCATCGTTATCGAAGCTGCGGTGCGTGATGGGCAGCACGTCCGAGTTATCGGGAGCCTTGTAACTGCCCTCGAACGTCATAAGACCGTCGGGCGTGATGATGGGGGCCTCGTTGGTCCAAGCCTCGGTAAACGCCAGCTCGTAATCCTCGAACGCCTCATCCTCGGCACCGGGGGCGGGCACGTTAAATGCAGGGTGGCCGCCCACCGAGAACGGCAGGTCCACGTCGCCGGTGTTGGTGACGGCAAAGGTCTGCGTGAGCGTGGCGTCACCAGTCAGGGCATAGGTCATGTTGAGCTTAAAGTGGAAGGGGAAAGCCTTGAGCGACTCGGGCGTATCGGTGATCTCGTAGGTGACGGACGAGCCGTCCTCGGAGACCTCGACCAGCTTGTGCTCGACGATGCGCGCGAGGCCATGACGCGGCATCTCGCAGGTGCCAGCCGCAGACGTCGCTGTGTTGTTGCGCAGCGATCCCACGATGGGGAACAGAATGGGCGCGTGTTTGCCCCAAAAGGCCGGGTCGCCCTGCCACAGATACTCGTTGCCGTCGAGGGCAAGGCTCGTGAGCTGGGCTCCCATGGAATCGATGGCCGCGGTGAGGCCGCCGCGCTTGATGGTGGTGACGGTGGACATGCTACTTCCTCCAAAAGTAAACAACAGTGTTGAGGGCTATTGTGCCACTCTTGGCGGCACGGAGAGGCGGCAGGCGCAGTTATTGAGCGATTGCGTAAAGGTCGAACCCGCCCTGCGGTGTGCTGTCGACCGTATCGGGCGCCTGTGAGTTAAAGCTCACGGGGACCATGCGCTTTGAGGCGCGGAAGCGCGTGCCATCGGTGGCGACGGGCGGCTCGTCGACCGTGAGCTCGTAGTCGCCGGGCTTGAGTTCGATGCCGTCGCCAGCGGAGTTGACATATTGATACTCGTCAATCGCCTGCCCCCTGAGCGTGCGGCCCACGATGTGGATGAGCATCTGACTATCGCCGCGGGCGGTGTCCCATGTCGCACCGTCCTTGACCTCGACCGACACATGCACCGAGCGCGTGCGGCTGAGCGATTGCTCGACAGACATCTCGACCTTGGCGGCATCTTTGCGCTGTTGCTCCACATGGCTCCAGACATTTCCGATCGCCGAGCAAGCGATGACGCCGGCCATGAAGGCGATGAGGATGGGACCGAGCGGAGAGCGGCGGCCCGCGTCTTCCTCGCGAGCCAGGTCGGGGCGATGCGTGGGCGCAGGCGCCTGAGCACCCTGCGCGGGCACGTCGAGTATGCTGAAGGATGCCGTGCTGCCGGGGTCGATGTTATGGCGCGGCTGCGGGATCTTTGCCGGCGAGATGGACATGTCCGCCGGCTCACCGAGTGTGGCCGTGGCATCGGCCTTAGCCTCATCGGTCTCGGCTTGGGCCCAAGCCTGCTCAAAGGTCAGGGGCTCGGCGGAGTCGGAAGCAGCATCCGTCTCGACGGCATCGTTGCCGGTCTCGTCCTCGTCGCTCGACACGTCACGCGACGCGGGCTCGTCCCACCCCTCGTCCGGAGCCTCGCCCTCGCTATACCACCATTCAAAGTTATCGATATCCATACGGGGCGCCCCTTAGGCCTCGCAAATAAACACTTGCTAGCCTTATACCCCCAGACGGCACTGGAGCTCGCCGGCACAGACAGGAAAACCGTCACAACATTCGACGCTTTTCCTCGATTTCGAGATTTTCGCCGAATGTTGTGACGGTTTGGGCGACTGGCTGGCAGCGCAATGCGACAAAGGGACTGTCTCTTTGTCACATTCTGTTAGAGTTGCAGGGATTGAATCCCGCTTATTAATGCGACATTGGAGTGACAGCCTTGACCGCCGCAACCACGCCTAAAAGCAAGTCAACCGCCGCCGCGCTTTCACCTGCGCGCACCAATCTTTGCCTGGCGCTGCTCGTGTTGTTAGGTTTTTCGCTCGGCTGCTCGGAGTTCGTGGTCATCGGCATCGAGAGCGACCTGGCGACGGAGCTCGGCATATCGCTTGCCACCGCAGGCCAGCTCATCAGCGTGTTTGCGCTTGTCTACGCCATCGCCACGCCGGTGCTTGCGCTCAGCACGGGACGTTTTCGCCGCTACCAGCTGCTCGTGTGCTACAGCATCGTCTTTGTGCTCGGCAACCTGGTCATGGCGTTGGCGCCCAACTTCCAGGTGCTGTTTATCTCGCGCATCATCCTGGGCTCCGTCTCTGGCGCACTGCTCGCTGTGGGTGTGACGTACATCCCCGAGCTGCTGTCCCCGCAGCAAACTTCGTTTGCCATCTCGGTGGTATATGGTGCGTTTTCCGTGGCAATGGTCTTTGTCACTTCGATCGGCAAGTTTGTGGCCGACACACTCGATTGGCACGTGGCCATGTACGGCACGCTGGCCTTTGCCGTTCTGATCTGCGGAGCGCTCGTGATGTTTATGCCGCGCGCTGGGCAAACCGACGAACCTGCCACCTTTCGCGAGCAGGCGGGGCTGCTGCGCGAACCGAGCATCATCACCGGCATGCTCATCTTTTTGTTTGGCGTGGGCTCGGTCTATGTGTTCTACGGCTACGTGACGCCTTATCTTGAGCAGGTGCTGGGTATGGGCACGGTCGAAGCCAGTACCACGCTTATGGCCTACGGCGTATTCTGCCTGATCTCGAACATCCTGGGCGGATGGATCGATGCGCGCTTTGGCATGAAGGCGCTACTCGTAACGTTTGTGCTGCAGGCTGCGGCGTTACTCGGGCTGTTTGCCGTGGGCGGCACCATGCCGCTCGCGCTGGTCTTTGTCTTTAGCCTGGCGCTGCTCATGTACCTGTTCTCGGTGTCGTGCATCACGCACTTTATGGACGTGGCACGCAGCCGCCATCCCAAGTCGATGGTACTCGCAAGTTCGGTTGAGCCCATGGCGTTTAACGTCGGCATCTCGTTTGGCACCGCAGTGGGCGGCGCCGTGGTAAGCAGCGTTGGCATTGCATATGTAGGCGCAGTGGGTACCGCGTTCTCGCTTGTGGCCTGGGCGCTCACGCTGGTGACGATTAAGTTGGCTCGCTGGGAACGCAAGAGGGCGATGGCGCAGGCGTAGATGCGATACTCGAGCTCGATGATGGCGATCGAAAGGAAACCGCATATGCAACGTGTACTGTTTATCTGCTATGGAAACATCTGCCGCTCGACGATGGCTGAGTCCGTGTTTACCGAGCTGGTGCGCCGCGCTGGACGCGAGGCGGAGTTTGCCATTGATTCCGCGGCGACCTCGACCGAGGAGATCGGCAACCCGCCACACCACGGTACCGTTGCCAAGCTACGCGAGGTCGGGATTTCCGTCGTCGCACATCGCGCACGTCAGGTGCGTCGCGCGGAGTATGGCGACTGGGACCACATTGTCTATATGGACGACGAGAACGCCCGCGCCCTGTACCGAATTTTTGGGAAGGACCCCGATGGCAAGATCTCGCGCCTGCTCGATTGGACCGATCGCCCCGGCGACGTAGCCGACCCCTGGTACACCGGCAATTTCGACGCCACCTACCGCGATGTACTCGCCGGTTGCACCGCTATGCTCGAGCAGCTGTAGGCGCTCGGGCGGCGCGGGCACACGGGCCACGCCATCGGCATAAAACGAGCGTGGGAGAAAATCCACACTCATGAATGTGACAAAGGGACTGTCCCTTTGTCACATCCGGGACTGGCCCTAGACCGGCTTGACCTCCAGTTTTATCCCCTCGGCGCAGGAGTCGCCCAAAACATCCGAAAGGCCCCAGGTCGCATATAGCGGCAAATAGAGAACCGCTCCGTTGCGCTCAACGTTGCCTCTCGAGAAAACAATCCCGAGCCTTACGCCATATTCAGCCGTATCAAGCACATGACCGAGCGCAGCGTGCGCGTGGTAATAGGAGCCCGATTTAACCTCGATCGGAACAGCCGTCCCATCCGGTCCATCGACCACAAAGTCCACTTCACCGCGCTTTTTTGTCTGATAGTAGTAAAGCTGGCGATTTTGGGCAGCCAGCTGCTGGGCCACCACGTTTTCGTAAATGCCGCCCAGATTGGGCTCCTTGCTATCAAGATACGCCGCTTGGGCGACTCCAACGGGGTAGCGCGCCATCAACATGCCCGTATCCGATTGATATAGCTTGAACTGCGATGGCCGTGCCGTCTTGAGCAGGGGCGATTTTGGCTCGGTTACGATATCGGCTTTGAGAGCAACGCCGGCATCGGCAAGCCATACAAAATCTCGCTGATACTTCTCGTAGTGAGCCTTGGGGTCAATGGAATTGAGCACGAAGCGCTTGTTTTCGCCCTCGAGCATAATAGGGAGCTGATCGTAGATGCTCTGCACCTGAAGGGCTCGCCCGCTTGCATACTTGGAGATATCCCGTCGGTACTGTTCGTTGAGCTCTGACTGCAGCTGACGAACAGAGGCAAGGTCGCCCCGCGTGTCAAGGAAACGCTGCACGACCTCTGGCATTCCGCCGACAACGGTATAGGTCCTGAAGTTTGCCATCATCGCGTCATGAATGTAACCAGGAATGGGCTTCTCGTTGATGCACGCGTCGCGTATCGTTTGGCGAGCCCCTTCGCTCACCCCGATTGCCCAGCAAAACTCCTCGAAATCGAGCGGGAACATCCTAAGCTCGTGAACATATCCCACGGGATAGGATCTGACGCCCTTGAACTGAGTCCCGAGCATTGACCCCGAAAACGCCCAGTGGCAGCGCCCATCCTCAACAAGGAACTTTGCCATCGTCATGATGTCGGGGGCCTCTTGGACCTCATCGATAAACACGAGCGTTTTGCCCGGCGCTATCGACTTTCCCGAGAGAAGCGTCACCCTGCTGATGAAATCATCGGCATCCCGCGCCTCGAGAAGAGCGTCTTTTGCCTGACGATTTTCCATGAGATTGAGCTCGATGTAGGTTGCATGGCTGGCTTTGCCAAATGCGCGAATCGAATAGCTTTTGCCGATCTGGCGAGAACCCGTGATGAATAAGGCCTTTTGCTCGGCAGACTTCAGCCAACGCTCCAGCTCTGCCGCTATTTTCCTGCGCAGCATAGGCTCTCCCCTCAGTGTCATCAAATGAAATGCAAAGTTTTATGCGCTTAATTATCGATGAAATGTAGGATTTTTAGAACCTAAAATCGGATGAAATGCAGAGATTTAGGATTATAAGCAAAAAGAAGGGGCAGCCCCGGCGAATGTGACAAAGGGACTGTCCCTTTGTCACATTGCGCTCGACTACTCGTCGACGATCTCGGCAAGCCAGACGTTCAGCGTATCGACCTCGGGGCAGCAGAACTTTGCCGTACCGGGCTCGTTGCCAGGCACGGTTCCGCCATAGCGCAGGATATCGATATAGGGAAAGCCCACATGGCAGGCCATGGCACACATCTTGCCGCGGTCTCGGTCGAAGTCGAAGACGTCACCCGGCTTGTGCCCGTGATGGCAGCGGCATGTGCCCAGCTGGTCCACGCAGCTAATGCGAATACGTGGGCGCCTGCCGCGCGGGGCACCGAGCGGCTTGTTCTCGCCCGCCGCCTCGGTGCTGCTCTCGTCGGCGTTACTCATGGTCAATCACATCCAGGCAGGCCTCGATGGGAAGGCCGGCGGACTTATCCTCCTGGTCGGCATTGCGCTCGATGAGCTCCGCTACCACACGCATGGCATCGCTCGTCGCGCGCTGCAGGCTCCAACCGGCCATAACGCGGCCGACAAGCACCGCCGAGAACGTGTCGCCCGTGCCCGGAAAGTAGACCGGAATCAGCTCGAAGGGAATCGTGAAGTACTCCCCCGCCACATGGTCGTAACCGATGACGACATTCGCACCGTCGACCACAGCGCTCGTAATGACCACCGACTTGGCGCCCAGGACACGCACGGCATCCACAAGAGCGCGGCCCTCATCGGGCGTGATTTGCTCGGCAATGGGCGTATCGGTGAGCAGGCAGGCCTCGGTGTAGTTTGGCACCGCATAGTCGGCGCACTCGAGCAGGCTGCGCATGAGACCGATCGTGGACTCGGGCACGCCGGCATAGAGCTTGCCGTTGTCGCCCATGATGGGGTCGACGAACACCTTGGTGCCCTTTTGCGCGCGACGGTGGCAGAAATCCGAAATGATGCGCGTCTCTTCCTCGGTCACGATAAAGCCGGTGGAGATGGCGTCGAACTCAAAGCCGAGCTCCTCCCAAATGGCGAGGCTCTGGCGCACGTACTCGGTGGTGTCATGGATGTAGAACTTGGGATAGTTGAGCGTATCGGACACCAGCGCCGTCGGCAGGTTATGGATACGGTAGCCCATGTGCGACAGCACCGGCAGCATGGCGGAGAGCGCGACCTTGCCGTAGCCGCACATATCGTTGATCAGCAGCAGCTGAGTATTCTTCATGAGGGTCTCCCTTGGTTCGGGCACGGCGCGGCAGCGCCACAGTGCGACTAAGTGTAGCGCAGGGGACGTTGTGAGCGGGCGCTACGGTCGCGAAGAGCGCATTGTTGCGAAAAGGTTTCGGAAATGGTGGGCTGTTTGCTCCATCGCAGCCTAGTTGATAGTCGTTGGGGACGTTCTTAAATAACTAGTCAAACAAGAACGTCCCCAACGACTATCCCGGCAATTAGCCCAAGGAGTGTCCCCAAGTGCCGGCACATAAGGAACGTCCCTAAGTGCCGCTCGAACATAGAGCCGTTACGCGGTTTGGTAAAACCGCGTAACCACTAGTTTGGTACCTTGACATTCATTTCTCATGCTCCTAGATTGGTTAGGCACAAAACAATTCCACTACCTAACTAAAGAAAGGAGCAACACTAATTCATGTGCGATGAACCTCTTAACCTTTGTTCGCACGAGCCCGACGGCGACCCGTCACAACCGGCGGATGCACCCGAAGCGGTTAGCTCAGAAGACAAGCTTGCCAAGCGCATCCTCAATGGCCTGGGCTTTTGCGGCCATTACATGCATTTTCATGGCGGAGGCGTGTCCGGCAAGGCGCCCATCATCTGCCTGCTGGCCAAGCAGCCCGGCGGCGAGATGTCGCAGCAGGAACTCGGCATGCACTTTGACCTCAAGCCGGGGTCGCTTTCCGAGATCCTGTCCAAGCTCGAGGTCAACGGTCTCATCGAGCGCAGCCGTAACCCCAAGGATCGACGGCAACTCACCATTCGCCTGACCGAAACCGGCCGGGAAAACGCCCGCATCGACCAGGCGGCCCGCATCCGCTTTAGAGAGCGCGCCTTTAGCGCCCTCACCCACGACGAGCGCGAGCAGCTCGCCGAAATGCTCGAGAAAATCCGTGTAACCTGGGAGGAACTGGATGATTAAAACCCTCATGGGCAGCATCCGCGACTATATAAAAGTCACCGTTGCCACGCCGTTGCTCGTGCTTGGCGAGGTGCTCTGCGAGATGCTGATTCCATTTATCACCGCCAACCTGATCGACGCCATCAAAGATGGCACCACCGTAGCCGAGATGCTTCCCACCGCGGGCTTTTTGGTGCTCATCGCGCTGACGTCGCTTGCTTTTGGCGCCGCTGCCGGCGTCACCTGCAGCCATGCGAGTTGCGGCTTCGCTAAGAACCTGCGTCACGACCTGTTCTACAAGATCCAGACGTTCAGCTTTGCCAACATCGATGAGTTCTCGAGCTCCTCGCTCGTCACGCGCCTGACCACCGATATCAACAACGTGCAGCAGGCCTTTATGATGATCATCCGTATCGCCGTGCGCGCGCCGCTGGTATTGATCTTCGCCTTTACCATGGCATTTATCATGGGCGGCAGCGTCGCCATGGTCTACCTGGTCATCATTCCGCTGCTGGGCTTTGGGCTGTTCTTTATCATCTTTAAGGTGCGTCCCATCTTCTCGCGCGTGTTCCACAAGTACGACGCCCTTAACGAGTCCGTCGAGGAAAACGTCACCGGCATGCGCGTGGTCAAGAGCTATGTGCGCGAAGACTTTGAGAAGGAGAAGTTCGCGACCGCCGCACGCGACGTCCAAATGGACTTCACCCGCGCCGAGAAGCTGCTGGCCTTTAACAACCCCATGATGAACATCTGCGTCAACGGCGCGTTCGTCGTCATCATCTACCTGGGCTCCAAGCTCATCATCACGAGCCAGGGCACCCTGTTCGACGTGGGCCAGCTCTCCTCGATCTTTACCTATGGCTTCCAGATCCTTATGAGCCTGATGCAGCTGTCGATGATCTTTGTCATGGTGACCATGGCCGACGAATCGGCGCACCGCATCACCGAGGTGCTAGCCGCCGAGCCCACGATCGCCGATCCCGCCGAGCCCGTGCTCGAGGTTGCCGACGGTTCCATCGACTTTGACCACGTGAGCTTTAAGTATTCTGCGCATGCGAAGCGCCAGGCGCTCGACGATATCGACCTGCACATTAAGAGCGGCGAGACCATCGGCATCATCGGCGGCACCGGCTCGGCCAAGTCCACGCTTGTAAACCTCATCGCCCGCCTGTACGACGCCACCGAGGGCACCGTGCGCGTGGGCGGCATGGACGTGCGCGACTACGACTTGGACGCCTTGCGCCACCAAGTGGCCATGGTGCTACAGAAAAACGTGCTGTTTAGCGGCACCATCGCCGAGAATCTGCGCTGGGGCGACCCGAACGCCACCGACGAGGAGGTCCGCGAGGCGGCACATCTGGCCTGCGCCGACGAGTTTGTCGACGGCTTCCCCAAGGGCTATGACACCTGGATCGAACAGGGCGGCTCCAATGTCTCGGGCGGTCAGAAGCAGCGCCTGTGCATTGCGCGCGCCCTGCTGCGTCGCCCCAAGATCTTGATCCTGGACGACTCCACCAGCGCCGTCGACACCAAGACCGACGCCAAGATTCGCGCAGGGCTGGCAAGCTATCTGCCCAACACGACCAAGCTCATCATCGCCCAGCGCATTAGCTCCGTGCAGGACGCAGACCGCATCATCGTCATGGAGGGCGGCCGTATCGCGCAGATCGGTAACCACGACGAGCTGCTCAAGACGAGCGAGATCTACCGCGAGACCTTCACCTCGCAGAACAAGATGTCTGCCGAGGGCGAAGAGGCCGTCGAAGCCGACACCGAGGCATCCGCAACACAAGCTCAGACCCAGGAAGGAGGCGAGGCACATGAGTAAGGCAACGACCGCCGAGCGCGCGCTCAACCGCAAGGGTGGCACCATGTCGCGCCTCATCAAGACGCTCTTTGGCTTCTACCCCGTGCTTTTGCCCCTCGTCGTCGTCGGCGTGGTGCTCTGCGCCATCATCAACTCCATCGGCGCGACCTTCCTTCAGAGCGCCCTGCAGATTATTAGCGAATCGTGGCAGTCGGGCGATTGGGAAGCTGCACAGCCCAAGATCGCACAGCTCGTGACCACCCTCGCCTGCATCTACGGCGTCGGCATCCTGTCCTCGCTGTTCTGGAACCGCGCCATGGCCATCGTCACGCAGGGCTCGCTCGAGAAGCTGCGCGAGAAGATGTTCAACCGCATGCAGGACCTGCCGATCCGCTACTTCGACACGCACCAGCGCGGCGACATCATGAGCCACTACACCAACGACATCGACACGCTGCGCCAGATGATCAGCCAGTCGCTGCCCAACCTGCTCATGACGACCATCGTCATCGTCACGGTGTTCTTTATCATGCTGTACTACAGCGTTTGGATGTGCCTGGTCATTGTGGCAGGCGTCGCCTTTATGACCTTTATGACCAAGCTGCTCGGCTCCAACTCAGCGCGCTTCTTTATTGCGCAGCAGACCGAGCTCGGCGTTGTCGAGGGCCATATCGAGGAAGTCATGAACGGCCAGAAGGTCGTCAAGGCATTCTGCCACGAGTCTGCCGCCGAGGCCGATTTTGACGAGCGCAACGAAAAGCTCTTCGAGGTCTCGCAGAAGGCCAACATGTACGCCAACATCCTCATGCCCATCCTTATGAACCTGGGAAACCTGCTCTACGTGCTGGTCGCACTGGCAGGCGGCATTTTCCTGGCGCTGGGCGTGCCCAACCTGAGCATCTCGGGCATGGCACTGTCCATCGCCGTCGTGGTGCCGTTCCTCAACATGACCAAGCAGTTCTGCGGACAGATCGGCCAGATCTCGCAGCAGATCAACGCCGTGGTCATGGGCCTCGCCGGCGCCGACCGTATCTTTGAGCTCATCGACGAGAAGCCCGAAGCCGACGAAGGCTACGTGACGCTCGTCAACGCGCAGGTGAACCCCGATACCTGGCAGCTCGAGGAGGCCGACCACCACACCGGCATGTGGGCGTGGAAGCATCCGCACCGCGCGACCGGCGAAATTGAGTACGTGCCGCTGCGTGGCGATCTGGTCATGGACAACGTCGACTTTGGCTACACGCCCGACCACGAGGTGTTGCACGGTGTGTCCGTGTTTGCCAAGCCGGGCCAGAAGGTCGCGTTTGTCGGCGCCACCGGTGCCGGCAAGACGACCATCACCAACCTCATCAACCGCTTCTACGACATCGCCGACGGCAAGATCCGCTACGACGGCATCAACGTCAACAAGATCCGCAAGGCCGACCTGCGCCGCTCGCTGGGCGTCGTGCTACAGGACGTGAACCTGTTCACCGGCACTGTGATGGACAACATCCGCTACGGCAACCTGGACGCTACCGACGAGGAGTGCATCGCGGCGGCCAAGCTCGCGGGCGCGGATGACTTTATCACCCGCCTGCCCGACGGCTACGACACCATGCTCACCGGCAACGGCGCGCAGCTGTCGCAGGGCCAGCGTCAGCTGATTTCGATCGCACGCGCCGCCGTCGCCGATCCGCCGGCAATGATTCTGGACGAGGCCACGTCGAGCATCGATACCCGCACCGAGGCTATCGTGCAGGCCGGCATGGACAAGCTCATGGAAGGCCGCACGACGTTTGTCATCGCGCACCGTCTCTCCACCGTGCGCAACTCCGACGCAATCATCTGTCTGGACCACGGCCGCATCATCGAGCGCGGCAACCACGACGAGCTGATCGCCAGGCGCGGGTATTACTACCAGCTCTATACCGGAGCGTTTGAGCTGGAGTAGTTCGGCTCGCCGAGATGGCCGATTTGCCGCTCATTCGTCGGGCATGACCCTAAGGTCAATGCCCTCCTCTTTCGGGGCAAATCGACTCATCTCAACGACCCAAACACAATGCACCGCAACGCATAAGCCCCCGCAGTTCATATGAGCTGTGGGGGCTTTTTTCATGCCAGCCGGAAACCGTATCCCACTTTTCGGGCTCAGAATGGGATGCCGTTTCCCGCTGGGCCCCCTCCGGGAAACGGCATCCCATTTCAAGGGCATAAACCGGGATGTGGTTTCCCCTAACGGCACCTTTGGGAAGCCGCATCCCACTCTGTACGCACAAAACGGGATGAGCTTTCCCATGGTGATCCAAGACCAGAAGCATGTCCGATAGCGCGGCCAGGTCAAGAACAACAAGGCAAGCGTCACGCCAATTTGGACGAGCGTCTGCTGCAGTTTGAGGCTGCTGGCCCATATAGTAGAGTTAACCACCCATGAATTTCAGCACACTGCGTGCTACCTGTTCTTTTGTCATTTAGGGGAGTGAACTTGTGAATACTTCTGTCGCCAAGAAGGCCGGCCAGGCGGTGCGCCTGCTCATGATGGTGCTCACGGCAGTTCTCATCTTCTTCTTCATCAATGTTATGCTGCTCGTCTCCGATATCCAGGGCACGGCGCGCGTGGTCAACTACGCCGGTCTGGTTCGCGGTACCACGCAGCGAATCGTTAAGCTCGAGGACGCGGGCCAGCCTCAAGATGACCTGCTTAAAGCCGTGGATTCATACATCAACGGCTTGCGCTACGGAAGCGACGACCTCAATCTCGTCCGTCTCGACGACGATGAGTATCAGGCAAAAATGACCGAGCTTGCATATTATTTTGATGAGCTTTGCACCGAGATCATCCGCGTGCGCGAAGTCGGCTATGAGAACACCGACATCATCTCCATGAGCGAGGAGTTCTTTGGCATTTGCGACGATGCTACGCGACTCGCAGAGGACTACTCTCAGGAGAAGGCGTCGGCGCTCAACTATCTCGAGGGCTTGGTGATCATCGACATCATGGGCTTGGTGGCGACCTTTGCGGTCGAACTTGTTCGCGCGGTGCGAACTGCCGCGCTCAATCGCGAACTGCAGAACAAAGTCTATCTCGACGAAGCCACAGGACTGCCCAACAAGAACAAGTGCGAGGAGGTCTTGGGGCAGGAGCAGCCTGTCTCCGCGGAGGAGCCCGTTGCGGTGTGCGTCTTCGACCTTAACAATCTGCATGTGGTCAATAACAACTTCGGCCATGAGAAGGGCGATGAATACATTCGCTCTTTTGCCCAACAACTGGGAAGTGCGGCGTCGGAGACGTGCTTTGTGGGTCGCGACGGCGGCGATGAGTTTATCGCGGTGCTGCGAGATACCGATCGAGCTGCCGTGGAGTCCTGTCTCGCTCGGGTTCGCGCGAACGTGAACGAGTATTCCGAGACTCATCCCGACATGCCTATCAGCTATGCGGTGGGCTATGCGCTTTCCAGTGATTTTGATGAACCGCCTACGATGCGCGAGCTCTTTTCCCAGGCCGACAAAAACATGTACATCGACAAGAACCGCGTAAAGACAGCCGAGGCAGCCGGGCCGCAACGCGAGGACCGCTAAACCCGTAGCAAAGGGTAGCTAATTTGGGACGGGACTCTTTTGGCTATTTGAGAAGTTGTGCCATGGCGTTGACGAATTTTTGGACTTGGAGGGTGGGCTCGAGCGGGTAGTGCAGAAAGATCGGCACCTCTCGCCCGCACAGGAACGGCACGCCCACAAAGGCCGGGTGCACCCCCGACCATGCGCCGCAGGTGAGCACCGCGTCGCCCTTTTCCTCTGCCTCGTTAAAGAGCGCAAAGTCGAAGCTGTCCACGTCGATCACGTCAACGCCGCCGTCGGCCAGAAGGTCGATGCGCAGGCTGTCCATTGCGTCGTTGCCGTGGCGGAGCACGCGCAGGCGCATGCCCTCCAGGTCGGCAACCGTAATGCGTGTCTTGCGCGCCAGCGGGCTCGTGCGCGGCAGGTCGATATAAAACGGCACGTTAACGATGCGAAGCTTTTGGCAGGCGTCGCCCCAGCGTGGGGTAGAAAAACTCGACTGCACCACATCGACCTCGCGGCCCAAGCTGCGCATGACGGTCTCGCGCTCGTCATAGAGATCGCTTACTGGCACGATCTCAAATCGCAGCGACGGTTCCAGCTCGTGGACGCCCGTCCACATCGACAGCGTCTGGCGTCCCGGGCACATCATCGACACGCCTAGGCGCACGGCACCGCCATCGCCCGCCGCGCGTCGGGCACGGCGCAGCGCGTCCTCGGACTGCCGCATGATCGAGCGCGCGTCGTCCACCAGCAGCGCGCCGGCCGGCGTCACCTTGACGCCTGAGTGCGAGCGTTCAAACAGTGTGATGCCGAACTCGGCCTCGAAGCCCGACACCTGCTTGACGAGCGCCGGGGTCGACACGCGCAATTTTGCCGCCGCACGTGAGAAGCTTCCCAGCTCCGCGGCGGCCGATATGGCCTCGAGTCGTCGATCGTACACGTCAATCTCCCGTTTCCAGACGCATGGCAATGAACTGCCGAAGGGGGTCGTTTTGGCAGGTCACGCGCTCAATTGAGAAAAAACTGCATCACACAGTGTAAACCTACGGTTAACGCCATTCTAACAAATATGCAATTCACCTGCGCAAATGCAAAGCATACGATAACCAGCGAAAACCACGTGGGTCGGTTAATGGGAGCGGCCCACCGGGAGGCACAAGAAGGGAAGTTCCTATGAGCAATTGGCTTAAGCTCGAGGGCGATGTCTGCGCCGTGACTGGCGCGCTCGGCGGTATGGGCGTCGAGATTTGCCGCGAGTTCGCCCGCAACGGCGCCAACGTCGTCCTGCTCGATCTGGACGAGGAAAAGGTCAAGGCTGCAGCCGCCGACCTCGCCGCCGAGTTTGGCATCCACGCCGAGGGTTACAAGATGAACGCCACCGACGAGGCCGAGGTTCAGGCCGCCGTCGATGCCACCATCGCCAACTTCGGCCATGTCGACGTCCTCGTCAACACCGCCGGCATCCTGCGCTTCGCCGCCATGGAGGACCTGCCGCTCTCCGACTGGAACGAGGTCATCAACGTCAACCTCACCGGTTACTTCATCACCTCGCAGCGCTTTGGTCGCGAGATGATCAAGGCCGGCCAGGGTCGCCTGGTGCACATCTCGACCGTTGCCAGCCACTCCCCCGAGACGTTCTCGGGCGTGTACAGCTCCACCAAGGCGGGCGTCAACATGATGTCCAAGATGCTGGCTGCCGAATGGGGTCCCTACGGCGTGCGCTCCAACTGCGTCGAGCCCTGCTTCGTCAAGACCCCGATGTCGGCCAACTTCTACGCCGATCCCGAGGTCGAAAAGAGCCGCAGCCGTCTGATCGCCACGCGCCGCATCGGCGAGGTCAGCGATATCGCCAACGCCGTCATGTTCCTGGCGTCCACGCGATCGGACTTTACCACCGGCGACGCCATCAAGGTCGACGGCGGCTTCTCCAACATGATGGGCGACCTCACCGCCAAGCCCGGCGGCCGTCGCGCCTATGCCGACAACTACCTTAAGAACAAGGGCGTCGAGCTTTGGTCCGACGAGTCCGGCGTCGCTAAGCCGACTGACCAGTAAACCAACCTGACAGGGAGGGCCCGCGGATACGCCCGCTCCTCCCCCGCATCGATTAGAAAGAGTCCAATGGCTTCCACCAACTCCAACAAGGGTCGCGCCGTCGTGCTTTCCGCCGCATGCGTCACCATGTTCTTCATCAGCTCCATCGCGCTGTATTCCGTCGTGAGCAAGAACCTACTCGCCGTCTACCCCGAGTGGTCCAGCGCTCTTACCTGGGCCTTCCCGGTCTTTCAGACCATCATGGCCGTAACGGGCATCTTCGCCGGCCGCATCTCCGATAAGATCGGCCCGCGCAACGTCGTGATCGCCGCCGCCGTGTGCTACGGCCTGGGCTGGTTCATGTCCGGCACCGTCACCGAGCCGTGGCAGTTCTACCTGTGGTTCTCGCTCGTCGCCGCCGTCGGCAACGGCCTGGGGTACAACCCGGCGCTCACCACGGGTCAGAAGTGGTTCATCGACAAGAAGGGCCTCGCCTCCGGCATCACCCTGGCCGCTTCGACCGCCGGCCCCGCCGTGCTGTCCCCAGTGCTCGCCTCACTGCTCATCCCGAGCCTGGGCGTCTTTGGCGCCCTTAAGGCGCTCGGCGTCATCTTCTTTGTGATGATCGCCGCCTCTGCCCTGTTCCTGAAGGCCCCCGAGGCCGGCTGGCTGCCCGAGGGCTTCGAGGCCCCCAAGGGCGGCGCGCACGCCGGCACCTTCGGCGACCTCACCCCGGGCGAGATGGTCAAGACCCCGCGCTTCTGGGTCCTCATCATCACCTTCGCCTTTGCCGCCACCGCCGGCACGCTGCTCGTCGGCAAGGTTGCCTCCATCGCCGCCGTCCAGCTCTTCACCGACCCCACGAGCGCCGCAGCCGTCGCCCTCGGCGGCGTGGTCGTCTCCGTCAACACCTGCGCCAACCTGGTCGGTCGCCTGTCCTTTGGTCAGATCATCGACAAGCTCGGTGCCTACAAGTCGCTGCTCATCAGCCTTGTCGTCACCATCGTCGCGCTCGTCATCATGTCGATGAGCTTTACGCAGGCCATGTTCTTTGTGGCGCTCGCCCTGCTCGGCTTTAGCTTTGGCGCCCTGCTCGTCATCTACCCGCCGCTCACCGGCGGCGCCTTCGGCACCAGCAACATCGGCGTCAACTACGGCATCATGTTCCTGGGCTACGCCGCTTCCACCTGGATCAGCCAGCCCATCACCGCCGTGCTGTATCACGCCGAGGCCGGCAGCGCCGCCTACCAGCAGTCCTTCTACGGCGCCATCGTGATCGCCGCCATCGCCGTCGTGCTCACCGTCTACATGATGGTCTCCGACAGCAAGAAGAAGTCTGCCTAGTTTTACCGACGTGACAAAGGGACTGCCCCTTTGTCACATTCCACCGGCCACCAGTATTAAGGAGTCGAAATGTCTGAGCTCAATCCCGTCCGCATTGCCGTTATCGGCGCCGGCGCCATGGGCCGCAACCACATCCGCTTTGTCACCGAGGAGCCCGAGGCCGAGCTCGTCGCCATCGCCGACGCCTTTGAGGGCGCCCGCGCCACGGCTGAGGCCGCCGGCGTGCCGTTTTACACCGATCCCGCCCAGATGATGGACGAGGTTAAGCCCGAGGCCGTCATCATCGCCACGCCCAACGACCTGCACCTGGGCGTTGCCCGCGAGGCTGTGAAGCGCAATATCGTGCCGCTGGTCGAAAAGCCGATCTCCAACGACCTGGAGGATGCCCAGGCTTTCGCTGCCGAGGCCGAGACCGCCGGCGTGCCCGTGCTCGTGGGTCAGCACCGTCGCCACAACCCCTTCGTCAACAAGGCCAAGGAGATCATCGAGTCCGGCGAGCTGGGCAAGCTCACCGTGTCGAGCTTCCACTACATGATCTATAAGAATGACGAGTACTTCGATGTCGAATGGCGCCGCAAGAAGGGTGCCGGCCCGATCCTGGTCAACCTGGTTCACGACGTCGACCTGCTCCGCTATCTGCTGGGCGAGCCTGTTGCCGTCCAGGGTATGCAGTCCAGCGCCGCCCGCGGTTTTGAGACCGAGGACTCCGCCGTGGTCAACGTCCGTTTTGCCGATGGCGCGCTCGCAAGCATGACCATCTCCGACGCCACCGCCAGCCCCTGGAACTGGGAGGCCACCGCTCGCGAGGATCCGCAGTACCGCCCCTTCGACGCCGACGCCTACTTTATCGGCGGCACTAAGGGCGCCCTGTCGCTGCCCCGCCTGCACCAGTTCTCCTACGACGGCGCCTCCAACTGGCATAAGCCGCTGCAGATGGAGATTCCGGCCGTCGACCCGGCACTGCCGCACAAGATGCAGCTCAAGCACTTTGTGAAGGTTGTCCGCCGCGAGGTCGAGCCCGTCGTGACCCCCGCCGATAACGTCAAGACGCTCACGCTTCTCAACGCCATCAAGGAGGCCGCCGAAACCGGCCAGCTCGTCGAGCTGTAATGCCTTAAGAGCGACCGCGGCAGAAAACCCCATGCAGAACCCTTCGGTCCGCCACCAACAAGCCCCTCTTCTTTGCCCCGCGAGCAGCCTCCTGCCCGCGGGGCATTTTGCTACCTTGCCGACGATTTTTCTGGGGCGGGGGGCTATTTTGCACCTCGGCTTGGTTCGTTCGCCACGGAATGGGCCTATCTACTACGTTTAACCGATCACCCTCAACCATACCGAATTTCGCGAAATAAAAACCGCAGGTAAACGGCTTGCCAATTTTCGGAAAACCCAGGTATGGTCGACCCCTACGGGTAAAACGTAGTAGATAGGCCGTTTTCGTGACGCAACCCCAAAACAGTCTTTTGGGACGGGTGGTATCCTTGGTAGCTCTGTGCTGCAAACGCACCTTAAACGCAAGGAGTCCCATGGATCTTATCGCCCAGCTCGCCCGCGAGCTCAACCTTAAGGCTGCCAACATCGAGGCGGCCGTCAAGCTCATCGACGAGGGCAACACCATCCCCTTTATCTCGCGCTACCGCAAAGAAGCCACGGGCGGCATGGACGACGTCGCCCTGCGCGCACTCGACGAGCGCCTGTCTTACCTGCGCAATCTTGAACAGCGTAAAGAGGACGTCATCCTGCTCATCGACGCCCAGGGCAAGCTCACGCCCGAGCTCGAGCAGCAGATTCGCGAGGCCACGCAGCTCCAGCGCGTCGAGGACCTCTACAAGCCCTACCGCAAAAAGCGCATGACCCGCGCGCAGAAGGCCCGCGAGGCCGGCCTGGAGCCGCTCGCCAACATGATCATCATGCAGGCCTCGGCCAAGGGCAGCGCACTCGACGCCGCCGTGGCATACGTCAACGAGGAGGCTGGCTTCGACACACCCGAGAAGGCGCTCGCCGGCGCCGCCGACATCGTGGCCGAGACGGTAGCCGAGGACCCCGAGAACGTCGCCGATCTGCGCGCCTTTACGCAGAACACCGCCGATATCGTCGTCGAGGCGACCGACCCCGCCGAGAAGACTCCCTACGAGCCATACTACAGCTATGATGAGCCGCTGCGCCGTATACCCAACCACCGCGTGCTGGCTATCGACCGCGGTGAGCGCGAGGGCAAACTCCGCGTGCGCGTGAACGTCGACGGCGCCGCTGCCACGGCACGCCTCGGCAGCCGTTGGCCCCGACGTCAGGGCGTCTTCGCGCCCGTCTTTGACGCCGCCATCGCCGACGGTTACAAGCGCCTCATGGCCCCCTCGCTGGAGCGCGAGGCCCGCGCCAAGCTCACCGTCCGCGCGCAGACCGAGGCCATCAATGTCTTTGCCAAGAATCTCGAGGGCCTGCTCTCGGCGCGCCCCGTGCGCGGCGCCCGCGTGCTCGCGCTCGATCCGGGCTACCGCACCGGCTGCAAGGTCGCCGTCATGGACGAGACCGGCAAGCTCCTCGACCACGGCGTGGTCTACCCCACCAAGCCGCGCCACGACGTCGCCGGCACCAAGCGCGAGCTCGCCCGCCTCGTCAAGAAGGACGGCGTCAACACCATCGTCATCGGCAATGGCACCGCCAGCCGCGAGACCGAGGAAGTCGTCTCGGAGTTCATCGCCGAGCAGGCGCCTGAGCTGCGATACACCATCGTCAACGAGGCCGGCGCATCGGTGTACTCCGCCTCCGAGCTCGCCAGCCAGGAGTATCCCGACCTGGACGTCACCGTGCGTGGCGCCATGAGCCTGGGCCGCCGCCTGCAGGACCCGCTGGCAGAGCTCGTCAAGATCCCGCCCCAGTCCATCGGCGTGGGCCAGTACCAGCACGACCTTGACCAGACCGAGCTTTCGCGCACCCTGGGCCACGTGGTTGAGGACGTCGTCAACCGCGTGGGCGTCGACGTAAACACCGCGAGCGCGAGCCTGCTGGGATACGTATCGGGCATCACGCCGAGCGTGGCCAAAAACATCGTGGCCTATCGCGAGGAAAACGGCGCCTTTACCGATCGCCGCCAGCTCAAGAAGGTCCCCAAGCTGGGACCCAAGGCATATCTCAACGCCGCGGGCTTTTTGCGCATTAGCGGCGGCAGGAACCCACTCGACGCGACAAGCGTCCACCCCGAGAGCTACGAGGTGGCCACGTCCGTCCTAGAACGCGCCGGCGTTAAAGCAAGCGAGCTCAGCCGCGGCGGCGTGCCCGACATCGAGCGCCGCCTGGGCAGCATCTCGGCGCTGGCAAGCGACCTGAACTGCGGCACCCTCACGCTCATCGACATCGTTAACGAGCTCAAGAAGCCCGGTCGCGACCCGCGCGATGACGCGCCCGAGGTGGTCTTTAGCCGCTCGGCGCTTTCCATCGACGACCTGGAACCCGGCATGGAGCTCAAGGGCACGGTGCGCAACGTCGTGGACTTTGGCGCCTTCGTCGACGTGGGCGTGCACCAGGACGGCCTCGTACACATCTCTAAGCTGGCCAACCGCTTTGTCAAGCACCCCAGCGACGTCGTGCGCGTCGGTGACACGGTCAAGGTGTGGGTCGAAAAGGTCGATCGCGACCGCAAGAAGATCTCGCTCACCATGGTGCAGGGCAAGTAAACCGCCAAAGCAAAGGTACCCCCTGTAGCGATGTGCAAAATCGCGAGTATTCTGCAAATTCCACCGTTCCGGATGCCCCTCAGAGACGAAAAAGCAAAAAACAGCCCCCGTTTTAGCGTCGTCAGAGCCAAAACGGGGGCCGTTCCATGCTTCGGTTAACTGATAAAGACCTTTACCTTGCTGAATACTCTCAATTTTGCACGGCGCAGGCGGGGGTACCTTTGCCCACGGCAGGATATGGAAGCCAAGCGCCAACTTGCTGGCAAGCTCGTACCGGCAGCCCCGGCCTTTCCTTTGCCTAGCGCGACCCTCGCGGAGCGCGTGAGCGATAGGGAAAGGGAAGGCCGGGGCGAACAGCCCACGGCGCAGCCAGTGTTCGCCCTACGGCAGAATATGGAAACCGAGCGCCGCGATATCCTTGGCAAAACCGCGCACGGTATCGAGCGAGACCTCGTACGGGTCGCGACCGATGTTCTTGCGCTTGGCCAGGATGCTGTTGGGCACCGTGATGATCTGGCAACCGCAGGCCTCGGCCTGATAAATGTTGATGAGCTCGCGCGTGGACGCCCACAGGACCTCGCAGTTGGGCTTTGCGGCGGCCTTCTTGACCGACTCCGTCATAAACGGAATGGGGTCGACGCCGGTATCGGCGATGCGGCCGGCAAAGAGCGAGATGATGGACGGCGTCTCGGCGTCGACGGCCTCGACCATCTCATCAACCTGCGTAGGCGTAAAGATGGTGGTGACGTTGACCTTGATGCCGTCGGCCGAAAGCTTGCGCACCAGCTCGGCGGTGGACTCGCCCTTGGTGGTCACGCACGGAATCTTGACGTAGACGTTCTCGGCCCAGGTAGCGATCTCGCGCGCCTCGACCTCCATGGTCTCGACGTCGTCGGCAAAGACCTCAAACGAGACGGACACATCGGTGATGTGGGCCAGGACCTCCTTGGCAAACGCGCGGTAATCCGTCACGCCGCCCTTCTTCATAAGGGACGGGTTGGTCGTGAAACCCTGAACGTTGCCGTTCTCGTACATGTCGAGCATGCCCTCGAGGTTTGCACCGTCAGCGAACACCTTGATTGCCATCTGCCTGATTCCTTTCGCTTGCATAAGGCCGGTAAACTGCTAAACACTTTACCTACGTTTATCAAGGCGTGAGCTGCGGTTTTTTATCTTCTCGGCGAACGGTATAAACACCTCAGTGTTTGGATTGATAAATCGATTGAGCATGCAAAAGCAAAGAGTCGCAGTTTGGGCAAACGTCAGAACGCGGGATTCATTAGATGAGGCCGAAATGCTGCATCGCTGTGACGGTGCCGTCGTGTGCGACATCGTCGGTCACGTAGTCGGCGACCGCCTTGACCTCAGGCATGGCGTTGCCCATGGCGACAGCCGTCTCGACCGCAGCGAGCATGCCCAGGTCGTTGCCGGAATCACCAAAGCCAAAGGTGCGCGCGTTGCCGGTGCGACCCAGGTATTCCAGCGCTCGCGCCACGCCCACGCCCTTGTCAATGCCCTTGGGGCTCAGCTCGCGATTCTGACCACCGGTGTTGCACAACTCAAACTCGCGATCGATAAAGCCATCATCGTTGGCTACGCGAGCCAGGTCGCTCGCGACGATGCACACCTTGCCCACGCGCAGACTGCCGTCGACGCGCATTTCCTCGGTGCTGTGCACCACAGAAGTGCCGATCAGAGACGACTGCTCAACACCCGCGGGTTCCAGGGCAAAAGTAGCCACGTTGGTCTCGAAAAAGGCCTCAATCCCTGCCGCGGCCATACGGCGCGCAAGCTCCTCAATAACGTCCTCGTCAAAGCAGTCCTCATGCACCACGCGGCCCTCGACCTCGAGCGTCGCTCCCGCCATGGCAACGACACCCGCCGGGTTCAGCGCGCGCAGGCCATCGGCAATCAGCCACAAGGGACGACCCGTGCAGATAAATGCATGGTGTCCCGCGTCGCGCAGACGATGAAACGCCTCGATCACCGCCTGCGAAGGGCGAACCGCCGAAAAGTCCTTATCGGTCATATCGTCGGGATCGAACGACGTCAGCGTGCCGTCCACGTCAAAAAAGAGCACAGCGGGTTCGGGGCACGCATCAATCATATGGGTTCCTTTCGAGGATAAGGGCAAACGAAGCATCCATCATATAATGGAGCGACGCAACCAGAGAGGTCACCCATGGAATTTTACGCAAGCTGCCCCGAGGGCTTTGAGTCCGCACTCGCCAATGAGCTTAAACGCCTCGGGCTTTCGCATGTTCGCCGGCTGAAGGGCCGCGCCACGTTTGAGGGCGAGCTCGAAGAAGGCTACCGCGCCTGTCTGTGGTCACGCCTGGCGAGCCGTGTGTTCGTGGTACTCGGGCGCTTTGAGGCGCAGGATGCCGATGAACTGTACGACAGCGTTTACGACATCGCTTGGGAGACCATCATCCGCCCCGGCGCCACCATCGCCATCACCGCCCGCGGCGTGACCGAGCAGCTGCGCAACACGCGCTTCTCGGCCCTGCGCGCCAAGGACGCATTGTGCGACCGCTTGGCCGAAACCACGGGCCGTCGCGCCGATGTCGACGCCGCCGATCCCGATGTTCACCTGCTGCTTTCGCTGCGTCAGCGCCGCGCGAGCATCAGCCTGGACCTTTCGGGCGACCCGCTGTTCAAACGCCTGCCGCCCGCAGCGACCCGCGCCGGCGAGGGCGCGCACGTGCTGCGCCCCGACTACGCCGCCCTGGTGCTGGCGCAGGTCGGCTGGACCGCACTGTGCGAGCGCGAGTTGACGGCCGACGATTACGAGAACGAAGCCCTTCCCACGCTGATCGATGCCTCGTGCGCCGGCGGCGGCCTGCTGCTGGAGGCCGTGAACATTCTGACCGACCGCGCCCCGGGCGCCGCACGCGAGCGCTGGGGCTTTGAGGGCTGGCAGCTGCACGACGCCGCTCTGTGGGAGCAGCTGCTTGCCGAGGCACGCGAGCGCGAGGCGACAGCGCGCGAGCGACAGGCGCGCATCGTGGCCGTAGACATCGACCCCGCCGCTCGCAAGACTGCCGAGCGCATGGTCAAGTGCGCCGGCTACAAGCGTTTTGTCGACTTTTGTGCCGCCAAGCCCGCCACCGTGCTGGACCATGCGGGCGCCGTCGCCGGTGCCACCGTGGTCGCAGACACCACCGAGACCCCGCTTTCGCTCATGCACGACGCCATGACGCTGGTCGGCGAGCTGCGCCGCGCGCCCGAGCTTGCCGCAGCGCCGGTCGCCGCACTCACCCGCGATGGCCTTATGGCCCGCGCGCTCCATGCCGAGCCCGCGCGCTCCATCGCCGTTATGCCCAATAACGAGGAGGCGGCTCTTGAGGTTTGGCCCTCACTCGACCACGCCGCTGCAGCGTTTGAGGCTGCGACCAGCGCGGATGCCGAGGCCGAGGTTGCGGATGCCAACGAAGCCAACGACGAAGCCGCCGCTTCCTCCATGCCCGAACCTGCCGCCACGCTCGACTTGGGCGACGGCAAGCCGCTGCCCGTGCTCATCCCGGAGTCCGAGCAGTTCGCCAACCGCCTGCGCAAGAATGCCCGTCTGCGCCGCAAGTGGGCCAAGCGCGAGGGCGTGAGCTGCTATCGCGTCTACGATGCCGACCTGCCCGACTACTCCGCTGCCATCGACCTGTACGAGGGTTGCCCGCAGACGCCGGGCCGCTGGCTCGTCATCGCCGAATACGCCGCGCCCAAGACCATCGACCCCGCGCTGGCCCAGGCCCGCATGCTCGACATCTTGGCCATCGCGCCGCGCATCCTTGATGTTCCGGCCGAGCATGTGCACGCCAAGGCCCGCATGCGTTCGCGTGGCGGCTCGCAGTACGGCAAGCAGGGCGCCGGCAAGGGCGGATCGGGCGAGCGCGCCAACATCGCGCGCCGGCGTCTGCCGCTCATCGAAGAAGGCGGGCTCACCTTTGCCGTCAACTTTGACGACTACCTGGATGTGGGCATCTTCCTGGATCACCGCGTCACCCGCAACCTGGTGCGCGAACACGCCAAACAGGCACGCCGCTTCCTCAACCTGTTCGCCTATACCGGCACCGCCACCTGCTATGCGGCCGACGGCGGCGTCGAGGAAACCGTGACAGTCGACCTTTCCAACACCTACCTGGACTGGGCCGAGCGCAATATGCGCCAGAACGGCCTTGTTGGTCCGCAGCATCATTTTGTGCGCGACGACGTGCTCGCCTGGATTCGCGACCAGCGCCAGACGCGCAACCGCTGGGACTTGATCTTTGTCGACCCGCCCACGTTCTCGAACTCGTCCAAGATGGGCCGCCGCACCTGGGATGTCCAGCGCGACCATGTTGAGCTTTTGGCCGGCGTATCTCGCCTGCTTGCACAGGGCGGACATGCCATCTTTAGCTGCAACCTGCGCGGCTTCCGCCCCGAAACGCGTAAGCTCGCGCGCGCGGGCGTCGTGCTGGAGGACATTACGGCACAGACCATCCCCGAGGACTTCGCGCGCAACCAGAAGGTGCACCACTGCTATATCGTGCGCCGCCTGCCCATCGAGGACGCCATGGCCGAGGTCGGCTTTAGCGCCGAGGAGATTGCCGAGCGAACCGAGGAGCTGC
The DNA here is from genome assembly GCA_900541145.1 of uncultured Collinsella sp. Lineage (GTDB taxonomy): Bacteria > Actinomycetota > Coriobacteriia > Coriobacteriales > Coriobacteriaceae > Collinsella. Next base: position 20,089 of record UQIH01000016.1, on the reverse strand, counting down.
GCAACCCCGAGGCCCGCAAGCCTCGAGCAACGACGCCCGCGCACGCGCAGACCGGCAACGGCAAGTCCAACTTTGCCGGCAAACCCTCTCCTGCCGGCAAGCCCAAAAAGAAGAAGTTCTACGCCAGCAAGCCCAAGGGCAAATAGACAAAGTTACGGTGGAATAGTTCCTAAAAGCCTGGTAAAGGCCAAAACAGGAACTATTTCACCGCAACTCATATTGGGACGGTGGTTGGCGATCTAGCCTTGGGTGACCAATCGGTAACCGATGCCCACGTGTGTTTGGATATAGCGCGGGTGCGCGGGGTCGGACTCGATCTTCTTGCGCAGCGTGCCCATAAAGACACGCAGGCTTGCCAGGTCACTCTTAGTTGCCGTGCCCCAAATCTCGTGCAGGATAAACTGGTGCGTCAGTACCTTGTCGGCGTTATGCGCCAGCAGGCACAGGAGCTTGTACTCGATCGGCGTCAGATGCAGCTCCTCGCCATCCATCGTGGCGATGCCGGCATCAAAATCGATATGTAGCTCACCGGTATCGAACGAGCCCTCGGAGGCAACGCCGCCCGTTTGCGCATACGAAAGGCGCCTGAGCGTCGTGCGAATGCGCGCGAGCAGTTCCTCGACCGAAAACGGCTTGGTCAGGTAGTCGTCGGCGCCGGCATCGAGCGCGCGAATCTTGTCCGCATCCTCGCTGCGCGCCGAGACCACGATGATCGGCATGCCCGACCATGCGCGCACCGACTCCACCACCTTGACGCCGTCCATATCGGGCAGGCCCAGATCGAGCAGTACAATGCTCGGTGCCTGCGATGAGGCGGCGGCGATGGCGGCATGGGCGGTCTCAACGGCCATGTGGCGCAAGCCGTGCGTCTCGAGCGCGGCAACGATAAGGTTGCGAACGGCGGGATCGTCCTCAACGACCAAGATGAGCGGTTTTACGGCAGAGTTCGGCACGGCGCTACTCCTTATCAAACGAAACATCGGCGACGGGAATCTCAATCGTAAAGACCGAGCCGTGCGGGTCCGCCGCGGCAACCTCTATGCTACCGCCATGCGCCAGCGCAATGGAGTGGCAGAGCGAAAGCCCCAGGCCCACACTACGGTGGCTGTCGGCCAGGCCATGGTTGGCGGTATAGAACGACTCAAAGATGCGCTCGCGATCCTCGGGTGCGATGCCCGGGCCGTCATCGGCCACCGAGCACGCCACGCGCCCATCGTCGATGCCAATCGAAATCACGATATGAGAGCCTGCGGGCGTATAGGTGATGGCGTTGTTCACCAGATTGACCACCAGCTGCACCATCAGGCGCGCATCGACGTTGACGAGCGCCGGCTCATCGCACGCCACCACCTTAAGGTCGTGCTCGCGCACGGCAGGGTTCACGTGGCGCAGCGACTCCTCGACGATATCGTCCATGAGCTCGAGTGTGGTCGACAGGCGCATACCGCCACCCTCGAGCTTGGTGATGGCGAGCAGGTTCTCGACGGTGGCGTTGAGCCATTGCGCATCCGAGCGAATGGAAAGGAGCAGGCCGCGGCGCGTCTGGGCATCGAGCACCGCGGTGCCGGTCGAGCCCTGATCGAGCAGGACATCGGCATTGCCCGAAATACTGGTGAGCGGCGTACGCAGATCGTGCGAGATGGAGCGCAGCAGGTTGGCGCGCAGCTGTTCGTTTTTGGCGAGCACCGCCGCCTCCTCGCGGGCCTCCATGGCGCGGGCGCGATCGAGTGCCAGCTCGCCTTCGCTCACGATGGCATCGGCAAGTGTTCGCTCCTCGTGCGTCAGCACGTCGGGCTCGGCAACGATAGCCAGCACGCCCACCACCGAGGCGGGGTCGCCCGAGCGCGCGAAGCCGTCGCCTGTGCGAACCGTCAGGTAGATGCCATAAAACGCCGAGCCGCCATAGGTGGCATCGAGCGGCGTTCCCACATAGGCGGATGCCGAGAGCCGCGGCGGCATCTGCGGCGCCAGTTCGTGCACCGGTGCGGCATCGCCCACGGCCGTGTATGTCGCACGCGGCAGCAGGTCATCGCCCTCGGCGTCGGCGCTGTACCACACGACCGGACAGCCCGAAAGACGCGCCAGCTGCGTTGCCATGGCATGGACAATCTGCTGCTGATCGGCGCACCGCTGTAGCATGCGGTTGGTCTCGAGCACCATATGCGTGCGACGGTCGCTGGCGGCAGCCTGTGCCAAGGCACGGCGCAGGGCCAACGCAATCGAGCTCGACACAAGCGAGACCACGAACATGATGAAGAACATGCCGGGATAGCCGCGGTCGATAAGCGACAGCGAGTAGCGCGGGTCGACAAACAAGAAGTTGTAGAGCGCCACGGCGGCAGCCGAGCTCAGCAAGCAATACAGGCGACTCCAGGTAAAGAATGCGCACAGCTGAACGGCGAACACATAGACGATCATGATGCTCGGCGCGAGACCCGGATGGTCGAGCAGCGCGCCCACAATCGTCGCCGCGACCAGCAGCCCCACCGATACGCAGGCGTCATACAGAGGAGTGCGGCGCGTCAGCGTTGTGCGCCGCCACCAAAAGCTATCGGCAATATCGCCGTCCGTACGGACGTCCATCAGTGCCCCGCCCCTCTCTCAAAAACAAAAACCACCACAAAGGGACAGGCACCTTTGTGGTGGTTTCCCTTGTGGTGGTTCCAAGTGTATAGCCTTTGCAACCGGCGGTCGCTAGACAAACAGCACGTGCGCGAGCAGGGCACACACGCACACCGCTCCAAATACCAGTGCCACGATCGAGATCACGCGGTCGGCCATATCCATGTTGGCACGATTCGTAAAGAACCGATCTTCGGCGGCATCGACACGCGCCTCACGCACCATTTCGACCACCGCCTCACGGCCATCGAGCGCCTTTGTATCCATGTTTACCTCCCCGGCCTCATGCTTATCCATCAAAAACAAACTCCGTGTAGCCGCCGACGTCTACGGCCGCTCGTTGGGGGCCAGGCGCTGCATCTTGTTCACGGCTTTGAACTTGGTGAACAGCGGCACGTACTCAAAGCTCACGTTGGAGTTCTCCAGGCCGTACCAGCGTGCAGGCGTGCCGGCGGCGCGGCGAATGATGTACTTGAGCGTGATGGCCGTACGCTCGCTCGGTTCCACATCGCTTTCAGGCGCCAGAAGCTTACGAATCAGGACGAACTTGAACGTGCCGATGTTACCCGGATCCTTGTAGACCGAGTAGTCATGCGTCTGCGGCGGCAGCTCGCCGGTGGCAGCCAGGTCCTGAACAACCTGACGCAGGTAGGCATTGACGCGCTGGTTGATCTTGTAGCCCAGGTACAGATGCACGCGGAACACGTAGTCGGTGCCGAACGTCTCGACCGAATAGGCAAAGGTGTGCGGCTCGTCCATGGTCTCGACATTCACAAACCACCAGGCGCGGGCGCGCTTGGGATGCTTGTCCAAGATCGAATAGACGATATCGCGGTCGATGTAGTCGGTATGGGTGTCCTTGGTCAGGTACACGACGTTGTCGCTCATGCGCTCGTAACGGTCGTCGTCGCGCAGGCGCTTGAGCTGCGGCAGGTAGCTGCGCAGCGGCAGCAGCGTAAACTGGCGCTGCTCAACAGCCGTGCCGTTGTACCAGCACACCATGATGCCCATGATGAGTGCAGCCATGAGGATGGTGAAGTAGCCGCCGTGGAAGAACTTGGTGAGCGAGCTCACGAAGAAGAAGCCTTCGAGCAAAAGGAAGAAGGCTGCGAAGATCCACGGAGCAACCTTGAGCTTGCGCTCCTCGTGCAGGTAGAAGAAGAGCAGCAGCGTGGTGCACATCATTGTCAGCGTAATGGCAAGGCCGTAGGCGGCTTCCATATGCGCCGAGTTCTGGAACAGCAGTACCACGATGACGCAGCCGACAAGCATGACGTTGTTGACCATGGGGATGTAGAGCTGGCCCTTGGTCTCGGCAGGGTAGAAGACCTGCATGTGCGGCATGAGATCCAGACGGCTGGCCTCGGACACCAGCGAGAATGCGCCGGTGATGAGCGCCTGCGAGGCAATGATGGCCGCGACGGTGGAAAGGCCGACGGCAAACGGGCGCAGGCCCGGGGCGAGCATCTGGTAGAACGGGTTGAGGTCGGCAATGCCCATGAGCTCGGGGTTGGCAGCGTTGTTCATAAGCCAAGCGCCCTGGCCCATATAGGAAAGCAGCAGGCAGCACTTAACGAACGGCCAGGTAGCGTAGATGTTGCCGCGGCCGACGTGGCCCATGTCGGAGTAGAGCGCCTCGGCACCGGTGGTGGCGAGGAAGCAGCTGCCCAGAATCATGATGCCCGCGTGGTTGTTGGGGCTCAGCAAAAAGGCGATGCCGCGCACCGGGTTGAGGCACAGCAGCACGGCGGGGTGCTGGAAGACGAAGAACAGACCCGTGCCGCCCAGGAACAGGAACCACAGCGTCATGATGGGGCCAAAGGCGTGACCGATCTTGGCCGTACCGATGCGCTGTACCAAGAAGAGCACGATGATGATGGCGAGCGTGATGGCGACGACGCGGCCCTGGTCATCGCCCAGCACGGCATGGACCGCCGGGATGGTGCGCAGGCCCTCGATGGCCGTGGTAACGGTAACGGCCGGCGTCAGGATGCCGTCGGCGAGCAGCGCGGCGCCACCCAGCATGGCGGGGATGATAAGCCACTTGCCGCAGCGCTTGACCAGGCTGTACAGGGCAAAGATGCCGCCCTCACCATGGTTATCGGCGCGCAGCGAGATGAGCACATACTTGATGGTGGTCAGCAACGTGACCGTCCAAACGACAAGGGAGAGCGCGCCGAGCACGAACTCCTCCGTGACGCTTCCGATGCCGCCGTTGCCGGCAACGAGCGCCTTGGTTACATACATAGGGCTGGTGCCGATATCGCCGTACACCACGCCCAGCGTGACGAGCATCGCCGAGATGCTCACAGGAATCGCAGCGTGCGAGGCTGCCTCCTTGGCCTTTTGTTCCATAAGCCGGTTTCCTCCCAACTTTAATGTTCGAAGGGATTATAGGTAATCGGTCCATGTTTTAATGCACTGTTTTCCCAGCTAGATAAACATTTATACGGCCTTTAGGCCACCGCCGCGATATGGAATGTGACAAAGGAACTGTCCCTTTGTCACATTCGTCATTTTCCAAGCCAGTTTTTGAACCACCATTCCATGGATCGGCTCATCTCGGCCATAAAGGGACTCGTGTGTTTGCGGGTGTAGATATCCACCACGCGCTCGCCCACCTCGCGGGCATGCGGGCGAAACATCGCGTCCATCTCGGCCACCTGCGCGTCCATGGTCGCAGCATCGGCGCGGCAGTAGCGCTCCTCGTGCACCAGGTTCACCACAGGATGCGCAATGGCCGGACGCTCCTTACGGGGCGTGCCGATGATGAGCATCGACAGCGGCATGGTATAGAGCGGCAGACCGAGCAGCTCGGCAACTTCCTCGGCATTCTCGACGATATCACCGATATAGCAGCTCCCCAGGCCCAGAGCCTCGGCGGCAACCACGGCGTTTTGCGCGGCGATCACGGCGTCCTGGGCCGCGATGGCAAAGTCGCCCAAACCCGGCGCGCGGCGGGGCGCCTTACCCGTGCGCTCGACAAACTCGGGCTCAAAGCAGCCCACGTGCTCAAACAGATCGATCCACTTGGCATAATCGACCACAAATATTAGTGCCCAGGGCGCCTTGGCGATCATGGGCTGGTGGTCGCACAGGTCGGCCAGACGATCCAGCGTAGCCTGCTCGCGAATGCTCACGATGGAATACATCATCATGGCGCCTGCCGACGGCGCACGGCTCGCCGCATGCAGAATCGCCGCCCGCTGCTCGTCGGTCACCGCCACGGGACGATCGTCGTCATCACGCGCGAAGGCACGCGTGGAGGAACGGTGCTCCAACGTGTCCAGCACCGCATTGCCCGTGGTCTCGACCGGATAGCCACACGTATCCACAGCCTTGGTGCAAACCTGCTCGTTCATCGCCTCATCCTCGCTAATTCTTTAAGAAGCCTTTACGTTTCCGTGTAATTCCCGTCCATTATCGCGCAGGTCGCCACTACATTGCGCCACACCGCCACACGTGCGCGTTAATATGGCTGGTTGTTGTGCGCAGACACCAATTGCGGCGCATATCTTGGTAACAATCGGGTAAACCCCCGCTTTCGTAGGTTTTAGTTTGTGAGGAGTCTCAGCATGTTCGCTGCCGCCATCTCGCTCGTCGGTCTTGCGGCGACCGTCTACCTTGTTTTGCGCGAGGCCAAGGCCATTCGCGCTCAGTCGGGCACCGTTGCCAAAAGCGCTCTTGGGTGGAGCGTCGCCTTCGGCCTGTTCCAGCTCTTTTTGACCATTTGGGGCGCTATTGGTCTCGTCGCCCAAAACGAGCCGCTCGCCTTCGTGATGCTCATCCTGACCAACGCCATCCTCACCGGCTGCGCTTGGGCCAGCATCGCACGCGACCGCATCGCCCCGCGCGTCTTTGCGTTCGCCGCGCCCGACGCCCCCGCTCCCACCGGCAAGCTCGCCCGCCTGCGCGGCGCCTTTGTGGGCAAGCCACTCGTCGCCGCCGTGCTGTGCCTGCTGCTCGCCGGCGTCTTTGCGCTGCTAGGCATGGAGGTATCGTCCAACCACGACTTTACCTGGGTCTACCCCCTGTGCATCCTGCTCGAGTGGGCCATCATCACCACGCTCATGACCGGCCTGTTCTTCCTGTTCCAGCGCCACGGCGCAGCTCCCGCGGTCCTGGCCTTTGCCCTCTTTGTCCTGGGCATTGCCGAGTTCTTCGTCATCACGTTTAAATCCATGCCCATCCAGCCGGGCGACCTTTCGGCCATCTCCACCGCCGCCGCGGTCGCCGGCACCGGCTACACCTTCTCGATCTCACTGTTCTGCGTGCTGTCCATGGGCTTTACCGCCATCGCCATGCTGCTGTGCGAGTACGCCGGCCTGGTGGCACCGCACCGTCAGAAGGGCGCCGCCAACGCCAAGCGCATGCTGCTCACCAACCTGCTCGTCGCCGTGCTGTGCCTGGGCGGTGTGACCGCACACGTCACGCTCATCGACTACTACAACACCCTCGGCATCACCGTCTACACCTGGCGCCCGCTCGAGAGCTACTGGCGCGAGGGCTACCTGCCCGCTTTCATTAGCGCAGCGCAGTCCATCAAGCCGCCCAAACCCGCCGACTACTCCGTCGACGATGCCAAGGCCACGCTCAAAAAGTACGCCAAGGCCTACGACAAGTCCGACGCGGCCAAGAGCGACGAGCGCGCCGCCGCAAAGGAGCAGTTCGACAGCGAGAAGCCCACGGTCATCGCCATCATGAACGAGACCTTCTCGGATCTTTCGATCTACCAGAACATGCGCGCCGGCTACGAGGGCCCGCAGTACTTTAAGAACCTGTCCAACTGCCTCAGCCGCGGCAAGCTCTATGTGAGCGCCTACGGCGGCGGTACCGCCAATACCGAGTTTGAGTTTATGACCGGCAACTCTATGGCCAACCTGGGCTCGGGCGTGTACCCCTACACCATCTACAACATGGAGACGACCGGGAACCTGGCAGAGCAGTTCAAATCGCTCGGCTATTCCACCACGGCCATGCACCCCAACCACGCGACCAACTGGAACCGCGAGAACGTCTACAAGGACTTTGGCTTTGACCAGTTCCTGTCTATCAATGACTTCCAGGGAGCCGACACCCTGCGCGGCATGGTGACCGACCAGGCTACCTACGACAAGATTCTTGAGCTGCTCGACCAGAACGCCGATCCGCAGTTTATCTTCGACGTGACCATGCAGAACCACTCGGGCTACGACACGGGCCTGCTGCCGGTCGACAAGCAGATGCACCTGAACATCGACACGACCAACCTGGACGCCAAGACCGTCGAGGACGGCACGCTCTCCGATGTCGACGAGTATGTCTCGTGCATCGAGCAGTCCGACCAGGCGCTGCGTTACTTCCTCAACGCCCTGAGCAAGCTCGACCGTAAGGTGGTCGTGGTGTTCTGGGGCGACCACCAGCCGTTCTTCCCGTCCAAGTTCAATGACAAGTGGTTTACCGGCGAAGACGATGCTACGCATCAGGAACGTCTGTGGCAGACCGACTACATCATCTGGGCTAACTACGACGTTGCCGGTTGCGACCAGACGAGCGAGGTCGACGACCTGTCCACCAACTACCTGTCCACCCAGCTTATGCAGCTGATCGGTGCCCCGCTGACCGACTACCAGAAGGCGCACATGACGCTGCGCGAGTCGCTGCCCGCTATCAACTCGGTGGGCTACGAGGACGCCAGCCTGCGCTGGGCGCTTTCCTCCAACGTCACCGGTGACGACGCCGATGCCGCAGCCGCAACCAAGGCGCGCGAGGATTACGCCAAGATGCAGTACTACGAGATGTTCCGTGACGGCAAGAATGTGTACACCGAGCACTTCCAGACCGAGGCCAACGAGACCGACCCCAACCTGGCACCGGGTACGACCAAGATCAAGTAGCGGGTCACTCATAACTGAAACGTCTGTCCGGGCGGAGGCATATAAGGTTCCTTGCTCGGACAGTCCTGCGCAAGACGGAGGCCACATTAAGTGGCCTCCTTTGCGTGCGGAACTCGCGATGAACCTTACATACCTCCGCCCGGACAGACGCCCTGTTGTTGGAGCGCGGCTTGTCATGGGTGTATCGCCGAACATATATAAGTTGAAGGCCACGTTATGTGGCCTTCTTTGTTTGCGGAAAGTGTGTCCCGGAATTCTTGTCTGGAATGGGATGCAGTTTCCGCTTGGGACCCGATTGGGAAAGTGTGTCCCACTATTCAGCTGGATTCCGGGATGTATTTTCCGGTTGAGGCTCGTTGGGAAAGTGCGTCCCACTTTGGGGGCTGATTCTGGGACGTGGTTTCCGGTTGGCTCTCATTGGGAAAGTTCATCCCATTTCTCGGCCTAATTATGGGACGCAGTTTCCCGTTGAGGACCCTTTGGGAAAGTGCGTCCCGGTCTGGGCGCTCAAACTGGGATGGATTTTCCGGATGAGGGCTTGACGGAAAATGTGTCCCGTTCCGGGCGCTAATTGTGGGATGCAGTTTCCGCTTGCGGAGTCTCCACTCAACAGAAAACCCGGGTGGCCTGTTTTTTTGGCTACCCGGGTTTTTGGGTTGTCGATATGTTCGACTGGCTACTAGTGGGTCTTGCGGCGCTTGATCAGCATGATGAGGGCTATCACTACGAGCGTTGCTCCCGCTGCTGCTGCGGTGGCGACTAGGGTGAATGTTTGGTCGCCGGTGTTTGCGAGGTTCTTCGCTGTGGTCGTAGTCTTGACCTTGGTGTCGATCTTAGCTCCGTTGTCGGACTTGGGCTTGTCCGGGTTCGTCGGGGTCTCAGGAGTCTCGGGGTCCTTTGAGCCTTCGGAATCGGTTGGGCCGGCGGTGTTTACCAGCGTATGGTCCAGGAACTTCTTGGCGCCCGCACTTGCCTGTGAGAACAGGCGGCGCGTGCGGATCGGGGTGGCGTTCACCGTTGTGGGCGCCGTCTCCTCGGCCTCGATATTCACGAGCGTCGTGCCGGTGTCGAAGCCCACGTCGTTGTATCCCACGTGGCAGTAATACTGCGCACCGTCATCGTCTGCGGTCAGGTCAATCTCGAGCTTTGAGGCCGTTCCAGCCGCGAGGTTGCCATCGGCACCCACGAGCTTAAACTCTGTCTCGCCGCGGCCCTTGCGGTACCACATATAGGTCGGTGCCAGCCCTGTTTCGCTATCGTCGGCACCGAGTTGCTTCACATGGCCAATCGCCGAGAGCGTCAGGTGGCTTCCCGCCGCGCGCTCAACCGAAGAGTCGTATCCAAGATCCAACCCCTCCGCAGCATCCGCCGCAGGTCCGCTCACGGTCATCGTCATGCCATCGAGCATGGTCTTGACCGTGATGATTGCCGAGCGAATACCTGTTTCGGTCGTGGATCCATTCTTAACGGCGGCGATGGCGAATCGATACTCCGTATTGGGCTGCAGCCCATCCCACTTGAGCGAGGTCTGCGTGTTGTCGGCAATCTTCCAGCTATTGACGACCGCATCCGCCGCATTGCTCTGCAGCATGCCCACGCCGTAGCTAAAGCCACTCTTGTTTGCGAGTACATCGTCCCAGCTAAACGTAACGCTGGTCGAATCGACGGCGTTTGCCGTAAAGCCCGTCACGGCCGGCGCGTCGGGCATCTCGACGTCCTTAACGTCATAGCCCACGATCCAGAACTGGTCGGTGTCCTTGGTGCCGAGCTTGTCGCCCGAGTCTGCCTCGAACTTGTCGACATCCACCGCGTTGACGCCCAGACGCCACACAAAACCGTACTTGCCCTGCGCGGCCTCGGGCAGGTTGTCGACGGTGCCGCCGTATTCGGTCGATTCACTCGAGGAGTTACCCGTAGTAAAGCCGGCGTTGGCACCAAAGCACAGGCCGCCAAACAACTCGTGCTTTGCGAGCTTCGCGCCCATGACAACGCTGCCGTTCAGCGTCAAGCCGAGCTCGAGCTCCTGCTCCTTGCCCTCCTCGACTTCGATGGTCTGCTCAATGCTCGCCCCCGACTGCGCGGCGGCGCCGTTAAACCCATCGTGCGTGTAGGCGCGCGTTACGCCAGGCTTGCCCAGGCCAAAGGAATCCCCAACGGGAGTCTCGCCGTTGAGCGTCGTTTGATAGGTTCCGGGTTCTCCCGACCGGTTGGTCAAAAAGTAGCTGAGCGGCGTCATATTGTGCTGTTTGGCAATGCGGTCATAGGCCTCGACATTAACGACCGAGGTCTGCGCGCCGAGCGACACGGGCGCCGCCATCACGCCCTTGCCACCAGTTTCCTCATTTTCGATCTCATACTCGTAATAGACCATCGGAATCGTGTAGAGCACGGCCTTGTCACCCTCGCCGGCATGCGACTCATAGCTTACGCTTGCGCTGACCGTGCGCTCGCTCCGGTAGTCATAGCATCCCTCGGCGGCAAAATCGACTGAAGCATTCATCGCGACCAGGGGCGGACCGGTCTGCACCTCGACGGCAACGCCCAACTCGGCGCCAATGGTATAGCCCTGGGATGTCCCCGTGCCCTTTTCCTCTCCGTATGACGTGCCGCCCAACACCAGATAGCCGTATGCCTGCTCCAGATCCTCAACATAGGGCGCATCCTGCAGCACGGCAAGCACGCGCGGGTTGGTATAGACCTTGTAGCGGTCCTTGTACGTGATCTTGACGCTGTCGTTGTCGACATCGGGCAGCGCGAGCGAGATAAATGTGCCGTAGGTAGTGCCGCGACGGTTGCTCTCGCTAATCACCTGCTCCTCGCCGCGGCGCACCTTTCCGTTCTCGTCGAGCGAAAAATGCGAGGCGGTCATCCAATAGTAGTCATCGTTCTTGCGCAGGTCCTCGTCGCGGTGCTTGCCCACCACGGCGATAAAGCTCTCGTTATAGCGGTCCGAACCCGAGACGCTGCCCGCCTTGACGTCGCTGATCCACACCTGTTCTATACCCTTGTGGTCATGCTTGTTGCTGCTGTTGTATTGCTGACCGCTCATGCTCATGGTTCCGACCATGGACCCCAAGCCCTGAGCCCCGCTCTGTGCCGTGTTGCAGGCAAAGTCGCGGAACACATCGCCGCCCACGAGCACCTCGTCAACCGCCAGCTGCTCGGACAGGCCGTCAAGGTTGGCAGTGGCAAGGGCAATAGGCGCCAAGGTGCACGGATAGCGCTTATCCTGGGCGCTATCCTTTCATGCGCTGTTGGGCACATGCATCAGCCCATAGGAGGCGAGGAGCCCGTCTCTGTATTCCTTACAATCGGAAAGCTTGAACTCGCCAGACTCCGAGTCAAAATACGCGTAGCGGTACAGCGCGCCGTACAGCCCCTTGCTGCCGTCAGAAGCGCCGTAATCAAAAGCGCTGCGTTGCCAGTCATAGCCCGCAAGAATAAGGCCCGTGACGGTTTCACCCGTCTTCTTTCCTTCTTCATCGTAGGCGGCAAACGTGCCGAACGTCGCATTCGCAGCGACCATGGTCTTGCCGTTCGCGGAGAGGGAGATTGCGCCCGCGTCGCCCAGAGCATCGACATGGACGAGCGCACCCTTGGATGCATCCCACGAAAACAGCTCGCAATGCGTCGACTTATCAATATTCTTCTTGCCGTAGGGTGCCGAGACCACGATGGCGAGGTCATCGCAAAAATCGCGATCGAGGTCGCCGGCCGCTAGCGAAACGACAGGAGCTGACTGAAGCTGCGTCCAGGAGTCGTTCCCGCCCTTGTTGTGCGTGGTGTAGTCCGCGGCGTTACCGGCATCGATCTTGACGACGCTTTGCTTCCAGTTGCCGCCCTCCAAGTCATACATGTCGACTACAGCCTTGCGCACGCCGTTCTCGTCGACATAGCAGCCCGCGTAGACAAAAAGCTCGTCGACGCCGTCGCCATCGACATCGCCCGCCTCGACATCAAAGACGGCGTCGTACTCTTGCAGGTAACCGGCATCCAGGTACTTAAAACGGCCTTCGTACATCATATTAGTGTTGACCGTCACCGGCAGGTGTGTGTCGAGAGTGCGCGTACGCCCGTTGCTAAACGAGTAGAGGACCAGCTCAACCTTTCCGGCGTATGACTTGCCGTCAATCGTCGTGGAGGAACTGTCGCCGTAGGCACGGAGCTCGGCAACGCGGCTCTTTTTGCCCGTGCTGGCGTCGCTGCAGAACTCAACACTCGTGGCGTGAATGCCCGAGAAACCGTTGTTGTCGTTGGCGAGTACTGTTGAGGACTCATTGTTGCTTAGGTACGACCAGGTGCCGCCACCGTAGTCGCTATGCTTGTAGAGATCGCTGTTCGTATCGAAGTTGTTGACGTTTTGCCAGAACTTTGCGGCGCCCCACACACTTCCATAGCCATCGGTGAGTTTGCTGCTGCCGCCAATGTCACCGCGCTCGACGTTCTCGAGCTTGTCGCGCAGAGTGTAGCGATTGCCATGGCTACCGTTAGCTGCCATATAGACCTCGCTGCGCGTGGCAAACGTCGTGGGGGTATCAGTGGAATAGGGGCCAACGGTATCGGCCGGAATGTCCTCGCTCGTGCCCAGACCCAGGGCTTGATAATCCTGCTCGGTCATATCGGTGATTGCGGGCGCGTCTGCCGCCTGGGCAACCTGGGGCGTGGCCGTGAAGCAGGCGACGCTCGTGGCGATCAACGCAGCAAGCGCCGCCGTCCCAACAAGCGGGATTTTCGACAGCCTACGGATACGGGGGTGTGGAACGTACATGAGGGACCTCGCTTTATTCGAGTGGAGTGGACTCATTTTTGCAAATGATACATCCGATGCCCGATATCACGTGTCTCATTTTCGCCAACGGCGTGTCTCATTTTTGAGAATCCGAGATGCCGCGGAAATCTTATCCCAGCTCAAAGGCCATTTCTGGGATGTATTTTCCGTCGAGTGCCTCATCGGGAAACTGCATCCCATTTCAAGCGTCGATTCTGGGACGCACTTTCCCCTTAGACCCTCAACCGGAAACCGCATCCCACTTTGAGCGCAAATTCCGGGATGCATTTTCCGCTTGAGCCTCATTGGGAAACGGCGTCCCACTTTGAGGGCTGATTGTGGGATTTTCCGGTTTTGCTCTCATTGGGAAAATGCATCCCGTTTCTTGACCGAATAATGGGACGCAATTTCCCGTTGGAGCGCCTTTGGGAAAGTGTGTCCCACTTCGACCGCCCAGAGTGGGATGCACTTTCCGCAAAGCACCTCAACGGGAAACTACGTCCCATTCCAAAGGCAAATTCCGGGACGCATTTTTCGAAAGCCTGCCCATCCGGAAAGCCCGTCCCACTTTGGACGCATCCGGGCACGGAACCATCGACCTATCAGGCCTCCCATCAATAAAGAGGCGTCCTTCCGGACGGCGGGGCACGAAGTTCATCGCGAGTTCCGCACGCAAAGAAGGCCACTTAATGTGGCCTTCGTCTTGCGCAGGACTGTAGAGCAGGGAACTTCGTGCCCCGACGCCCGGGAGAACGTTTCATTTAGAAAGATGGACCGACCGCCGTCAGCGATGGGAGCTACTCCCCCAGCACGGCTTTTTTGGCGGCTGCAGCCATGTTGTCCAGATCTTCCTTGGTGGGGTGATCCTTTGCGGCGACCCAGTTATCGAGCAGCATCTTAAAGCGGACATTGTCGGGATCTTGCTCGAGCATGGCCTCGTAGCGCTGCTTGACCGCGGGACCCATCTTGCCCTGGCACATTGCCCAACCCACAGGCTCGGCATCCTCGGCCAAATTGGAGGTCACGCGATTGATAATCTGCTGATAATAGCTCTGGTCGGCGCCAAAACCGCAGGTACCAAAGAGGAAAACGCGCTTGCCGTGCAGAGCGGAGAGCAGCGCGGCAACCGAAGGCGTGCACGCGCCCTTGTCGCACCAAAAACCGACGAGCACCGTGTCGGCCGTGCAGGCGCCCTGCGCCTCGAGCGCAACCTGATCTGCATCCGCATCGTCGCTCAACGCCGCGGCATGGACAAACTCAACGCCCGCAGCCTGCAGAGCGCGCTTGATCGCGCCCGAAACCATCCTGGTATTACCGCTCTTGCTGTTAACCACCAAAGAGCACGTCATAGTCACGTTGCCTCGTTTCCCCCAAAACTAAAGCCACTAATGCAATTTATTAGATGAATATCTTAGTACTAACGTGACAGATGTAAACCACCGTCTGTCGATTGATTAATTTGCCCCACGGGCTTGCTCACTGGGCGAATTGGCTGCGGTAGAGTTCGGCGTAGAAGCCGCCTGCCGCTAGCAGCTCGTCGTGCGTGCCGCGCTCGATAATCTGGCCGTCGCGCATCACCAGAATGCAGTCGGCGTTGCGGATGGTGCTCAGGCGGTGTGCCACGACAAAGCTCGTGCGGCCAGCCATGAGCTCGTCGAATGCCGCCTGCACCTGCAGCTCGGTACGGGTATCGATGCTCGACGTTGCCTCGTCCAGCAGCAGAATCGCCGGATCGGTGAGCATGACGCGCGCGATGCACAGCAGCTGTTTTTGACCCTGACTAAACGTGCCGCCGTCCTCGCCGATCACCGTATCGTAGCCGCCTGGCAGCTGCACGATAAACTTATGCGCATGAGCGCGCTTGGCGGCCTCGACAATCTGCTCGCGCGTGGCATCGGGGCAACCGTAGGCGATGTTCTGGGCCACCGTGCCCTCGAACAGCCAAGTGTCCTGCAGCACCATGCCAAAGGCGCGGCGCAGGCTCGCCCGTGTGTAGTCACGCGAGGAGCGACCATCGACCACGATGCGCCCGGCATCGATATCGTAAAAGCGCAGCAGCAGGTTGATGAGCGTCGTCTTGCCACAGCCCGTGGGACCGACGAGCGCATAGCGCATACCGGGCTTGGCATCGATGCAGATATCCTGCAGCAGTTTGCGGCCGGGCACATAGCTAAAGTCCACATGTTCAAAGGCAACCTCGCCCTTCGGAGCGGCAAGCTCCGCGGCATCCGTCGCATCGGGCTCCCGCTCGCGCGCATCGAGCAACGCGAACATGCGGCGCGCCGAGGCGTACGCGGTCTGGATCTGCGTAATGACGTTGGTGACCTCGTTGAACGGCTTGGTGTACTGGTTAGCATAGGACAGGAAAATCTGCACACCGCCCACCGTAAGAGCCGCTGGCACGCCCGTGATCACGCCCACGCAGCCGATCACAGCGACCACGGCATAGATGATGTTGTTAATAAAGCGCGTGCCGGGGTTGGAGAGCGAACCCATAAACTGCGCGCGCTCGCCCGCGGTGTAGAGCTCGGCATTGAGGGCATCGAAGCGTTGCTGAGCGTTCGAGCCATAGGCAAAGGCGTCGACAAGCTTCTGCTCGCCCACGTACTCCTCGATATGGCCGCCAAGCTGACCCTGAATACGCTGCTGCGCCGTAAAGCTCTTGTTGGAGAGTTTGGCGATGGCGCTGGCCGCAAAGATGGAGAGCGGCGTGACGAGCACCACTACGAGCGTCATGGTCAGGTTGATGGAAAGCATAAACGCAAGCGTGCCAACGATGGTGATAACGCCGGTGGAAAGCTGGGTAAAGCCCTGCAGCAGACCGTCGCCCACCTGGTCGACGTCGTTGACCACGCGGCTCATGAGGTCGCCGTGGGCATGGCCGTCGATAAAGCTGAGCGGCATGCGGCTGAGCTTGTCGCTCGCCTCCACGCGCATGTCGCGCACCGTCTCGTAGGACAAGCGGTTAACGCAGTAGCCCTGCAGCCACTGGAAGGCCGCCGCGCCCACCACGACGGTTGCGAGCTTGGTAACGAGCGGCAGCAGCGACCCGAAGTCCACCTGCCCGGCGGCAACGATGAGGTCGATGCCCTCGCCGATGAGGATGGGCGTATAGAGTTGCAAGACCACCGAGATGGCGGCGCTCACAAACGATGCCGCAAACGAAATGCGGTGCGGACGAACGTAGCCCAGCAGACGGCGGGTCACCGCGCCCACGGGGTAGCGCTCGGGGTCGCCGGGCTGACGCGGGCCGTCACCCAGGTCGTTGAGGTTATCGTTGCCGGACACGTTGGCCGTCATCGTGGCGACCGAACCGGAAGAAGTATACGGATTCATTTAGCAGCCCTCCTTTGCGCAGACAGATGCGGGGACGGTCGGAGCGGACGCGGGCGTCGTGCTCCCCTGCTGACCCTCGAGCTCCTCGCGGCGAAGCTGCGACTGGCAAATCTCGCGGTAGAGCTGGCAGGTCGTGTAGAGCTCATCGTGCGCGCCCAGGCCCGCGACCGAACCGTGGTCAAGTACGCAGATCATATCGGCGTCGCGCACGGTCGAGACACGTTGGCTCACGATGACGGTCGTGAGCGGCAGCCCGCCCTCGGCGGCACCGCGCACACTGCGCTCGCGGATGGCATGGCGAAGCGCCGCGTCGGTCTTAAAGTCGAGCGCCGAGGCAGAATCGTCCATGATCAATATCTGAGGCGAGCCCACCAGGGCGCGCGCGATGGTCAGGCGCTGGCGTTGGCCACCGCTGAAGTTCTTACCGCCCGCCTCGACCGGGGTATCGAGCCCCTGCGGCTTGTTGCGCACGAACTCGCTCGCCTGCGCCATGTCGAGCGCCGCCCAGAGATCCTCGTCGATCGCAGCCTCGTCGCGCCAGGTCAGGTTGCTGCGGATGGTGCCGCTCACCAGCGACGCACGCTGTGGAACGGTCGCGACCACACGGCGCAGCTGGTCGAGCGGCCAGGTGCGCACGTCGGCGCCCATCACACTCACGCTGCCGGTGCTCGCATCGTACAGGCGCGGGATAAGCGAGACGAGCGTGGACTTGCCGCTACCCGTACCGCCGATAATGCCAAGCGTCTTGCCCAGCGGGAGCTCCAGGGTCACATCGTTGACGGCATTTGCCGCGCCCGCGCCAAAGGAGAAGCTCGCATGGCTCAAGCTCAGCGCGGGGACCGGAACAGCGCCACCCGCCAGTTCGCTCGGCTTGGGCAGCGCAACCGACTGATTGCCCTCGTCGGTGATGCTCGGCTCGCAGTTGAGCACCTCGTTGATACGCGAAGCACTCGCGCTCGCCTTGGTAAAGACCACGACCAGGTTGGCGACGTACACAATGGAGGTCAGGGTCTGCGTCATGTAGTTCACAAACGCCATGACCTGGCCCTGCGTAAGCTCGCCCACGTTGACCTGGATGCCGCCCACCCACAGGATGGCGCACACGCCCAGGTTCATCACAAGAAACGTGACGGGATTAAGGATCGACGAGAGCTTGCCCACCGCGATGGCAGTATTGGCCTGGTCATCGGCGGCTTGGGCAAAACGCTTGCGCTCGTGGTCCTCGCGCACAAAGGCGCGAACCACGCGGGCGCCCGAAAGCCCCTCGCGGCAGATCAGCGCGATGCGGTCGAGCTTTGCCTGCAGCTGCCTGTAATACGGGATACAGCGCGCCATGACAAACCAAAACACCAGGCCGATAGCGGGCGTGCAGATCAAGAAGATCATGCCGAGCTTAAGGTCGATGGCAAGGGCCGCGCACATAGAGCCCACCGCCAAGAAGGGCCAGCGGATGAGCATGCGTACGCCCAGCGCCACAGCGAGCTGCACCTGGTTGACGTCGTTGGTGATGCGGGTGATAAGCGACGGCGTGCCAAAGCGGTCGAGTTCGGCATAGCTCAACTTGTTGATGTGCTGGTAGAGCGCACCGCGGATATCGGTGCCCATGCCCTGCGAGGTGAGCGCCGCCATCTTTTGGCAGACGAGCGTAAACGAGATGCCGATCACAGCCATGGCGCCAAGTACCATGCCGTAGTGGATAACGGCGTTGACATCGTGTGCGCCAATACCCTTATCGATCATCTGGGCAATCACCAGCGGCGTCAGCAGGTCAAAGATCACTTCGATCAGCTTACACGCAGGGCCAATCACCATATACCGGCGAAACTTACCACCAAAACGCCTGAGCAGCTCAATCATGTATAGGCGCTCCCTATCATCATTCACACTCAATCCGAATCATGATAGTACGGTGAGCCCAAAAGAAGCGTAAACAACTCGTCATTTCTAATGGGATTCGGTTTCCAAAGAAGCGGAGAGGCGCGCACCCAGCCAGTGTCGGGTCGACCACGTGGTATACTTGCATTAGTGCTACCAAGTTAGTCGCCGACCCTTGAAATGAGGTGCCGAGATGAACGACATTCTCGCAAGAAGAGCAAGACGAGCAACTGTGGGCATCGCCCTTTCCGCGGCACTTGTCGCGGGAATCGCCCCCGCAACGGCGATCGCGGCAGAAACCGACGCCCCCACCGGTGCAGTTGCCTTGCAGACGGAAGACGCGGCCGCCGCAAAAGAAAAAGCGTATGCAGCCATGCAGGAAGCGCTCAAAAACCTCGAGGCCGCAAAAGACGCCGCAAGTCCCGAGAAAATTGCGGAAATCGATGATGACATTGCCGCATTTCAAGAACTCTACGACATGGTGGTGGCGGAAGCCGCCAAACGGAGGGAACCCCTTCCCGCCATGCAAGCGAACGTCGATGCAGCCCAAGCCAAATACGATGAGGCCCACAACCGGACAAGCGGCCTTCAGGCAGAATTAGATAAGGCACTTGAAGCACTCGGCGACGAGGAGCCCAGCACAGCTATTAAGGAGCATATTAAGCAGTTGCGCAGTGAGATCATGGCGGCAGAAAGGCGAGAAAAATCTTATGAAGATGATCTTCACTCCTACCAACGCCGACTCGAAAGCCAGGAAAAACAGGTTCAGCATTTCGAAAGTGAGGCAGAGGAAGCTAAAGCCCACATCGACGAGGACATAGCCAAGCGAAATGCGCTCCTCGGCGATTTGGAAAAGGCGCAAGCGGCCTATGACGACGCCTGCAAGGCATACGAAGAGGCAAAGGCCGCGGCAGACAAGGCCACCTCGCCCGAGATAACGAAACCGACCGAGACGACGCCTCCCTCCGGCTCAACGCAACCCGCCGAGGCGACACCGCCCGTTGCCTCACCTGCAACCGGCAAAGACGCCCTACCAAGCTCCACCAAGCAGGCGAACTCGAGCAGCGGCAAGCAAGCAAATACGACCGCCAGCAAGCTCGCAAACACAGGCGACACAGCGCCGAGCGCAATCGCACTCGCAGCAGTCGCCACCGCAGGCCTCGGAATAACCGCCACAGCCACACGCCGCATCAGGAACTCAAAATAGCTGCCAACGGTTATTGTCTCCGCCAATTCACAAGCCCAGAGACAAAAAGAGGTCCGTTTCCCCACCTAAGGAAACGGGCCTCTTTAACTGCAAAAATTCAAGCAACAGCACCGCCGCCTCTTGAACCACGTAGCCATCAATGCCCAGACAACGCCAGCAAGCCGCATTCCGCAAGGGATAGATTAAATTAGATAAACGCGCCTTTACGGGTGATTTTTGGACGACGGGGCCCGGCCGGCGGCGAGGTGTTTGGTAGTCGAGCGATCCCGCAGGCGAAGCCGAGGACCAGCGGTCACGCCCGAGCCACGCGACCTTCAATGTTTTGGCGCAGCCAGCGAGCGACATCCAGAGCGAACAAGTTGGCATGAAAAAGGCAAGGCATAGACCTTCTGGTCATGCCTTGCC
>UQIH01000015.1 GCA_900541145.1 uncultured Collinsella sp. | reverse complement strand
TACGAGATGCAGCGTAGTCTCGTGGGCTCGGAGATGTGTATAAGAGACAGAGCCTACGCCGTCTGGCCCACTACGACTACTGGCAGGACAAGCTCAAGCGCTCGGTACTGCTCGACTCGGGCGCCGACATCCTCATCTACGGCATGGGCGAGCACGCGATCGTCGAGATCGCCGACGCGCTCGACGCGGGACTGCCCGTGGACCAGATCACCTATATCAATGGCACCGTCTACCGCACGGGTTCGCTCGACGAGGTCTACGACTACGACCTGCTGCCCAGCTGGGACGACCTTACCGCCGACAAGCTCAACTACGCGCGCAGCTTTAACGTGCAGCAGCAAAACATGGACCCCATCACCGGGCATCGCCTGGTAGAGCCCTACCCCAACAGCGTCTATGTGGTGCAGAACCCGCCATCGGCGACGCTCACCACCGATGAGATGGACGAGGTGGCCGAACTCCCCTACGCACGCGATTGGCATCCCGATTACGACGCGGCGGGCGGCGTGCCGGCCTTTGCCGAGATCAAGTTTTCCATTAGCTCCAACCGCGGGTGCTTTGGTGAGTGCTCGTTTTGCGCCCTCACCTTCCACCAGGGTCGCGTGCTGCAGATGCGCAGCCACGATTCGATCATGCGCGAGGCCGAGCTGCTCACGCGCGATCCCGAGTTTAAGGGCTACATCAATGACGTGGGCGGACCGACGGCCAACTTTAGCCGCCCCGCCTGCGACAAGCAGCTCAAGCACGGCGTGTGCAAGAACAAGCGCTGCCTGTGGCCGAGCGTGTGCAAGAACATGGTGGTCGACGAGAGCGGCTACACACAGCTGTTGCGCGACCTGCGCCAGCTGCCGGGCGTCAAGAAGGTCTTCGTGCGCAGCGGCATCCGTTTTGACTACACCATGGCCGATGCCTCGGACGAGTTTTTACGCGAGCTGCTGGAACACCATGTCTCGGGCCAGCTGCGCGTAGCGCCCGAGCACGTGAGCGACGCGGTACTGTCCGTGATGGGCAAGCCGAGCCGAGCTGTCTACGACGCATTCTGCCGTAAATTTGAACGTTTGAATCGCGAATACGGACTCAAGCAGTACGTGGTGCCGTATCTGATCTCGAGCCACCCCGGCTCGACCATGAAGGAAGCCGTGGACCTTGCCGAAGCCGTGCGCGACATGGGCTACATGCCCGAGCAGGTGCAGGACTTCTACCCCACACCGTCCACCATGTCGACGTGCATGTACTACACCGGCGTGGACCCGCGCACCATGAAACCGATCTATGTGGCGCGCGACCCGCACGAGAAGGCCATGCAGCGCGCGCTCATCCAGTATCGCAAACCCGAGAATTACAAGCTGGTGCGCGAGGCGCTAGAAAAGGCCGGCCGCCGCGACCTGATCGGCTACACCAAGCATTGTCTGATCCGTCCCGTGCCGCCGCGCCCGGGCGAGACGTCTGCCGGCGGCGGACACGGCACTGGCAAGAAGAGCGGCAAGGCACACGGCGGTGCCGGCGCCGGCAAGGGGCCTAAGGGCAGCAAGGGCCACGGCGGTATGTCGCGCGCGCAGAACACCGCAGGCCGCAACCGCGCGGCCCAGGGCCGCCAGGGTGCCAACGGCGGCGGTCGTCGCAACTAGGGCAGCGGTGCTGTCGCTATGTCCGTCTCGCATGCGTGGCGCAGTGAGCGCATCGCCTCCACGAGGATGACGCCGGCGATGGCGACCGTGATTACCACGTCGAGCGACGTGTTCACAAACCAGGGCAGTGCCATGAGATACGACCCGGCATTAAAGGCAAAGTGCAGCAAGATCGTGTAGCGGAGCTTTCCGGTCGTCACGAGCACCCAACCAAAAATGAGGGCGGCAGCGCCCGCATAGCAGCCCTGCACCCAGTTCATATGCATAAAGCCAAAGATGGCCGCCTGCAGCACGATTGCCGCGGCGATACCCCACGTGCTTGGGGCCGCCCAGGGCACCATGGCGCCGTCTTGCGCGTTCGCGCGGCGCCGGCGCTTCCAGAGCGGACGGCACTGTGGATTAAACGCACGCAGCGAAAACTCAAAGATGATGCCGCGCACCAGGAGCTCTTCGCAAAACGGAGCGCCGAGCGCTGTGGTCAAGACAGCAAGAAGGCTGGTATCGCCCATGCCCGTCTCCTCGACGAGCTCGCTATAGTCTGCCGCGGCCTCGAGCAGCAGCGACAGTACGCCGTCGCATAGGTAGCTAATGACCACCTGCATGGATAGGCCGATCACAACAATGCAGACAATGCGCTTCCATGCCGCGCCTGCTCCCCCGCCGAGTGGGCGTTCGCCTTGCCGGCGCGCCATGAAGGAGCGGGGCCACAGATAGCGCCACCACAGCAGCGCCATCAAAAACGACGCCGTCTGCGCGACGGCCTGGAACCATTGGATATCGAGATTGTCGATCGGATAGCCCGTCAGCACCGACACGGCATCGAGAACTGAAAACAGAACCATGCTCAGGGCAATATCGGCAGCAACAACACCAAAACAGGCAAGCGCCCAAATCATCGCATTGAGCATGCCAACCTCCTCAAAACCCGGCACTTAGGGACGTTCCTTAACTGCCGGCAGAAAAGGAACGTCCCCAAGTGCCGGCAGTTTGGGACGGTCATTGTTGATAAGAATCGGGCGCAGCGCCAAAAGCCCCGCTCGGCGAGATGTCGAACGGGAAGGTGCCGCAGCGATTGAAGGCGGCGATGAACATGCGGATGGCGTTGGACGGCGTAGTGCCCACGAGCTGGGTTGCCGCCGCGAAGGCCGCCTTTTCCTCGGGCAAGACCTTCGCGACAACCGGGGTCATGTGTTCTGCCATGGCGCTTCCTTTTTGAAACGACGGTGGTGCGGATGGATGCGGGCCACGCGGCTGGGCGACGGGCTGTGAAGGCAACCCGATTGGCCCGCATCTGGAGTTTGTTCTACGGCGTTGGTATTACTTGGTATTCCAAAGTATTACCCCGCAGATAGAATACCATACCCGACCCCATGGGAACGGAGAAAAAACGGATCATTTTGTTGCTGAATAAGTCTTTAGAGCGTGATGATGTCCGAGATATTGAGGGCCCGAGCGTCAGCGGAATCGTGCGTGGCAAGCAACAGCATACGGCCGTCGAGCAAGTCGAGCACGACCTCGGCGCATGCGTCGCGCGCAGCGGTATCCAGACCGGTAAAGGGCTCGTCCAGAATCACCGCGTCGCCCGGACACAGCAGGGCTCGGGCAATCTCGACGCGACGGCGCTGCCCGCCCGAGAGCTCAGCCACGCGGGCATGCACATCGATCCCCGGTACCAGCAGGCGCAACAAGGCAGCGGCACTCGAGGCATTCACGCGTGCATCGGCGCACACCAGCACGTTATCCAAAGCAGAGGCGTCCTCGACCAGGCGCACGTCCTGAAACACCATGGAGCACGGTGCGCACTCCCCCGCCACCAGCGCAAGCAACGTCGACTTGCCCACGCCCGAAGCGCCCATCACACAGGTGCGTCCACCGGCGGGCACATGAAGCACCAGTCCGTCGAGCGCCGGCGACCAGGGCGCCCGGTCGCCCACGGCGAGCGCAAGCTCCGCAGCAGCCCCGCCGCCAGCAGAGCCGCACGCACGCCCGCGCAGTCCATGCCCATGTGCCCGCACGGCCGCGCGCCACGCCACGGGTCCCGAAACCCGCAGCAGCCACACCAGCACGCGCTCACACGCCCACGAGGCGGCAACGACCAACACGGTCCACGCCAGCAGATCAGCCGTCTCGATGAGCAGCTTCGCCTGATAGATGCGTTCGCCCACGGTGCCCGTCGCCATGCCGATGAGCTCCGCCGCCACGCCGGCCTTCCAGCTCATGCCAATCACGGCCCGGGCGCACGAAAGCACAAACGGCAGGACCTCGCGCCAGGTATGGGCGCAAAACAGACGCCAACCCCGCACGCCATGCAGACGAAACATCTGCTCCAGCGGCTTATCCGCTTGCGTCAAGCCCTCGACCAGTGAGAAATACACGGCCGGCAGCGCCATCAAAAAGACCGCTGCAATGCTCACGCGCGCCGACCCCAACCAAATGAGCAGCAGAACCACCACACAGGCAACCGGCGTCGCCTTAACAAACGAAAGCGCCGGCGCCACCAAGCGGGCAAACGTCAGCGATCGCACCGAGGCCCCCGCCAGCACACCGCCGCACACCGCGGCAAGCGCCAAACCGCCTAGAATCCGCGCACCCGAGCCCGCCAGAATCGCCCACGTGGCGGCATCGCACACCAGCCGTAGCAACGCCACCACAACAGCGCCCGGCCCCGGCAAAATCAACGGCTGCGCCACCAGCGCCGCCGCGAAGACCCACACGGCAAGCCAAAAGGCGGCAACGGCACCTGCTGCCGCCACCGCCTTCATACGCTCTGCCATTTGTCGAGCAAACGCACGCACGGGCTACTCCATGTAGTAGAAATCGTCAGCCGGGAGCTTGCCGCCCACGGCGCTCGCGTCCGCATCGGCCAGCACCTGCAGGTACCCACCGAGCGCCGCCTTCATATCCTTCCCCGTCTGGCACACGAGCATGCACCCGGGAATCGCCTTTTCGGCAATCGTGGCGTTATCCACGATGCCCGCATCGACCACGGCCTGAGCCCAGTCTGCCGGCGCCGCGTTCACGGCCTTCACACTCGCCGCGTGGCGGCTCAAGAATTCCGCCACGGCCCCGGGATGCTCCTCGGCAAAGGCCCGGCGCACCACGGTCACGCCCGTCAGCAAGCGCGAACCCGTGTCACCTGCCAGCTCGTCCCACACATCGGTCAGGCTTACCGGAGCCGACAGCTTGCCTTCGCTCTTTGCGATGGCAGCGGTCTTGAACGGCTCGGGCAGCACGCCCACGGCAGACGGATCGGCAAGCAACGCCGACAGCACCTCGGTAGGCTCGCTCTTAAACTCGAGCGCCACCTGACCGGCCAAGCCCGCGCGCTCCAGCAGGTAGTTCATGACGTACTCCGGCGTGGTGCCCTTGCCCGTCATATAGACGGTATGGCCCGCCAGATCGCCAAACGAGGCCACACTCGCGTCGCCCGTCACCACGTTCAGCACGCCCAGCGTGTTGATGTCGATGACCTGCACCGCGCCCTCGGTCTTGTTGTAGAGCACGCTCGCCACGTTGGCGGGCACCAGGGCGATATCGACATCGCCCTGAATCACCTTGGGCACGATCTCATCGGCTGCGGCGCTGATCGCAAAGTCGAACTCGTTATCCGTCTCGCCACTCGCTGCCTGGTCCATAAACTGCACCAGGCCAATCGAGGTCGGCCCCTTGAGCGAGGCGACGTGCACCTCGACCGGCTCTGCGACAGCACCGGCGCCGTCCGTGGCAGCCGAGCCCACAGCAGACCCCGCCCCCGCAGCTCCGCCGCCACAACCAGCAAGCACGAGTGACAACGCGCCCGCAGCAAGCGCCGAGGCAAATCCCCGGCGCGTCATCTCAACATCAAACGCACGCATGGCTAGCACGCCCCCTCGTTGGGCATCGACCAGGCGTGATGGTCGGTATGCAGCAGCTCCTCAGCCAGCGGCGAGAGCGGCGCGCCCAAGAACTCGCGGTAGCACGCCTGGACATCGGGATTCTCGTGCGAGAAGCGAATGTCCGCAGCGGCATCCAGGCCCCAGAGCACCTGGCCACGCTCGGCCGCCAGCTCGCAGCCGTCGTGGATGGGCTGACCGCCGCCACCGACGCAGCCGCCCGGGCATGCCATAACCTCAACGAAGTCATAGCTCACGCGGCCGTCGCGAATCGCGTCGAGCAGGCGGGCGGCGTTACCCAACCCGTGCGCCACGGCGACGCGCACCTTGGTGCCATCGATATCGGCGACGGCTTCCTTCCAGCCATCCAGGCCACGCACGTCGGTAAAGAAATCCGCATCCGGGTTCTTGCCCGTCACCAGGTAATAGGCCGAGCGCACGGCTGCCTCCATCACGCCGCCCGTGGCGCCAAAGATCACGCCCGCGCCCGTGCCAAAGCCCAGCGGCGTATCGAGCGGCTCCTCGACCAGCGTGTCCACGCTCACGTGGCTCGCGCGGATCATGCGCACCATCTCGCGCACCGTCAGCGCAACGTCCACATCGGGCGTGCCGTCCTCGCCCACCATGCTCGGCAGCGCGCACTCGGCCTTCTTGGCCGTGCACGGCATAACGGACACCACGAACAGGCGCTCGGGCTCCACGCCCAGCACCTTGGCGTAGTAGGTCTTGGCAATAGCGCCGAACATCTGCTGTGGCGACTTGGACGTGGACAGGCTGTCGACAAACTCCGGATAGCGCGCCTTCACAAAGCGTACCCAACCCGGGCAGCAGCTCGTGAACATAGGCCAGCCGCGGCTGTCGCCCTCATCCTTGGCGGCCTTACCCAGGCGCCCGAGCAGCTCGGAGCCCTCCTCCATAATGGTAAGGTCGGCCGAGAAATCGGTGTCGAACACGTACTCAAAGCCAACGCGGCGCAGTGCGCAGGCCAAGCGCTCAACGGTTGCCTCCTCGCGAGATATGCCGAGTTCCTCGCCCCAGGCGCTGCGCACGGCAGGCGCGATCTGCACCAGCACGATCTTGTCGGGATTAGCGAGCGCGTCAAACACGGTCTCGGTATCGTCGCGCTCGCGCAGTGCGCCCGTCGGGCAATGCGTGATGCACTGGCCGCACGCGACGCAATCGGTCTTGCCGATCGGCACGCGCCCGCGGGTACCCACGGCGGTATGCGTGGCGCGGTTGGTCAGGTCCCAAATCCCTAGGCCCTGCACGCTCTCGCACACCTTGATGCAGCGCATGCATTTAATACACTTGTCGTTTTCGCGGATGATGGGAAAATCGAAATCCCAGCCCTCGCCCGCCAAATGCCTTTGATACGGCAGATAGAAAATGCCCAGGTCGTTGGCGATGGTCTGTAGGTTGCAGTTGCCGCTGCGCACGCAGCTCGTGCATTGCGAATCGTGCTGGGACAGTAGCAGCTGCACGTTGGTGCGACGGGCCTCGCGGGCCTTGGGGCTGTTGGTGTGCACCACCATGCCGTCGAGCACGTAGTTGTTGCAGGCGGCAACCAGCTGGTCGCAGCCCTCGACCTCGACCACGCACACGCGGCAGCCGCCGATCTCGTTTAGATCGCGCAGGTAGCACAGGGTGGGAATCTGAATGCCGGCGGACTTGGCCGCATCCAGGATCGTGGTGTGCTCGGGCACCACGACTTCGCAGTTATCGATAATGAGCCTGACCATGTTGTGCGCTCCGTTTTCGGTGTTGTCGCTGACGGTGGTTTTGTTGGGCTCTACCATTCCAGGTTCCTCCCTCCGCGGAACGCGCCAAAGCCAAAGTGGTCGCAGCGCAGGCAGCGACTCGCCTCTTGGCGTGCCTCCTCCTCGGTAAGGCCCTGTTCGACCAGATTCCAATCGTGAATGCGCTCGCCGGCCTCGCGCTCGCCCAGCTCGCAGCGGCCGCATTCATGCTTGCCCTTAAACTGAACGGTCGGCAGCTCCACATCGAGTTTAATCTTGTGGTCGAAGCCCAGGTAGCGGTCGATATTTGCCGAAGCCACGCGGCCGGCGTTGATGGCACGGATGACGGTGGCGGGGCCGGTCTGGCAGTCGCCGCCGCTAAAGAGGCCATCGAAGTCGGGCACGGCGCCGTCCGAATCGGTGACGACGCGACCCCACTTGCAGGCGATGCCCATGTCCTCAAACGGCTTGGAGTCGATGTCCTGACCAATGGCCACGAACACGCGCTCGCAGGGAATGACGCGCTCGGGCGTGGCTGCGGCACGCGGGGCCGGACGCCCACGACGGGGCTCGCCGATAATCTGCGGCTGCACGCGCAGGCCGCTCACGCGACCATCTTCGCCCGTCTCGATGGCGAGCGGGGCCGTAAGCTCCAGAACCTCGCAACCCTCGGCCTGGGCGCCGGCGATTTCGGCGTCCTGAGCCGTCATATCGCAGATGCGACGGCGGTAGACGATGCTTACCTTTTCGGCGCCGCAGCGCACGGCAGAGCGCGCCACGTCCATGGCCACGTTGCCGCCGCCGATGACGCACACGCGCTGGCCGCTCAGGTCGGGCAGTTCGTCGTCTCCAATGGCACGCAGCATCTTGACGGCCGACTCCACGCCGGGCGCCTCTTCGCCCGGAAGGCCGAGCTTCTTGTCGCTATGGGCACCGATGGCCAGATAGACGGCATCGAACTCGTCGCGCAGGCGGACAAGCTCCTCGCCGTTGACGGAGTGATCGAGCTCAACGTCGATGCCGGCGCTCAAGATCCAATCGATCTCGGCCTGCAGGCGCTCGCGCGGCAGACGATAGCTGGGGATGCCGTAGCGCAGCATGCCGCCCAAGTGGTGGCGCTGCTCAAAAATGGTCACCTTGTGGCCCATCACGGCCAGGTAGTAGGCACAGGAAAGGCCGGCCGGGCCGCCGCCGATCACGGCGATGCGCTTGCCGGTGTTGTCCACTACATGCGGCTTGTGGTCGTTGAGGTCACTGTGCTCAACGGCAAAACGCTTGAGGGCGAGGATGTTCATGGGGTCGTCGACCATGCCGCGGCGACAGTGCATCTCGCAGGGATGCTCGCACACCAGGCCGCAGACGAGCGGCAGCGGGTTATTCTTGCGGATGACCTTGACGGCATCGGCATAGCGGCCGGCCTCGACGAGCGAGATGTAACCGGGAATGTCGACGTGCGCCGGGCAGCCCGAGACGCACGGGACACGTGCCTCGCGATCAAAGCCGCAGGAGTGCTCACGAATGTGGTGCTCAAAATCGTCGCGAAAACCGCGGATAGCAGTAAGCGCCATGGCACCGGCTTCGTAGCCGATGGCGCAGTCGCTCGAAAGGTAGATGGTGCGGGCCGTGCGCTCAATCAGGTTGAGCGTAGACTCATCGGCACGCCCTTCGAGCACATCGGCAAGCAGGTCGCTCAGCGCGCTCAGGCCCACGCGACAGGGCGTGCACTTGCCGCAGCTCTGGGTGGAGCACAGGTTGACGAGCGCCGCCGTAAACTCCACGGGACACGGGGCGAGCGAGCTCACCGCCAGACGACGTCCGAGCGCATCGTGCAGGTCGTCCATGACGGCCTGAGCGTGGCTGCGTTCCATTACATGCAGTCGAGCCATAAGATCCCCTCTCACATGGCAGCCCGGAGGCGAGGCCGGGCGAAATTGCTACACGCACAACACTGACCTAAAAAGTTGTTAGGTCTCCACGCAGTTCGGCAGGCGGCATGAAATGTCACCCTCAGCGGTGAAATAGAACATTACCGCAGATAAATGCCATATTTGATAAAACGCGTTACCCACAATGCGGCACTTGGGGACACTCCTCACTCTGGTGCATCGTGGACAGGTTTGTTTGCACCAATCGTGAGTTGCGGTGAAATAGGGACTGAAAAGCCGCTCAAAAGGCCAAAACAGTCCGTATTCCACCGCAACTTCAAGACGTTGGTGCAGATTAACCTGACCTCTTTGCACCAAAAAGGGCCCCGAGCATCGTCTGCTCGGGACCCAAACTCATCTCGCCTTACCGCGCGACGCGTATGTTACTTGCGCTTGCCGCCGCCGTCGCCGGGGCGACGGGAGCTGCCGCCGCGCTTGCCGCCACGGCTGTTGCCGTAGCTGCCACGGTTATCGCGACCGCCGGCGCGGCCGCCACGGGAACCGGCCTGGTTGCCGCCACGCCCACCACGATAGCCGCCGCGACGCTCCTCGCGGGTATCGTCGTAGTTGCGCCAGTCATCGCGACGATCGCGGCTGGCACGCGGGTCACGACGATCGCGCGACTCGTTAGAACGAGCGGCGCCGCCGCGGCCGCCATTGCCGCGAGCACCCTCGCGACGCTCGCCGCCGCGGCTACCGCGCTCTTCCAAGCGCTTGCCGCCACGGGACTCGCCACCGCGGGCACCGCGCTCACCACGGCCCTCGCCGCCACGGCGCTCATCGCGCCCGCCGCGCTCGCCGTCGCGACCGGAACGACGGCGGTCGCCCGCACCGTGCTTGCCACCGCGCGAACCGCGGCCCTCGTCCTCGCGCTCGACACGACGACGGCCACCGCGATCCTCGTCCTCGCGGCGGCGGCGATGCGCCTCGCCCTGGAACTGCTTGGCACGACGCTCGGCACGGTTGCCACGCGGGGCCTGCTCAACGACACCAGCACCGCCGCGCTCCTCGGCAGCCACCTCGCGGGCCACGCTCTCCACAGCCTCGTCCACGCGAGCCTGAACGCCCTCGCGCACGCGGGTCTTGCCGCCGCGCTTGGGACGGCTCGGACGCTCGCCGTCGCCGCGACGCTCGTCGCGACCGCGGTTGGAACGACCGGCCACATCGCCGTAGTCATCGCCGTTGCGCTTGCCGTCGCGACGCGCCTGCTCAAGCTTCTTCTTGCTCTTGGACTTGCCGCGCTTGGTCTTCTTCTTCACCTTAAAAGCGGCAGGATCGCGCTCGGGGTCAACGGCGGGCGGGTTGGGACCCACGTGCAGGTCGCCGGCTTCATAGATGTCGGCGGTCTTGTCCATGAGCTTCTCAATCTCGTAGAACTCGTCGACGTCCTGCTCGGTCACAAACGTGATGGCCCAGCCCAGCTCGCCGGCGCGGCCCGTACGGCCAATGCGGTGGATATAGTCGGTCGGCTCGGCCGGCACGTCAAAGTTCACGACGTAGCGCACGTCGCTAATGTCGATGCCGCGGGCGAGAACATCGGTTGCCACCAGCACGTCAACGGTGCCATCGCGGAAGGCCGAAAGCGCGCGCTCGCGCTGAGCTTGGCTGCGGTTGCCGTGAATCGCGGCGGCCTTGATGCCCTTGCGCTCCAGACGACGGCAGCAGCTGTCGGCGCGGTGCTTGGTGCGCATAAAGACGATAGTGCGCTCCGGGCCCTCCTTCTTGAGGAACTCGGGCAGCAGGTTGTTCTTGGCCTCGATGGACACCGGGAACACAAACTGGTCGACGGTGTCGGCGGTCGACGTGGCGGGCGCGATCTCCACGCGGGCCGGGTCGCTCACCAGGTCGGTGATCTCGCCCACGGCCTCCTCGTCGAGCGTCGCCGAGAACAGCAGCGTCTGGCGCTCGGCCGGCGTCTCGCGCACAATGCGCCGGACGGCGGGCAAAAAGCCCATGTCGAGCATACGGTCGGCCTCGTCGAGCACCAGGACCTTAACCTCGTCCAGGTGGCAGGCGCCCTGCTCGATCAGATCGACCAGACGGCCCGGCGTTGCGACCAGGATGTCGCAGCCGTACTTAAGTGCCGCGGTCTGCGGCTTGTAGCTCACGCCGCCCACGACGGTCACGGCAACATGGCCGGTGACGTCGGCGATTTTGCTTGCGACCTCGTCGATTTGCTGGGCAAGCTCGCGCGTAGGGGTGATGACGAGCATCACGGGGCCGCGACCGTTGCCCTCGGGCTTTTTAGCACCGCGACGACGGTTGCGGCCACCGCGCTCGCGCACGGGTTTGGGAGGAGCGATGTGCTCCAGATTGTTCATGGTCGGCAGCAAAAAGGCGGCCGTCTTGCCGGTGCCGGTCTGAGCGGCGGCAAGCAGGTCGCGGCCCTCGAGCACCACGGGGATGGAGCCGGCCTGCACGGGCGTCGGCGCCGTGTAGCCCAGGTTCTCGATAGCACGAAGCATCTCGTCGGAAAGCCCCAGCTCGTCAAAGGCGGGCAGGCTCTCGGTGGCGGACTCGACGGCCTGGGCAGCATTGGCCTCATCGGCGGCATCGAAGGCAGCCTGGGTCATGGCCTCGCGGGCCTCGTCCAGAATCTCGGCGTCCGTAACGTCGGATACAGAATTACGCATATGTTGTTGTTCCTTATCTGCACGCGCAATGGGCACGGCATGCGGCCGCGCGGGCGTGCTTGGTAGTGCGCTAATACATACAAAAACGGGTGCGCACAGAGAGGACGTTGCTCAGCACGCTGGCGATCGCTTTGGCAGCCCTATCACGCGCCGTCCAGACGCAGCAGCTCTAAGCGATGGAGCAGATTCGCCGCCGGTTAGTATACCCGTACTCCGTATGCCCCCACGTAAACCACAGATGACGAGGCGGACGGGGCGGGCCCGGCTGATTGTCTCAATCTGTAACAGTTAACGAGTAAAATCGGTCCTAATTGTTATAGATCAAGACAGAGGGGGATTTCCGTCCAGTCCAAACCAAATCTCTCGCTCTTCCTGCGATTTCGAACATGTGGCCTATAATGTTGCTTTGGTTACGCTATATATTGCGCAGCCATTTAATACGTCGCCCACCGGGGGCCATTAATTCCTATCGCCATATTGGCTAGGAAGCAATCAAAGGAGGTATCCGTGGCAGCAGAGACGCCTTGCTCGGTCCTCTATAACGATATTCGCTCGTTCGGCGGTCTTAAACATCTCGAGATCGCCCGAATGCTCATCAATGGAAACTCTTATCTCGGCAGTACCCTGCTCGAGAAATGCTCTTCCAACCGCTCGTATCTCACCCGTTACATCGTCCATCGCAAGCCTGACCAGTGCGCGCCCTCCATCTACAGCGACTTTACCGTCACCACGCTCAACCTTTCCTCGGCAATCTGCAGCAAGCTCGGCGGCGGCGAGTCCGCCTATCGGGCAATCGCCGAGCACTATCGCGGTCCGGCCGCCAACGAAATGATGTCGGCTCTCGCCAGCTACAAGCTGGACAGCCGCCTATATGCAAATGCCCTCAATCGCATCGACAACTTTGACGGCAATACCGTGCGCGAGAAAAGCACGCTTTACCTTATGCTCTTTGTGGCAACGGGGGCGCTCGCCGATCCCGTTCAGGGCGTGGCCACCGTCGAGCGCTTTTGCGACAGCAAGACGGGCGGGCACTTTGGCACCACCGAAACTACCGTCGGACGTGGCTTTATGAGCAGCCTGGAGCAGCCGCGCACCGTCGCCCCCAACCTCGGTCTGCTCAGAACCCATGCCGACAACTGCGCCGACATGCAAATCCATCCCCTCACACGCGATCCGCGCGGCACCGTAATTGGTTCTTTGCCCAAAACCTCGCCCAGCATCACCGATGTGGGCGCCGACGCATCGCGCGAGCATCTTCGCATTTGGCTTGAGGGTGAGCACTGGTACGCCCAGGGCCTTGGATCGACCAACGGCACGGTACTCGAATCGGGTGCAGGCGACGGCGATATTGTGATTGAGCCGCCGCGCGACCAACGCGAGCCCGGCAAGATCTATCCCCCAGTGGAAATCGAAAACAGCGACAGGCTCCATCTGGGTCTCTACACGACATTCCTTGTCATTGTGGACTAGCGCGGACGGCGATCGGAAGACGGTCGCCGTCCGTCTTTCATCTTCTACCTTCTGCGTCGTAAACGACAATGCTCAGCGGTATACGTGGGCAGTGCGGCTATCATGGTACTTTACCGATATCCGCACTGCTCGCGTATACGTGCGGCAACCCATGCCAGACAAAGGAACGCCATGGATACTACCGATAGCGCCTATGGCGACAAACTCATCCGTCTCGATACGTTCGATACCGCCGTGGCGGTCGACCCCAGCGCCGAGGACGACGCCAAGCGTCGGTTTATGACGCTTATTCTCCAGACGGCCCACCGCAACAACGGCAACATCGGGCACGTGCTGCGCGCGACCAACACGAGCGGCGAGGTCTTTGCCGTCAAGCTACTCAAGGACAACGCCATCCTTTCCGGCCAAGCACCCGACCGCTCCGCCGAGCAATCGGCAGCGCACCTGGCCAACACCGCCGCGCTGTTCGAGGAGTACCGTCATCTGTGTACCGTCTCGCACCTGCGCGGATTTCCGCGCGTCTATGGCTACGGCTCGTGTGAGGATGACCCGCTCATCCTCATGGAGTGGGTCGAGGGCACCTCGCTCAAGCAGGCGCTGCCCCTGCTTCCGCACGACGCCTCGGGCGGGCTGACCACCCAGATGGTCGCCGCCGTCGGAAACGCTGTGCTTCGTGCGCTCTTGATGACCCAAGGCCTCGTGAATCCGGTCATTCATCGCGACCTGTCGCCTGCCAATATCATGTTCCGCACCACCAGCCGAACGCTCGAGCAGCAGATTGCCGATTGCTCCTTTGACCCCTGCCTCATCGACATGGGCTCCGCGACCATGGCTCTCGGCGACGACACGATCACCCGGCGCGCCGACATCTGGCGCTTTGCCACGCCCGCATACGCCGCGCCCGAGATGCTCACGCAGGATATCGAAGGCATCGCGGCCCTTCGCCGTTCGCCGGCAATCGACGTCTATGCGCTTTCGAGCATTTTGTACCAGCTCTACAGCGGTCGCAAACCGTTTGACTTTGAGTCGACGGACGCCGCTGCAACCGGCTCGTTCTATCTCGTAAAGACCAAGACCAAGCCGGCACCGCTCGAGCCGCGCTGCGAGGGCGATGAAGCGCTTGTCCAAATCATCATGAAGGGTCTCTCAGTCGAGCAGTGCGATCGCCCCACCGAGCAGCAGATGCTCGAGGTGCTCTCGGCATACCTCACCGATGCCGAATCCGAGGGCCGCGAGGGCGCGGGCAGTGACGCCGCAATCGACATCGACTCCGGTACGCACCTTAAGGTCGACGTCGCCGGCGAGCGCGCGCGAGAGATCCTGGAGCAGGCCCGGCACGATGCCATGACCCGCCGCCGGTTTATTATCGGTGGCGTCGTTGCAGCCGTTGCGGGGCTCAGCGTCATTGGGGCGGCGACCCATGGCTTTGGCATCCCCGACTACCTGGACGGCATCCGCGGTTCGCTTGACGACTACACCTGGGATCAGCTGCAGGAGATTTCGCTCAAGATTAAGGCCGCCGAGACCCGTAGCGAGGCACGCGAGATTGCCAAGCGCTATCACCTGCTCGATGCCGATGGGCATATCCCCTATCCGTGTACCAAACGTGTCACGCTCACCAACGGGCTGCAGGTTGGCGCGCAGCTTGTGGGCATCCGCCACGATGAGCTTCTGGACGGGACGGGCAAGGCCGGACTGACGTTTATGTTCGATGCGGGTATTGCCGAGCGCAACGCTGCGGCTGAACCGCCGAGCGCCGGCTGGGCAGATTGCGAGCTACGGGAATGGCTCAACGGCGACGGCCTTAAGCTGCTGCCCAATGAGCTATGCGCACTCATCAAATCTGTCAAAAAGGTCTCGAATAACGCTGGCGCCGCCAACAGTGCATCGTGTCTGAGCGAGTTGCCCGCAACCCTTTGGCTGCCCGCCATGGTCGAGCTGTGCGGAGTGCAGCCGCCCGAGTCGTTTGCCGAGGGCTTTCAGTACCTGGCAGACATCTACAACGGCGAAGGCAAGGAGTACCAGCTGTTCCGCGAGCTCAAGGTAAGTCCGTATACCACGAACGAGACGATGGTCCGCCAGTGGAAGGGCAAGGACACCTGCTGGTGGGAGCGCACGGTGAGCCCCGACTCATCGGAGACCGAAGGCACGCTCTATTTGAATCGCGTTGGACACGACGGCGACGTCTTTACGTACGCAACGCCTGCGGACAAGCCAAACAAACGAACCTGTGTGATCCCCGGATTCTGTATCTAGAGAGCGGGCGTCTTGCCGTGACGGGACCCCTTTCCGGCAATTGTCTTGATCTGTAACACTAGCTCGGCAGACACAGGTCTAGATGTTACAGAACGAGATGTTAGTTTTCGGCCGATTTCTATGTCTTGATCTGTAACAGTTAGAGGTCATATTTCCCGCCAGATGTTACAGATTGAGACATTAAGTTTCCTGCCAACTGTTTGTCTTGATCTGTAACAAATACCCGGCAAAACGGGGTCTAGCTGTTACAGAACGAGACATTAGCTTGCCAAGAACTTCGACTCATAAATGTGACTCAAGTGTGTCGACATTTCCTTGCCAATGTTGCGCAACAGGAACCCTTTCGGCGGTTGTAACGTACGAATTGTCATAGGTACCCCTTCAACGATTGGGAGAAGAAATGGCAAAGTACGCACCTAAACACTTGGAAGTCTCAGGCGGCGCCGAGTCTCGCCCCACATTCTCGGGCCATAAGGCAACACGACTCGCCATCACCGCGGCAACCACCATCGCTATGACTGGCTCGTCGCTGCTCGCGCCGTTCTCGGCATTTGCCAACGATGTGAGTGATACCACGGCACAGGACGCGATCATGTCCCCGCTTGCCGTCCGCGCCGGCGAGGCGGCAGGCTCCGCAGTAAAGGCAAACGCCCAGAAGATTGCCGACTTGCAGGCCGCAATCGACGCCGCAAAGGCCGCCGAGGCAGACGCCAAATCCGACTACGACACGGCGGCTGCCCCCTATACCGAAAAGCAGGTGGCACGCGACAACGCCCAGACCGCCTACGACGCCTCCGTCTCCGATAATTCGCAGGCAGAAGCCGCCGCGCGTGCCGAATACGCCCGTCAGCTCGACGAAAGCGTCAAGGCGGCTGACAGCGCCAGCGCCACGCTGAAGGATGCCCGGAGCAAGCTCGATGCTGCCAAGGCCGATGCCGAGAGCAAGGCAAAGGCACTCGACTCCGCAAAGCAGTCGGCAGCCGATGCGCAGGCCAAGCTCGAGGCAGCCCAGAAGGCAGCCGCCAACGCAACGCCGGAGGAAATCAAGGTCGCCGAGCAGGCTGCCGCAGATGCGCAGGCCGCTCTGAACCAAGCAAAGGCTGCGAAGGCCGCTGCCGATTCCGCGCTCGCCGATGCCCAACAGGCTCAGAGCGCCGCGCAGAGTGCTTACGACGAGGCGGCAGGCACGCTGGCTTCCGCTCAGCAGGAAAAGACCGCCGCGGATGGTAAGGCGGCTGAGGCACAGGCGGCATACGACAGCGCACAAGCCGATTTGGCGGCCGCAAAGGCAGGCGCTGAGGGCCCGGAGTATGACGCCGCCCAGGCAAAGGTCGATGCTGCTCAGGCCGATCTTGACGCCGCAAAGAGCGCCCAGGCAAACGCTGAGAAGGCTCTAGAAAACGCCCAGCAGGATCAGACTCAGAAGCAAAGTAATCTTGCCGCAGCACAATCGGAGCTTGATGCCGCAAAGCAGAATGCCGAGCAAAAGAAGTCCGAGCTCGATACTGCGAATGCCGCAGTCTCCGCAAAGGACGAGGCCCTCAAGGACGCGAAGGCAGCCCATAGTGCCGAGCTTGCCAAGCTCGATGAGGCGAATAAGGCCGTCGAGAACGCGAAGGCAGCAAAGACGGCCGCAGACGAGGCGGCCGCGCAAGCTCAGAACGAGCTGCAATCAGCCCAAGCCGCGGTTCAGACTGCTCAAATTGCCGTCGACGCCGCCCAGCAGGCAGCAAACTCTGCCGAGTCCACGCTCAAACAAGGTGCTATCGGATTCTTTAAGTCCGTCGGCGCCAATGAGGCAGTCTCGATTATCGAAAACTGCAAGTATAAGGATGCCACCCATGTTGGCGACAGCGACGATGCGACCTCGCTCGACAATATGATCTCGGCCGTCACCGTTATGAAGTCGATTAACAGCTACCGCGTTTCCGTTGGCTTGAATCCGCTCAACGTAACGTACAACCTTGTCGCGGCGGCAATTGCCGATGCAAACTGGTCGAGCTCGAACATTGAACACGCGAAGCAGTTTGATGTTGCAGAGAACCTTTCGTGGGGGTACGGCGACCCCTGCCGAGGGTGGATTACAGAGGAAAAGGCGTACTTTGACGAGGCGGTGGCGGCCAAGTTTGACGTCCACAATCTCACGGGAAAGGCTGCCTACGACTTCTATTATTCGTACAACTCGAATAATAGAAGCAATAAAAGCCAAATAGACGAATATGTCCATGATAAATATGACGATGTCGTAGGCCATTACATCAATTGCATTGATCCCGACTACACGGCCATGGGTACCGGAATCAACACCTCCACGACGAATAATTTCTACGGCACCACTGCCTCCTTTACAGTGCAGACATCTCCGTCATGGGGATATGGCCACGATTGGACAAGCTCTGCTATGTCCGTCGACGAGTTCGAGCAGACGCTTAACGGCTACGTCAACGGACTCAAAAACGCGGGAAGCAAACTGGAGACTGCCAAGAAGGGTCTTGTCAGCAAGCAAGCTGCACTCCAGCAAGCATCCCAAAACAAGCAGAAGGCCGACAAAACCGCAAGCGAAGCCGCGTCCGCGGTCGAGCAAAAGCAGCAGGCAGCAAACAAGCAAAGCGCTAGCGTCGTCGCCGCCGCAACTGCCGTAGCTACGGCTCAGTCGGAACGCGACGCCGCGCAAAATGCAGCGGAGACCGCCAGCGCGCAGGCAGCTGCCGCGAAGGCCGCAGTTACTCAAAAGCAGGATGACGTTAACGCCGCACAGGTATCATGCGACCAGGCACAACAGACTGTTGCGGCACGCGCGACAGATCTCGAAAACGCAAAGAACTCCGTTGCAGACAAGCAGGCCGCCTACGCCGCCGCCAGCGATGAGCTCGCAAAGTATTCTGCCGATGTTGCTGCGGCTCAGGAAAAGGCTGACAAGGCTCATCAAACGCTTGATGAAGCCACGGCAGCCCAGACGTCTGCCCAGAGTGTTCTCGAAAAGGCGGAGCGCGACGCGGCTGCCAAGAAGCAGGCCCTCGACACCGCGAAGGACAACGCCGAGGCCAAGGCGGCGACCGCGGAGCACGCTGCGAGCGATCTGACCACGGCGAAAAACGACTTTGCTTCAAAGAAGGCCCATGCCGACGCCCTGAGCAATGCAGCCGATAATCTTGCCACCGCCGAGGCGGCCAAGAAGGAGGCCGACGCAGCAGTTACCGAGGCCGGAGTCGCCCTTAGCACGGCAAATGATGCCATCGCGAACGCCGAGCAGGCGGTCGAGAATTCTCAGGCCGCATCGGACGCCGCTGCTGCTACTCTCGGAAAGCTCAAGTCCATCAACGTCGAAAACGGCATTGCTACTGGCTCTGACGCAAACGCGAACGATACGCTCAATGCCCTCTTTGCCAAGTGCGTCGCCGCCAAGCAGACAGAACATAACGCAAAAGCCGCACTTGATGCCGCTCAGGCAGACCTTGATGCTGCGACGCCCGCCTACACCGCGGCTCTCAACGGCTACAACGAGGCGAAGGCAAAACGCGTAGCCGCCGAGCAAGCCCTGAAGGACGAGATCGCCCGCCAGGAGCAAGAGGCGGCGAAAGCCGAGCAGGCCAAGATCACGCAGGCTGCCGCTAAGCCGGTTACTGGAAAGCCGTCTGCCGGCAACGCCAAGACGGCCGCCAACTCGGCACTTCCCACCACAGGCGACAATGCTGCGCTCGCCGGTGAGACGTTTGTCATCGGAGGTGTCGTGCTCGTAGCCGCCGGCGTCTTTCTGACTGACAAGAAGCGTCGTCAGGAGTAAGGATTTCGGGAGGACGGCTTCTCCCCCCTCCCACCGCTTCGCAAACCCTGCCCAACATGCGCCGGGGCGCCCATCACGCGGGCGCCCCGGCGTTTTACGTTGTATGCCCGGGGCATCTGCTCCGAGATTGTCTCGATCTGTAACATCTAGCAGGAAAAACGGTCCTTAGGTGTTACAGATTGAGACGTTAAGTTGTGACTCGATGTAATGTCTGGATCTGTAACAGTTACTCGACAAAAACGGGTCTAGTTGTTACAGATTGAGATGATTGGTTGAGACGGCCCATCGGCCAACCAACCACCTTCATCTGTAATAAAAACTCATATATTTCTTTCTGTACTGGACACCCCCAGGGGGTATGGGTGTATAGTATCGGTAGGTTAACATTTCCAACACTACACCATAGAAAGGAGAAGCCATGGCTCAAGATAAGTTTGACGTGGGCGGCATGACGTGCGCCGCTTGCCAGGCGCACGTGGACCGCGCCGTCAGCAAGCTTGACGGCGTCCAAAGCGTCGCGGTCAACCTGCTCGCCGGTTCCATGATGGTCGACTATGACCCCGCGCAGGTCTCCCCCGACGATATCTGCACCGCCGTTGACCGCGCGGGCTACTCGGCCTCGCCCGTCAGTACGGGCACCGAAGCCGCCCCAAACGGCAGCGCGCAAGCCAGGTCAGGCGCCACTCATATGGAGTCGCCTACCAAAAAGTTGGAGGCCACCGCCTCCGCCATGCGCACCCGTCTCATCATCTCAATCATCTTTCTCATTCCGCTGTTCTACATAGGCATGGGGCACATGCTCGGCTGGCCGCTGCCCAGCGTCTTCACCGACCACACCCACAGCATGACGTTGGCGCTCACCGAGCTCGTCTTGCTCATCCCCATCGTCTACGTCAACGACGCGTACTTTATCAACGGCTTCAAGTCGCTCGTGCGCGGCGCACCCACCATGGACGCTCTCATCGCCGTCGGTGCCACCGCGTCGATCGCCTGGTCGCTCTACGCTATGTTCATCATGGCCGACCAGCTGGCCGCAGGTCAGGTGCACGAGGCCATGATGACGAGCATGGACAACCTGTATTTTGAGAGCGCCGGCAACATCCTGTCGCTCGTCACCGTGGGCAAATACCTCGAGACGCGCAGCAAGTCCAAGACCGGCGGCGCTATCGAGGCGCTCATCGACTTAGCACCCAAGACCGCGACCGTCGTGGCAGAGGACGGCAGCGAGGCCACCGTCGACGTCGATACCATTCTGCCCGGCCAGGTGCTGCGTGTGCGCCCCGGCGAGTCCATCCCTGTCGATGGCGTGGTGCTCGAGGGTAGCTCGGCCGTGGACGAGAGTGCGCTCACCGGCGAGTCCATCCCCGCGGAAAAGACCGCCGGCGACACCGTCAACGCCGCCACTGTCAACCGCACCGGCTCGTTTACCTTCCGTGCCACACGCGTGGGCGCCGACACGTCGCTCGCCAAGATTATCCAGCTCGTCGAGGACGCCAACGCCACCAAGGCGCCCATCGCCCGTATGGCCGACAAGGTCGCCGGCGTGTTCGTGCCCGTGGTGTTTGCGATCTCGGCCGTGACTTTTGTGGCATGGATGGTTTTGACCGGAAGCATCAACGAAGCGCTCACCTCCGCCGTCGCTGTGCTGGTGATCAGCTGTCCGTGCGCATTGGGTCTGGCCACGCCCGTCGCTATTATGGTCGGCACCGGCAAGGGCGCCGAGATGGGCATTTTGTTCAAAAGCGCCGAGGCGCTGGAGAATCTGCGCAGCGTGGGCACCGTGGTGCTCGATAAGACGGGAACGGTCACTCGCGGCAAGCCTGCCGTGACCGATATCGTGGTAGCCACGCGCGCCGACGGATCGCCCGCCATGAGCGAAAAGGCGCTGCTCAAGCTGGCCGCCGCGTTGGAGCGCTCGAGCGAGCACCCGCTGGCCGAGGCGATTATGGCCGAGTGCGAGACACGCGGGATCGTCGCGCGCATGGTCGAGGACTTTACTGCCGTGCCCGGGCGAGGCGTTACGGCGCGCGAAGGGCAAAACGCCATTGCCGCCGGCAACGTGCGCCTGATGAACGAGTTGGGCGTTACCGTGCCCGCGGGTCTTGCCGAGCAATTTGCCGCCGAAGGCAAGACGCCGCTGTTCTTTGCCAAGAACGGCGAGCTTGCCGGCACCATTGCCGTGGCTGACGAGGTCAAGGAGACGAGCGCCGAGGCCATCGCCGCGCTCCGCAAGTTCGGCGTCGACGTGCGCATGCTCACCGGCGACAACCGCGTCACCGCCGAAGCGATCGCCCGCCGCGTGAGACTGAGTAGCGAGCAGGTCATCGCCGACGTCCTCCCCGCCGACAAGGAGCGCCATGTGCGCGAGCTGCAGGACGCGGGCGGCAAGGTCGCCATGGTGGGCGACGGCATCAACGACTCCCCCGCCTTGGCGCGCGCCGACGTGGGCCTTGCGATCGGCACCGGCGCCGACATCGCCAAGGAGGGCGCCGACGTGGTACTCATGCGCAGCGACCTCATGGACGTCGCCCGCGCCATCGAGCTTTCGCGCGCCACGATCCGCAACATCAAGCAGGACCTGTTCTGGGCGCTGTTCTACAACGGCATCGGCATTCCGCTCGCCGCGGGTGTGTTCTTCCCCCTCACCGGTTGGCAGCTCTCGCCGATGTTTGGCGCTGCGGCCATGAGCCTGTCGAGCGTGTGCGTCGTAAGCAATGCGCTGCGCCTGAAATCCTTTAAGCCTAAAGTGGCAAAATAGGCTCACCATTAAGTCCATTTAGAACGGGTTTTCCAGGTGCCCGAGATTGACCTGAAAGAGGAGCGACGCGTACTTCGGTACGCGAGCGACGGCTTGAAGGTCAAGGTCGGGTGCCTGGGAAAGCCGACACAACAGAGAGGAATACCCATGCGTTACACAATCAAGACTTCCGGCCTCATGTGCGGCCACTGCGACGCTACTGTCGAGACGGCACTGCTCAACGTTGCTGGCGTGACCGACGCCGATGCCGACCACGAGACCCAGACCGTCCAGGTGAAGTGCGCCGACACCGTGACCGCCGAGCAGCTCGCCGCCGCCGTCGAGGGAGCGGGCGAGAAGTTCCACGCCCTGTCCGTGACCGCCGCGTAG
The DNA here is from genome assembly GCA_900541145.1 of uncultured Collinsella sp. Lineage (GTDB taxonomy): Bacteria > Actinomycetota > Coriobacteriia > Coriobacteriales > Coriobacteriaceae > Collinsella. The sequence goes on along the minus strand of UQIH01000015.1, from coordinate 36,633 downwards.
CAGCTGCGGCACCAACAGACACCGCCGCCCAACCAGCCCCTCAGAAGTTGCGGTGAAATAGTTCCGGTTTAAACGCTTTAAGCCTTCAATCAGGAACTATTTCACCGCAACTGAGGGTGAGGCATTTGAAGGATTGACCAGAAACGAGGACCCGCCATGATGGCAGACCATAAATCGGTGACCCGCATGCTCAAGACGGCACGCGGCCAGATCGACGGCATCTTGCGGATGGTCGAGGAGGACCGTTACTGCGTCGATATTTCCACGCAGCTCATGGCCACACAGGCGCTCCTCGCGCGCATTAATGCCGACGTGCTCAAAGCGCATATCGAGGGCTGCGTGACTTCGGCAATCGAATCGGGCGACGAAGACCTCAAAGCTGCCAAGCTCGCCGAGATTGAACGCGTCGTCGACAAGCTCTCCAAGTAACTGGGGCATTAGGGACAGACTTCTTTGCACCGTCTTGGTGTTCCGGGGACAGGTATGTTTGCACTACATTGGTGCAGATTAACCTGTCCCCCTTGCTCTAAATCGGGTATAAAGGCGTGCAGCATATCGAACGAAAGGCAATTTGCATGAATGACTTTATGAAGGGTCGCAATGGCGCCGACGAGCTCACCATCGTGATGGGTTTTGCCGGCATCGTCATCGCGATGATCGGATCGATAGCCCGCATCCAGTGGCTCAGCTGGATTGCCATCGCCGTAATCGTGATTGGCGTGCTGCGCGGCCTGTCCAAAAATATCGACGCACGTCGCAAGGAGAACGAGGCCTTTGTCGCCGCGACTGCAAACGTACCCGGCTTGGGCAAGTTTGTAGCTAGCTTGGGCGGCGGAGCTGCAGCGGCCAACGCCTCGCGCGCAGCCGGTACTAGCAAGGAAGACTTTGAACGTGCCAAGCGCACAGCCAAGAAGATGTGGAAGGGCCGCAAGACCACAGCCTATCTCAAGTGCCCCAACTGCGGCCAGATGCTCTCCGTTCCCAAGGGCAAGGGCAAGATTCGCGTCACCTGCCCCAAGTGCCACGCCAAGATGGAGACGCGCTCCTAGCCGTCATACCATGGGACAGAAAAAGCCGAGGCCTCGCACTGGGACCTCGGCTTTTTTGAATGTGACAAGGGGACCGTCCCTTCGTCACGCCTACGCCACGCCGTCGCGGGCGAGCTCCTCGTCCAGCGCCTCGGCCGGCATTGCCATAATCGTGTCGAGCTCGGCGTCCACCTCGGGAATATGCTTCACCTTGAGTTTGCGTGCCAGATCACCACGACACATCACGTGCATCGGCTCACGCAGGGCGCACAGGTCATCGAGCGGGTTTTTGCGCGTCACCAGGATATCGGCGGCCTTACCGCACTCGATTGCGCCGGTCTCGCCGCCCAGCCCCAGCAGCCCGGCATTGACCTGCGTGGCCGTATGCAGCGCGAAGGCGTTGCTCACGCCGACATACTTGGCAAAATAGGCCACCTCACGCCACATGTCGTACTGCGTCACAAACGGGCAGCTCGAATCTGTGCCAAGGCCCACCTTAACGCCAGCTTCCAGTGCGGCACGAGCGCTCTCGATAATGCCCGAGCACACGATGTCGCCGTTCTTCTTTTGCGTATCGGTCGAATGGGTCTTTTCCGGGTCGAGCAATACAAACGGCAGCGCCGGGCTGATGGTGCAGGTCACACTCGGCGCACGCCCCTCAAGCTGTGTGCCCGCGGCGCCGCGGTACAGCTCCAGGATCTCGGGCGTCAACGGAGCGCCGTGCTCAATCGTGTCAACGCCGGCCTCAAGCGCGGCCTTCACGCCCTCGGTGCTCTCGACATGGGCCATAACCGGAAGGTCAACCTCGTGCGCCGCCTTGCACGCCGCCGCGGCAACCTCCACCGGCATACGCAGCACGCCCGGCTCGCCCACCTCGGTCGCGTCGAACACGCCACCCGTTACGAACAGTTTAATGACGTCGGCACCGCGCGCATACAGGTCGCGCACCTGTTCGGCTGCCTCGGCAGGACTGTTTGCCACCTGGGCGAACAAGCCCGCACCATGGCCGCCCGGCACCGTGACGCCCGTTCCCGGCGCCACCAGGCGAGGGCCTTGATACTTGCCGGCATCGATAGCATCGCGCACGGCAAGATCGGCAAACAGTGGGTCGCCCGCACCGCGCACCGTGGTCACGCCACTTGCCAGCTGCTGCTGGGCGCTGCCCTTAAGAATGTGGCGCACGATGGCGCGCCCCACGGGATTATCGAGCTTCTTCATCAGCGCGCCCGCATCACCCGCCGAAACCGGCTTGCCCGAGCCGCACAGATGCACATGCATATTGATGAGGCCTGGCATGAGATACGCCCCTGCCAGGTCGATGACCTCGGCACCTGCAGGCGCCTGCGCCACAGCACTCGGCCCCATCCACGTGATGACACCGCGCTCAACGGCCACGGCCATGTCGGGCTGCGGCTCCATATGTTCCGAACCATCCAGGACAGTCGCATTGATAAACAACGTGGAACGATCGGCAGACGCCATATCGAGCTCCTCCCTCACGATTAACATGAACATTTGTCCATTATCACCTAGTCCCGCTGGATTGCTGCAGACGCATCGGTTAACGGAGGGAAGAGGGGATGTGGGGGACGGAATACGTTGCAGTCCCACCCCAGCGACACCAGGGAAATGTCTCGATCTGTAACAATTACGAGCTCAAACAACCTCTAAACGTTACAGATCGAGACAAAACCTCTCAGCGCCCATACCACTGACGTCTCCACTCCTCAGCCAAATCAGGCCGTCGCGGAATACCCGCCAGCCTCATTTTCTCGACAAGCTTCCCCGGGTCTTTGAGTTCGTTAAACGTAAACCGAAGCACCTTGTGCCCGAGCATTGTCAGATGGGACTCCCGTTGACGTTCTGCCACGAATGGGTCGACCGACTCCCGGCCCTCGCCGTTCTGCAAGGTGTACTTCACCTTTCCGTCGAGCTCGCCGATGACACACGTCCCGTCCTCGAGCCGCCAAAAATAGTCGATGCGAAACACCTGGCTCAGATCAAGCGGGTCGCGAAACTCCACCTGCAGCTCCGGAACCGGAAAGCCGTACGCAATAAAGAACGCTCGGAACCGAGACTCGCCGCCGTTTTCGGACAGCCCGTCCGCATACGACGCAATCACCTGTGCCCTGCGATACCCTCGCCTGCCCTCGCAATCGGCGCGGAGGCGCTCGCACAAATCCCCACGTGATACGCCTTTCGCCCGCAGTGCAGAATCGGCAATCGCCAACCCGTAGGAGAACGGCGCACGCAGCAAGCAATCCTCCGCCGTGCGCCAAAACGACGCCACCCGCACGTCATCAACACGCCCGAGCGCGCCCGCCATCTGTGGACGCAACAGCCTATATCCCGTACTCAACGCCACCGAACAACCCGTCTTGACCAAGTAACGCGGCCTGAGCAGATCATTCGGCACCTCCAGATCCCATATCAGCGCCGCGTCATAGCCCCAAAACGCCCAATCGGGATGAAATTCCGCAAGCCCTTTGATAGTCCTCAGCGCTCGCTCCGCCGGCGTCAATGCATCCCAATCATGCTGAAAACAGAACAGGTACGGCTCGGGCTCCGCGATATCGTCGGTTCCAACATGGCGTCGCAGCCACATGAGCTCGGTATTGTCATGCGTTGCGAGCAGCGCACCTTGCTTGGCCGTCTCCGTGAGCCGCGCGAGCATCCTATTCCGCGCCAACGTATTGCGAGTCGCATGTTTGTGTTTGAGAACGGTATTAGACACTTTCATCACCACCACGTCAGACAAATGGACCATCGTCACCGTTGCCTCCGCTGACAAATGTTTTGATCTGTAACAGGAAGACAGTCTTTGAGCCTCTAGTTGTTACAGAACAAGATCTTTCGGCAGCCGCCAACCTTCCGTCTCAATCTGTAACAGTTACGAGCCCAAACAGCCGCCAAACGTTACAGATTGAGACAAAGTCAGGGCTGTAGGGCGACACCAGTCACATCCCCTACTCCCATTCTTGTTCGTAGATGTTGAGGGACTTTACGTAGCGCCCCTGGGCGCCCATGATGTCGCGGACCAGGCGCAAAAAGAAGCTGATGCACGAGGTGTCAAAGCCATCCTGCAGGTCCTCCGGATGCACCGCACCCGGCCCATCGACCGCCGTGTCACTCAGGCGCGCGATGTCATACAGATAGAGCTGTCCCGCCGTCAGCCAGACATCGTCGACGCAGGCGAGGCGCACCGCAATCGCGCCGTCACTCCAATGCTCCTTTTGCACGATATGCGGGTCGTAGACATCAAAGCGAAGGTCGGTGCGCGTATCCTTCAGCGCAACCATGCCAGTCGCGGGATCCTTGTCCAAAATGCCAAAACGCGAGAAATACTGTGTGTCGCGCACCTGCTCGAGCCGCTTGAGCGAGGCGGGCGAAAGCGATGCCGGCGGCTCGTCAACATATAGCTCGAGCAGCGTCTTGCCATGGCGATAGGGGCGCTCGAAGAGCAGCCAATCGGTAAACGCCATGTTGTAGGCCATGATTTCGTTTTGGGAAGGCTCGGTGCGATAGCTGAGCCACGGGTCGACAATAATCTCAAACTGCTCGCGCGCCGGCTCCAAAAACTGAAACTTCCGCAGCATCCAAAAATGGGCCATGTCGGCAATATCGTTGCCGACGGCTTCGGCCAGATGCGCTCGGTCTAAAACGTGGTCAGTCACGACATCCTCCTCAAACTGATGAACCTCAATTTGAGCTTACGAGGAGGGTGGGCAGCCACTGTCAGCACGGACAAAATAGGCCTCCGGCTGCAAACCAGATGCTGACCAAACACTTGACGGAATGCTTGACCGAATATGCACACTGAAACAAAGCCGCAGGTAAACATAGACGGCCAACCCGCCCTTTTGAGCCAAGCGCCCCCGGCCACCACAGAAACAGCAGAGCACCACAGCTCAAGAAGACGCCGAATGGACACTCGCGCGTCGACAAACGAACAAATCGGTCGCAAACCCGCAAAGAGTGTCCCCGAATGCCGGCACATAAGGAACGTCCCCAGCTGCCAGCACTTGGGGACGTTCCTTTTGGGCCGGCCGTTGGGGACAGCCCTTGACGATTCAGCTGTGAACAGCCGCCTTACAGCTCCAGCGCCTCGGCGACTTCGGCAGCGCAGGCCAGGGAGTCCGCCATGGCGCTCACCACGAGCGAGCTGCCGTTGCGAGCGTCACCGGCAACATACACCGGCGCGGCATCCACAGCGACGCCGCCAACACGCGCCGCAAGATGCGAGCCCTCGGCGGCCATCACAGGCAGCGGACGACCAGCAGTGGCAACGGGCACGCCAACGGCGTCGAACACACCGTGCTCTGGGCCCGTAAAGCCGCAGGCGATGAGCACCAGCTGGGCCGGCACCTCGTGCTCGGAGCCCGCGATGCGCTCGGGCTTGCCAGCCGACCAATCCAGATCGACCACGCGCAGGCCCGCGGCCGCGCCCTTCTTGTCCAGCAGCACCTCGAGCGTATCCACGCCCCAAGCGCGCATCTCGCCGCCCATGACAGCGATGGCCTCCTGCTGGCCGTAGTCGGTCTTCTTAACGTTTGGCCACTGCGGCCAGGGGTTGCTCGCCGCGCGCGCATCAGGCGCCGCCGGCAAGAACTCAAACTGGCGCACGCTGCGCGCACCCTGACGTACCGCGGTGCCCACGCAGTCGTTACCGGTATCGCCGCCGCCAATGACCACGACGTCCAGGCCGTGTGCATCGACGACAGGCTCGCCGCCATCGAGCACCGAGACGGTCGAGGCCGTCAGGTAGTCCACGGCATACACCACGCCGGGTGCGTCAATATTCTCAGCAGCCAGCCCACGCGGGGCGCGAGCACCGGCAGCCACCACGACGGCGTCAAAGCCATTGAGCTTGGCCGCCACCGCAGGGTTCGTAACGTCAGCACCCAGCTCGAACACAATGCCCAGCTCGCGCATGAGCGCCACGCGACGCTCGACCACGGACTTCTCGAGCTTCATGTTGGGAATGCCGTACATGAGCAGACCGCCCGGGCGGTCGTCGCGCTCAAACACAGTCACGCGGGCCCCACGACGCGCAAGCTCCCATGCTGCCACCAGACCAGCGGGACCGGAGCCCACCACGGCAACCGTGGGTGCACCCTCCCCTGCCGGCTCAAAGCGGTGCGGACCGCCATTTGCCCACTCATGGTCGCTAATCGCGCGCTCGTTGTCATGGATCGTCGTGGGCTGGCCATCGACCGAGCCCAGGTTGCATGCGGCCTCGCACAGCGCCGGGCACACGCGACTCGTAAACTCGGGCATGGGCGAGGTGAGCGACAGGCGCTCGGCAGCCTCGTCCCAGCGGCCGCGGTACACCAGCTCGTTCCACTCGGGAATCAGGTTGTGCAGGGGGCAGCCGCTCGGGCGTGCCTTGCCAAAGCTCGCGCCCATCTGACAAAACGCCACGCCGCACATCATGCAGCGGCTCGCCTGAGCGCGACGCGCATCGTCATCGAGCTCCACGTACAGCGGATCAAAATCATGGCTGCGCTCCTCCACGGGGCGAAGCTCGTGGGCCACGCGATCGTTATCAAGAAAAGCACCGGGCTTACCCATGGCACTTACGCCTCCTTCTTGGTCGAAGCAACAGAGCTGGCAGCCACGGACGCAGCGCCTACAACACCGCCCACAGCATCAAAGCGAGCGACATCCGCGGCGCTCGCGCGACCGGTCACAATGTCAAACGCCAGCTCCTCGGCTTGCGCGTGCGTCTTGCCCACAGCCTCGGCCGCAGCGACAATCGCCAGCACGCGCTCGTACTCGGTCGGAATGACCTTCACAAAGTGCTTGCTCATCGTCTCAAAGCTGTAGAGCAGCTTAATGCCGCGCGGGCTCTGCGTCGCGTCCACGTGCTCCTGGATGAGCGCGCGAATCTGCGCCAGCTCGCCGGCCGTCGGGGCCTTGAGCTCAACGCTCTCGTGGTTCACGCGGGCATCGAGCGTGCCGTACTGGTCAAAGACGTAAGCCACGCCGCCCGTCATGCCGGCGGCGAAGTTCTGCCCGACCTCGCCCAGGATGAGCGCCAGGCCGCCCGTCATGTACTCGCAGCCATGGTTGCCGCAGCCCTCGACCACCACGGTGGCGCCGGAGTTGCGTACGGCAAAACGCTGGCCTGCCAGGCCGTTAATGAAGCCGCGGCCGCTCGTAGCGCCAAAGAACGCAACGTTGCCCACGATGATGTTCTCGTCGAACTTGTAGGTCGCATGCGGGTTGGGGCGCACCGACACCTCGCCGCCCGAAAGGCCCTTGCCAAAGTAGTCGTTGGCGTCGCCGCACACGTTGAGCGTAATGCCGCGCGGCAGGAAAGCACCAAAGCTCTGACCGGCCGAACCATCGCAATCGATGGTAATAGAGCCGGCGGGCAGACCCTCGGGATGCGCCTTGGTCACCGCGTTGCCCAAAATGGTGCCCACGCAGCGGTTGACGTTGGCGATGTCGGCGCGGAAGTGAATCGGACGCAGGTGCGCACGGGCATCGGCCGTATAGGGCACAAACAACGTGGAGTCGAGCGTCTTGTCGAGTTCGCTGTCCGCTGCCATCTGCGGCAGGAAGTGGCGACCGTCGGCACCCGGGATATGGGCACCGAACTCGCAGGTCGCGCTCGCCAGCACGGGCGACAGATCGAGCAGGTTGGCCTTGCGGTTGCCCGGGACCTCGATCTGGCGCAAGCACTCGGGATGGCCGACCATCTCGTCGACGGTGCGGAAGCCCAGGCTCGCCATGACCTCGCGCAGCTGCTCGGCAACAAAGAGCATAAAGTGCTCGACGTGCTCTGGCTTGCCGCGGAAGCCGCGACGTAGGCGGCAGTTTTGCGTAGCGATGCCGGCCGGGCAGGTATCCTGCTGGCAGTCGCGCTGCATGAGGCAGCCCATGGAGATGAGCGGCATGGTCGCAAAGCCAAACTCCTCGGCACCCAGCAGGCAGGCGACGGCAACATCGGTGCCGTCCATGAGCTTGCCGTCGGCCTCGAGCACCACGCGCGAGCGCAGGCCGTTTTGCAGCAGCGTCTGCTGGGCCTCGGCAAGGCCAAGCTCCAGCGGCAGACCGGCGTGCCAGATCGAATCGCGCGCCGCGGCACCGGAGCCGCCGTTGTGGCCGCTGATCAAGATCTTGTCGGCAGCGCCCTTGGCAACACCAGTGGCGATGGTGCCGACGCCGGCCTCGCTGACCAGCTTGACCGACACACGCGCGCCGGGGTTGGCGTTCTTAAGGTCAAAGATCAGCTCTGCCAGGTCCTCGATGGAGTAGATGTCGTGGTGCGGCGGAGGCGAGATCAGGCCGATGCCGGGCGTGGACTGACGGACCTCGGCAATCCAGGGGTAGACCTTCTTGCCGGGCAGGTGGCCGCCCTCGCCGGGCTTGGCGCCCTGGGCCATCTTGATCTGAATCTCGAAGGCACTGCACAGGTAGCGGCTCGTCACGCCAAAGCGCGCGCTTGCCACCTGCTTGATGGCGGAGTTCTTGGAGTCGCCGTTGGCCAGCGGCGTTTCGCGACGCGGATCCTCACCGCCCTCGCCGGAGTTGGAACGGCCGTGCAGGCGGTTCATGGCGATGGCCATGCACTCGTGCGCCTCTTTGCTGATGGAGCCATACGACATGGCGCCGGTGTTAAAGCGGCGGACGATGTTGAGCGCAGGCTCCACCTCGTCGAGCGAAACCGGCGTGCGACCGCTGGCATCAAAGTCCAGCAGGTCGCGCAGGCGCACGGCACGGCCGGTGCGGTGCAGGCGGGCGCTGTACTCCTTAAAGGTGTCGTAGCTGTCCTCGCGGCAGGCGGTCTGCAGCAGGTAGACGGTCTGAGGGTCGATCAGGTGATCTTCGCCACCGAACGGGCGCCACTTGGTCAGGCCCAGTGTGGGCAGCTGATCGGGAGCCGGACTCTTAAGGATGGCAAGCGCGGCATCATAGCGCTCATTCTGCTCGCGCTCGACGTCCTCGACACCCATACCGCCCACACGGCTCACCGTGCCGACGAAGTACGCGTTGACGAACTCCGGCGTAAAGCCCACGGCCTCGAAGATCTGCGCAGAGTGGTAGCTCTGCACCGTGGAGATGCCCATCTTGGACATGATGGAGACGATGCCCGCCGTCGCGGCCTTGTTGTAGTTGGCGATGCCCTGCTCGGCCGTCACGTCCAGGTCGCCGCGTGCCGCCAGATCGCGGATGCACGCATGCGCGTTGTACGGATAGATGCCGCTCGCGGAGTAGCCCACCAGTGCCGCAAAGTCATGCGGGGACACGGCGTCGCCACACTCCACCACGATGTCGGCAAAGGTGCGCACGCCGGCGCGGATCAGGTGGTTGTGCACGCAGCCCACGGCGAGCAGCGACGGCACGGGCACCTCGCCCGCAGCGGCACGATCGCTCAACACCACGATGTTCACGCCGTCGCGGACCGCAGCCTCAACGTCCTCGGCAAGCTGCTTGAGCGCAGCCTGCAGTGCGCCCTCGCCGGCGTCGCGGCGGTAGACGGCACGGAAGCGACGGGTCTTAAAGCCCACACGGTCGATGGCACAGATACGCTCGAACTCCTCCTCGTTGAGCAACGGGCGCTCCAAGCGCACCAGCTGGCAGGCCGTGCGGGAGTCCTCGAGCAGGTTGCCGTGGTTGCCCAGGTAGAGCGTGGTTGAGGTGACCATATGCTCGCGCAGGGCATCGATCGGCGGATTCGTGACCTGGGCGAACAGCTGATAGAAGTAGTCGAAGAACGAACGCGTCTTTTTGGACAGGCAGGCCAGCGGCGCGTCGATGCCCATCGAGGCGAGCGGGGCCTTACCCTGCTGGGCCATGGGACGCACGACCTCGTCGACGTCATCCCAGTGGTAGCCGAGCTTGGCCATTCGCACGGCGGCGGACACCTCGGCGTCCTCGGCGGGCGCTGCCGCAACGGGCTCATCGAGCGCGTCAACGGTCAGCGTCTCCTCGGCAATCCAGTCGCGGTAGGGCTTTTCCTTGGCATAGCGGGCACGCAGCTCGTCGTTGTAGATGACGCGCCCGCGGGCAAAATCGACCTCGAGCATCTGGCCCGGTCCCAGACAGCCGCTCGTCAGGATGTTCTCGGGGCCCACCTCGATGGTGCCCACCTCGCTTGCCAGCATAAAGCGGCCGTCGCGCGTCACATAGTAGCGGGCGGGACGCAGGCCGTTGCGGTCGAGGGCAGCGCCCAGCGTGCGACCGTCGGTAAAGGCGATGGCGGCCGGACCGTCCCACGGCTCCATGAGCATGGACTGGTAGGCGTCGTAGGCGCGGCGCTCCTCACTCAGGCTGTCGTTGTGGTCCCACGGCTCGGGCAACAGCATGGACGCGGCACGCGTAAGCGGGCGACCGTTCATGACCAAAAACTCAAGCACGTTGTCCAGAATCGCGGAATCGGAGCCCTCGCGGTTGATGATGGGCATCACGCGCTCAAGATCATGCTGCAGCACGGGACTGTACAGGTTGGGCTCGCGGGCGCGGATCCAGTTGACGTTGCCCTTGAGGGTGTTGATCTCGCCGTTATGGATGATAAAACGGTTGGGGTGCGCGCGTTCCCAGCTGGGCGTGGTGTTGGTGGAGTAGCGCGAGTGGACGAGCGCCACGGCCGTCTTGATGGCGGCGTCGTTGAGATCGATGAAGAAGCGGCGCATCTGCGTGGCGACCAGCATACCCTTGTACACGATGGTGCGCGAGCTCATGGAGCACACATAGAAGATCTTGTCGCGCAGGGCAAACTCGACGTCGGCCTTCTTCTCGATGGTGCGGCGGCACACGTACAGACGACGCTCGAAGGCGTCGCCCGCCGGCGTGTCGTCCGGACGGCCCAGGAAGGCCTGCAAGATGGTGGGCATGCAGGCGCGGGCCGTCTCGCCCAAATCGTGCGGGTCGACCGGCACCTCGCGCCAAAAAAGCAGCGGCACGCCGGCCTCGGCGCAGCCCTCCTCAAACACGCGGCGGGCATCCTCTACGCCCTTGTCGTCCTGCGGGAAGAACAGCATGGCCACGCCATAGTCGCCCTCTGCCGGCAGAATCTGTCCGCACTTTTGAGCCTCTTTGCGAAAAAAATGATGCGGAACCTGGAACAGGATGCCGGCGCCGTCGCCGGTGTTCTTCTCGAGTCCCGTACCGCCGCGGTGCTCCAAGTTGACCAGAATGGACAGTGCATCGTCCAGGATCTGGTGATGGCGCTCACCGTTGATATCGGCGAGCGCGCCGATGCCACACGCATCGTGGTCGAATTCGGGGCGATAAAGGCCCTGCTGCTGAGCGGAATCTGCCTGCATCGCGATCCTCCCCTAGATATTTAGTCAGTCAGTTGAATAGGCATACTAGGAGCATCGCCGGCCCGTTGTGTTTCCCACCCGTTTCGAAACAATCGCGTAACGCGCGCCCTGCGAGTGGACACCGCCGAGCTCAAGGGCGGCAGCAAGGGCCCCCAAGTTCGGCCTGTAAGCTCGCCGCTTCAAACATCTCAATCTGTAACAGGAAGACCCAATTACGACGACTAACTGTTACAGATTGAGATGTTTTTGAGAGACGGATCCGAATGTCTCAATCTGTAACACGAAGGGCCGGTTTTTGCAGCTAACTGTTACAGATCGAGATTTTCCATAGGACCATTTCTTCCTGTCTCGATCTGTAACACCTAGGTCCAATTTCCATCCCTAGTTGTTACAGATCAAGACATTTCGGCAACTCCTTTCCCCATCCTATTCAAATACAACAATTTTGTTAGTCTCGGTTAACCTTTAAGCCTAAAACGGGTACCCTTTACGGCGTCAAACAAACGGCACGCAGGAGTGCACCATGCTCAACCATCTCAAACAACACTTTGGTTCCCGGCGCACCGGTGGTCACGGAGGCCTAGACATTGCGCGGCATATCGGCCCCGGGCTGCTCGTGACCGTCGGCTTTATCGACCCGGGCAACTGGGCCTCCAATATGGCCGCGGGCTCGCAGTTTGGCTACGCGCTGCTGTGGATCGTCACGCTGTCCACGATTATGCTGATCGTCTTGCAGCACAACGCGGCGCACCTTGGCATCGCCACGGGCGCCTGTCTTGCCGAGGCCACGACACGTTACCTCCCCCGCTTCGTTGGACGCACGGTGCTCGCCAGTGCCTATCTCGCGACCATCGCCACCGCCATGGCCGAAGTCTTGGGTGGCGCGATTGCCCTTCAAATGCTCTTTGGGCTGCCCGCACGTGCGGGCTGCGTCATCGTGGCGGCAGTATCGATGGCGATGCTCATGACGAGTTCCTATAAGCGTGCCGAACGCTGGATCATCGCCTTCGTAGGCGTTGTAGGACTCTCGTTTTTGGCCGAGCTTGCACTAGTCAAGGTCGACTGGCCGCAAGCCGCCGCAAGCTGGATCACGCCCAGTATGCCCACTGGCTCTGCCGCGATTATCGTGAGTGTCCTGGGTGCGGTCGTTATGCCCCACAACCTCTTTCTACACTCCGAGGTCATCCAATCCATGCACTTCGAAGGCCAAGGCGAGCAGGTTATCGAAGAGCGTCTGCGCTATGAGCTCTTCGACACGCTCTTTTCGATGGGCGTGGGCTGGGCAATCAACTCGGCCATGGTCATCCTGGCCGCAACGACCTTCTTTGCGCACGGCATTGTCGTAGACGACCTCGCCGTCGCAGCGGACACGCTCTCCCCCATTCTGGGCCCAGCAAGCTCGACAATCTTTGCGGTGGCGCTGCTGTTTGCGGGCCTCTCGAGTAGTGTGACGGCAGGCATGGCGGCAGGCACCATCACCGCGGGCATGTTCGACGAGGAATACGACATCCACGACCGACATTCCTCGATCGGGGTGGCGGCCTGTTTCGCCGGCGCAGTGGCGGCGTGTCTGGTCGTCCCAAATCCTTTTGAAGGTCTCATCTGGAGTCAGGCATTGTTGTCGCTTCAGTTGCCGATTACGGTCTTTGTGCTCATACGGCTCACCAGCTCACGCCGCGTCATGGGCAAATACGCCAACTCGCGCCCGCTCAACGCGCTGCTCGTAGGGATCGGCGTCATCGTGACGATTCTCGACATCGTGCTGCTAACGGGAATGTAATTGAGATGACGTGACTGTCCAGATATAACGTCTCAATCTGTAACACGTGAGACCGTTTTAAACCGTCAGATAAATCAAAAGGGCCCCGGCCGAGAATTCGACCGGGGCCCTTGGACAGAGCTATATGTTGTTGCAAGTCGTGTGTCTACGAGCTACTCCTCGGCAAGCTCAAACTCATCGGGGCCGACGCCACAGACCGGGCACACGTAGTCCTCGGGCAGCTCGGGCGTGTCGACCTCAACCTCGTAACCGCAAACGGTGCACACAAACTTATACGTCTTCTTCTCCTCAGCCATGATGTTCTCCTCTCGAACGTGACTGCTGGTGTACTTACTTATTAGTATATATTCTCAATAATATAATGCAAGTATTTTTAGAACATTTCTAGCCTTGATACGACGAGGCTTTGGGCGGCGTCTTGCCCTTTAGCACCTTGTGATAGTAGTCGTACGTCAGCGGCGTCTCGTCGCTCAGGCGCTCGGCATCCTCGACCTCGCCAATAAACAGCAGATGCGTGCCCACATCCACAGTGTCGATCAAACGGCAGCTAAACAGGGCCGCCGCGCGCTCAGGCACATAGGGCATGCCCAGAGCCGTCTCGCGGGTCTCGTATTTGGCAAACTTGTCATAATCGCTGCTGGTGCGGAACCCAAAGTTACCGATGTAGAGCATATCGGCCGTCTGATCGATCACGGTCAGCGCGAACGCTTTGGCCGATGCGATGATGCCCGAGGTGACATTGTCCTTGTTCACGGCAACCGAAATACGCGGCGGCATGGACGTCACCTGCACCGCAGTGTTGATGACGCAGCCGGCGCGCAGCCCGTCTGCCGCAGCGCTCACCACGTACAGACCGCTCGGCATGGTAAAGAACGCAGTTTTGTCCATAACGATCACTCCCCTAGCTCGGGTTGGAACCTCATGAATGTATGTACCCACAAAAAAGGCGGCACCCATAACGGACGCCGCCTTTGAGACATATGTGTCAGAACAGTAAGAAAGATGAGACGCCCGCAGTTGCGGTGAAATAGGGACTGAATAGCCCCTCAAACAGGCAAAACAGTCCGTATTCCACCGCAACTTATGCAGAGTGCCTAACGGTTGCGTTCCTTAAGGGCGCGGTCGATCTCGCGTTGGACATCACGCTTGGCCATGTCCTCGCGCTTGTCGTAGAGCTTCTTGCCGCGACCCAGACCCAGCAGTAGCTTTACGCGGCCGTCGATATTAAAGTAGAGCTCCAACGGAACCAGCGCATAACCACGGTTGCGAAGTTTGCCGTCAAGAAAGTCGATCTCCTTGCGGTGCAGCAGCAGACGACGCCGACGGTCGGGATCGCGATTCCACACGCCACCATGGCTATAAGGGTGGATATGCAGTCCGACGAGCCAGCACTCGCCGCCACGAATCAGCGCAAAAGTGTCAGTGATCTGACAGGCGCGCTCGCGAATCGACTTGACCTCGGTGCCGCTCAGCTCAATACCGCACTCAAACGTCTCATCGATAAAGTACTCGTGATGTGCCGAGCGATTCTTGGAAATGAGTTTGCGCTCGCGCTTACTGGGCATCGCCGGCCTCCTTGGCTCCATCGGCGTTTGAGCCCGCAGTCTCGCGCTTTGCCTCGCGCTCGGCATTGAGCTCGGCATCGCTCTCGCGCACCAGTTTGATAATCGCCGCGCAGGCCTCCTCGCCCACCAAGTCGCGAGCACGTACCGTCAGGCGCGTCGCCTCCTGCTTGTCGCCGTCGCTTGCAGCATCGGTCGCGCACATAATCAGGCAGATGGCAATCTCGGCCGAAGGCGAGGTCGGCACGCCTTGCAGGGCCAGTTCACCCATCACGTGGTCGTCGCTCTCATCGGCGGCATCCGGATAGGTGGTATGGATCTTGTTGAGCAGGCGCGTCGTATGCGCATCGTTGGGCGCCAGGCGCAGCGCCAGACGCGCGCAGCCCACGGCAGCCGAAACGTTCTCGGTCTCGGGCTCCAAGAAGTACTGACCTAGATTGGCGTAAGCGCGGGCGGCGCACTTGCCATCGCTTGCACGCTCCAGCACCGAGAACGAGAGCGATGCCCATTCCTGCTTGTCCTCGAGTGCACGGAACAGCTCGGCCAAATCCAAGCGATAGTTGCAGTTCATGGGGTCCCAACGCACAGCCTGCATCAGGGCATTACGAGCGCTTACATAATCCTGCTGGCGAATGTAGGCAAACGCCATGTCAGAGTACAGGCGGTCAAACGGCACCTCAACCTGCACGAGCTCGCGCGGATCCTTCTCCACGCGGCGATAGGCCAAGCGCTCAAACTTGCTATCGAAGCTAAAGTATTGACGCTTCTCCTCCGTCTTGCACTCAGCATCAATATACTCCTCGGCGAGCTCCACCAGACGCTCCAGCAGCGGCGTCGCCGTAGCCAGGTCGCCCTGCGCCAGATAGTTCTCGGCATACGTGATGTCTTGCAAGCTGATGGGCAGATCCATGGCTACTCCTCGATCTGAGCGAAACACGGCAGGCGCCGTATATACGGTCAATACACAAAACCCGGGTCTCTTACGAGGCCCGGGCGTTCAATTTTGGTAGCCCGTACCAGATTCGAACTGGTGATCTCCGCCTTGAGAGGGCGGCGTCCTAAACCGCTAGACGAACGGGCCATATGTAGCAAATGCAATGGCTGGGATGGAGGGAGTCGAACCCCCATTGACGGAACCAGAATCCGCTGTCCTGCCATTAGACGACATCCCAATGACTGCATCGCTGCGCTCGGCTGTGCCTTTGCGCAAGAAAGAAATATACGGGAAGTCTCGCCGTGACGCAAGCCCCAATTTTGACTTTTTTGAAATTCAGTCAAATTGGCCTAATTTAGTCCAACCCGTGAAGGACCTGTGAAGCCGACCGCTGTACACGAAGGGCAAAACGCCGCGAGCGGTAGCCGTCAACCGTTGGCAGATTCTACCGCGAAAACGATAGCACCAGGCAACACAATCGAAGTATCAATGATCACGTAGATATCGAGGCGCCATGGACGAAGAGCTTGATTACCTATGGGAGACCCTGGGCCTCGAGATCACTGCCGACCTTTGGCCCGAACGGGACAAAATCCATCCCACACTGCGCCCCGCCATTACTGTGGTGCAGGCAAAATACCGCCGTGCATCCTTTTTGATCATGCGGATGTCATGGCACGCGGGACTCCCCGACCTTAAGCGAATCCAGGCAAGCCTCGTCGAGTTGTCCGGTATGCCGACCGTCATATCCGAGGCACACCTGGAGCAGCGCCAGCGTGAGCGACTGCAACAGCAGCGGATTCCCTTTATCTGCCCTGGCGTTCAGGCATATCTGCCCTTTATGGACGAGGAGTACTGGAGCGGCAAGCCCAACAAACACGTAAAGGTCTACGATCCGCACGAATGGGCACAGCTGGCGGACTGACTGGGGCAGGCCCGCCGGCGGAAAGTGCGTCCCAGATTTCAAGCTCAAACTGGTCCCTACTTTCCCGTCGAGCCCTCAACCGGAAACCGTGTCCCGCAATCGAAGCTCAGAATGGGACGTGCTTTCCGCAACCGGCCACTTTGGGAAAGTGCATCCCATTCTGGAAGCGAATTCCGGGTCGCACTTTCCGCAGCCGCTACAGCAACGCCTCGGCCCAAGCCGATTCCCTAAAGCCGGGAATCGCAAAGTCGTCGCCCACCAGCAGCGGACGCTTGACCAGCATGCCGTCGGTCGCCAGCAGCTCATAGCACTCCCGATCCGTCATGCCCGCATCCAGACGCGCCTTCAGGCCCAGCTCTCGATATTTCATGCCCGACGAATTAAAGAAGCGCCGCACCGGCAGCCCCGAACGAGCAATCCAGGTCGCAAGCTCATCGGCCGTGGGGTTGTCCAAAACGATATCGCGGTCGATATACTCTACCCCATGTTCGTCCAGCCATGCCTTGGCCTTCTTACAGGTCGAGCACTTGGGATATTCAACAAACAGTACGGTCATGGGAATCCTCCGAATATAGATCGGCCAACGCAGGCACACGCCACGCGAGGCGCCTTCGTATGGTGGGCCAATTGTAGCCCGCGGGTCACACGTTAAACGAACCGTACCCCGAATCCGTGCTTGATAAACGGCAGCAGTTCCATTGCTTCGGGCGTGATATGGCCCGCAACGTTCATGCGCTCGTCACCGGGAAGATCAACCCGCGCAATCTCAAGCTCGCCTTCGTAGCGCCCATATCCGCTATTGCTCACAGCGATCGACCCCGCCTTTCGCGGCAGGCCGGCTCCGGCATCCGTCGGCACGGAATCCGGCTTAAACTTCGTACGTGACTCCTGAGACCTAAAGATGAGGACGCTCGAGTCGGGCCGGTCGTGATGAATCTGCCCGCGCACATAGGCATACCCGGGCTCAAGCTCGCATTGCAAATCCACGTATCCGGCGGAAACTTGAGCAAACTGCGCCCAGCCCGCATCGGAAAGATCGGGGTCGCCGACCAACACAATGTCGCAATCGGCGCCATGTGCAAGCTCAAGCATATTGAGGGCAACCTTTGACGCGCGACCGCGCTGCGCCTCGACCGTCGGCAGTCCCTCGAATACCGGCCCGCGAACGTTAGCATCACCCGGCACAAAAGCCATGATTTCGAATCCAAGCGCCGCAAGACGAAGATTCACCCGAGCAATGTCCTCCAGAGCTAAACCGGTATAAGGCTTGGGGTAAAAATTGTGGCAGGCGGCAAAACGAGTCACATCGGCACCGGCCTCACGCCACGATGCGATTTCATCAGAACTCACTGTCGATGCATTGACCACGATGCGAAATACACCGGACAGCTCCGCGACCCGCTGGGCGCTAAAGCCATAGTCCAAACGAAGGTATTCCAACCCCAGATCGCGCAGGTCCTCGATGCGCTCAAGCCCGAGCAAATCGCACGTGCGAGGCCCCACGTCGGCAATGAGCGCAATGCCGCGGGCGGAAAGCAGCGACAGCACATGACGGACCTTATCGGCATACGCCGCTCCCCCATCCTCGGGAATATGCAGCGAGGTGAACGCATAGCGCGCACCCGCCGCGGCACCACGCTCAATCGTCCGCTCAATATCCTGCAGAGGGCTGGAAAGATAGATCGAAATACCCGTTTTCACGCTTCAACGCTCCTTTAAAAAAGGCCGGCGGAGCAGTTAGCCCCGCCGGCACAACCATATCATCAAGAAATCTGCCGCGCGCCGCGAGCCCTGAGCAACACGGCTCGCGATATCAAACTACTCGCCAAAGAACTCGTTGATCTTCTGCTCGTCGACGCCAAAGAACCACGTCAGGACAAAGCCAGCGGCATAGGCAAGCAGCATAGCGGCAACGTAGCCGAGCTGCTGGCCAGGAACGACGATCAGCAGGCCAAACAGACCGGAAACGCCCTGAGAAACCGTGCCGATGTGAAGCAGCGCCGCGAGCGCGCCGCCAAATCCGGCACCCAGGCAGGCCGTCACAAACGGACGAACGAGCGGCAGCGTAACAGCATACATCAGAGGCTCTCCCACACCCAGGATTCCAACGGGAATGGACTCTGCGACGTACTTCTTGAGCTTGGCGTTCTTGGTCTTAAAGTACAGCGCCAAACCGGCACCGACCTGGCCGCCGCCAGCCATCATAAGGATGGGAAGCAGGTAATTGATACCCTTGGTAGCGCCGTCGGGATCGTTGAGCATAGCGTGGATCGGCGTGAGCGCCTGATGCAGGCCGACGGAAACCAGCGGCAAGAAGCCTGCCGACAGGATATAGCCGCCCAGGACGCCCAGCTTCTCGAAGATAAAGGTCAAAACGCTAAAGATGGCAGTCGTCAGCCATGCGCCAACCGGCTGGATGACGAGCATCAGAGCAAAGGCGCCGATGATGAGCACCAGCAGCGGGGACAAGAACGTGTCGAGTGCGTTGGGCATAACCTTGCGAATCTGACGCTCCATCCAGGCAAAAAATGCGCCAGCGATGAGAGCCGCGATCATGCCGCCCGCTGCGGGGTTGTACTGCGCACTGGTAAGCGGCAGCAGAATGGCAGTGGCAGGATCAGCCGCGCCAGGCGCAAGCAGGGGCATGGCGCTGTTGGCGATACACATCATGCCGGCGATGCCGCCCAGCGCAGCGGAGCCACCAAACTCACGTGCCGCGTTATAGCCCACCAAGATGGGCAGATAGGCAAACAGGGCCCAGCCCATGGAACGAATGCCCTGGTACCACCACTCGCCTGCAAGCGCTCCTGCAGTCGAGACGTTAATGACGTTGCAGATACCGTTGATGAGGCCAGCCGCAATGATGCCGGGAAGCAGGGCGACGAAGACATTGGAAATCTTCTTGAGGAAGGCCTGAACCGGCTTAGACTCGTACTTGGCCTTCTGCGCGGCCTTGTTTGTGGCCGCAGCGTCAACCACGCTCTCGTCGGCAACGCCTTTCGCAAGGCCAGTGAGCTTGGAGAACTCCTCGAGCACCTTATTCACCTTGCCCGGACCCAGCACGATCTGCATCGTGTCGTCCTCGACCAGGCCCATCACGCCGTCGAGTGCCTTAATGCCCTCCGTGTCGACGTTGCCCGCGTCTTTGACGGTCACGCGCAGGCGCGTCATGCACGCCGCGTTTGCCAGCACGTTGTCTTTACCGCCCAAAAGGTCCAGCAGCTTTTGAGCCAGCTCTTTGTTCGTCATAACTCCTCCTTGTATTGGGTATCTCGTCTGGATGTCATATCAGCTCACGCCGCGCACCTATTGGGCGTCGGCATTGCTCTTCTCATGGCCACTCACCGCAGCACGGACATGGCCTCGCGCCCGCTCAAGAGCTACCGTAGCCTGCTCGACATCGCAGTCCAACAGTACCGAGACAATAGCGGTTTTTACGTGGCCGCCGGCATCTGCAAGCGCCTGAACGGCGCGCTCGCGCGTGCAGCCGGTCGCCTCCATCACGATGTTCTGGCCGCGCACCACCAACTTCTCGTTCGTCTGCTGCACATCGACCATCAGGTTTTGGTATACCTTGCCGATCTTGACCATGGCACCGGTCGAAATCATGTTGAGAATGAGCTTTTGAACCGTTCCCGCCTTGAGCCTCGTTGAGCCGGTCAGTACCTCGGGACCGGGCACGGGCTCAATGGCAAGATCTGCGCTCTCCCCGATCTTCGACCCTTGGTTGCAGGCAATTGCAATGGTCTTGCACCCAGTTGCCTTGGCGTACGCAAGGCCGCCCACCACATAAGGAGTACGGCCGCTTGCCGCCAGGCCGACGACAAGATCCTTGTCCGAGAGTCCACGCTCTCGCAGGTCGTTCGCGCCAAGCTCATCGCTGTCTTCGGCACCTTCGACAGCCTTGATAAACGCCGTCTCGCCTCCGGCAATGAGCCCGACAATCAGATCGGGTGACACGCCAAACGTGGGCGGACACTCCGAAGCGTCGAGTACGCCCAGACGACCGCTGGTGCCTGCGCCCATGTAAAAGACGCGCCCGCCGCGCTCGAGTGCCTCAGCAGCCCAGTCGATTGCTGTGGCAACCTGGGGCAACACTTTCGTGACCGACTGGACGGCACGAAGATCCTCATCGTTCATCGTCGTGACGATTTGCAGCGATGTCATCGTATCGAGGTCCATTGACCTTTGATTACGCTGTTCGGTCGTGAATTTTGTTAAATCGAGCATTTCATTCACCTCATCTTTCCTGTTTCTCGATGTAGTTTTGTTTAATGACATGCGTCGCCCGTTCGTAGTCGCTGGCAACGTAAGCAGCGTACAGGGCATCGACAACCATAAGCTGGGCCATACGCGAAGCCATGGCACCGCTGCGGACCAAGGGTTCACTCGCAGCAACGCCGAGCACGGCATCGGCCATGGTGGCAAGCTTGGATGATCCATCTACTTTGGTAACGGCCGCAACGGGACAGTTGTGACGTTGAGCCTCGGCGGTGCAGTCCAGCACCTCTTGCGTCAAGCCCGAGTAGCTAAAGGCGATTGCCATATCGCCCTCATGCATGTTCTTGGCACATAAGAGCTGATCATGCCAGTCGTCGTACAGATGGCACTCTTTGTCGACACGCATGAGCTTTTGCGCCAGGTCGTGCGCGACCAAACGAGAAGCACCAATACCGAACAGATTGACCGCGCGTGCCCGCTTAAGACGGGCCGCGCATCGCTCCAAGACGGTGTAATCGAGCGTTCGCGCCGTCGCCTCAATCGTGCGCACGTTGCTTTTCATCACCTTCCCCACGATACGTTCGACGCTGTCATCCATGGAGATGTCCTCGAGGGCTACGTCTTTCTTGTCACCTAAGAGCGCCAGCTCGGCAATCAGTTCGCGCTGGAACTCCTTGTAGCCCGCAAAACCCAAACGCTTGCAAAAGCGCAAAATGCTCGAGGGCGAGGAGAACGTGACATCGGCAAGACCGCGGACGGACAGCCCGACCACCTCGTGCGGATGAGCGCTTACATATGCGATGACATTGCGTTCCGCCGGGCTCGCGCTGAGCTCACGCTCGCGAAGCCGCAAAAGCAATCCGTTTGCCATCTCAAACACCTCCGTTGAGAAGAATTAAAGACCAAC
The DNA here is from genome assembly GCA_900541145.1 of uncultured Collinsella sp. Lineage (GTDB taxonomy): Bacteria > Actinomycetota > Coriobacteriia > Coriobacteriales > Coriobacteriaceae > Collinsella. The sequence goes on along the minus strand of UQIH01000015.1, from coordinate 15,002 downwards.
GAACGATTCGTACCGGATACAAACAGCTTTTGCGGTACATTGTGCCGCATCGTGGCGCACAAAGGGCGAGCGTTCTACCGCTCGCCCCTCAAATCCGACCGCTCGGAAATACGCACGACACAAAATAATTCAACGAAGTCGCATTATCAGAAACGGGTTTGTTACCGGCTAGTGCCTCGCATGGGCGCCGATCGGCCGAGTCGCATGGCGCACCAACGCCGCCGCCAGCAATACCAACAGCATGGCGGTGACATAGCCCGCAGCATCGAATCCTAAATCGATAACGTCGAAATGCCTGCCGGGAACAAAGATCTTATGTACCTGATCGCCAACGGAGCAGGCGGCGCAAAAGAGCAATACGGGCACGCAACGGGAGCATACGCTCCACGGACGCCTGGAAAAGCAGACCACGACCACGGAGGCGAATAATCCGACGAAGAAAAACTCTACGGTATGGGCAACGCGACGGACGTTTGTGCCCACCCACATGCGAATGGAAGCAAGTCGGCCAGACCGGACATTCGAGGCAGCCGAATCGGCGCCCCCGGTCATTCCGTTCTCTGTCTGGGCTTCACCCGTGGCATCAGCAGCCTGAACGCCCGTAGCCTGACCCTCCACCACACGCGCGGTGGACTCGCTCAGCAACGACGTCTCCACCGCATTTTGCTCCGTCAGCACCCAGATGCCCGCCAGCGTTGCAACGAACAGAACAATTGCGGTCCATCCGATTATTTGTTTTACGCGCGCCAAGGGCCAACCTCTTTTTTGAATATCAGCGAGTGTAGCCCCAAATGGCATCGTCACCGTATCAAAATTTGAATCGCAACAGGAAGCGACAAAGCGACGCAAACCCCTACCCCGCCTCGCGCATCCAGCGATCGAACGTCCCCACGCACACGCCCAGGCACTTTGCTGCCTGGCTGCGGGTAATATCGCCTGCCTCATAGCTATCGCGCACCAGCTCAAACTGAGGAGGGCACGGCTTGCGAGGTCGACCGAAACGAACCCCTCGCGCCCGCGCCGCTGCAATTCCCTCCGCCTGGCGCCGATGGATATTCTCGCGCTCCACCTGCGCCACGTAGCTCAGCAGTTGCAGCACAATATCGGCAATCAGGGTGTTGGTCACATCCGGCGCGCCGCTGGCCCTGACGCGCGTGTCAAGCAATGGCATGTCCAACACCACAATGGCAACCCCGAGCTCCTTGGTAATGCGTCGCCATTCCTCAAGAATCTCGGAGTAATTACGGCCAAGTCGGTCGATAGAAAGCACCACCAGCACGTCCCCGTCTCCCAGGACGTGTAGCAGCTCGCGATAATGCGGCCGATCGAAGTCCTTGCCGCTCGCATGGTCGGCATAAATATTCGCCGAGCCCACGCCATAGGCGCCCAGCGCATCCAGCTGCCGATTAAGATTTTGATCGCGCGAACTCACCCGCGCATAACCGTACACCGTCGCCATCTCATCCCCGCTTTCTTGTAAACCTGCCAAAAAGGGACAGGTTTATTTTGGTAGGTTTACCTCCCAAATAGCAGGCAAGCGGGCAGCCAGGCAGACGGTAAGGTGGCCACAATTCAAATGCGGAGGGCGGTCCCGAAAGGCCGCCCTCCGCTCCTCCACCATGAGTCGGGATTTGGCTAATGGATAAGCTTGAAGTCCAAGTGCCCACGCGTGGTATTGACACGTGAGACCTCGATAATCACGCGCTGCCCCAGCTCGTAACGGGTGCCTGTGTCGGCGCCCGTCAGAGTAAGCGCGTCCTCGTCGAACTCGAACCACTCGTTGCCCAGGCTCTTAATCGAAACCAAGCCTTCGACCTGCGTCAGGTCCAAGCGCACAAAGAGGCCCATGCTGCTAACCCACGAGACGGTTCCGGCATAGCGCTCGCCCAGGCGATCCTCATAGTACTGGGCAATCTTGATCTTTTGCGTCGCATGGCTGGCGGCATCTGCCGCGCGCTCGGCATCGCTACATGCGCGGCAGATCTGCGGCAGAATGCGCGGCAGCGACTCGCGCCCCTTGCCGATCAGCCACGGCGTACGGACCAAGGCGTCCTTGCCGCCGAGCTGCTCATAGGCCAACTGCAGTTTGAGCACGCGGTGCACCACCAGATCGGGGTAGCGACGGATGGGACTCGTAAAGTGACAGTAGCACGGCGCGGCGAGCGCAAAGTGGCCCTCGTTGCGCGGCTTGTACAGCGCGCGCTGCATGCTGCGCAGAAGCAGCGTGTTGACGAGCGGTGCGTTGGCCGTACCGGCGGCAGCATCAACTGCAGCTTGCAGCTCATCGGGGCTCCCCAGGGCAATACCGGCAGCACGGCGATCGTCGATGATGCCTAGCTGCGCCAGCGCAACGGCAGCACCGTGCAGGCTATCGGGGCTCGGATCCTCATGCACGCGATAGCAGGCCTCGATATCACGGTCTGCCAGCCACTCTGCAACGCACTCGTTGGCGAGCAGCATGGCTTCCTCGATAAGCGACGTGGCACACGAACGCTCACGCGCCACAATCTGCACGGGCACTCCGTCCTCATCCAATAGAGCGCGAATCTCGGCCGTGTCAAAATCGACTGAGCCGCGGGCGCGACGAATACGACGGCGAAGTTCGGCGAGTTCGTTAGCGGCGACAAGGAAATCGCCGAGGTCGATGTTGTAGCCGCGGGCGGCCTCCTCGCACGCAAGGCCGCGCTCAAGCGCTTCCTCGCGCGAGGTCTCGGCAGCCGCAACATCCTCGGCTGCACCCTCCAGCACCGAATACTCAACCGCGCCGGCACGCACCAGCAGCGCCTCGGCGCCGTCATAGTCCATACGCACACGCGAGCGAATCACACTGGGGTACGGATCGTAATGCCGCACGCGACCCTGTGCATCGAGCTCGATATCGACGGTAAACGCAAGACGGTCCTCGTCAGGGCGAAGCGAGCACAGGTCACAGGACAGGCGTTCGGGCAGCATGGGAAGCACGCGATCGGCCAGATACACCGATGTCGTGCGATGGCGAGCCTCAAGATCGATATGCCCGTCCCAAGCCACATAGTGTGAAACGTCGGCGATATGCACACCCAGCTTGTAGCCACCCTCGGGCGTGCGCTCCAGCGAAATGGCATCGTCAAAGTCGCGCGCGTCGACCGGGTCGATCGTGATGACAAAGCGGTCGCGCAGATCGCGGCGGAGCGGGTCCTTAAGCGCCGCGGACACATCGAGCGAAAGCCCCTCGGCCTCGTCCAGCGCGGCCTCGGGATAGCTATCGGTATAGCCGTAACGCGCCATCACATATTGAACACCCAAATCGGGCGCGTCATCTCCGCCGATGCGGCGTTCGATCGTCACGGTACCCGATTCCAGGCGCGTCGGGTAGGTCAAAATGCGCGCGACAACGGCATCACCCGGGTGGACGCCCAGACGATCCGCCGAGGTATCCTCGGGCAGAATGAAGAAGTCGGCCTTCAGACGCGAATCGAGCGGCTCGATCACACCGAGCGGACCGGCGGTCTGGTACGTGCCCACCACGCTTATGGCTGCGCGCTCAACCACGCCTTCGATCACGGCGCGACGCTCGCCATGCGGGCTGTTCTTAATGCTCACGGCAACGGTATCGCCGTCCATGATCTCACGCTTACCGCGGCCCATGACCTTGTAGTCGCCGTTTTCGGTTACAACGTAGGCGCTGTGCTCATGGAGCTGCACGCGCCCGGTCAGGCTCGGACGGCGTTCGCTGCGCACCGGCCCGCGCTTATTGCGAGCTCCACGCTTATGCTTGTTATTGCGCCCCATGGCGCCTCCTAACTATCGATTGCCGTTTACATCCCAAGAGTCTACCCAAATGATCCCTAGGGGACAAAAAACGGGCCGCCCCATAAGAGACGACCCGTTGGAAGGGATGAATTCCAGGCATGCCTACACGCGCAGGTAGCGGCGCATGGCGATGGCAGAACCAAAGAGACCGATAATCACGCCGACCAGAATCAGCGCAGCATAGGTCACCAGGTAGTACTGCATCGGCAGGGCAAACGACATCCAGCCGATGCTCTCCTGCAGACGCGGAATCATCAGATTGCGCAGCAGCTCCAGAACGCCGATGGAAAGCAGCGAGCCCAAAATGGCCTGCAGCACGCCCTCGGTGATAAACGGGCCACGAATGAAGCCGTTGCTGGCGCCGACCAGACGCATAATCGCAATCTCACGACGACGCGCCGTGATGGACAGGCGAATCGTGTTGTTGATGAAGATGAATGCGATAAAGGTCAGAAGGCCAACGAGCACCACGGCGGCGATGCGGATGTAGTTGGTCACCTGGAACAGGCGGCTCACTTCCTCCTGGCCGTACAGCACACTCGCGTTGACGTCGCCGTCATCCGCGATCTTTTGGAAGTCGGCATTCTTCTTGAGCTTCTTGGCCGTGCTCTCGACCTTGGACGGATCGTCCATCTCAATCGCAAACGAGGCGGGCAGCGGGTTCTGGCCGTCGAGCGCGCTCATGGTGGCGTCGGCGTTACCCGACATCTTGCTCGTATACTCGGCCAGCGCGTCGTCCTTGTCCTTATAGGTCACGGACTTGACGTTGCTCCACGTCTTGAGCTCGGCCTCAAAAGCCTGAACATCGGCCTGATCGGCGTCATCGCTAATGAACGCGTTGATGACAACCTGATCCTCGACGGTGCCGATCACGGAGTTCAGCATCGCGGAGCCCATGATGAACAGGCCGATGATAAACAGCGAAAGGAAGATCGTGATGACGGCGCCGAGCGAGGTAGTCCAGTTACGGAAGAAGTGGCTGATTGCCTCTTTGAAGGAGTAGCCCACGTTAGTTGGTGCCATAGTTGCCGTAACCTCCCCTCTCCTGGTCGCGGATAACGTGGCCGCCCTCGAGGGCGATCACGCGACGGTGCATGCTATCGACCATCTCGCGGTCGTGCGTGGCGACGATCACGGTGGTGCCGGTGCGGTTAATACGCTCAAGCAGCTTCATGATGCCCAGCGAGATCGCCGGGTCGAGGTTGCCCGTGGGCTCGTCGCAGATCAGCAGCGGCGGACGGTTGACCATAGCACGGGCGACGGCAACGCGCTGCTGCTCGCCACCGGAAAGCTGGTCGGGCAGCGAGTCCATCTGATCGGCCAGACCGACCAGGCGCAGCACCTCGGGCACCTGGCTGCGAATGACGCCCTTGGGCTTGCCGATGCACTGCAGGGCAAACGCCACGTTTTCGTAGGCGGTCTTTTGCGGCAGAAGCTTAAAGTCCTGGAACACGGCGCCAATCTGGCGGCGCAGGAACGGAACCTTGCGGTTCTTGATCTTCATGAGGTCCTGACCGGCAACCAGGATGCGGCCGCTCGTCGGCTTGACGTCGCGGTTGAGCGTCGACAGCAGCGTGGTCTTACCCGAGCCGGAGTGACCGACCAGGAAGACGAACTCGCCCGGATAGATCTCGATGTTGATGTCGTCGAGTGCAGGCTTGTTGGGCTGTGCCGGATAGATCTTGGTGACATGCTCCATAAGGATGACGGGCTCGACACCGGCCTGCTTGGCCATCTTCTTGCGGCTGGCCTGCGGATCGATGGGCGCAAACACCGACGTAAAATCGGGGTTGTTGAGCGCGTTATCGAGGCTTGCGACCTCGGCTGCCTGATCGCTCTCGACCACCGGGGCAGCAGGCTGCGTGGGGTCGGGAATAGCGGCAAAGAGACCGGACTGCGCAGGCTGAGGAGCCGGCGTCGCAGGGGCCAAGGGGTCGGGAATGCCGGCCATGGTAGGCTGCGGCGTGGCGGCACCAGCCTGAGGCTGCTCCACGCGAGCGGTCACGGCCTGAACGGGCTCAAAACCCGCCGTGCCGGAAAGCGCGACATCGCTGGTTGGATTGTAGGCAAAGGGATCGGATGCCGGCTGTGCCTGATCTGCCGGCTGAGCGGGGGCCTGAGCAACAGGCTGGCCCTCTGAATCCGGAGTGGCGAAACGACTGCCCTGGACGCCTGCCTGCGTCTTGGGGGCATCATCGCCCGCACCGGAGGTACGGAAGTGGTTACCCACTGGTGCTCCTTATCGTCGTGCGTTTAAACTACATGAGCGCTTTGTATTTTAGCAGCATTAGCTTTGCTGCACATAAGAAGCATGGCGTGGTTAGGGATCCCGTCGGCCGGACACAGGGTTACTCTCCAAATCGTCCTCGGACATGTCGGAGCCCCCGCTGCGCGCTTCGCGCGGCGGGGGCTCCTCCGTCCTGCGGAAAGATTTGGAGAGTAACCCTGTGCCCGGCCTGCGATAACTAAGGGGTCGCCGCGTTTATCTTGAGGTGCTGCATATACAAAGCTGGAAGGGTCTGAATTGCGCTTTGTCGATATATGCCCTTTTTCCTGATGGGACCGTGCTTGAGGGGCGTCTTCATGAGTTGCGGTGAAATACGGATTAATTGAGCCTTAAAGCTGGCAAAACAGTCCTTATTTCACCGCAACTGAAACAGGGGCGCTCTCCAAGAGAGCGCCCCTGCCGGGTTTCCATAGTACTGGCGAAACAGTTTTATAGTTCTGGCGAAGCAGTCCTTGAGATCCGCCTTGCCTTATGCCAAGAACTCCTTGGTGGTCGCCACGATGTTGGCGGCGTCCAGGCCGTACTTGTGCAGGAGCTCGGCGCCCGGGCCGGACTCACCGAAGGTGTCGTTGACGCCGATCTTCTTGAGCGGCGTCGGGCACTGCTCGCACAGGACGTCGGCAACGGCGCTGCCCAGGCCACCGATTACAGAATGCTCCTCGACGGTCACGACGTGGCCGGTCTTGGTGGCGCTCTTGACGATCAGGTCGGCATCGATGGGCTTGATGGTGTGCATGTTGATGACCTCGGCGTCGATGCCCTCGGCAGCGAGCTGCTCGGCGGCCTCGAGAGCCTCGCCGACCATCAGGCCGCAGGCGATGATGGTGACGTCAGCACCCTCGCGCATGACGATGCCCTTGCCCAACTCGAAGTTGTAGGTCTCGGGATCATTGATAACCGGCGAGGCCAGACGGGCAAAGCGCATGTACACGGGGCCGTCGCACTCGTAGGCGGCGCGCGTCACGGCGCGGGCCTCGACGTCGTCGGCGGGAACGATCACGGTCATGCCAGGGATAACGCGCATGAGGGCGATATCCTCGCAGCACTGGTGCGTGGCGCCGTCCTCGCCCACCGAGATGCCGGCGTGCGTGGCACCGATCTTAACGTTAAGGTGCGGGTAGCCGATGGAGTTGCGGACCTGCTCAAAGGCGCGGCCGGCGGCGAACATGGCAAAGGTGCTCGCAAAGGCAACGCGACCGGTGGTTGCGATACCGGCGGCAACACCCATCAGGTTGCTCTCGGCAATGCCTACATCGAAAAAGCGGTCGGGGCAGGCGGCCTTGAACTTGCCGGTCTGCGTGGCGGCGGCCAGGTCGGCGTCGAGGACCACAAAGTCATCGTGCTCGTTGGCGAGCTCGACGAGGGCCTCGCCGTAGCTTACGCGCGTGGCGATTTTCTTGACGTCTGCCATCCTAGAGCTCCTCTCCGGCGGCCGTGAGCTCTGCCATGGCCTGCTCAAACTGTTCATCGTTGGGGGCCTTACCGTGCCAGCCCACCTGGTTCTCCATAAAGGAAACGCCCTTGCCCTTCATGGTCTCGGCGATAATGGCGGTCGGCTGACCCTTGGTGGCGCGGGCCTCGGCAAAGGCGGCGCGGATCTGATCGAAATCGTTGCCGTCGGCGAGCTCCACCACATGGAACTTGAAGGCGCGGAACTTGTCGGCGAGCGGCATGGGGTCGTTGACCTCCTCGACGGGGCCGTCGATCTGCAGGCCGTTGTGGTCGACGATCACGCAGAGGTTATCGAGCTGCTGGTTGCCGGCAAACATGGCGGCCTCCCAGACCTGGCCCTCCTCGCTCTCGCCGTCGCCCAGCAGGGCGTAGGTGCGATAGTCATCGCCCCAGTGCTTGGCGGCAACGGCCATGCCCACGGCGGCGGAGATGCCCTGGCCGAGCGAACCGGTGGACATGTCGACGCCCGGGGTATCGTTCATGTTGGGGTGACCCTGCAGGTGGCTGCCGATGTGGCGCAGCGTCTCGAGATCCTCCTTGGGGAAGAACCCGCGCTCGGCGAGCACGGCGTACAGGCCAGGCGCGCAGTGGCCCTTGGAAAGCACGAAGCGATCGCGGTCGGCCTTGCGGGGGTCGGCCGGGTCGACGTTCATTTCCTCAAAGTACAGATAGGTCATGATGTCGGCAGCGCCGAGCGAACCGCCCGGATGGCCGGACTTGGCAGCGTGCACGCCGGTGACGATGCCCTTCCTTACCTCGTTGGCAACCTTTTTGAGCTCTTCGTCGCTCATTGTGCCTTCCTTTCATCCTCTTTAGACAAGATGCGCACGGCACAGAAGGTCGTCCCAACCCAGCCGCGATGCACGTACGTCATTCATTATGCTGGAAACTGGAAGCTTTACCAGAGTATTTATCATTATTTGAACAATTGAGCAGGCAGAACCGCTGATGAAACGGTTTATCAATGTGAACGTCTTTTGGATGGAACGCAGTCGGCCCTACGCGTTAATGTCCTTGAAGCCCTCGCCGAAGGTCTCTGTAACGTCGGCCACGGTCACGATGGCACGCGGGTCGCGCTCGCGCACGATCGTCTTGAGCGTATTGAGCTCGCGACGGCTCACGATGACCATGATCACCGGTTTCTCGGCGCCCGAGTACATACCGGTCGCCTTAAACTTGGTGCAGCCGCGACCCAGGCCATACATGATGTCGGCCGCGATATCGGGAAACTTGTCCGAGATGATGAGCACCATACGGCGCCTGTTGCCACCGTCGACCACGGCATCGATCACGTAGCCGCTAATGACCATCGAAAGGCCCGCATACAGCGCGTTTTCGACCGAAAAGACTGGGGCCGACAGCGCGCACACGGCAACATCGATCGCCATGACGGTCGAGCCAACCGGTAGCGATGTGTTGCGCGAGATAATCTGACCGATGGTGTCTGAGCCGCCAGTGTTGGCACCGGCGCGCAGCACCATGCCGTAGCCGATGCCCGTGATAATGCCGCCCCACATGGCGGGTAGCATAAGATCGGAATGCGCCAGCGGCGCCACAAACGGAGCGAACAGGTCGGTGAAAAAGCCCAGCAGCACAAAGCCCGTCGCGGTCTGCACCACGTAGAACATACCGCCTGCGCGCATAACGACCAGCAGCAGCAAGGCATTCATCACAATGGTTTGAATACCAACAGGCAGAGAGATGCCATGAGACGCACCGACCGCTTGGATAATCGTGGCGAGACCCGTAACGCCGCCGGCGGCAAGGCCGTTGGGGATCAAAAACAGGTCCGTCGCGATGGCTGCCAGGGCGCAGCCCAGCATGATCTTGGGTAGATCGTGAAAGAAGTTCAGCGAAAGAATGCGCTTGATGTCCAGACGATATGCCATGCTGCCTCCCTCAAAAAAGCGCACCCAAACGAGTGCGCTTTGAACTTCTTGCTGTATTCGATTCTACCGATTCATCGAGCAAATACCACCCCTGCGAAGTGTTTGCATCGACCCGGAGCCAACCATGTGCCTAGGCGTCCGAGCCTTCCGCATCGGCGTTGCCGGTTGCCCAGCGATGGTAACCGATCACAAACGGATCCAGATCGCCATCGTCGAGAACGGCCTCGACGTTGCTGGTCTCCACACCCGAGCGCAGGTCCTTCACCATCTGATACGGGTAGAGCACGTAGCTGCGAATCTGGTTACCAAAACCGATCGTGGTCTTGGGTCCACGAATCTCGTCGAGTGCCTCGGCGCGCTTCTCGAGCTCGATCTCGTACAGACGGGCCTTGAGAATCTGCATGCACGCGGCCTTGTTTTGAATCTGACTGCGCTCGTTTTGACACGTGACCACGATGCCGCTGGGAAAATGCGTCACGCGTACGGCGGAGTCGGTGGTGTTGACGCCCTGGCCGCCCGGGCCGCTCGCGTGATACACGTCCACGCGGATATCGTCGGGACTGATCTCGATGTCGATATCATTGGGCAGCACCGGAATGACCTCGACGCCGGCAAACGTAGTCTGGCGGCGCTTCTTGTCGTCGGTGGGGCTAATGCGCACCAGACGGTGGACGCCGGCCTCGGCGCGCAGCATGCCAAACGCGTCCTTGCCCTCGACGGTAAAGGTCGCGCGATCGATGCCGATAACCTCAGCCGCGGGGCAGTCGTTAATGGTGACCTTCCAGCCGCGACGCTGGCAGTACTTCATGTACATCTTAAAGAGCATGAAGGTCCAGTCCTGCGCCTCCAGGCCACCCTGTCCGGGCTTGATGGTCACAATCGCGTCGCCGTGATCGAACTCACCGGTAAACCAGCTCGAAAGCTCGAGCTCGTCGATAGAGCGGGCCAGGCGTTCTGCCGTAGCGGCAGCCTCCTCGCGCAATGCGGCGGCATCGGGGTCGTCGCCCATCTCCTCGGCAAGCTCCAGCGCCGCGCGGGCGTCAGATAGCTCGCCGCGCGCGGTATCCACGGCAGCGATATCTTCCTTGGCGCGAGCGATCTCCTCCATGGTGGCGCGAGCGGCGTCGGCGTCATCCCAAAAGCCGGGGGCCACGCTTTTGGCCTCGAGCTCGGTCACGCGCGTGCGTTTCTCGTCCAAATGAAGATACGACTCGACCTCGCCGAGCCGGTCCGCAAATGCGTCCAGCTCGGCGGGCGTTACCTCTAAAGCCTCGGCCATTAACGATTCCTGCCGTGGCAGTACTTGAACTTCTTGCCGCTGCCGCAGGGGCACAGGTCGTTGCGGCCCACGTTGACGTACGGATCGTCGCTCTCGTCCTTGCGGTAGGTGGTCACCTTACCACCGTTGTTAACGGCAGCCGGACCACCCTGGACGGCGGTGCGGGCTTGCACCTGTGCCTGCTTGCGCAGCACCGAGTTGCCGTTGTCGCCATCGACATCGGCGGGGCCGGAGAAGCGCGCACCCTCGAGCGCGGGGTCCTCCTTGTGCTCCACGGCGTGCGGGGCGGCCTTGATCTCGATGCGCAGGACGGTGCGCAGGTAATCCTCGTACATGGTGTCGACGAGCATCTGGAACGCGCCGTAGGCCTCGGTCTTGTACTCGACCAGCGGGTCGCGCTGACCAAAGCCGCGCAGGCCGATGCCGGTCTTGAGGTAGTCCATCTCCTGCAGGTAGTTCATCCAGCGGGTATCGATGACGCGCAGCATGACCTGGGTGTTGAGCTCACGCATCAGGTCCTCGCCCAGGCGCTCGGCCTTCATGTTGTAGCACTTCTCAACGTAGGCCAGGACATCGGCAGCCAGGGCCTCAAAGTCCTCGTCGGGGAACTTCGGCGTATCGATATGCCCGGTGAGCTCCACGACCCACTTGCGCAGGCCCTCAAGATCGCGCTCGCCATCGTGGCTGTCCTTGGTGCAGAACTCCTGGACGCAGCGGTACACCGTGTCGTGCATGACCTCGGTGATGTGGTCGGTCAGGTCCTTGCCATCCAGAATCTTGTTACGCTCGGCGTAGATGACCTGACGCTGTTTGTTCATGACGTCATCGTACTCAAGGACGCTCTTACGCATGGAGAAGTTGATGCTCTCGACCTTGTGCTGGGCGTTCTCGACGGCCTTGGAGATGATCTTGTGCTGGATAGGCATGTCGTCGCCCATGTCAGCCGTGACCATCATCTTGGAGACGCGGTCCATCCTGTCGCCGCCGAACAGGCGCATGAGGTCGTCCTCGAGCGACAGGTAGAACTGGGTCTCGCCCGGGTCGCCCTGACGACCGGAACGGCCGCGCAGCTGGTTGTCGATACGACGGGACTCATGGCGCTCGGTGCCGATGACGGTCAGGCCGCCGGCGGCAAGCACGCGCTCGCGCTCGGCCTTGCAGGTCTCCTTGGCCTCGGCGTTAAACTGCTCGAGTTGCTCGGGCGTCACGTCCTCCATGGTCAGGCCCTCATACTCCAGGCGCTCGCGCACCAGCTCGTCGGGGTTGCCGCCCAGCAGGATGTCGGTGCCACGGCCGGCCATGTTGGTGGCAATGGTCACGGCGCCGTAGCGTCCGGCCTGGGCCACGATATGAGCCTCGCGCTCGTGGTGCTTGGCGTTGAGGACCTCGTGCGCGATGCCGCGCTTGGTAAGGGCGGCCGACAGCTTCTCGGAGCTTTCGATGGAGACGGTGCCCACCAGGACCGGCTGGCCCTTGGCGTGGCGTCGCTCGACGTCGTCGGCAACGGCGTTGTACTTGGCCTGGATGGTGCGGTACACCAGGTCCTCGTGGTCAACACGCTGCACGGGCTTGTTGGGGGGGATAACCTCGACGGGCAGCTTGTAAATCTCGCGGAACTCGGCGTCCTCGGTGAGTGCCGTACCGGTCATGCCGGAGAGCTTGTCATAGAGACGGAAGTAGTTCTGCAGGGTGATGGTGGCCAGCGTCTGGTTCTCCTCGCGCACGAGCACGCCCTCTTTGGCCTCGATGGCCTGGTGCAGACCCTCGGAGTAGCGGCGGCCTTCCATAATGCGGCCGGTGAACTCGTCGACGATCTTGACCTCGCCGTTGGTGACCACGTACTGCTTATCGCGGTGGAACATGTACTGAGCCTTCAGCGCCTGCTGCAGGTGGTTGACCAGCTGGCCCGAAAGGTCGGCATAGATGTCCTCGATGCCCAGGCGGTGCTCGATCTTCTTAAGGCCGCGCTCGGTGGCGGCGATGGTGTGCTTGGCCTCGTCCATGACGAAGTCGCCCGTGGGCTCAACGTCCTCGGTGGCGGTGAGCATGTCGTGCGACACGTCCTCACCGCGCTCCAGGCCGCGCACGGCGCGCGCGAAGTCCTTGTAGGTGCTGGCGGACTTGGTACCGGCGCCCGAGATGATGAGCGGCGTTCTGGCCTCATCGATCAGGATGGAGTCGACCTCGTCGACGATGGCGTAGTTGTGGCCGCGCTGAACACGCTGCTCGGGGCGGGTGACCATGTTGTCGCGCAGGTAGTCGAAACCGAACTCGGAGTTGGTGCCGTAGGTGACGTCTGCCTGGTAGGCCGGACGCTTGAGCTCGAGCGGCATGTTGTTCTGGAGCAGACCGACGGTCATTCCCAGGTACTTGTAGATGCGGCCCATCCACTCGGAGTCGCGCTTGGCCAGGTAATCGTTGACGGTAACGACATGCACACCCTTGCCGGCAATAGCGTTGAGGTAGCCGGCCAGCGTGGAGACCAGGGTCTTGCCTTCGCCGGTCTTCATCTCGGCGATATGCCCCTCATGAAGCGCCATGGCGCCGATGAGCTGTACGTCAAAGTGACGCATGCCCGTGATGCGCTTGGAAGCCTCACGCACGGTGGCAAAAGCCTCGGGAAGCATGTCGTCGAGCGACTCGCCGTTGGCGTAACGCTCACGGAACTTATCGGTCTGGGCGCGGAGTTCCTCCTCGGTCATCTTCTCAAACTGGGGCTCAAGACCGTTGATCTGGTCGACGATCTTGTAGTAGCGCTTAAGGTCCTTATCGGATCCAAAGGACAGCAGCTTTGACATGAATCCCATGTGGTTTTCCTTTTTGGCCATCGCCCACGCCGTGCAGCTGCGGGCGAGTTAAACACAGATGATTGTACTTTAGCCAAACAAGGCGCGGCCTATACGGTCGACCTCGGCCGCCACGTAATAACTACGACCAACCTGCCACAATGGAACAGGTTAATTTTGGAGGATTTATCTGGGCAAACGCCGCCTCTCCGCCATGTGGTGCCATGGGGACAGGTTAGTTTGCACTAATCAAAAAGAAAAGGGCCGTGCACCCAAATGGATGCACGGCCCTCATGCCATGAATGCGAGCGATTCCGCGGCGAGCTATTTACTCAGCGGCCTCGGTGGTCTCGGCCTCGGCAGCGGCCTCCTCGACGGGAGCCTCTGCGGGAGCCTCGGCGGCCTGCTTGGCAGCCTCCTCGGCGAACTTAGCGGCACGCTTAGCCTTCTCGGCAGCCTTAGCCTCAGCGGCGGCCTTGCGAGCAGCCTCGGCCTCAGCAGCCTTGGCGGCCTTGGCAGCCTTGGCCTCCTCAGCCTTCTTGAGCTGGGCGGCAGCGGCGCCACCGAACTTGTCGGCGAAGCGCTGGACGCGTCCACCGGTGTCGACGAACTTCTGCTGGCCGGTGTAGAACGGGTGGCACTCGTTGCAAAGCTCGACCTTCATCTCGGACACGGTAGCGTGCGTCTTGAAGGTGTTGCCGCAGGAGCACGTCACCGTGCACTCGACATACTGGGGATGGATACCCTGCTTCATGGTAGGACTCCTTATTGGTCAGGCGCTGGTTACCGATCAGCGCATAAGGCGTCTTGGTTTCCGACCAAGACAACAAACTCGGCTATGGTACCACGGCGCCGCGTGTCCCACAAAAGGTTCACGGTCTTTTCGGAACGACACGAATCTGACCCATCGAAACACATCTCCACCGTTCCTTCAACTGGGAAAATGCCGTCCCCGGGGCCTGAGAAGGGCCCCGGGGACGTTCGACTGACTGCGGGAACGGCCTTTCCGCTCAATGTGTTCGGCTGAGATCGGAAATCAACCAAACTGAACTAGGTTCAGTTGACATGGTTAAAAAAGAGGGGCGACGCTTTTGCGTCACCCCTCGTCCCGGCCGGTTGCTTTAGTTGTACACACGGTAGTTACACTTGAACTGGGTTATGTGTCCATAGCTGGAGCGGTACCAACCCGATGTATAGCTGATTACTTCTGGGCCTAGATATTCGTATCTCTTGTTGTAGCGAAGCTGACGGTAGGTCGTGTCGTACTCTGCTACGTAAAACGTGTCTCCAGAGAAGGCTTTGTACCGGTCCTTAACCGTCGAAGCCATGTACGCGGGTTCGACATCGCCTTTCTCCCCGTTGAGCGCATAGACGGGTGCCGCGATTCCGCATAAAGCCGTTGCCACGAGGATGGCGTAGACAGCCATGCGCGACGCATTGGACTTCAGCTGTTCAAATAGTTTCATGTCATTCACCTCCCTCGTATGTATCGAGGTATTCCTGCTTGAGCGTCTGCG
>UQIH01000014.1 GCA_900541145.1 uncultured Collinsella sp. | reverse complement strand
CGAGATGCAGCGTAGTCTCGTGGGCTCGGAGATGTGTATAAGAGACAGCCCATGATGCGCGGACGGTCAAAGCTGAGCTCATACTTTCCGCACCGCCATGTCTTGCTGTCGTTCGCCATGAACATCCTCCTAAAATGCCCACGCCGCCGAGCTTGGGGAGCTGGCGGCGGGGTCGCTTTGCACTCAGTCTTTCTATTGTATCCGCGCACGCGGGCTAGAACGCAAACGCGGCAGCGATGTCGCAAGAAATCAGCAGGTCGGCATTTGCATCCTGATCGGTGGGAGCAAGATTGCAAATGGCCAGCGTATCGCCGGTAAAGTAACGCGTAAGGCCCGCCGCCGGATACACCACGAGCGAGGTCCCGCCCACAATGAGGGCATCGGCCGCGGCGATGGCGGCAACGGCGCCGGTCAGCACGTGCTCATCGAGCGGCTCCTCGTAGAGCACCACATCGGGCTTAATGCGCCCGCCACACGCGGGGCACACGGGCACGCCCGCGGCGTCCTCGTGCTCGCGCGAGCAAATCCACTCGGCGCTATAGACCGCGCCGCACGACTGGCAAATGTTGCGATGGACCGATCCGTGCAGCTCGAACACGCGCTGTGAGCCGGCCATCTGATGCAGGCCGTCAATGTTTTGCGTCACCACGGCATTTAGCTTGCCGGCGCGCTCCAGCTCGGCCAGCTTGGTGTGGCAGCGGTTGGGCTTGGCGCCGAGCGCGATCATCTTGGTGCGGTAGAAGTCGAAGAACTCGGCCGGGTGCACCTCGTAAAAGCTATGCGAGAGCATGGTCTCGGGCGGGTAGGCAAACTGTTGGTGATATAGGCCGTCCACGCTGCGGAAATCGGGGATGCCACTCGCCGTGGAAACGCCCGCGCCGCCAAAGAAGACCACGCGCTTGTGGGTGCCAAACAGCTCCGCCAGCGCGGCGGAGGCCTGTTTGGAGTCCGTTATCGCCTGCGTCATATGAGTCCTCCGTCCGTGTCTCCGGGACGGCGGCGTTCGCACTATCACTCGCGGACTCCGCCCCGCTCTTGTTGCGTTAATCTTAAGCCTGCCAACCCCGTCGAAAGGACACCATGCCTCAGACTTACACTTTCGCCTCGTGGAACGTCAACGGCCTGCGCGCCGTGCTCAAAAAGGACCCGAGCTTTATCCAGATCGCGCAAGAACTCGACGTCGATATCTTGGCGCTGCAAGAGACCAAGTTGCAAGAAGGCCAGGTTGATATTAACCTGCCCGGCTATCGCCAAACCTGGAGCTACGCCGAGCGTAAAGGCTATTCGGGCACTGCGGTCTTTAGCCGCCAGGAACCGCTGCGCGTGCTGCACGCCGACGCGCTGTTACCCTACGCCGGCGAGGGCGAGGCGGCCGAGCTCGTCGCCCAAGCCGCAACCGAGGGCCGCGTCTGCGCGCTGGAGTTCGACAAGTTCTGGTTTGTGGATGTCTACACTCCCAACGCGCAAAACGAACTCGCCCGCATCGACGTGCGCATGGCCTGGGACGATGCCTACCGCGGCTTTTTGAACGCGCTCGAGTGCGAGACCGGCAAACCCGTCGTGACCTGCGGCGACTTTAACGTTGCGCACGAGGAGATCGACCTTAAGAACCCCAAGTCCAACCGCGGCAACGCGGGCTTTTCGGACGAAGAACGCGGCAAGTTTACCGAGCTGCTCAACGCCGGCTTTACCGATACCTGGCGCACGGCTAATCCAGACGTCGAGGGCGTCTACAGCTGGTGGAGCTATCGCTTTAATGCCCGCAAGAACAACGCCGGCTGGCGCATCGATTACTTCTTGGTAAGTGATTCAATCGCCAATACCGTGCGCGACACCGGTATCCGCGGCGATATCTTCGGCAGCGACCACTGCCCCGTCACCCTCACGCTAGAGCTCTAGCCCCAAGTAATTCCTCTAGGGGACAGAGGAAAACAGATCATGTGACCCCTCTCCCCCTATAAGTTGCGGTGGAATAGTTCCTGTTTGGGCAGCAAATAGCCAAAAACGAGAACTATTCCACCGCAAGTTCGTGAGGAAACGCGAAATGCCTTACAGCCCGTATTTCACGACGACACGGTTAATGCGACGGCACCAGGGCTTGTACAAGGCGGCCAAAAACACGCAGGTCGCGAGTCCGTGCGTGATATCGAACGGCACGGCGGTGGCAAGACGTGCCACGGCACCTGCCCAAGTAAGCGGCTGTACAAAACCAATGATGTCGTAGGCGTTGATCACAACGCCGTACAGCAAACCCGAAGCAAAGCCGTAGGTCAGCAGCGCCGGCATACGCACGGTGCCATCGGCGCGGTCGAATGCACCCGCATACGCCAGCGCACCGCCAACGTATCCCACGAGCCCCCAGGCATACATCTGCCACGGCGTCCACATGCCCTGCCCAAAAAAGAAATTGCTGGTCAGCGCCGCCAACGCACCGACCATAAAGCCGTTACGACGACCGAGTGTCGCCCCGGCGATAATGGCGATGGCACTCACGGGTTTAAAGTCGGGAATGGGTCCAAACAGGATGCGCCCCGCCGCCGCCAGCGCCGCCAGCACCAGCGTGGGCATAATCTGACGCAGGCCTGGACGCGATGCCTCATAGCCCGCAAAGAACAGCGCAAGCACCAACGCCACCACAACCAGCATGGCCAACGCTGCCTGCTCAACACCCGCCAGCAACGCGGCAGCCATCACCGCCGGCACCGCCAACAACAGCGGGATCTCCAGTTTTGCAAGCAAACGCGAGAAACGACAGTCCGTCATCCCATCACGCCCTATAGAACACGTTGTCGGCAAAGAAGTCGGCCGGGGACTCCATGCAGGCAATCTCACCGTCAAACATCATGGCGACGTCGTCGGCTACCTGCTCGGCAAAGTCCAAATCGTGCGTAGCCATGATGACGGTGCCGCCAGCCTTCGCATGGTCACGCAGGGCGCGGGCGATGGTGCGGCGACTCTCCAGGTCCAAGCCCTTCGTGGGCTCGTCAAGCAGCAGCAGCTCGGGGCCGATCAGCAGCAGCTTTGCCAGTGCGAGCAGCTGGCGCTGTCCGCCCGAGAGGTCGTAGGGGTGGCGCGTCTCCAGGCCGTCCAGCCCCAAGCTCGCCGCGCGCTCCCGCGCCACGGTCTCGTCATATCCGCAGGCTGAAGCCCATTCCATCAGCTCGTCGCACACCGTCTCGGCAACCAGCAATGCTTTGGGATTCTGAGGCAGCAACGCCGCCGAGGCCGCTCCGCGCACCATGCGGCCGCGCTGCAGCTTGGCGGTCTTCGCCAGCACCGAGAGCATCGTCGACTTACCGCATCCGTTGCCGCCCACGATCGCATGCACCGTACCGGCCGAAAACGACGCATCGAGCCCACGCAACACCCAGCCGGACGCTCGATCGTAGCGAAACCAACCTTCCGACAGGGTGGTAGCCGACCCAGCGTGCATTTTTTGGAGTATTCTGCTTCCATCCGTGCGCGAGAAGGCTTCCAAGCCGTTCTCGAGCGACGTTTGCGCCACAAATTCGGACGATTTGTCCAATTCCAAACTTTTTTTCGCGCTCGATACGCCCCCGGGCGGCTCCAGAGAGCCCAAATTGTCCTCACGCCTGCTGAATACTCCGTTTTTTGCACATCGGATGGCACCCCACCCCAACGTGTCATCGGAAAACAGCGATTCTCGGCGTACCAAAGAAGCCATATCCGCCGCCTCGTGCACGCGGCCATCCTCAATCCGGTACGCACACGTCGCGTATTCGAGCATTGGGCGCGGCTGATGCGTCGCCACAACAACCGTGCAGCCCAGCTCGCGATTCACGCGAAACAGCGCGTGCAGGAAATTCTTCTCGGAAACGGGATCGAGCTGAGACGTGGGCTCGTCGAGCAGCAGCACGCGCGGGCGCAGCGCCAGAACGGCCGCCAACGACAGCAACTGTTTGCGACCACCCGAAAGCGTGTCAGTATCGCGGTGAAGCCAATCTTCCAGCCCAAAGAAATAGCTGGTCTCAGCTACGCGACGGCGCATCTCATCACGTGCTAGCCCCAAGTTTTCCAGGCCAAACGCCATCTCGTGCCACACGGTTTCGCACACGATCTGGTTCTCGGGATCCTGAAACACATAACCCACGCGCTCTGCCGATGCCCGCACGTCCATGTCGGCAACGTTCTCGCCCAGCACGCGCGCATCGCCAGTGCGCTCGCCCGCTGGAGCGATCTCGGGCTTGAGCAGCGACAGCAGCGTCGACTTGCCCGAACCGGTACCGCCAACAAGCAGTGCAAACGCACCTTGGGAAACACGCCAATCAAGCCCCTCGAGCACCGGTGCCTTGACCCCGGGATAGGCAAAACTAAGGCCTCGCACCTCAATCGCTGGCGCGGCCGAGCCATATGCCACACCCGCCGCCGAGCTCCTATCAAACCGAGCCATCAGCCAAACCTCTTCTCATCAATCGCGTGCAACGCGCAAGGCAACACCATCCAGGCGGCGTACACGACATAGCCTGGCCACGGCGCCGGCACCGAGAGCTGCGGATAAAACGAATACTGCGTCGTCGCGGTCCACGCCACCGCCACCGCGGCAGCGCCAAACAGTACGAGCCCGGCCAGCGCGGCAACGTCACTGCGCCCCAGCCGATACCGCGCATACGTCGTACGACGCGTCGCGGCACCCCACCCGCGCGAGCGCATCGCGTCCGCGCGCTCCAGCGAATCTTCCATGCCCCAGCCCATCAACACACTCGATGCCCGCAAGCGCGAGCGTACGGGGTCGGCCGGCGCACGCCCCGGTACATCAATCGCGTCCTGCACCGCCAGCACCGTGCGGCCGCGGCGCAAAAACTGTGGGATAAGCCGCATGCACATCGAGATCATAAGCGCGATCACCGGCGCGGCGTTGCCTAACAGTGCGAGCACCTTGTCGTATTCGAGCATCGACGCCGCGGCCTCAAACCACAGCACGCTCGCCACAAACAGCCCGCCCATGCACAGGCCGTATACCATGCTTTCCAGATACACCGCGCGCATGCCAATACGGAACAGCTCCGTCGAGCCCGAGGCGCTAAACAGCGGATTGACCAGCGCGATAATCAAAATCACCGGCAGCTGCCAGCGGAGTGCGCCCAGCGTGCGGGCAGCCCCACGCGTCGCAAGCCCGTACGCCAGCCCGCCCGCAAGTGACAGCGCAATCAGCACCGGCTGCATCGAGAACATGGTGAGCCCCAGCGTCAGCACCATGTAGAGGGCCGGCACAGCCGGATGCGACATCGAGAATGCCGCGACGGGCTCGCCGCCAAACTCCTCTTGTATGTTGTCCACGGGCACCCCCCGTCCCCTCGCTCAAGCGACAGCTCCGCAGCACCGCCAATGCCGCACGCAAGCAGCGCAAACGCCACGCCGGCGGCGCAAGCCTCAACCGCCGCAAACCAATCGTTACGCGCTCATCATATGCCTGCGGTATCATATTGCGCCGTGTATCGTTTCCAAACACACGTCTCTATAACGTAACAGGAGATCACATGGACGCAACCGCAATTATCCTCGCCGCCGGCGAGGGCACCCGCATGAAGTCGAACCACTGCAAGGTTTCGCACAAGATCCTGGGCAAGCCCATGGTCCAGTGGATCGTCGACGCCACCATCAAGGCCGGCTGCAGCCGCGTCGTGGTCGTCATCGGCAGCCACGCCGACGAGATGCGCGCCCTCATCGACGGCGCCTACGCCAGCAGCGCCACCAAGGTCGAGTGCGTCGAGCAGACCGAGCGCCTGGGCACCGGTCACGCCGTGAAGGTCGCGCTCGAGGCCTGCGGCATCACGCAAGGCCCCGTCGTCGTGCTCAACGGCGACCTGCCGCTCATCACCGCCGACACCGTCGCCAAGTTCGCGCAAACCGTCGCCACCGGCGAGCTCGCCTGCACCGTCATGACCATGACCCCGCCCGACCCCTTCGGCTACGGCCGCATCAAGCTGGGCGCCGATGGTCAGATCGAGCGTATCATCGAGCAGAAGGACTGCACGCCCGAGCAGGCCGCCACGCTGCTCGAGTGCAACGCCGGCTGCTACGCCTTTGACGGCGCGCAGCTCGCCGCCCACATTAACGAGATCGGCAACGACAACGCGCAGTCCGAGTACTACCTGCCCGACATGCTCGAAATCCTCAAGGGTCACGGCCAGGCGGTCTCCATCTTCCACTGCGATGACTACCGCGACGGCCTGGGCGTCAACAGCCGCATTCAGCTCGCGCAGCTCACCGCCATCGCGCGCGACCGCATCAACGAGCACTGGATGGCCGAGGGCGTCACGTTCATCGACCCCACGCAGGCCTGGATCGGCCCCGACGCCGTTATCGGCCGCGACACCGTCGTGTGGCCGCAGACGCATCTGATCGGCCACGTCACCGTGGGCGAGGAGTGCCAGCTCGGTCCCAACAGCCGTCTCACCGACACCACCGTCGGCAGTGGCTGCACCATCGATGAGACCATCGCCATCGAGGCCGTCATCGAGAACGGCGTCGACTGCGGCCCGCGCGCCTACCTGCGCCCGGGCACCCACATGCTCGACGGCTCCAAGGCCGGCACGCACGTGGAGATCAAGAAGTCTACGATCGGCGAGGGCTCCAAGGTGCCACACCTGTCCTACATCGGCGACACCACCATGGGCTCCGGCGTCAACGTGGGCGCGGGCTCCATCACCTGCAACTATGACGGCGTGCACAAGCACAAGACCGTCATCGGCAAGGATGCCTTCATCGGTTCCGACACCATGATGGTCGCGCCCGCCCAGATTGGCGACGGCGCGCTCGTGGCCGCCGGCTCCGTCATCACCGAGCCGGTCCCGTCAGACGCACTCGGCCTGGGCCGCGCCCGTCAGGTAAATATCGAGGGCTGGGCCGCCGATTATCGCCGCCGCCTGCACGAGGACGACGAGGCATAACGTTTTATCAAGCACAAAAGGAGCTGTTCCCATGGGGGGCGGCTCCTTTTTCTATCGTGACCTGCGCAACCGGATGAGTGGTCGGTTCGTGTCCGTTGACGGTAAAGACGTTATCAAGACTCGATAAACCCCGCCGCGCGGTTACAATGCAAAAAGGCATCTATATGGCATTCGATGTATAAAGGAGAAGGGTAATGCCGATTAATGATCCCGAGAAGTCGGAGAATATGCGCAAGTCCATCCGCGTGTATTCCGGTTCCTCCAACCGTCCCCTCGCTCAGAAGATCGCTGAGTACCTTGGGGTCGAGCTTTCGGGCCTTACGCTAAAGCAGTTCGCCAATGGTGAGATTTACGCCCGCTACGACGAGACCGTCCGCGGCGCCGACGTCTTCCTGATTCAGTCCGTGGCCGGCGGCAACGTCAACGATATGCTCATGGAGCTGCTCATCGCCACCGACGCTGCCAAGCGCGCATCCGCCCGCTCCATCACCGCCGTTATCACCCACTACGGCTATGCCCGCCAGGACCGCAAGGCCGGCCCGCGCGAGCCCATCACCGCCCGCCTCGTCGCCAACCTGCTCGAGCGCGCCGGCGTCAACCGCATCATCACCCTCGACCTGCACCAGGGTCAGATCCAGGGCTTCTTTGATATCCCGGTTAACCACCTGTCCGCGCTGCCGCTGTTTGGCCAGTACTACAACGACATGCACTTCGACACCGACAACCTGGTTGTCGTCTCCCCCGACGTGGGTCGTGCCAAGGCCGCCAAGAAGCTGTCCGACATGCTCGGCTGCGACCTGGCCATCGCCCACAAGGGCCGTCCGCGCCACAACGCCGCCGAGGTCATGGGCATCATCGGTGACATCAAGGGCAAGACCTGCATCATCAACGACGACATGATCGACACCGCTGGCACCCTGTGCGCCAACGTCAAGGAGCTCAAGGCTATGGGCGCCGGCGACATCTACGTCTGCGCCACCCACGGCATCTTCTCCGGTCCGGCCATCGAGCGCCTGAACGACGCCCCCATCGTCGAGTGCGTCGTCACCGACGCCATCCCCGTCGAGGTCGGCGGCAAGATCAAGACCATCTCGGTCGCCGAGGAGTTCGCTCAGGCCATCTCCGCCGTTTACCACGAGGAGCCCGTCTCCACGCTCGTCGGCGGCGACTTCGCGCTGTAGTCCAACGCGTATCGCATCATCTTTGATGTTTTTAAAGGGTCGGAAGCTCGCTTCCGACCCTTTTTCTATTCCTCGCCAATCCGCCCTGGATAGTTAGTTCAGATACGTATTTTTTAAAGCTCCAAAGGTCCGTTCGGAGCCTTCTGAGCTCCCCGGCGGATGCCATGCCGCCCGAAGCTCATCGTTTTCGAGTACAACCGCCGCATATATTATCTTCAAATCGCCCTCGAAGGCCCTTAGAAACACCTCGAACGCCCGCCGCCTTATACGTATCTGAACTAACTGTCCAGTAGCCATCGTCAACCTTCTCGGCAGAGCTCAATTTCCTGCAATCCCCTCAACCGATTCCACCGATTTCCTAACACCCGGCCGTTCATGGCGCCCAGCACCCCGCTGAGCGAAAAGAACGGTATGGCGGTCGCATTCTGCCGCCAACTTAGTACGTTATAGCTATGACGACCGTGATTTCACATTTCTCCGCCCTCCGCGCAATTCGTCGCGCACGACGGGCGTACTCTGCCCTACCCTGGAGCTCCATTGATAGTGAACAGCAAGCACAGGCCTTGGCTAGCTGCATTCCCAATAATGACGCGATAGACTTTGGCGCACTTTCGATACTCGACGCCTGGAATGAAGATGATTCCGAGCTGCTCGATCTTCTCGTTTCAAACGAAGGCAACCGACGCCCCGACAAGCGACTTCTTCAGCATATTCTCTCCGCTCCGCTTCCTGAAGGTGCAATTATGCACGTCGAGGCCGACATCTACGCAACGTCTCCTGCCATGACAGCCATGCTTTGTTCTAAAAATGAATCAGTCGCCAAAACCTTGATGCTTCTCATGGAACTGGTCGGAACTTACTCCCTTCCTCCCGGGGCAACATACCCCATTGCCCATGACGACATCTGGCCCAAGGGCGATGGCTACGAAGCGACGGGCGATCTTGATTGCCTGGGCAACCAGTCAGCGGCCGAACAACAGAACGAAACCCGCTATGAACAGGCGCACTACAAATGCGAGCCCGCCACGACCATCGAAGAGCTCGAGGCGGTCGCACGGTTCGCCAAAAGTAGCTCATACGCCTCGTTTCGCACGGCAGTCAAACTCGCCCGGGCTGGATCCGCATCCCCAGCCGAATCCCTAATGTTTGCCGTTCTCGGAGCGCCCATGCGCTTTGGCGGATTCGGATGTTGCAGCCTGCCCATGGGAGGCCTGCTACTCAACCATCGAATCGACTTCGATACTCTTGCGGTCAACATGTCCTCGGGCATCCCCCATGCCATCTGCGACCTATATTGCCCGGCAGCCGGAGTCGACAACGAATACAACGGAATTGGGCATGAGCTTCAAAACGCTCGCATCCACGATGGCAATCGAAATAATGGCCTCAAGGCCATGGGCATCCACGTCCTGGTTATCAATCGCGACCAAATGAAAGACCTTGTTGCACTCGAAGCCTTCGCCCAAACGATGCATCGACTCGCAGGAGTCCGATTCCGGTACCGTATCAAGGGCTATCGCAAGCGTCAGGCCGCTTGGCTCAACGCTCTGCGGGCCGGAACCGGCCTCGCGCCGGTCTAAACGGCGAATCACCCGTGCACCGTCGAACAGGGCTGGACAGTTAGTTCAAATACGTATAAATGGACACATTGAATTAGGCTGTTTTGCAGTTATCTCTATACCATTCGCCCGATTTGAAGGCAGGGTAGACTTCAAAACAGCGTCATATGGACTAACTAAAGCTCCAAAACAACGTATCGGCATTGAATTGAGCAATTCGAGTCCTCAGAACTTATACGTATCTGAACTAACTGTCCACCTCGGATTTTGACGGCCGTCCAAACGCCCCCAAACAACCTCAATTGCCCTCCATTTGACAGCGGCAACAGGGTCGCTCACCATAGCAGGCGACAAATCAACGAAAGGATGAACATGGCAGCTGCACAGCCGCTTAAGATTCGCATGGTTGCCGGGCTTGGCAACCCTGGCGAGGAATATGCCGAGACCCGCCACAACGCTGGCTTCAAAGCGATCGACGAGCTGGCCCGTCAGGCCGGCGTCACGTACTGGAAAAACCAAGCAGGCGCCGAGGTCGCGCTCATCAATATCAACGATGCTGAGGAAGAGGGTGGCAAGCGCCAGATTGTGCTGGTCAAGCCGCAGTCGTACATGAATACCTCGGGCGGCCCCATCTCCAAGCTCTGTCGCGAGTACAAGATCAAGGCCGAGGAGCTGCTCGTAATCCACGACGAGCTCGATATTCCCGCCGGCGACGTGCGTGTTAAGGTGGGCGGCGGCCATGCCGGTCACAACGGCCTGCGTTCCATCATCGACAAGATGGGCAGCCGCGACTTCAGCCGCATCCGCACCGGCATCGGCAACCCTCCCGGCAAGATGGCCGTCGCCGACTACGTTCTTAAGCAGCTGCGCGCCCGCGAGGCCGAAGATTTCCAGGACACCTGCGCCCGCGCCGCAGATGCCGCCGGTCTGGCCATCGTCCACGGCGTAATCTACGCCCGCGATCACGTAAACGGCGCCGCTTCCGCCAACGGCAAGCACTAGAACCTACTATTTAGGGACAGGTTTATTTTGGCAGGTTCTGTATGCGGAAACACCGCAGCGGCCGCACCGCAATAAACCCTGTGCCGCCATACATATGCAGCGCTCCAATGGGGGCCGGTCTCACCGATGTGCGAGGCCGGCCCCATTTGCCGTTTTACCTGATAAAACCGACCAAAATAAACCTCTCCCCCTTTGGTAGGCCAAAGTGGATAAACCCTGCTCCCAACCGCCGAAGACACACGTAAGTGACATGTCCATGAGGGTATAATTTGCACCGTATGTCTGCACAACGCCTGTGCGCGTACGGTTTTATTCGGGCTACCGTCCATTTCCGTGGAGGCACGGTTCGGTGGCCCTAACAAGAGAGGGGTTCTATGTATAAGATCCTGGAGAAGACGCAGTTCTCGGAGAAGGTGTTCAAGTTCCGTATCGAGGCGCCTGCAATCGCCAAGCATGCGCACGCTGGACAGTTCCTCATGGTTCGCGCCAACGAGACGGGCGAGCGCGTCCCGTTTACCCTGGCCGGCTGGAACGGTGACGAGGGCTGGGTCGAGTTCATCTTCATGGTGATCGGCAAGACCACCGAGATGCTGTCCACCTACGAGGCCGGCGAGTCGCTGCGCGACGTCGTGGGCCCGCTGGGCGTTCCCACCGAGATGGCCGAGGGCCCCTGCGCCGTCATTGGCGGCGGCGTCGGCCTGGCAATTGCCTTCCCGGTCGCCAAGCACCTGGTCGAGACCGGTCACGAAGTTCACGCCATCATGGGCGCCCGCACCAAGGACCTCCTGCTCATGGAGGACCAGTTCCGCGAGCTCCTCGACGAGGACCACATCCACATCACCACTGACGACGGTTCCTACGGCGAGCAGGGCGTTGTCACCGCTCCGCTGGAGCGCCTGCTGCAGGACAAGGCCGTGAGCCAGGTCTTCTGCGTCGGCCCCGTTCCGATGATGAAGTTCTCGACCCTCACCGCCCAGAAGTACGACACCCCCATCACCGCGTCGCTCAACCCCATCATGGTTGACGGCACCGGTATGTGCGGCTGCTGCCGCGTCGAGGTGGGCGGCGTGACCAAGTTCGCTTGCGTCGACGGCCCCGACTTCGATGCCACCCTGGTCGACTGGGATGACCTTCGTGCCCGCCAGGCCGCTTACCGTTCCGAAGAGGGCGAGTCCCTCAAGGCCTATGAGGAAAAGAGCTGCGCATGCCACTAGTTAACGGTCGTTTCGTTGCCGATATGAAGTCGCCCCGCACCCCCGATAACGAGGAGCCGGCTGCCGAGCGCGCCTGCGACTTCCGCCCCGTCGACAAGGGCTTCACCGAGGAGATGGCGCTGGCCGAGGCCGAGCGCTGCCTCAACTGCAAGAAGCCGTTCTGTGTTGAGGGCTGCCCCGTCAACATCAACATCCCCCGCTTTATCGAGCAGATCCGCGCGAAGGACTTCGGCGGCGCCCTCGATACCATCCGCGAGGACTCCATGCTTCCCGCTATCTGCGGCCGTGTCTGCCCGCAGGAGAACCAGTGCGAGGGCAAGTGCATCCGTGGTAAGAAGTCCGAGCCTGTGGCCATCGGCCAGCTCGAGCGCTTCCTGGGTGACCGCCCCGAGCTCGCCTCCACGCCCAAGATGGCCCCCAAGAACGGCAAGAAGGTCGCCGTCGTCGGCTCCGGCCCGTCCGGCATCACCTGCGCCGGCGAGCTCGCCCGCAACGGCTTTGACGTCACCGTCTTTGAGGCCTTCTTCACCGGCGGCGGCGTGCTGGTCTACGGCATCCCCGAGTTCCGTCTGCCCAAGGCAGTCGTCAAGCGCGAGATTGACGGCCTGGAGGACATGGGCGTCAAGTTTGAGTACAACTCCGTCGTGGGCAACATGGCCACGGCCGAGGAGCTGTTCGAGCAGGGCTTCGACGCCATCTACGTGGCGACCGGCGCTGGCCTGCCCAAGTTCCTCAACGTCCCCGGCGAGAATCTGCCCAACGTCTTCTTCGCGAACGAGTACCTCACCCGCGTGAACCTGATGAAGGCCAACAAGTTCCCCGAGTACGACACCCCCACCAAGCACGGCAAGAACGTCGTCGTCTTTGGTGGCGGCAACGTGGCTATGGACGCCGTCCGTACCGCCAAGCGCCTGGGCGCCGAGCACGCCATCATCGCCTACCGTCGTACCGAGGACGAGATGCCCTGCCGTCGCGCTGAGCTGCACCATGCCAAGGCCGAGGGCGTCGAGGTTCTGCCGCTCGTTTCCCCGCTCGAGTTTGTCGCTGGCGAGGACGGCTCCGTGTGCGCCGTCAAGGTCCAGAAGATGGAGCTCGGCGAGCCCGACGAGTCCGGCCGCCGTCGCCCGGTGCCCATCGAGGGCGCCATCGAGGAGATCCCTTGCGACGTCGCGATCTCGGCTATCGGCACCAACGCCAACCCCTTCGCAAAGAAGATCGGCGGCAAGATGGAGCTCAACAAGTGGGGCTACATCGTCGCCGACGAGGAGACTGGCCAGACCACCGATCCCCGCATCTGGGCCGGCGGCGACATCGTCACCGGTGCCGCTACGGTCATTCTGGCGATGGGCGCCGGCAAGAAGGCCGCCGCTTCCATCACCAAGAGCCTGCTGGGCGAGTAATCACCTACAGCGCTAGCCACCAAACGGCAAAGTCCCCGTCGAGCACACGCCCGGCGGGGACTTTTTCTATGCCGGCCGCCCCACCACCACGATGGGGACAGGCACCTTTGTGGTGGTTTTGGTCGGTTAAGCTTCGAGCTGGGCCACTTTGTAGCGGTAGGCAGCGGCGATGACGTCCTTGCAGCCTTCGCGGCCCAGCTTGGCGCGGTTGACGACGATGTCTTTACCGCTCGTCATCTTCCACTTGCCGGCGCTGTAGCGCTTATAGAACGCCTCGCGCGCCTTCTGCTGCTGCTTGACCAGCTTGGCGCCCTTCTTTTTGTTAAGTCCGCGCTTCTTGCGCACGATCTCGACGCGGTCCTCAAAGGGTGCGGTCACCAACACGGCAATGTGGTTGGGGTTGTTACGCAGCAGGTAATCGGACAGACGGCCTTCGATAATGCAGCTCTCGGTCTCACCCAGATCCAAAATCACCTGGCTCATCTTTTGGAACAACTTATCCGAGTACGAACGCGCATCGTAGCGGTCGGGCAGAAACGCCATGTTCTCCACGGCCAGACGCTCGTCATAGGCGGCCATCTTATCGAGCGACTCACCCGCACGCAGCGACGCACGCACCAGCAGCTCGTTGTCATACAGCGGAATCCCCAACTCGTCGGCAAGCATGCGACCAATCTCGTGGCCCTCGGCGCCAAAGTCGCGCGCGATGGTAATGACCACAGGACTCTTCTTGTTCTCCAGATCGCTCATCGCGATTCCTTTCTCTATGTGACAAAGGGGCTGTCCCTTTGCCACATTCTACGCTGCCACCATTCGCCTCTGATATGCGCGAACCAGCAGCGAGATACCAAAGTTGAGCACAAAGTACATCGCAAACACCAGGCCGTAGAGCATAAGCACCTGCGACAGGTCGATCGCGTGGGCCATCACGACGTTTGCCGTGTACATGAGCTCGGCCACGTTAATGCCCGAAAGATACGAGCTGTCCTTGATGACGGTCGTGCACTGGCTAAACAGCGCCGGAATAATCGTCTTAAACGTCTGCGGCAGGATGATGTAGCGCATGGTGGCAAAGAAGCCAAAACCCTGGCTCTGCGCCGCCTCAAACTGGCCGCGCGGAATCGAGTTGAGGCCGCCGCGCACAATCTCGGCCATAACGGCGCTGGTAAACAGCGTAAAGGCGATGGTCGAAATCACAATGTCCAAACCCTGCACCGTAAAGTAGATAAACAGGATCCACAGCAGGTTTGGCGTGCAACGGAACAGCTCGATATAGGCGCTCACCAAAATACGGAACGGGCGGGGCGCATAGCTCTTAACGAGCGCCAGCACCGTGCCAAAGATGAGCGAGAAAAAAATCGACAGCGCCGAGATCTCGATGGTCTTAACAAAGCCGCCCCAAATGTAGAGCAGGTTGGTCGCGTTGAAGATTTCCATGCGCTAGGCCTCCTCTACGTTGTCGAGCCCCAGCTCGGCCAGGCTCACGCCGCGCGGACGCTCCTTGGAGCGGCGCTCGAGCCACTGCACCAGCATGGCGAGCGGAAAGCAGATGATGAAGTACATAAGGCAGCAGACGATGTATCCCTGCAGGTACCCGTACAGACTCACAAAGTTGTCGGAACGGTACATAAGGTCGCCGCCGGCCACGAGCGCCAGCACCGACGTGTTCTTGACCAGGTTGAGCGCCTGGTTGCACAGCGGCGGTAAAATGATCTTGAACGTCTGGGGCAGCACGATGTACCAGTATGCCTGCGCACGGGTGAAGCCTTGGCTCTGGGCCGCCTCCATCTGACCGCGCGGAACCGCCTCGATACCAGTGCGGATGACCTCCGAAATGTAGGCCGCGTGATACAGGCCCACACCCAAGAAGCCCAGCACGAACGGCGCGATGCGCACCGGCTGATCGGCACCGGTTATGGCCTGCAAAAACTGCGGACCGGCCATGTACATAAAGAGCACCTGCACGGGCAACGGGGTGTTCTGGTAAAACTCCACGTACACGCGGCTTATGGCGCGCAGCACGCGCGAGCGAGTGGTAGAGAACACGCCCAGCAGCGTGCCCAGTACCAGCGACAGCAGTAGACCGGCAACGACCACTTGCAGCGTCACGCCAAAGCCCTCCCAGAAGGGCCCCATATTTTGAAATGTCGTCGACCAACGGTCGGCGTCAAATAATCCTTCGAGCATTTGATTCCTTCCTTGGACGATGCGCCTATACAAGACCCCAGGTCTTGACCTCTTGGTCGAGCCAGCCGTCGGCCAGGCGATCGCAAATCACCTGATCGACCACGGCCGAAAGGTCGCAGCCCTTCTTGGTCGCCACGCCGTAGCCCTGCTCGCCAAACTTGACCTCGGGCTGCAGCAGCTCAACGGTCTCGTTCATGTAACCGGCCAGCGTGGAGCGGTCCATGGCAAAGACGTCGATATTGCCGGCGTCGAGCGAGCTCTTGATGATGGGGTAGCCGCTAAAGGCCCTAAACTCTGGCTTGCAGCTAAAGCCGTTGTCCTTGATCATCTGCTCGATCAGGCCCTGCGTGGTAGCACCCTGGCTCACGCCGATGACCTTGCCGTCCAGATCCTCAATCGAGGTAAAGCCCGAACGCTTCTTGACCATGAGCCCCACGTAGTCGGTGCGGTACGGCGTCGAGAAATCCCAGCTCTTCTTGCGCTCGTCGGTGATGGTGTAGGTCGCCGCGACCACGTCGAGTTGGCCGTTATCGATCAGCGGGCCGCGTGTCTTGGGCGTTACGTCGCTAAACTCGACAAGCTCCTGGGCGCGGGCCTCCTTGTAGCTCACGTCAAAGACGGCAGCAGCGATCTGGTAGCACAAATCGACTTCCATGCCCTCAAAGCGGCCCTTGGCGGTGTCGTAATAGCCGTAGCCGGGAACGTCCTTCTTAACGCCGGCATTCAGATGGCCACGCGATTTGATGGCCGCAAGCTTGGACCCCTTGTCGGAGCCCTCGCCGCTGGTGGAGTTGCCGCAACCGGTAAGCGCGGTCCCCGTCAGCGCAAGCATGCTGGCGCCAGCCAGCTGCAAAAAGTGACGGCGCGATACGGCCGCCCTCGTCATATCCGTCATGTCCATCACCGCGCCTAGTGCAAAATCTTGGACAGGAACTCACGGCAGCGCGGGTTCTCGGGGTTATCGAAGAAGTGCTCGGGGGTGCCCTCCTCCAGAATGCGGCCGTCCTCCATAAAGATGACGCGGTCGGCCACCTGGCGCGCAAAGCCCATCTCGTGCGTCACGCAGATCATGGTGATATCCTCCTGCGCAAGCTCAATCATAACGTCCAGGACTTCCTGGACCATCTCGGGGTCGAGCGCCGAGGTCGGCTCGTCAAACAGGATGATGGGCTGTTTGGTGCACAGGGCGCGGGCGATGGCGATGCGCTGCTGCTGACCGCCCGAGAGGTTCTGCGGATACTCGCCGGCCTTATGCGCCATGCCAACGCGCTTGAGCGCGGCGATGGCGATCTCGGTCGCCTCCTCCTTGCTCTTCTTTTGCAGCTTGATGGGCGCGAGCGTCAGGTTGCCGAGCACCGTCATGTTGGGATACAGGTTGAACTGCTGAAACACCATGGAACTATACTTGCGAGCCATCTCCAGGTGATTCTTTTTGGTGAGCGGCGTACCGTCGATGACGACCTCGCCCGACGTGGGCTCCTCCAGATAATCGACGCAACGGATGAGTGTCGACTTACCCGAGCCGGAAGGCCCGATCATTACGAGCTTCTCGCCGCGCTTGACGGTGAGATTGATATCTTTGAGCACATGCAGGTCGCCAAAGTACTTGTTGAGATGCTTGATCTCGATCATGTCTGCCATGAATGTCCCTTCCCTGCGTTTACACGAGTTGCACTATTGTACGGAAAGAACCACGTTTCCGCAGCCCACACTACATTCCCGTAAAGAACCCGCAACCTTCCACCTGCTCGTCGGCACCTAGTCATTGGGGACAGACTTAAATGAGTACCTGCTCATTGGGCACTCATTTAAGCCCGTCCCCAATGAGCGCCCGCGGGGGACGCCCTTCCTCCAACCGCCCTTGTTGAGCATAAGTCAGACACTATGACCCAATCCGAGGGCACGGAAACGACAGGAGCCCCCGCTCGTGACCGCGGGTCGGGGCTGCGACAATGTTGTTGAAGTGCCAGAGGCGCAGCCGCGCCGCAACGAGGTTGGGAGGCTCCCGTGCCTAGATATTCTACCGCCTTCGGAATGGACGTACACCTCAGGTCCACCACCGTCTGCGCGCTCGACGCGGAGACGGGCGAGGCCGTGACGAGGAGGTTCCGCGGCAACCCCTGGGGCGAGGTCGCGGAGTGGATGTCGGGCTTCCCCGGCCCGTCGCTCGCCGCCTACGAGAGCGGCTACCTCGGCTTCGCCCCGCAGAGGGAGCTCTCCGGGCTCGGCGTCGACTGCGTCGTCGCGGCCGTCTCCAAGGTCCCGAGGTCGGCGGCAGACTTCTCGTCCAAGAACGACCGCAACGACGCGGCCAGGATGGCCAAGGCGATACTGTCGCACGATATCTCCCCGGTATGGGTGCCGTCCCCCGAGATCGAGGGGCTCAGGGACCTCGCCGGGGCCCACGACGCGGCGACCGCGAGGCTCGCGGCGGCGAAGCAGCGGCTCCTGGCGTTCCTGGCCCGCCGTGGCTACGCCTACGGCGGCACGACGCCGGCCGGAAACCCCCGGAGGTACTGGACGTACGACTTCCTCAGGTGGCTCGACAAGGTTCGGCCCGCCGACGACGGCGGCATCCGGGCGCTTGCGGCGCTGAGGAACGAGGTCGAGGCGGCCGCCGAGACGCGCGACGACCTCCTCGCCGAGTACAGGGCCGCCGTCGCGGCGGGCCCCCTCTCGGCGGAGGTCGAGGCGCTCCAGTCGATCAAGGGGTGCGGGTTCGCGCTCGCCGCCGCCTTCGCGTCCGAGGTCGGCGACTTCTCGAGGTTCCGCTCCGGCAGGCAGGTGACGTCCTACTTCGGCCTCGCCCCGAAGCAGAGGTCGAGCGCGGACTCCGTGCGCCTCGGCGGGATCAGCGGGGCCGGCGACGCGCTCGTCAGGAGGTTGGCAGTCGAGGGGTCCTGGAGCTACGTCCAAGCGAGCCACCAACCGAAGCTGATGCCCAAGGGCAGCGGCGTCCCGCTCGAGGTAAGGATGCACGGGAGGAAGGGTTCCGAGCGCCTGCTCCGGCGCCGCGAGGAGATGCTCGCCAGGGGCATGCCCCAGGCGAAGGCGAACGCCGCCACCGCCGCCGAGCTCGTGAGGTGGCTGTGGGCCCTCGGCGCGATGTGCCGGGAGGCAACCGAATAGACATAGCCCCCGTCCCGGCGAGCCGGGCAGCCTTCGGGGATACCCCCGCTTTCGCTGGGCGCGCGGCAGCGGCCACATGCGCGTAGTCAGACTTGGGGAGCCCCGCCGAAGGAATGGAGTGCGGGCCGACAGAACGGTATCCGCGGATATGAGACTGAGCCGAAGGCGTCGACGACATGCCGGGGGCGGACCGGGACGGGTTAACGGCAGGCCCCGCCGACCGATTGCAAGCGGTCGGCGGGGCCATTGTGGCTCTTGACAGCGGATTGGTTCATATGAGCGAAAACCCGTACACGCGAGCAAGGTGACGTGAAATGAAAGGGCGCAGACCTTATGGTCGCGCCCTTGAAATTGAACGTCAGATTGCCGCGTGTGCGGGTTTGCAGCGTCGAGCCGTTACGCGGTTTGGTAAAACCGCGTAACAAATTACGCCAATTTTGCTCCGACGATCTTTGCCGCGGCCGGCTTGTCGAAGTTGCCGCCGGTGGCCTTGCCGAGTGCACCCATAACCTGGCCCATCTGCTTCTTGGACGTGGCACCCAGCTCGGCGATAACCTGCTCGATCAGGGCCTCGAGCTCCTCGCCCGAAACCTGCGCGGGCAGCAGGCTTTCCAGAATCTTGACCTGCTCGGTCAGGTTGTCGGTACGCTCCTGGTCGGTGCCGGCCTTGATGGACATCTCCAGCGTCTCGCTCGTCTGCTTGATCAGACGCTTGATCATGCTGTTGACGTCTTCCTCGGTCACATCGCGGCGCTCGTTAACCTCGATATTCTTCACCTCTGCCTTGACCTGGCGAATGATGGACAGGCGAACCTTGTCCTTGGCCTTCATGGCCGCGATCATTTCTTTCTGCAGCTCTTCGTTGGTCATCTGCAAATCCTCTCTAATAGCGTGGGCGGCACTCGTGCGAGCACCGCCCCATGATTACTCAGTCGTCGACGAATCGTCGGTCGAGCTCTTGGTGACGCCCTTCAGGCTCACGTTATAGGGTACGTCCTTGGGCATGGGGTTGACGGTAATGTCGGCGTCCTTCTTGTACTGCTCCAGCCACTCGCTGTACGCGGTGCTGGCCGTCTGCGTCTTCACCACGTTGGAGACGTACTTCTTGATAGCCTTGGGCACCTGGTTGATGTCATCGACCTGATTATCGACATGGAAGTAGTCGGTGCACTTGATGATGTGGTAGCCATAGGTCGACTCGACGACTTCGCTCACGTCGCCCTTGTTGAGTCCCTCGAGCGCCGTCTGGTAGCTGTCGACGAAAGTGGTGAGCTTATCCCAGCCCACATCGCCCTTCTTCTCCTTGGAACCGGCGTCCTCGGAGTACTGCTCAACGGCGCCCTCAAAGCTCAGCTCGCCGGAGTTGATCTTGTCCAGGCACTCCTGCGCCTTGGCCTTGGCGGCGGCCTTGTCCTCGTCAGATGCGTCGGAATCAACCTTGATCAGGATGTTTGAAGAGCGGCGGGCATCGTTGTAGTTAGACAGGTTCTCGTTGATGTAATCGACGATCTCACTGTCCTTGGGCTTGCTGGTGGGCGCGACGGCATCCTTGAGTTTCTGCTGCGCCAGACTCTCCTTGAGTGAGTCCCTGTAGGTGTCCTCGGTATAGCCGTAGGTCTTGAGGGTCTTCTTAAAGGCCTTGGCACCGCCCGCGCTCTTGCACGCGTCCTTCCAAGCCTTCTCGACCTCCTCGTCCGAGACGGTCACGCCGTTTTCCTTCTGCGCTTGCTGAAGCAGGATCTGCTGCGCGTAGGAGTCGATGAGCTGCTTGCGATACTTCTTGGGTGTGAGGTCGTTGTCGACCAGGTACTGCGCCCAGTCCTTGTCCTTGGTGTAGCCGTAGGACGTGCGCATACTCATGATTTGCTTGGTCACGGTGTCCTCGGTGAGGTTGGTGCCGTTGATAGTTGCAGCAACACCGCCGGTAAGCTTGTAGCTCGAGGTATCCTCTGCCTGCGACATGAGACCGGAGCATGCCATGGCCGAGACCGAGAGCAGCATCGCCAGCACGCCGATGACCACCAGGACAATCTTGACGGTCTTGGACACATAGGTCTTGCGCTGCTTCTTGCGAGAGCTAGAGGCGGCGCGAGCCTGCTGCTCGGGCGTCGGCTCGGGTGCGGGGTTCTTTTTCTTATTTGCCATAGTTGGCCTTTCGCATAACGAATCGAACAAACGCCATTGTGTCACAACGCGGCCCCCGCGACACGCTTGGTGCATTGGGGACAGGTTAATCTGCACCATTTTGGTGCAAAGGGGACAGATGCGGCACTTGGCAGTTGGGGACGTTCTTTATGTGCCGGCAGTTAGGGACAGTCCCCAAGTGCCGGCAGAAAAGGAACGTCCCCAAGTGCCGGCTTAGCCCCACCTTAGAAGTGACGGCGGATGGCGTCGACCATGCCCTGAGGCGTGGTCTGGCCGAGCACGTCGCCTGCGGCATCGGCGTCCATAAAGATGTTCATGAGCGCCTGCAGGGCCTCGACCTGACCGCCCGGCTCGGCAATACCCAGATTGATGACGATCTGCGCCGGCACCGGAGCGCCCATGCCAGCCATAGCGTTAAATGTCACGGGCGCGGCGGGCTTCACCACCGCGATATAGGGCTTGGCCACAAATCCC
The DNA here is from genome assembly GCA_900541145.1 of uncultured Collinsella sp. Lineage (GTDB taxonomy): Bacteria > Actinomycetota > Coriobacteriia > Coriobacteriales > Coriobacteriaceae > Collinsella. Next base: position 39,512 of record UQIH01000014.1, on the reverse strand, counting down.
GGATCGGTATGCGGAATGGCAATGTTTGCCGCCGGCATGGCAAGACCCGTGGGATAGGCATCCTCGCGCGTGCGAACGGCGTCGAGCCAACCGTCGGCAATGTAGCCGCGCGGGGCAAGCTCACCCTCGAGCCGCGCAAACACCTCGCCCGGCGTCGCGCACTCCCAATCAAAAAACACCAGCTCAGGCGTAAACAGCGCTTCGTTATCCGCCATGCGCTCACCTCTCTCACCTAGTCACCTGCGACGTTCTTGAATGACTAGTCGTTAAAGAACGTCGCAGGTGACTACCCAAAACAAAGGGTGGCCACGTGCGCCTTGGCGCCAATGACCACCCTGACTACTCGGCTAAATTGTACTGTGCGCCGCTAGCCGCGAGGCGCGTCAATTGCGACCTTGCCGCTCTCCAGCACGTGGACGCGGCCGTCGGCGAGCATCTGCACGACCTCGGGATACAGCACATGCTCAATCGCATGGATGTGCTCCTCGAGCGTGTCGACATCCCAGCCCTCCTCAACAGCCAGCGCGCGCTGGGCGATGATGGGGCCGTTGTCGTAAATCTCGTTGGCAAAGTGCACGGTCACGCCGGTCACCTTGACGCCGCGCGCAAAGGCATCGTCAATCGCATGCGCACCGGTAAAGCTCGGCAGCAGCGCCGGATGCAGATTGACCACGCGGTTGGGAAACGCCGCCAGCAGAGGCGTGTGCACCATGCGCATGTAGCCGGCCATGACCACATACTCGCAGCCGCGCTCGAGAAGCTCGTGCGCGATGATCTCGTCAGCGGCGATGGGGTCGGCGTAGACATCCTTGGACAGCGTGAGCGTCTGGATGCCCGCGCGCTCAGCGCGCTGCAAACCCTTAGCCGAAGGACGGCTCGACACCACAAGCTCAATCGAAGCGTTGAGCTTGCCGGCGGCGATCAGATCGATCAGCGCCTGCAGGTTGGTACCCGAACCGCTGATGAGCACACCGATCTTGAGCGGCTCGGCCGTATCGGTGCCGGTCGGACGGGTGTAGGGCACAAAGCCCAGGCTCGCGGCAGCAGCCATCTGCTCGTTAGCGCTCATCGGAGTACACGACCTTACCGGAGCCCTCGACGCACTCGCCCACGCGGAACGGCTTCTCGCCCAGCGCGACCAGGGCCTCGGTCACGACAGCCTCGTCCTCGGGGGCGACGATCAGGCACAGGCCAACGCCCATGTTGAAGGTCTTGCATGCCTCGTTGGGCGCGAGCTCGGCCTGGCGCGACACGTAGGTGATGACGGGCGGAACGTCCCAACCCATCTCGGCGCCGTTGCGGGTGACCACGGCGTCGACGTCGTCGGCAAGCGCGCGGTTGAGGTTCTCGGTAATACCGCCGCCAGTGATGTGGGCGATAGCGTGCACGTTGGCGCCGCCGCGCAGCAGCTCCAGAATCGGCTTGACGTAGATGCGCGTGGGAGCCAGCAGGGCGTCTGCCAGCGATGCGCCGCCGAGTTCCTCGAGCGGACGGCTCAGCTCCTCGGCCTTAGCGGCGGCCTCGGGCGTGCCCGGCTTAATGCCGTCGACGCCAATGACCTTGCGCACGAGCGAGTAGCCGTTGGAGTGCACGCCAGTGGAAGGCAGGCCCAGGATCACGTCGCCGGGGCGGACGTTCGCGGGGTCGAGCATCTTGGGACGGTCGACGACGCCCACGGTAAATCCGGCAAGGTCGTAGTCGGCAGGAGCCATGACGCCGGGGTGCTCGGCCATCTCACCGCCCACGAGCGCGCAGCCCGCGAGCTTACAGCCGTCGGCTACACCCTTGATGATCTTTGCCATGTGCTCGGCCTCGATGTGGCCGATGGCAACGTAGTCCAGGAAGAACAGCGGCTCGGCGCCCGAAGCCAGAATGTCGTTGACGCACATAGCAACCAGGTCCTGGCCCACCGTCTCGTGACGGTCCATGATCTGGGCGAGCACGAGCTTGGTGCCCACGCCGTCGGTACCGCTAATCAGAATCGGGTCTTCCATATCCTTAAGCGCGGCAGCCGAGAACAGGCCACCAAAGCCACCGATGCCGCCGATGACCTCGGGACGGTTGGTGTCCTTAACCATCTGCTTAATAGCGTCAACGGCGCGGCCGCCCTCGGCGGTATCGACGCCGGCATCCTCATACGTCACATGCTTGCTGTCGCTCATCTGAGCCTTCCTCTCCCACTACCGTGGCGCCGCGCGGGCGCCAAACGGTGCTCATAGTTGCGTTCATTTCGGCGCGCGCCATAACAACGCGCGCCGTCATATCAACAAAACAGTAGGTAAAACCTACCAAAATAAACCTGTCCCCACATGGCAGGTTTTAGGCCTCGCCGTGTTCCTCTTCCCAGCTGCGATCGTCGTATTTCTCGACCACGGCGTCGTCATCAAAGTGCAGCGGCTTGTCCAGGTTGCGGGGCTTAAAGCCCTCCATGAACTTGTCGCGGCCAAAGCTCTCGGGAATCGCCACGGGGTAGCGGCCGGTAAAGCACGCATCGCAGTAACCGCCCTTGGGCATGACCTTAAGCAGGCCCTCGACCGAAAGGAAGGCCAGCGAATCGGCGCCGATATACTCACAAATCTCATCGACCGTCTTGTTGGCGCTGATAAGCTGCGACTGCACGTCGGTATCGATGCCGTAGAAGCACGGCCAGATGACCTCGGGCGAGTTGATGCGGATATGAATCTCCTTGGCGCCAGCGTTGCGTAGCATCTTGACGAGCTGCACCATGGTGGTGCCGCGCACGATGGAGTCGTCGATGACGACCAGGCGCTTGCCCTCGATGTTGTCACGCAGCGGGTTGAGCTTCATACGCACGCCCATGGCACGCAGCTCCTGCGTAGGCTCGATAAACGTACGGCCCACATAGCGGTTCTTGATGAGGCCCTCGCCAAAGGGAATGCCACTCTCGTGCGAATAGCCCTCCGCGGGCGGCAGGCCGGAGTCGGGCACGCCGATGACCAGGTCGGCCTCGACGGGCTCCTCATGTGCCAGCTGACGACCCATGTCATAACGGCAGGCGTAGACGCTCTTGCCGTTCATGATGGAATCGGGGCGAGCAAAGTAGACCTGCTCAAAAATGCAGTTAGCAGGCTCTTCGGCGGCAGGCACGCCCTGCTCGGACACAAGGCCCTCGGCGCTGATGCGCAAAATCTCACCGGGACGGACGTCGCGGACGTACTCGGCGCCCACGATATCGAGCGCGCAGGTCTCGGAGGCAACGACCCAGCCGCCGGCGCGCGTGACATGGGTGGTGGCGTCGACCGTCGCGGCGCCGTCCTGCGACGGCAGCTGCGAAACGGATGCGGCATCGGCCTGGTCCAGGCCCTCATCCACCAGCTTGCCCAGCACGAGCGGGCGAATGCCGTGCGGATCGCGGAATGCGTAGAGCGCCTGCTCGTTGATGAGCGTCATGGCGTAGCCGCCGCGCACGAGCTCCATGGTCTTGCGAATGCCCTCGCGCAGATGGCCTGTACGCTGAGTAAAGTAGCCGATAAGCTTAGTCGCGACCTCGGAATCCGAATTGGAAAGGAACGGCACGCCCAGCTCGATCAGCTGGCGGCGCAGCTCGTCGGTGTTGACGAGGGTACCGTTGTGCGCGAGCGCGATAATGACGCTGTTGATGGTAGAAAGATGCGGCTGCGAGGCTTCCCAGCTCTTGGCACCGGCAGTGCCATAGCGCACGTGGCCCACGGCCAGCTGGCCGGAGAGCGTCGACAAGTCGGCGTTGGAGAACACGCGATCGAGCAGTCCCAGGTCTTTGCGAACCATAACCGTGCCGCCATCACCCACGGCGATTCCCGCCGATTCCTGGCCGCGATGCTGCAGCGCGCGCAGACCAAAGTACGTCAGTCGAGCCACATCGCGATCGGGTGCCCACACACCAAAAATGCCGCATTCCTCATGCAGCTGGTCGGAGTCCGGATCATACGTCGACATGGTCTTCACCTGTCCCGCGGCACGCTCGACCGCGCGGATGGTTTCTTGAGACATGGCATCCCCTCAGAGCCTCGTTATTTGGCGTTACCTGCCCTATTATACGCACGGCAAGACAAGCACTCCCGCGCATGAACAGCGCTTTTTAAAAGCCCACCGAGCTTATAATCCGTTTTGCAGCCAAACATTTTATTGGGCAACCTCCTCGGGGTCGACGATCCCGCATGCTTCCGTCGCGACGCGTCTCGTCCGCCGTTGGGGCTTGCATTGTTGCAATTGGGACGTTCGTCCTGTCTTTTGGCAGGTCGGCGGCGTATCCTTGTACCTACAGCAAAACGAGAAAGGTTATGTATGGATCGAAACGAACTCGACCCCAGCGTCCCCAGCGCCACGGAGGTCAAGAAGATCCCCCTCATCATTAAGGTGTACGCCGTCCTGTGCATCCTGTCCGGCGTGGGTACGCTCCCGTCGGTCGGCGCCTTTATGTGGCAGGTCATCACCGCACTCATCAACGGCAACGCCGCCGCCAAGCTCGGCGACAACACGCTCGTCGCGGTCGGACTGATTGTCGCCGGCATCATGCTCTCGGCTGCCAGTGCCGTCATCTTGATCATCTTTGGCCTGGACCTCATCAAGAACCAGCGCCGCAATGCCGCCCGTCTGTCCTATATCCTTATCGCATTGACCGTCGTCGAGCTTTTGGTTGACGTGATGCTCCAGGGTATCGGGCCTTTCTTGCTGCGCCCTGCCATCCAGCTCGGCATCCTCGTCGCGCTTTCGACCACCGTCGACCCCACGCTGCGCCAGGAGCGCGAGCTGCAGCGCCGCCTGCAGGAAATGCTCGATCGCGACGCCGCCGCCGAGGGCATGCTCGGGCGCGATGAAACCGGCGAAGGCTACATCAAGCTCAACTACTTCAACCTGTTCTGGGTATTCTTTGTCTGCTGCATACTCGGCCTGATCGCCGAGGACATCTGGCACATGACGGTCGACGACCCTGGCGTCTACCAGAACCGCGCCGGCATGCTGTTTGGCCCCTTCAGCCCCATCTATGGATTTGGCGCCGTACTCATGACCATGGTGCTCAACCGCTTCTACAAAAAGAACCCCATCATTATCTTTTTGGTGAGCGCGCTGCTCGGCGCGAGCTTTGAGGTGTTCGTGGGCTGGTTTATGCAGACCTCGTTTGGAGTGGTCTCGTGGAGCTACTCACATATGAAGCTCTTTGGCATGCCCGATCCGCTCGCCGTCCTTACCGGCGGACGTACCTGCACGGGCTTCGCCTGCCTGTGGGGCCTGGGTGGCCTCATCTGGATCAAGCTGCTGCTGCCGAGGCTACTCAAGCTCATCAACATGATTCCGTGGAAGAGTCGCTACTCGGCTACTGTCATCTTCACCATCATTATGCTGGTCGATGGCGTTATGACGCTGCAGTCGCTCGATTATTGGTATCAGCGCGTCAACGGCACGGAACCGGATATTCCCGTTGCGCAGTTCTACGGCAAGTACTTCGATAATGACTTTATGGAGAATCGCTTCCAGAGCATGACCATGAGCCCCAAGGATGCAACGCGCGTGTAGCGCTCACCGCGCCCAAAACGCAAAATGCCCGCCGGTATCACACGTACCGGCGGGCATTTTTATAAACGAGCCTTCTATCGACGCAAACCTCTACGCCTCGCGCTCAACCTCACTCACACACTCATTTTTGATGGTGCCAACGAGCGCCTGCAGCGCATCGACCACGTGCGGGCGAATGTCCCCGCCAATGAGCACGAGCATGATGTCGTCACCTACGGCAAGCTCGCCGCTTGCCAGCCACACGCGCACATAGCCGATACCCGGCATCGCGCGCGTGGCCTCGATAGCAGCCTGCACCTTGCTGGCGTCGTAGCCGAACACCATGCCGCCCACCTTGTGGCCCGGCGCCACGCCATCGGTCTCGACACCGCGCGCCTCGGCCTTGGGCGTCGCGCGCACCACACCGTTATGCGTCAGATACATCCCACAGCCTGCCGCCGAAGCATCGGCCTTGGCCTCGCGCAGCCAAGCATCAACCGAAGGCATCGTTTTGCCATTCTCTAGCATCATTTCTCCCTTACCGTCGTCGAGTAGCCAATTTGGAACGGGGCTTTTTAGCTACTCTCGAACAACTTATTCCTCGACCGGCGTGAGCACCATGACAGCACGCGTGTTGCTCAGCGATAACGAACGACAGGTCACAAGCGTCACGACCTTGGTTGCCGAAGCGGCACGATCGGTGGCATCGCTCGCCACGGCAGAGGCACCGTCGAGCATCTCGGACAGGTAGTTCTTGAGCCCGTCACCGCCCTCAAAATTGGGCGTGCGCGCCTTGGCATACGTGTCCTCGACAACTTTGGTCGCCAGTGGTCGCAGTTTATAGGTGGCGTCGCGCGTGATGTAATACACGTACTCTATGCTGTCGAACGTCGCCTGATCGGTCGTGTCCGAGATCACATTGAACATCGATCCGTCGTTCATGTGGTGACCATAGATCGTAGTCTGCTGGTCAACCATTCCTGGCGCGGTATCGTCGCTGTCCAAGAAGATCGCACCCGATGCATTGGACGTACCGTCAAACAGCGTGTTGAGGTATTTGGAGTTGTTATTGGTCTGCACCACGGGATAGTTGATGTTGGTTCCCGGCGCGTAAATCCAACCCACAACCTCGGGATTTGTCTGGGCAAGTGCATCGAAGTCGATAATCGGCACGCCGCTGGCGTCCTTATCGCTTACATATTGCTTTTCGATTTTCTGGTACGAATCGCTTGCCTGCTTATAGCCAATCTGAGCATTGATAAAGATGGCAGCGGCGGCAACAATCAGGCCGATGCCGATGATGATGAGCAGAATGGGAATAATGGAGCGGCGCTTTTTGCGCGGCGGCTCGGTGTAATCCGACGGCGCGGCATGCGATGAAGACCGGGGCGGCTTCTTAGCGGTGCTATAAGATGAAGGTCGATATGCGGCCGGCGCGTCCTGCCGACGATGCGTCGCCGGTGTCACGGGGCGCGGCGCGCGTGGCTGCTGAGGAGAGGATGCCCGACCCTGCTGCGCCGCATGGGCAGCATCCGGCTTCGACGGATCGGGAATCTGAGAAGCCTTGAATCGTTTTCCCTGATAGTCGGACATGGCTCTCCTTATACTGCGGTGTAACGGCGGAACGCCTAGGCGTCGGCCATCTCCTGCTTCATTTTCTCGATAACCTTGCGGTATTCGGGGTCGCAAGCGCCCAGAATCTGCGTGGCGTAGATGGCGGCGTTCTTGGCGCCGTTGATGGCAACGCAGGCCACGGGCACGCCCGAAGGCATCTGCACCATCGACAGCAGCGAATCCATACCGCCCAGGTCACTCGTCTTCATAGGCACACCGATAACCGGCAGTGGCGTAAAGGCAGCCACGACACCACCCAGGTGAGCGGCCTTGCCGGCGGCGGCGATAATCACTTTGATACCGCGATCGGCAGCGGTCGAAGCCCACTCGTGGACCTTCGCCGGCGTGCGATGTGCGCTCGCAATGACGAGCTCATAGGGCACACCAAGCGCCTCGAGCTCGGCGGTGCAACCTTCCATAACGCCCAGATCGGACTTGGAGCCCATGATGATCCCGACAACCGGCTTTTGATCTGCCATAAACAAAGACCTCCTGTTGAGAGCGGTGACGCGGCCAATCCGCGACCCTTAACTACTGAGAGTAGTATAGCTGCTCCCGTCCCTGCGGTCTTTGTGGCGCTTCGCGGGCGGGCCAGGCTTTATCTTCACTCCGGTTGCTTCGCAAAGTCGTTCAGATAAAGCCTGGCCCGCCCGCAAAGCACCCCTCGACCTACCGGGGATTGCCATGACGTACGTTAGCTGAAATAAAAAAGCGTGCCCACCGTCCTTGGGTGGGACGGCGGGCACGTTTGCTTAGTTGTCGCTGGGACTACTCAGCCTTATTGCGACGGTGGAAGAAGGCACCGATCGCAGCGATGATGGCTCCAAGGCCACCGACAGTCGCGATAGTTGCCGCCGTTTGATCGCCAGTAACGGGGATCGCCGAACCGTTCTTCTTGCCGCCCTGGGCCTTGTCGCCTGCGGGCTTGCCCGCCTGGCTGCCGCCGTTCGAGCCATTGCCGGAACCCTGGTTGCCCGAACCGCCCTGGTTGCCGGAGTCGGCATCCTTAAGGCCCTCGATGGCCAGCTTGAGCTGGTCATAAGCCGCCTGGAGCTGGGTGTCGGAAGCATTCTCATCACCCAAGACATCCTCGGCGTAGGTAATGGCATCCGTCAGGGCCTTGACGGACTCGGCCGTCTTTCCCTTGGTGTCAGTCTCCTTCGCCTGCTTGACCAGGGCCTTGAGCTGTTTCTTGGTCGGGTTCTCAACTGGGGTCACCGGGGTCTTCTCGAGCGCGTCACGGGCATCCTCGAGCGCCTTGAGTGCCTGGTCGACCTCGTCCTGCGTGGCGTTCTCGTCGCTCAGGATGGCGCGGGCGCTCGCCAAGGCGTTCTGGAACGCGGTCCAGGAAGCCTCGGTGTAGTCACTGGCCTTAAGGTCGCCGGCTGCAACCTCGGCATCAACCTTTTCAATCGCGGCAGTGAGGTCGTCCTTCGCCACCGGATCGGGAACGGCCGCACCGTAGAACTTGAGTTCCGCCATGCTGCAGTAGGCGTCAACGCTGCCACCGCCGGCGTGGAGCACCTTGACGGTCACGTAGCGACCGCGCGCGACACCAAAGCTCATCTGCTTCCAGTCGCCACGGTCGGTGAGCACGCGGCCGTCGTTGTCGAAGGTAAACGTACCCATCGACGCGGCGGTGCCCATCTCATAACCGTCGGCGGTGTCGGAGACCAGCACCTCGGCCTCAAAGATATCGCCGTTCGTGCCGCCGTCCTGGCGCGGCAGGAACGTGACGTCGGTGAGATCGTAGTCGCGGCCCAGGTCGACGGTCAGGTGCTGGGGCATACCGGTCTTATAAGCATAGTCGCTGTGCCAGAGCGTCTGCTCATCGCCGTCAAGAGCGTTGACGGCGTTGCTGCCCTCATAGTCGGCCTCGCTCGAGAAGCCGGTCACCTTGACGTTCTCGCGGTTCTCGGGCGTGTTGATGAGCTTCTTCTCATCAACGGGGCGCATCTTGAGGCCGTCGATTGCCTTTTCGATCTTGGTCGTAGCGTCTGCGACATCCTTCTTGCTATAGCTGCCCTGGCCGCCGTCGAGAAGCTTCTGAGCCGCCTCGACCGCAGCGGTGAGAGCTGCATAAGAATCCTTGGTGTAGACGGACTCGCTGTAGCCCGCGGCCTTGGAAAGCGCCGCCATGAGCGCAGAGGTGTCGACACCAGCCTTGACCTCGACCTCATAGGATGCGGTCTTGGAGGGGTCGAGCACTGACGCCACCGTGATCGTTGCCTTGCCGGCCTTGTTGGCACGCAAGTAGTAGTTCACGCTATCGCCGGCCTGAACAGCGGAGACGCTCACCACAGAGGAGTCGGAGCTCTCGACCGTCACATAGGGGTAGCCGGCGCTCTCGGGCGTGGCCTTAGCGTCGACGAGCGTAACGTCGCCCTCAAAGAACTCGGTCTGGTTCTTGCCCAGCTCGATACCCTCGATGGCCTCGACACCCTGCGTGTAGTTGAAGTTGATCTCGCGCAGTGTGAGCATCTGGTCACCCGATGCCTCAAGCGGCGTGATCTCGACCTTAGTCGCCTTCTTGCCCTTGTTCTCGGCAGAGAGGCCAAAGGCGTAGCGAGCCTGGAAGGAATCGTACTCCCCACCCGCGAACTCCTGGGTCGAGCCATCCTCGAACGTCACGACGGCCTTGATCTTCTGCACGGTGCCGTTACCGCCGTCGCGGTTGACGACCTCAACGGCATCGAGCTTCGATGGTGTCTTAAAGGCAAATGTCATCGTGGTGGGAAGCTTCACGTAACTCGGAAGCTTGCCCTCGCTGTCCCAGTTGCCGCTCCAGTTCCACAGGAACTCAAAGCCGTTGTCGCCCTCATCGTTATCGAACAGCGCGTTATAGCTCTTCTGCTGAATAAGCTTCTCGACGTTGGAACCGTCGTCGGTCGTGAGCTCGTCGTTGGTCATCGTGATGTTGAAGGCATCCTGACCGTACTCGGCAACCGTGGGCTGCGGAACGTCCGGCATCGTCACGGTACCGTCACTCGTAAACTCGAGCGCATCGCACGCCGGACCGATGAGCCAAGACGTCGAGGGCAGTTCAACCTTGCCGGCCGTCTTGGCCTTGAGTTTGAAGCTCGCCACCGCGCCAGTGCCGTTGTAGAGCTTGCCGTCGCCGCGGTTGGCAAAGGCGAGGTTGATGGTCTGTGTGCCGTCCGCGAACTGGACCTTCTCGCGCGACAGGTTCTCCATGCCGGCGGTCGAACCATCCTGCGAGATGCTCTCGGACACAAACTCAAACTGGTCACTCTTAAAGTTGACGAGCGCGCCCAGGGCGTTGACGTTCTTGGCGTCGGCCGCATAGACATCGACGGTGATCTCATCGCCGGCATCGACCTCGGTCTTGCTCGGAATCACCGCGAGCTTGCCGGCGACCTTGCCTTTCTGCTTGGTGCCGCCATCAAGCCCCGCCATGGTAAACGAGTAGTCGTAGACATCATAGACCCCGTTGCCGTTGAGATCGGCAAAGTGGTCGCGAATCTGCGAGTCGAACGTCGAGGTATCGGGCTCGCGGTTCTCGAGACCCAGATAATTCTTCATGTTGGAAAAGTCGCCATCGGAGATCGTTGCCTTGTTGAGGTTGGAACCCACAGCAAAGCCGTCCGTACCATCGGCCTTGTAGATGGCGATCTCGGACGCGGAGAAGAAGTTACCAACCGAAGCGAGCGGCGTCATACGCACGTAGCGTGCGGCCACGGCGCCGTCGAACGTCACCGTTTTGCAGGCGGCGGAGCGCTCCCAATCGACCTCCTGGCTCGTCCAATGGACACCGTCGAGACTCGTCTCGATGCGCATCTTGGTCACAGTGCCGTTGCCGGCGTCGGTACGCGGATAGTACTCGAGCTTGTCGAGCTTGTAGGCGCGGCCGTAGTCGACGGTGAGCGCCTTGCCCAGGTCGTTGCCGCCGGAGTGGAAGCCGCCGTCGCTCGTCTGGAACTCATGGTCGAAGGCGAGATCGGCCTTATGGCTGCCGTAGATCGAGCCCTCCCAGGTGATCTTCTCGGCCTCGGGCACGTTCCGCCATGGGTCGAGGGCGGAGTTCGCCGCGAGCACATCGCTCCAACGGGAGTAGCCCTCGGCGTTGCGCGAACGGATCTGGTAGGTGTGCTTGCTATTGTAGGCAAGATCGGTATGCGTGAATTCCGCTGCATCGCCCACGGCGAACACGGTGCCATCGACCTTAAGGTCGTAGGAGGTAGCACCATCGACCTTTCCCCAGGTGAGCTTAATGCTCGTGGGAGTCGTGGCGTCCTCGGGGGCAGCAAGGTTCGCTGGTGCGGAGAGGTTCTCGTTGAGGCGGTCGGCCGCGAGCGTGGCGTCGGCGTTCACGAAACCGCCCAGCTCGAGCGTCTGCTCCGCTGCAGCGACATCGGTCTTCGCAAACTTGACGTAGACCTTGGGGTTCGTGGTGATCTTAGTGTCGTTGAAGCTCTCGCCCTTCTCGGCCTCGGTGCTGTCCGCATCGCTGCCGTAGTGGTTGAGGTTGGGGCTTTCGTTGTAGAAGTAGACCGCTTGGCCAGCCTCGGGGGTCGCGGCGTCGAAAGCCTCCTGTGAGTCGACCTCGGTCACGTTGAGCGCAGTGCCGCCATTCTTGGCGATGACGCTCGCAGGCTTGGCGGACACGTTGGCCACAAAGGTCGTGGTACGGTTGGAATCGTAACCACTATAGCTGCCCTGGGACGCCGCAGCGGTAAAGGTTGCGGTGCCGCCCGTGGCCTTGGAGCTAAAGACGGTACTCACATGGTCACCGTAAGAGATATTGTCGATCGTGCCGTAGGCATTGTCCTCAGTCGTTTTGTTCTCGATGGAGGAGCCGTCGTCCTCGTACTGCGTGAAGCTGCCCTCACCCTCGGTGGCGAAGAACTCGACGATACGCTGGCTGCGGTCAGTGCCCTTGGTGTTGGTCTCGGTCACAGCCTCGGGGTTGTTGTTCTCGGCATACATCGGCACGATGGAATTGGCCTTTACAAAGAGCGGCAGCTTCCAGAGCGGAGCATCGTAGTTGTTGAGGACCTGGCCGCCGCGGTACTGCTTACCCGAGAAGTAGTCGATCCAGATGGTGGGATTATCATCGGTGCCGTAGTTGGGAAGGTAGATGCCGTTGCGAACGTCATTGCCCTTGTCATCTGCCTGGGTATCCTGATACACCGGCGCAACCAGGAAATTCTCACCGAACATATACTGGTACTGCGTCGAAGTGCTCGCGGCGTACTCGGAGTTGTCGGAGAGCAGCATGGCGCGGATCATGGGCAGGCCGGTATCGCCGTTACCCGTATCGATGTTGGCCGCCGAAGCCGCACTCGTGTAGATATAGGGCATGAGCTGCGCTTTGAGCTTGAGGTAGAAGCGCGAGATGCCCGTGTAGGGATCGCCGTGCGTCATGGGCGACTTGCGGTAGGTGCCCCAACCGTCCATGTCGAGCATAGAGGGCGTGAACGTCTTCCACTGGTAGTCGCGTGCCGAGATGATGGGGTCGCCGCCAAAGATGCCGTCCATGTCGGAGCCGATGTTGGGGTTGCCCGAAAGACTCTGACCGATATACGTGGGGATATGGAAGCGGATGTACTCCCAGTTGCCGCCGTACTGGTCGCCGGTCCAGATGCCGCCAAAGCGCTGCGTGCCGGCCCAACCATCGAGCGTAATGATGTTGGGGCGCTTGTTGGCGCCGGTCGTCACCGTGTCATAAGCCGTCTTGATGCCGTTAAGACCAAAAGAGTAGCCAGAGCCAACCCAGGCGACGTCGGTCTTGAGGGTAGTGATGCCTCCCGTCTTGACCTCGGCGTCGAAGTCGCGAAGCAGGTGCCACGGAGTCTCGGAGTTGCTATCGGGCTCAAGGTTGGACTGGGTCCACAGGCCCGTGCTCACGCCCTTGGAGTTAGCGTACTCGGTGAACTTCTTAAGGTTGTCGACGTTGGCGCGCACGGCGTTGAGGCGCTCGGCAGAACTCGTTCCGTCGGAGTTGACGCCGCCGGTCTTGTAGTAACCGTTCTGGCCATAGCCGGCACCGTAGCCGTCGTTCGGCAGGAACCAGCCGAGCGGCATGTCGTTGTCCTCGTAGTCATCGATAACCTGCCGGGCAGAGAACTGGCGGTCGAAATCGGTCGCCTTCATGTTCTCGGTATCGACCGTAGGACCTTCACCGTTGAGCGTCTCGGACGCAAGCGTGCCGTCGAGCTTGTAGCCCGTCGCCATGCCAGACTCGTACTTAACGTCGCCCTTCTCGCTCGAGGACTTGCTGCCCTTGGTCTCCCACTTCTTCTGACCCGAAGTCGTTGACCAGCCATCACGGTTATAGGCATTCAGATGACCCAGGTAGAAACCGTATTCGGGCAGCAGCACCGGATTACCGGTTACCTTGTAGTAGTCCTGCAGCATCTCGGTTGCCACGTTCGAGGCGCCATCGTTGGTCGCCACGAAGTAGTAGGCATCGAACTCATTCTCGCTGTGCGAAGTCGTGACCGTCGATGCATCCGTAGAACCGAAGTCGTAGGAACCTTCTGCGAACGTGTTTCGGAGCACGCCGTAGCCGTCACTCGTCCAATAGAACGGGTTGGGCGAAGCAACGCCGCCATCGGTCCAGTTGTTGGTGTTGGAGATGGCGATGGTCTGGTTGGTGTGCAGGAAGCGGCCGTTCTGAGTACCGCCGCCAAAGAAGTTCTCGGACTTCGCCTTGGCGAGCGTCTGGACGGTGCCCTTCTTATCAAGGTCGAGGGACGCGGACTCGGAGACCACGACACGGTCGCCCGACTTGATGCTCATCTTGCCAGTCGCCTTGTCCAGAATCACGGTCGCCTTTCCACCGGTGATCTCGATAGTGTCACCCTTGTCGACAACCGTCGCGCTCGGCTTGCTGTAGGTATCCGAGGTGTCGGGCTGGGCCTGAATCTTAGCCGTGTGGGACTTGCTACGCGGCGTGGCATACTCAGAGAACTCGCCTTTGGGGTCGACATTGTAACGGAAAATGCCGTCCTCTAGAAATGTGATACGGCCCTTGATGCCGTCGGCGAAATCGATGTCGACGACGTTCGAGGCGGACTGAGACACGGTCGCCGAGTCGACGCCCTTAAGCGGCGTGGCAATCGCCTGCTGGGGGCTAGCGAACACGAGAGTCGCCGCTGTTGCGACGAGGACCGCGCTTCCCTTCACCCACCGTTTCGTAAAAATGGAATTCCTACGCACCTGGACTCCTTCCCTCCGACATGCGGAAGTGTCGCGGACGCGCGCCCCGCAGCATGGGCGAACGCATCAACGGGGGGGGTGTTCGGTACATTCCGTACAATTGGCCCACCCGTTACCAAGGGGTCAACTGGTAGTAACCAGATAGCCACCTATAAGGTTGAATCAGCATACATGAGCAGTTGCGCAAATTAAGTTTGGAATTCTCCCAGCGGTATAAAAATGAACGTAGATGGCGAAGTGGGTCTAACCAACCATACCAATTGATTCTCCAGCCAGATACCACTTAAGCATAGTTTTACTTGTTTAACTGGTATTACATAACCAATACCTTTCCTCGGAAAACGGGCTTCGCGAATTATCCTGAGGGAAAGTCGTATCCGCCACCCCGCGACCCACCGGGAATTACCATGACGTACTTTGGCTGTTTTTGGTTGGAATGGAAGGTTGACGGAGGGTGGTGGGGTCGCGCGCGCAGACGTGGTGTAAGAGCGTCCCGAGGTCCGTCGCTGCAAGTCCCGATGTTACTCCTTCTTGAGGCCGTGCCTCTCGACTATCTCGTCCACTATCTCCCTGGCGCGCCGCCCGAGCGCGCGGCGCCTCCCCTCCGTCGGGGCCGGCCTGCCCGCGGGCTCGGCGAAGCCCCCGGCGGCCGAGGCCTCGGAGAACACGCGCTGCTGGGACCACTGCCCCTCGGTCTCCATGAGGCTCGCGCACGTCAGGCGCAGCATCGACTCCCTCGAGGGGAAGGACTGCACGACCCTGTAGCGGCGCTTGATCTCGCGGTTGGCGCGCTCCTGGACGTTGTTGGTGCGGAGCTTGGCCCAGTGCGCCCTGGGGAAGGCCGTGAACGCCAGCGCGGAGTCCTCGGCCCGCTCGAAGACCTCGCCGGCCCTGGCGGACACCGACGCCACCCAGGGCGCCGCCTCGGCCCACACGCAGCGCGCGAGGTCGGGGTCGTCCTGGTAGACCGCGGCGTGCACGAGCTCCCTGACGGCCGCCTTGGAGTCCTCGGGCCTGCCCGAGCAGGCGCTCTGGAGGTTGCGCTGCAGGTGCGTCACGCAGCGCTGCCAGGCGCAGCCTGGAACAGCCGCGAGACGGCGGCCACGAGCCCGGCGTGGCTGTCGGAGACCACGAGGCGCACGCCGGCCAGCCCGCGCTCGCGCAGCCCGCCGAGGAATGCCGCCCAGGAGTCCTCGCTCTCGGTGTCGACCACGTCGCAGCCCGGGAAGTGCTTGCGCCCGTCGGCGCCCAGCCCGATCGCGGTCACGACGCCCTGCGAGACGACCGACGAGCCGACCCTGCAGCTCATGTAGGTGGCGTCGAGCCACAGGTAGCGGCACGGCGTGCCCGAAAGGTCGCGGCGGCGGAACTCCGCCACCTCGGCGTCGAGGTCGGAGCAGAGGCTCGAGACCTCCGAGCTCGACAGCGAGGATATGCCCAGCTTGGACGCCACGCGCTCGACCTTGCGGGTGGACACGCCGCACACGTACATCTCCTGCACGATGGCGGCCACCGAGGTGTCGACGCGCGACCATCGCGCGAGCATGCCCTCGGGGTAGTAGGTGCCGTGCCTGAGCTTGGGTATCTCGAGCTCCACGTCGCCCACGGCGGTCTTGAGCGACCTGGGGCGGTAGCCGTTGCGGCTGTTCTCCCTGCCGTCGCTGCGCTCGTTGCGGCTCGCGCCGCACATCTGCTGGGCCTCGGAGTCCATCAGCGCGTTCATCACGCTGCCCAGCATCCTGCACGCGAACTCGCGCGCGTCGCCGCACTCCTGCCAAAGCCTCGCCGCCTCGAGGGCCTCGTCGCGGCCGAGGCGCAGTACACTCTCTTCTTGGGGCATCGCCTTTCCTTCCATTCGTCACCTTCATTACTCCAACGACGAATTCTAGGCGGTGTCCCCTCCCTTTCAAGAAAGAGAAGAGGCGGGGCATGCCCCGCCTCTTACACCACATCTCTGCGCGCTACCGGTGGTGGACAGTTAGTTCAGATACGTATTATTTGGCCGTGCCAATTGGCATTAATGGATTGGTTTGGAGCCACTTTGGACCCAATAATGGGCTATTCTCGCCCTTGAGCGAGCGCCTCTGTCGGCCCAGAAGGCCAAAAACGGCTCATTTGACCCCAAATCGACCTTCGTCAGCCTTTAAAAAAATACGTATCTGAACTAACTGTCCAGGGACATGTCTCCCCCATAGCAAAAAGTCTCTTGGCGGATGAAAATTCGCCAAGAGACCCCATACAAAACGTGGGCTCTGTCGTTCGAATGAACGACAGAGCCCACACTCATTTTCTATTCAGCCCTAGTCATCGCGCAAAGCCCCTTCGGCAGCACGCGGTGAAGCCAAGTCACCGCAGGCCGGGGCGGGAGGCGGACCTTTCTCTCGGAAAACTTCGCGAAGCCCAGTTTCCGAGAGAAAGTGTCCGGCTGCCGCCCCGGCCGACCAGGTCACATTACACCGTGTGCTGCGGCAGGTCCTGCAGGGCGATGACGTCCATGCCCATGTCGTTGGCGCTGCCGTGACCCTGCTGGTCCTCGCGCACGGCCTCGATGGCACTCACGTAGGTGTTGGCGGCAGACATCGCCGTCACGCAGGTCACACCGCGACGCACGGCCTCGGTACGTAGCAGGTAGCCATCGCCACGCGAGCCCGGGCCGTACGGCGTGTTGATGATTACCGCAATCTTGCCATCGGCGATGAGGTCGCCGATGTTGGGACGCTCGCCGTCGTGCGGGCCGCTGATCTTCTCCACGACTTCGCACGTCACGTTGCCGCCGCGCAGCACGCGCGCCGTACCCTCGGTGGAGCAGATATCAAAGCCCAGGTAGCGCAGGATGCGGGCGACCGAAAGGATGTGGCGCTTGTCGCGGTCGCACACGCTGATGAACACCTTGCCGCAGCTCGGATCGGGCAGCTTGTAGTCGATCGCCAGCTGCGTCTTGGCATATGCCTCGGGATAGCTCTTGGCGATACCCATGACCTCGCCCGTCGACTTCATCTCGGGCCCCAGGATAACGTCGGCGCCCGGGAAACGACCCCAGGGCATAACGGCTTCCTTCATGCAGAACCAATCGAGCTGACGCTCGTCGCTCGGCAGGCCCAGGCTCGCGATGGAATCGCCTGCCATGATACGCGCCGCGCACTTGGCCAGCGGCACGCCGGTGGCCTTGGAGATAAACGGCACGGTGCGGCTCGCGCGCGGGTTGGCCTCGATCACGTAGACGGTCTCGCCCTTGATGGCGTACTGCACGTTGACCAGGCCGCGGACTCCCAGCGCCATCGCGATGCGGCGCGTGGTCTCGCGAAGCTTCGCCTGCAGGCTCTCGCTAAAGCTAAACGGCGGGATGCAGGTCGCAGAGTCGCCGGAGTGAATACCGGCCTCCTCGATATGCTCCAGGATACCGCCGATGTAGACCTCCTCGCCGTCGCACAGGGCGTCGACGTCGGACTCGATCGCACCCTCCAGGAAGCGGTCCAGATACACCGGGTAGTCGGGGCTAATGCGCGCAGCCTCGGCCATGTAATCGCGCAGATGCTCGGCATCGTAGGCGATCATCATGCCGCGGCCGCCCAGCACGTAGCTCGGACGCACCAGCAGCGGGTAGCCGATGTGTGCGGCCACGGCCTCGGCCTCCTCAAACGAGGTGGCCTGGCCCGCCGGCGGGTACATGATGCCCAGCTTGTCGAGCAGGGCGGCGAAGCGCTCGCGATCCTCGGCAAAGTCGATGGCATCGGGCTTGGTGCCCATGATGTTCACGCCGCTCTCCTCGAGCATGCGCGCCAGCTTAAGCGGGGTCTGGCCGCCGAGCGTCACCACGACGCCGTCGGGACGCTCAACATCGATAACGTCCATGACGTCCTCGTAGGTGAGCGGCTCAAAGTAAAGGCGGTCGGACGTGTCGTAGTCGGTCGAAACGGTCTCGGGATTGCAGTTGACCATGATGGTCTCAAAGCCGCGGGCCGCCAGCGCGTAGCTCGCATGCACGCAGCAGTAGTCGAACTCGATGCCCTGGCCGATACGGTTGGGGCCGGCGCCCAGAATCATCGCCTTGGGCTTGTCCGCCGGCGTGGTCTCGTCGGGAGCTACGCACTTCTTGGCATCCGGGCTCGTGCGGTAAATGTTCTCGTAGGTCTTATAGTGGTATTCCGTGGCGCTCGAAAACTCGGCGGCGCAGGTATCGACCGTCTTCATACTGGGAACCACGCCCAGACCCTTGCGGTAAGCGCGAACAAAGCGCTCATCTGAGCCGGTCAGCGCGGCAATCTCGGCATCGCTCGTGCCGTACTGCTTGAGCAGACGCATCGCGTCGGCGTCGATATCCTCCACACGCAGGCCGCGGATGCTCTCCTGAACCTGCACCATGTCGTTGATACGGTTGAGGTACCACGGATCGATACCGCAGATGCCATGGATACGCGCAACGTCCCAGCTGCGGCGCAGGGCCTCGACCACAAAGAAGATGCGATGCTCGGTCGGGGTTGCCACGGCCTGAGCGAGCTCATCGTCGCTCAGCTTGTCGGCACCCTCTTTGCCACCGGCGCAAATGCCCTGGTGGCCGTCCTCCAGCGAGCGCATAGCCTTGCCAAAGGCCTCCTCAAAGGTGCGGCCGATCGCCATGATCTCGCCCACGGCCTTCATGCGCGTGGTGAGCGTGGGGTCGGTACCCTTAAACTTCTCGAAGGCAAAGCGTGGCACCTTGACGACGCAGTAGTCGATTGTGGGCTCAAAGCAGGCGGGCGTTGCCTTGGTAATGTCGTTGACGATCTCGTCGAGCGTGTAGCCCACTGCCAGGCGCGCGGCGGCCTTGGCAATGGGGAAACCCGTGGCCTTGGAGGCCAGCGCGGACGAACGGCTCACGCGCGGGTTCATCTCGATGACGATCAGGCGGCCGGTGTTGGGGTTCACGGCAAACTGCACGTTGGAGCCGCCGGTCTCGACGCCGATCTTCTCCAAGATGGCGAGCGAGGCGACACGCATGCGCTGATACTCCAGGTCGGAGAGGGTCTGCGCCGGCGCCACGGTGATGGAGTCGCCGGTATGCACACCCATGGGGTCGAGGTTCTCGATGGAGCACACGATGATGCCGTTGCCGGCGTGGTCACGCATGACCTCCATCTCATACTCTTTCCAGCCCTCGATGGACTCCTCAACCAGCACCTCGTGGGCAGGTGAGAGCTCCAGGCCCTGGCTCACGATGGAGACGAGCTCCTCGTGAGTATGCGCGATGCCACCACCGGCGCCGCCGAGGGTAAAGCTCGGACGCAGCACGCAGGGATATCCCACGCGCTCGGCGATGGCCTCGGCGTCTGCCACGCTGTAGGCATAGCCCGAGCGCGCGACCTCCAGGCCGATCTCGGCCATGGCCTCGTTAAAGAGCTTGCGGTCCTCGCCGCGCTCGATGGCGGCAAGGTCGCAGCCGATCATCTCGACGCCGTACTTGTCGAGCGTGCCGTCTTTCGCCAGCTCGACGGCGGCGTTCAGACCGGTCTGGCCGCCCAGCGTGGGCAGCAGCGCGTCCGGGTGCTCTTTCTTGATTACGCGCTCGATAAACTCGGCGGTGATGGGCTCGACATAGGTGCGGTCGGCCAAGCCCGGGTCGGTCATGATGGTCGCCGGGTTGGAGTTGACCAGGATGACCTCAAAGCCATCCTCCTTGAGCACCTTGCAGGCCTGGGCGCCGGAGTAGTCGAACTCGCAGGCCTGGCCGATGACGATGGGGCCCGAACCAATGACGAGGATACGCTTGATGTCAGTACGTTTCGGCATGTTAGTTCTCCTCGGTCTCAGCGGTCTCGGACTCAGCAAAGTTCCAGCCGGCAAGGCGGTCCTTCGCGGTGTCGATGTCCAGGTAGTTCTCCTCGCCGTCCATGAGTCGCGTAAAGGCGGTAAAGAGATAGTGGGCATCGGTGGGGCCAGGCGAGGCCTCGGGGTGGTACTGGACCGAGAAGCACGGGGCGTCGAGCAGCTGGATGCCCTCGGCGGTGCCATCGTTGAGGTTCACATGCGTCAGGCGAATGCGACCAAAGCGCTCGTTCATCACGACCGGCGCGATTCCGCGGCGCACCCAGACGCGCAGATCTCCATCGGCCGCATGCTCGGTCTCGCCGCCGGAAAGCTCGGGGACAAGCTTGCCCAAGCTGGGGAACAGCAGGCCAAAGCCATGGTTTTGCGCGGTGATCTCCACGCGAAGGCTTACCAGGTTCATGACCGGCTGGTTGCCGCCGCGGTGACCGAACTTAAGCTTTTCCATCTGGGCGCCGCAGGCCAGGCTGATCATCTGGTGACCAAGACAAATACCAAAGACCGGCACCTTGCCGATCAGCTGCTGCACCTGCTCGTAGGTCTCCACCACGGCGTCGGGGTCGCCGGGGCCATTGGACAAAAAGACACCGTCGGGATTCATGTCGAGCACCTCACTCGCGGGCGTATCCCACGGCACGACGGTAAGGTCGCAGCCGGCGCGGACCAGCCCCTCCAGAATGCCGCGCTTCACACCGCAGTCGTAGGCGACCACTTTGTGACGGGCAGGAGCGGCAGCCGCAAGTGCAAAGTCATGCGTGGCAGGCAGGTCGACGGCGGCAAAGGCGTGGGGCTCAGGGCAGCTCACGGTCTTGACCAGGTTCTCGCCTACCAGCGTAGGCGCTGCGGCCAGACGCTCGGCAAGCTCGTCGACGTCGAAGATCTCGGTCGAGATAATGCCCATCTTGGAACCATTGTCGCGCAGATGGCGCACCAGAGCGCGGGTGTCGACACCCTCGATAGCAACGATGCCGTGTGCGCGCAGGTACTCCGGCACGCTGACGGCCGAGCGCCAGTTAGAAGGCGTGGCGCACATGTCGCGAACGATCATGCCGCGCATGGCCGGAGCACTCGCAGAGCGCACGGCGTCGCCGGGGAAGGCCGACTGGACGTCGGTCTCGTCGATACCGTAGTTGCCGATCTGCGGATAGGTCATGGTTACGATTTGGCCGGCATAACTCGGGTCGGTCATGACCTCAAAGTAGCCCTCGAGCGAGGTGTTGAAGCAGACTTCGCCGGTCGCGGTGCCCTCGGCGCCGCATGCACGTCCATAAAAAATGGTCCCATCCTCAAGATACAGGATGCAGGGACCGCAGGTGCCCTTGCTGGTTTTGGCCAGCATACGCTGGCAAAGCTCGCTGGGCGCGAAGGTGCGGGCGGCAGCGCCCGCGGTATGGTTGTTCGCCATAATTCTCCTTCCCGGTCTCACAGGACCGGCTTAAAGGTGTGTAGTTAGGCCTCGCGGTATTGTAACCGCAAGTATGCCTCATGGCGTTAATTTCATCGAAATGTTTACGAAATGATAATTATGACTTTCTATGCATAATGATTTTTCTGGGACGGGGATTAAAAAATCATCCCGCGAGGCTTGTGGCTCACGCGGGATGATGACGTCTTATTATTTCTTGTCCTGCTCCAGCAGTTCGGACGGTGTGCGATCGGGCTTGCCGCCGCGGAAAATCTCGCGGCCATGCAGACGATGCTCCAGGTCACGTTCGGCCTTTTCCTCGTCAATCTTGGTCTGGCTCACCACCGGGTCCTCAATCAACGACGACACCGAGTTCACCTGCTTCTGAATGCGCTCGGCGATGGTGTCATCCATACTCACGATGCGCATCTTCCAGTCGATACTCGTGGCGTTGGATGAGCTCTTGGTCCACACGAACGTCAAAATGGCGCTCTGGTGGCCGCGCGCGGGGAACATGCCAAAGAAGGAATCGTGCTGAATGTTGCTATCCTCGTCGATATAGGCGTGAACGTTATACACCACGCGGTCGATCTTATCGTTGAGCAACGCGTTGGTCGCAAGCGCCGCGGCCTGGATCTGCCCGTTGGACAGCAGCTCGAGCTCGTTGGCAGACGATGTGTCCAACACCGTCACCTCGACCGCGCCCGTACGCTCATCGGCTTCATCGACGGTAAAGTCGAGCGGGAACTGCGTAAAGCCGTTGCCCCATTCAAGGCCGCCCTTCAGCGCCGTCGAAACGGTATCGACCGAAACGCTCTCGGACAGGTTGGCGGTGTTCAGGCGTCGCATCACGCCGTAGCCAATCTGTATGCCCACGATCAGCACCAAGATGCCGATAACCACGGCCATGGCAGTCCTCGTAATGGTATGGCTCACCTGCGAGCCCGAAGGATCGTCCTCGGACAGCGGGTCGATATGTTTTGCCTGGCTCGCGCGGTCCTCACTGCGCAGCTGCGCTAGCGCCGCTTTGTCACCGCGCTTGGACGCAGCCTCCTTCTCACGCATGCGCTCGGTTCGCTTTTTGGCAAGCGTGGGATCCAAGACGCCGGATGCATCGATTTCGGAGAATAACTCCGTCACTTCTTCCGGAGTCAAAGGGTTCTTGTCAGCCATAAACTTCCTGTCATATCAATCAGTCGAGCTCGTGCGCACGCGCACCTTCGAACTGCATTCGATAGTAACGGGCATAGGTGCCGCCACGGGCGAGAAGCTCCTCGTGCGTGCCACGCTCCACAACGCGACCATGCTCAACGGTCGCAATCTCATCGGCGTGCTTAATGGTCGAAAGACGGTGGGCAATGATAATCGTGGTGCGGCCGCGTGCCAGCTCTTCGAGCGACTCCTGCACCGCCTCCTCGCTCTCGTTATCCAAAGCACTCGTCGCCTCGTCCAAAATCAGGATCTTGGGGTTCTTGAGAAACACACGCGCGATGGCAACGCGCTGCTTCTGTCCGCCCGAAAGACGGCTGCCGCGCTCGCCCACGACCGTGTCATAGCCCTGTGGAAGCGACTCGATAAAGGTATCGATATTGGCGCGACGGGCCGCCTCAGCGATCTCTTCTGCCGTAGCACCCGGCTTGCCGTAGGCGATGTTCTCGCCAATCGTACCGTCAAACAGGTAGACATCCTGCTGCACCAGGCCGATGGCACGGCGCAGGCTATGCTGCGTCACGTCACGCACGTCCTGGCCGTCGATGCTAATGGATCCGGCAGCCACGTCATAAAAGCGCGGCAGCAGCGAACAGGTCGTGGACTTGCCGCCGCCCGAGGGGCCAACCAGCGCGATGGTCTGCCCGGGCTTGATAGACAGGTCCATATGGTCGATAACGGGACGCTCGTCGGCATCGCCCTCGCCCAGCTCAACGTCCTCGTAGTTAAAGCACACGTCGTGATACTCCACGGCGCCGGCAGTCACCTGCAGATCAGTGGCGCCCGGCTTGTCCTGGATATCCGGCGCGGTCGAGAGCACCTCGTCCATACGCTTAAAGCCGGCGATAGCCTTCTGATACGTTTCGGCCGAATTGACGAGCGTCTCAAGCGGCGTGCAGAACAGCGAAATATAGAGTGCAAAGGTCGCCATATCGACCGCCTGCAGCTGTCCCTGGGCGACCAGCCAGCCGCCCAGCAGCACTACGATCACATAGAGCACACCAGAGAGCAGGCCATACGTCGCGGTATAGACGCCCATGGCGTGATACATGTTCTCCTTGGACGAAAGGTAGCGATTGTTGGAGGCGCGGAACTTGAAGCGTTCGGTCTCCTCATTGGCAAAGCTCTTGACTACGCGCATGCCCGCCAGCGAATCCTGCAGCTGCGCATTAATGCCGCTGATTTTTTTGCGGTTGTCGCTAAAGACCTCGCGCATGCGCATGTTCTGCCAAAACATGATGACCGCAAACGCCGCCGTCACCACAGCCATGGCAAGCGCCAGCACCGGGGCGATGGTAAAGAGGATCACAAACGAGCCGATAATCTCGATGCCGCAGATGATGATCCACTCGGGCACGTGGTGCGCCGCCTCGCAGATATCGAACAGGTCGTTGACCACGCGGCTCATCATGTCGCCCGAGCTGTTGCGGTCGAAGTACGCAAAGCTAAAGCGCTCATACTGGTCGAACAGGTCCTCGCGCATCTTGGACTCCATGCGCGCGCCCATCACGTGACCCCAATAGCTCACAAAGTAGCGGCAGGCGCAGCGGACGGCATACATCAGCACCAAGCCCACCGCGATCATGCCGAGCGCCTGCATAATGGCAGCCTGACCCTGAGTAAATAGCCCACCGGTCAAATTGCGCAGAATGATAGGAAAAGCAAGGTCAATGGCGGCAAGCACCAGAGCACAAACAGTATCAGCAACAAAAAGCCCCATCTGGGGCTTGTAATACGAAAGAAACCTCTTAAACATAATCACCTTACGCGGTTTTACCAAACCGCGTTTCGTCTCGACGCTGCAAGTGCTCCATTTGGACAATCTGGCCTTCAATCGTCGGTCGCGTATATCCATACGCTTCCCTCCTCTTTTAGGCCACCTTGTCTCAAATGGAGCACTTTCGCTGACTTACACAAACCTGCGGGATCATCCCCGCTCGTTAAAGTTCCGCTCCGCCCAAACGATGAGCAATGCTGTCGCAGGCAAGCGCACCCACGACAGTCTTGGCGTCTTCGATCTTGCCGTCGAGTACGGCGTCGATCAGCTCGTGCAGCGGCACCAGGTCCACGTTGACAAACTCGTCATCATCGGGGTTGGGCGCATCAAACTCGAGCTTGGTAGCCAAGTAGATGTGGATGATCTCATCGCAAAAACCGCAGGACGTGACAATCGACGTCAAAAAGCGAATGCGACCGGCCCTAAAGCCCGTCTCCTCATGCAGCTCGCGCTTGGCGCAATCGAGCGGGTCCTCGCCTGGATCGAGCTTGCCGGCAGGAATCTCGACCGTCACGCGGTCGATGGCGGTGCGGTACTGACGCACCAGTACGATCTTACCGCTCTCGGTCAGCGCCACAACGGCCGCCGCACCCGGATGGCGAACGATATCGCGGGCGCTGCGGTGACCGTTGGGCAGTTCAACCTCAAGACGGTGGACGTCGAGGATCTTGCCCTTCCAGGCGCACTCCTCCGAAAGAATCTTCTCGTGCAGCTCGGCATCGTGCGGGTCGTCGTCGCCCAGCACCAGTGCCGGCTCGTCAGCGACCTCGCCACCAGGCTCGCCCTCGGCGTGCCCATACATGCGGCTGTCCTCTTCGACGATCTGCGCGTCCACGAGCTCTTCGTTCTTCTCGTCCATCCGTCTCATCCCTCTCGGACTTTAGGCATCCCAGGCGTCGCGGCCACGCAGCGCGCGCAGGCCGATGTCATGACGCAGGGTCTTGCCCTCAAAATCAATCTTCTCGCAGGCCTCGTAGGCAAGGTTGCGAGCGTTCTCGAACGTGTCACCCAAAGCGGTCACGGCAAGCACACGGCCGCCGTTGGTCACGAGCTGACCGTCCACCACGGCGGTGCCGGCATGGTACACGGTCACATTCTCCATGGCCTCGGCGTCGGCGATGCCGGTGATGACCTTGCCCTTCTCGTAGCTGCCGGGGTAGCCCGCACTCGTCAGGACAACGGCAACGGCCCACTCGTCACGCCAGTCGAGTTCAATCTGATCGAGCTCGCAGTTGGCACAAGCCAGCATGACCTCGACTAGGTCGTTCTTAAGGCGCGGCAGCACGACCTGCGTCTCGGGGTCGCCAAAGCGGGCGTTGAACTCCAGCACCTTGGGGCCGGCGGGGGTGAGCATAAAGCCGCCATACAGGCAGCCGCGGTAGTCGATGCCCTCGGCAGCGAGCTCGGCCACGGTCTGCTCCATGACTTTCACCATGGTGGCGTGCTCCTCGTCGGTCACGATGGGTACTGGGCTGTAAACGCCCATGCCACCGGTGTTGGGACCCTTGTCGCCCTCGAGCGCGCGCTTGTGGTCCTGCGAGGTGGCCATGGGGCGCACGGTCTTGCCGTCGGTAAAGGCCAACAGCGAGCACTCGGGGCCGGTCAGCATCTCCTCGATGACCACGGTATTGCCAGCATCGCCAAAGGTGCCGCCAAAGCACTCGCGCACGGCCTCCTCGGCCTGCTCAAGTTCGGTCGCCACGATAACGCCCTTGCCCGCGGCAAGGCCGTCGGCCTTGACGACCAGCGGGGCGCCTTGCTCGCGTACGTAGGCGAGAGCCGAAGCCTCGTCGGTAAACGAGCCGTAGGCTGCCGTCGGAATGCCCGCACGCTCCATGAGCTGCTTGGAGAACAGCTTGGAGCCCTCCATCTGGGCACCCTCGGCACCCGGGCCAAAGCAGGGAATACCCGCCGCGCGCACGGCGTCGGCCACGCCCGCCACGAGCGGAGCCTCGGGGCCAATTACCACGAGTCCGCATCCGTGGCTCTGAGCAAACGCTGCCACGGCCGCAGGATCGCAGTCGTCGAGAACAACGTTCTCGCCGCAGCTCGCGGTGCCGCCGTTGCCCGGCGCGATGTAGAGCTTGCCGGCGCGCGGTGATGCTGCGAGCTTAGCTGCCAAAGCATGCTCGCGGCCGCCGCTGCCCAACAACAGGATGTCGATGGTTTGAGTGTCCGCCTTCAAGGGTGCCTCCTCTATGGATGAATGGCCCGCTCCGCGCGAGCCCTTTGCAAGCAAATATACCCCTCGGCCGCCCGTCCGGGCTGCAAAGGGGTATATCGCAATAACCAAATAGTCCCGATTACTTCCAGAATCGGTTGATGATCTGCTCGCGACCAGCGCCAACGCCAATGAACGTCACGCGGGTGTGTGCCAGATCCTCGATAAACGCCACGTAGTCCTGAGCCTCCTGCGGCAGCTCCTCAAAGCTGCGGCAGCCGGTGATATCGCACTTCCAGCCAGGAAGCTCCTCGTAGATGGGCTTGGCGTGCTCAAAGCGCACCTGGTGCTCGGGCACGCTCGTGTAACGCTCGCCATCGACGTCATAGGCAACGCACACCTTAATGGTGTCGAAGGCCGAAAGCACGTCGAGCTTGGTCATGGCTATATCGGTGAGGCCGTTGACGCGCGAGGCGTAGTTGGCGATGGGGCCGTCGAACCAGCCGCAGCGACGACGGCGACCGGTGGTCACGCCGTACTCGTAGCCCTCCTCGGTCAGCGTGTGACCGGCCTCGGACTCATAGGAAAGCTCGGTGGGCATGGGGCCCGAACCGACGCGGGTGATATAGGCCTTCATGACGCCCAGCACGCGGTTGACGTTCTTCATACCGACGCCGGAGCCGGTGATGGCGCCGCCGGCGGTGCAGTTGGAAGACGTCACGTACGGATAGGTGCCGTGGTCGATGTCGAGCAGCGTCGCCTGGGCGCCCTCAAACAGCAGGTCCTTGCCCTCATCGATCATATTGTTGAGCAGCAGGCTCGTCTCGGTGATGTAGGGGCGCAGGCGCTCGGCCATCGGCAGGTACTCGTCGCAAATCTGGTCCACGGTGTAGGTGGGCAGGTTGTAGATGAGCTCGAGCTCGGGGTTCACGCGGGCGAGAGCGGTCTCCAGCTTGTCGCGGAACAGCGCCTCGTCCAGCATGTCCTGCATGCGCAGGCCGATGCGAGCCATCTTGTCCTGATAGCACGGACCAATGCCGCGCTTGGTGGTACCGATGTTCTTCTTGCCGAGCTTCTGCTCAAAGGCGCCATCCAGATCGATGTGGTACGGCATGATGACATGCGCGTTGCCGCTAATCTTGAGGTTCTTGGTGGTGATGCCGTCGGCCTCGAACATGTCGATCTCCTCAAGGACAACCTTGGGGTTGACGACGCAGCCGTTACCGATCACCGACACGTGGTCAGAATACATGATGCCGGAGGGCACCTGGTGCAGGCCGTACTTCTTGCCGTTGACGACGATGGTGTGGCCGGCGTTGTTGCCTCCCGAGTAGCGCACGACGGCATCGAAGTCGCCGGCGACCAGGTCGCAAATCTTACCTTTGCCCTCATCGCCCCACTGGGCACCGACCAAAACGGTTGACGGCATGTTTACTCCTTACATTCATGGACTGTCTACGCGCCACGCCGGCGCGCAGAAGCACAAAACAATCCCAGTATACCCGTGCAACGGGCGCCTGTCCTACTCCTCGGCATGTGCCCCATCAAGCTCATAGAACTTGGTGGATGCCGGCAGGAACATCAGGTCGACGTCGCCGATCGGGCCCGAACGGTTCTTGGCCACGACGATACGCGTAACGCCCTCGTCGGGTCGATCGTCGCGCGAGGCCTCGGCCTCGTCGGCGGAGCGGTCCAAGAACATAACGATATCGGCGTCCTGCTCGATGGAGCCCGATTCACGAAGGTCGGAAAGCTGTGGGCGCTTGCCGGTACGGGATTCGACCTGACGCGAGAGCTGCGACAGCGCGATGAGCGGGATCTTGAGCTCCTTGGCCATGATCTTCAGACCACGCGACATCTCCGAAACCTCGACGGTACGGCTCTCGGAGCGGCGTCCCGGCGGAGGACTCACCAGCTGCAGGTAGTCCAGGATGATGATTGCCTTCTCCTTGTTATGGAGCATGCGGCGGCTCTTGGCGCGAATCTCGGTCACTGTGGTGCCGGGCGTATCGTCAATCAGAATATCGAGCTTGGACAAGGTCTGCGTGGCCTCGTTGATATTGGCCCACTGCTCGGGGCTAATGCGGCCCATGCGGAAGTCACTGATCGAGATCATGGCGTAGGCGCAAATCAGACGCTGGGCAATTTCTTTGCCCGACATCTCCAGCGAGAAGAAGCCGACGGTATAACCGGCAGCGGCAGCGTTGAGCGCCAGATTCAGGGCAAACGACGTCTTACCCACAGCAGGGCGGGCGCCGATGATGATGAGCTGGCCCTCGCGGAAGCCCATGAGCATGCGGTCGAGTGACGGGAAGCCCGTGGGCACGCCCGCAGCCTGACCACCGGCCTGACACACTTCCTCGGCCTCGTTATAGGCCTCAACCATAAACTCGGTCAGCGTCTTGTAGCTCGACTTGACCTCGCGTGCCGTGACCTTGAGCAGCTTGCTCTCGGCTAGCTCCACGACCTCTTTGGTGTCGGTGGGGGCGTTATATGCCAGCGCGTTGATCTCGTTGGTGGCGCCGATCAGCTCGCGCAGCATCGAATCGCGACGAACGATGGCGGCATGGTGCTGCCAGTTCACGAGCGACAGAGTCTGACCCATCAGCTCCAAAATGTAGGCCTCGCCGCCCACGGCATCGAGCTTGTTGATGCTTCGCAGGTAATCGATCAGCGAGATGGAGTCGATGGGAATGCGGCTGTTGTACATATCGACCATCGCGGTGTAGATGGCCTTATGAATGGGCCGGTAGAAATCATCGGGCTGCAGCTCGACCTGGGCCTCTTCGACCACCTCGGGCGATAGCAGCATAGCGGCCAGTACATTGGCCTCTGCATCTTGGTTTTGGGGAAGACCCAACTTTGAGCCGCGGTCCTCGACCGTCAGCCCCGTCTCCCTATCGTCATATGCCATGAGCATCCTCATTCATATCGCTTGCGAGCATCCATAGTATCAGCCACGGTCCCAAAACGCGCCGCGCGCCGCCAATCATCACCGAACCAAACGGATGAACGGTCCTGTATATAGGACTTCGACGCAACGTTCACCATGACACTCACTCAGCGCAAAAAACAAAAGGGCGCCCTGGTTTCCCAGAGCGCCCTTCTTAGAACAAGATTGTTGCGTTGCAGCAAATGCTACTCGGCAGCAGCCTCAGTCTCGACCTCGGCGGTCTCGGCCTCGGCGACCTCAGCGGCCTCCTCGACCTCAGCCTCGGCAGCGAGCTCCTCGGCGGTAACGCCGACGAGAACGACAACCTCGGCCTTGATCTCGCGGTACAGCGAGATGGCAACGGTGTGGGCACCGGCAACCTTGATGGGCTTACCGAGCTCGACGCGCTTGCGGTCGATGTCCATACCGAGCTGAGCCTTGATGGCGTCAGCGATCATAGCGGCGGTAACGGAGCCAAAGAGGATGCCCTCGTCGCCGACCTTGACGTCAACGGTGACCGTCTTGCCCTCGAAGGCAGCCTTGGTCTCGTTGGCGGTAGCCAGACGGACGGCCTCGCGCTTGGCGATGTTGTTGCGACGCTCGTCAAGCTGCTTGAGGTTGCCCTTGGTGGCGGCAACAGCGAGCTTCTTGGGGAACAGGAAGTTCTCAGCGTAACCCTGAGCGACCTCTACGACGTCACCCTCGCCGCCCTTGCCCTTGATCTCATCGAGAAGAATAACCTTCATGATGCGTCTCCCTTCTTAGCCGCGGTCGCGGTTGCCACGAGAGGAAACCACGGGGACGGTGTACGGCAGGAGAGCCATCTCGCGGGCGCGCTTGATGGCGTTGGCGATGTCATGCTGATGCTGCGTGCAAGCGCCAGTGACGCGACGGGGCTTGATCTTGCCACGGTCGGTCATGTACTTACGGAGAAGCTGAGTGTCCTTATAGTCGATAAACTCAGTGTTCTCCTTGCAGAACTGGCAGTACTTACGACGCGGCTGACGTGCAGAAAAATCATTAGCCATGTCAAAATACCTTTCATTTGGCAACTTCGGCGAACCGAAGCCGCCTCTCACTCAAAAATAGGTGAACACCCTTAGAACGGGATGTCCTCATCGTAGACGTCGACCGCGGGCGGCGTGGCCACCGGTGCGGCAGGACGTGCTGCGGGCGCGGGAGCTGCGGGGGCGTAACCGCCCTGATCGTAGCCACCCTGGCCACCACGGGAGCTCATAAACTCGATCTCATCGACGATGACCTCAAGCTTGCTCCGGCGCTGGCCGTCGCGCTCCCAAGAGCTGTAGCGCAGCTTGCCCTCGATCGCGACCTTGTTTCCCTTTGCCAGGAAACGGCTCACGGCCTCGGCGCGGGTGCCGAACATGGTGCAGTCGACAAAGTTGGGATAGTCCTCCCACTCGCCAGTCTGCGCGTTGCGGCGACGATCGTTCACGGCGACGCCAAAGGACAGAACCTGGGTTCCGCCGGCGGTGGCGCGCAGCTCGGGATCGCGGGTGAGGTTACCGGTGATGTTCACTCGATTGATGCTCATAACTCACTACTTCCTCTTGGGGCACAAGCCCAGTCCAAAACGACAGTCTTACTCCTGGTCGTCGCGACGGACGATCATGTGGCGGACCACAGCGTCGGTGATGCGCAGGACGCGATCAAGCTCGGCGATCTGGGTAGGATCTGCGTGGAAGTTGATGAGGGTGTAGTCACCATCGGTGAGGTCGTTGATCTCGTAGGCGAGCTTGCGCTTGCCCCACTCGTCAACGGAGTCGACCTTGCCAGCGCCCTCAGCGATCGTGGTATCGATACGCTTCATAACAGCGAGACGAGTCTCGGGGTCGAGCGACGGGTCAACAAAGAACAGCAGTTCATAAGCCTTCATATTGTCACCTCCTCTGGGCAAATGTGGCTTCAGGTCGTGAAGGTGCGCCTGAAGCAGGAAAAGACTTGGTAATAATATCTTTCAACCTCCCAGGCCGCAAGAATATGCAGCTACAACCTCATGACCTCCACATATGCCCATGCTCGCACGACGTTTCATGCGCATTCCAACCAAATGCTGACCAAAAGCTTGACGAATCTGTGGACAAGATACGGTGCCGTGGTGACAAGCTGAGCCAAGCCACAGGTCAACGGGCACAAGGCTGTGGTCGCAAAATGCATACCAGTGGTCCACAACACCACCCAAAGATTTTTATATTCATTGCCAAGTCGCTTATGAATACCCCTTTTGAACAATTGAGTTGATCAACCACGCTGGTCGGAAGCCGTTTTTTTTGGCACCTCAAACCCCGCTGCAACGCCAAGCGCGGCCAAGCGTTTTAAAAAATGCCAACTTTTCTGTTTGCACTTTGCGATTCCTCGTGTATACTGACTTTCGCATTTAACGGAGAGTTGTCCGAGTGGCCGAAGGAGCACGATTGGAAATCGTGTAGGCGTCAAAAGCGTCTCCAGGGTTCAAATCCCTGACTCTCCGCCAGTTAATTCCAAAGCAGGCCTTCGAGCCTGCTTTGTTTTTACCCCACGCGGAGGGGTGGCAGAGTGGTTGAATGCGGCGGTCTCGAAAACCGTTTGGCCTGTATAAGGTCACGAGGGTTCGAATCCCTCCTCCTCCGCCATTTAGATTGAGAGAGCTCCCGAGAATGGGAGCTTTTTTGTTATCGAAATACGTCTCGATCCCACGCTTCCCCAAACATGTACGTCACCCTCCAAAACCGACATTTTTCGACATCTTTGAAGGCTGACGTACACGTTTGGATTGAGTTCACGGGAGTGGCACTATTCGGAAGGTGCCTCTTCGTCTCGCATGCCCTTCCAGTTGCGAATAAGCGCCTTGCGTAGTTCGTTTTGCTCTCGCTGGTACCCGGTGTCGGTACAGCGAGGCATGCCGAGTGCTTCGCGAATGTTGTTCATGGCGCGGTGAAAGGCGAGCTGGCTGCCGAACTGAGCCGAAGTGAGCGTAACGATTCGATATCCCATTTGGGAGAGAACGGCCTCTCGCTCCGCATCTGCTCCCTTGCGCTCGAACTCATCGTGAAAACCGCCCTTATATTCGATACCGAGCTCCCTGCGCTTATAGGTAATGAGGGCATCGATTTTGAGTGTTCGGGCTTTTGTGCAATGCCAGAGACGTTGAGGGATCTCGAGCGGTTTGTTGAGTTCGATACCTCGGATACCAACGCCGCCTTCGCTTGTTGGGAGCGAGAGGGCAATTGCCGAAGCGGTCTCCATAGGCGAGGCCGAGTGATCGTAGATGTGCCTGAGCGCGAGCCGTGCACGTGTGGCACCGGGTTTGCCGGGGTGCCGATCGAGCAGTTTGGTTATTTCATCCTTGGAGGTAGTGGCTGGTTGCCCGGTATAAGGGTCGGCGGGATTGAGCCTCATGCGACAATCGCCGCAAACTTCATAGCCATATTCGAGATATTCGATCCTATCCATCCACTCGGCAGCGAGCACAAAGGTGAAGGCTTCGTCGGTGATGAAGATTCCGGGCGTCAACTCGTTAATATGCTCGTAGGGAAGATTTTGTCCAAGAATGTGACAAACGACGCCTTTGGTACGAATTCGCTCGAATTCGAATACAACCGCGATATCGATAGTCTTAAGCATATCGGACGGAATGCCGCAGTCGGTAAGAGCCTGTCGTATGCGCGCAACACGTTGCTGGGTTGAGATGCCTTGTGCGCCTATCTGGTAGTCGTGCCGCGCAAGAGACTGAACCAAATTCTGGGGTGCATGATGGACAAGCCATGCGGTTTTATGCGAAATGAGAACAGGGGTATCCATTAAGGGCCTCTCGCTCTGAGCCGGTATCCAACTCTTATGTCCGTTGAAGTGGGGAAATATACCGGATGTGAGTAAATCAACTCACTCATGCTGTGAGCTCAATCCAAACATGTACGTCCGCCTCCAAAGATGTCGAAAAATGTCGTTTTTGGAGGGTGGCGTACATGTTTTGGATCCCTGGCATTCCAGCAATGCCATGTCAGCATCCGCTGTCAACCGTTTACCAAGCAATAGGGTCGCAATCGGCGCCGAACATGTACTATGTACGGGCATTGTCTAAACCCGTAACTCAAAGGACCCCATCTTGCCCGTTGCCGCCGCTATGATCGTTACCGCACACGCCTCGGATGCCATGGTTGCCATCCCGTTTTGGCTCGAGATGTTCGCCGTTGTCGCTGCATCGATCTCGGGCGTGTTGGTCGCACGCGAGCACAAACTCGACCTGGTGGGCGCGGTCGCGCTCGCGGTGGTCTGCGGTCTGGGCGGCGGTCTCTTGCGCGACATGACGTTGCAGGTGGGCAACGTCTACATCCTCAACCAGCCGATGGCACTCCCGCTTTCCATTGCCACGGCAGCCATCATCTATATTTTCCCGGCAATCGTCGACAAACCCGAAAAGGTCATTCCCCTGCTCGACATCATCTCGGTCGGCATCTACGCCGCCACTGGAGCAGACAAGGCGCTGGTCTACGGCTTTGCGCCGGCGGTGTGCATCATGATGGGCTTTTTCACCGCGGTGGGCGGCGGCATGTTGCGCGACGGCTTTATGGGCGTGGTTCCGGGCATTTTCCAACGTACTAATTTTTATGCCATCGCCGCCATCGCCGGATCGACAAGCTATGTGTGTCTCGTTATGAGCGGCATCATGAGCAATGTCGCCGCGCTGGTCGTATGCGTTGTCGTGACCATGGGTCTGCGCTGGCTCTCGCTGCGCTTTGACATCAAAAGCCCCACCGAAGAAGACATCGCGCGCTTTTTGCACCGTAAAAAGTAGGCAGCCCGGCACGACCCTTCGAAATGCAACCGAGAGGTTCTTTTAGAGCGCTCGCACGTTGGGTACCCTGTTAGGTACATGCCGAGTATCTAACGAAGGATTCACTATGCCCTGCAATCAATTCCCGTCGACCCAGCGCCGTAAAGCGTGGGGCCGCATCACCATCCTGTTTGCGCTCATCGCGCTGGCGATCACCGTGCTTCCCACAGCGTCATTTGCTGGCACGGACACGGCAGGCAATGTCCTTGCGACCGACAATGACGTCGATCCGTCTGGCGTCGAGGGTGACCTGTACTGGGCCGGCCAGGCCCTCAACTTGGACGATGCGTCCATTGACCGCGATATCATCGCCGCGGGCGATACCCTCTCTATCCGCGACTGCACGGTGGGCGGCGCCGTCCGCTTGGCGGCACGCACTATCGATATCGCCAAGACCACGGTTGATGGCAGCGTCACGGTCGTCGGTCAGCACGTTGTGCTCAATTCCGACAGCACCGCCAACTGTTTTTACGCGATAGGCGAGACGGTTGCCCTGCGCGGCTCTACCAAGTCGGCAGCGCTTGCGGGCGATACGGTGACCATCGATGGCACCGTCGAGGGCGATGTCGAGGTTTGGGCCGACAAGCTCATCCTGGGCAAGAACGCCCACATCACCGGCACCGTGAACGCGCACGTCTCCGAGGACCCCGAGCGTGCCGCAGGAGCCGAGGTAGGCGCGCTCAAGATCGACCGCACCGAGAACGAGGATACTTCCACCGTTAACGATGTCATCGGCGGTATCGTCGCCGCGGCACTCTCGACCTGCTTTGTCGCTCTGCTGCTCGAGCTCGTCTTTCCGCGCGCGACCGCCGGCGCCGCCGGCATGCTCCACCAGCGCCCCATGCCCCTGTGGATGAGCGGTCTTCTGAGCACGATTGCTATCGTCCCCGCCGTCCTACTGCTGATTATCTCTATCGCTGGTCTGTCGCTTGCCGGAGCCCTCTTGTGCGGTGTTATTGGCATCGCACTGGTGTCGAGCGCCTTTGCGGGGTGCGCGATCGCGCGCATGGTCGGAAACAGCCAGAACCGCTACGCCATGGCGGCTGTGGGCGGCGTGATCGCAGGCGCCCTCACGGGGCTTCCCCTCGTAGGCGACTTCATCAGCGGCGTGGCCTTCGTCTTTACACTCGGCTACATCATCCAAATCATCTGGCGCAACGCCCACCTCAAGCCGCAGCAGCCGGCTAACACGCCGGGACTCCCCACCGCTTAGCCGCCAACCACCACAAAGGGGACAGGCACCTTTATGGTGGCGCAGACCAGCTCAATCCTCTTGCACAAAAAGGGCGCCGACCATCACGGTCGGCGCCCTTTCTTGTTAGACGCTATAAAGCCCAGCGCTTATTTGTTGACCTGGCCGGCGCGGACGGCAGCCTTCTTGCGGTCGGTAGCATTGAGCAGACGCTTGCGCAGGCGGATGTTCTTGGGAGTAATCTCGACCAGCTCGTCGTCGGCGATGTACTCCAGCGCTTCCTCCAGCGAGAAGGTGCGGGGCGGCACCAGCTGGACGGAGATATCGGAGGTCGAGGAACGCTGGTTGCCCAGGTTCTTGGTACGCGCGATGTTGACGACCATGTCGCCGGCCTTGCTGCGCTCGCCCACGATCATGCCCTCGTAGCACTCGGTGCCCGGCTCAACGAACAGCTGGCCGCGCTCCTGCAGCGTGCCCAGAGCGTAGGCAACGGCCTTCTCGGTGGTCATGGAGATCATGGCGCCGTTCTGGCGGTTGCCGATCTCGCCGGCATAGGGGCCGTACTCCAGGAAGGTGTGGTAGAACACGCCCTCGCCGTGAGTGACGTTCATGATGCGGTTCTTAAGGCCCATGATGCCGCGCGTCGGGATCTTGAACTCAAGGTGCGTCACGATGCCCGAGGTATCCATGCTCGTCATGATGCCGCCGGAGGTGCCGAAGACCTCAACGACCTTGCCCGAATACTCGTCTGGGCACTCGACGACGGCCTGCTCGACAGGCTCCATCTTGTTGCCGTTCTCGTCCTTCTTAAACAGAACGCGGGGACGGCCGACCTGGAACTCAAAGCCCTCGCGGCGCATGGACTCCATCAGGACGGACAGGTGCAGAATACCGCGGCCCGAGACCTCGACGCCGCTCTTGTCCTCGAGCTCCTCGATCTTCATGGTCACGTTGTTCTCGGCCTCGTTGAACAGGCGCTCCTTGAGCTGACGGGCACCCACGATGTCGCCGTCGCGGCCGACGAGCGGGGAGGTCGAAGCCTCAAAGACGATGGACAGGGTCGGCGGGTCGATCTCGATGGGCTCGAGCTCGACGGGGTTCTCAGGATCGGTGTAGACATCGCCGATATCGGTGCGGTCAATACCCACGACGGCGGCGATGTCACCGGCGCCGACTTCCTGGCACTCGGTGCGGCCAAGGTAGTCGAAGGTAAAGAGCTGCTTTACGGTAGCGGTGGCGCTGGAACCGTCATTCTTGACAACCAGGATCTGGTCGCCCTGGTGGATGGTGCCGGAGTACACGCGACCGATGCCGATACGGCCAACGAAGTTGGAGTGGTCGATGGTCACGCACTGCATGGCCAGCGGGGCGTTCTCGTCAACCTCGGGCGCGGGCATGTCGTCGATGATCATATCGAGCAGCGGATACATGTCCATGTTGCCGTCGTTGGGGTCAAGGCGGGCAAAGCCATTCATGGCGCTGGCGTAGACCACGTGCTCCATGGCGAACTCAAGCTGGTCGTCGGTAGCGCCCAGGTCGGCCATAAGGTCGAGGCAGTCGTTGTAGGCCTTCTCGGGGTTGGCACCCGGACGGTCGATCTTGTTGATGACGATCATGATCTTAAGGCCGGTGTCGATAGCGTGACGCAGCACGAAGCGGGTCTGGGGCATGGGGCCCTCAAAAGCGTCGACCAGCAGCAGGGCGCCGTCGGCCATACGCAGCACGCGCTCGACCTCGCCGCCAAAGTCGGCGTGGCCCGGGGTGTCGATGACGTTGATCTTGACGTCCTTGTACTCGATAGAGATGTTCTTGGCGAGAATCGTAATGCCGCGCTCGCGCTCCTGGTCGTTGGAATCTAGGACGCGGTCCTCGACCTGCTGGTTGGCACGGAAGGCGTCCGTGGCACGCAGGAGCTTGTCGACCATCGTCGTCTTGCCGTGGTCGACGTGAGCGATGATGGCGATGTTCCTCAGATTGTCTACGCGCATGTAGTTCCCCTATCTTCTATCTATATACAACCGGCACGCGTATGCGGCCCGCCCAGCGATACAACGCTCAGCGGGAATATTGAGCCTTTTACCGAAAACTCGTTTATTTTAGCGATTTTAGATGAGAGGGGTTTCCTCACCTGCAGGTTCAGGGTCGCTCCACATAAAACCATCGCCGGCACCCATGCCCTCATACAGCACATATGCCGAAAAACCACTCTCGAGCGTGGTTTCGAAGAAGCTCACGAGCAGAGCATCGTGATAGCCGCCGTCAATCTCGACGCAGCCGGTGTAGCCGATGGCATAGCGAGCGATACGGCCCAGGCCCTCGTCCTTAAGACCCATCTTGTGCTCGGAGATAAAGTTGGTGGCCGCCTCCAGGCACGCCTCTTCGCCATCCTCATCGAGCGCCGCCAGATAACGGTTGGAAGCGGCGTCCTCAATTGCCACGACCACGCCAGGGTTTTCACCGGCGGCAAGGTCGTCCAAGAACGCGCCGATCAGATCGCACACCATGGCGTCGAGCTCGGCGGAGACGTTACCGGCGTCCTGCATATCCTGTGCCATCTTTAGACCTTCCCATCGAGTCTGGCGTCGTTACAGTTCTTGCGCCTCGGCGGCGATCTTAGCAGCGGCATCGCGGGCACGCATCATGTCCGCCGCGCGTTTGTCGAGCACCTTGATCTGGCTAGTCAGCATGACCGCATCGACCACGCCCCAGATCACCAGGCCCGTAGAGATCGAAAACCCAAGCGCACCAACTGTACCACGAAGGCGCGAACAGATTGCCGCGACAAGGGCGGAGATGACAACCATCTTGATAAACGAGCCGCGGCGTTCGCGAAGCGTGCGGGCCTGCGTCACATAGGCAATGCGTGCCGCCTCGGACGCCTCAGAGCGCACCTGGGCCTCGCGGGCGATCGCAGCCGCCTCAGCAGAAACTCCGGCGTTCATGAGCGTGCACTCCATCGCGTGTTTGTCGGGCATTTAAAAATCATCGGGCGAGAGCGTGTGGACGAACTCGTCGAACTTTTCGAACTCTTGCTCGTCGTCGACTTCCTCGGCGTGCGGTGAGACGGTGCCCAAGCGATTCATGATGTCGTCTTCAACGAACATGGGGGCATTGCTGCGTACGGCGAGGGCGATGGCGTCGCTCGGACGCGCATCGATCCTATGCTCGTTGCCATCGGCCAACACGACAACCGTCGCGTAAAACACGGGCGGCTCGGCGCGAACGATTTCGATGCGTTCGAGCTTGGCACCCAGGGCGCCAACAGTATCGAGCAACAGGTCATGGGTAATCGGGCGCTCGGCGCGGCCGCTATCGATGCCGCGGCTGATGGCAGCGGCTTCAAACGAACCAGTTTGAATGGAAAGGGAACGCAGTGGCGCGGGCGAGTCCGATTTGCTGCAGCGCTCGCGAAGCACGATAAGCGATGGCACGGGACCGGCGGCCATGACGATGGTCTCTATGTCGACACGAACCATGGAACACCTCCGGTACGTAGCGGTTAACACACGGCAAGGTCGCCGCATTGAATAGCTATACTACCCAATCTTTCGCACAGCACACAAAACCAAAATGAGATTTATCGCAGACAAGAAAAAAGCCCCGAGGCAACGCCCCAGGGCTCTTCACAGTTTTGATGGTGGACCTGACAAGATTCGAACTTGTGACCTCCCGGTTATCAGCCGGACGCTCTAACCAACTGAGCTACAGGTCCATCATGGTGGAGGTTAGGGGGATCGAACCCCTGACCTCAGGCTTGCAAAGCCCGCGCTCTCCCAGCTGAGCTAAACCCCCACGGAGACAGTAATAAACACCCCAGCGGCGACTCGGCTCTCGCTGGGGTGTTTATTGCGAAAGAAAGTGGTGGACCTGACAAGATTCGAACTTGTGACCTCCCGGTTATCAGCCGGACGCTC
>UQIH01000013.1 GCA_900541145.1 uncultured Collinsella sp. | reverse complement strand
TCGCGCCCTTGAAGTTGAACGTCAGATTGTCCAAATGCGGCCCGCGCAGCGTCGACCGGTTACGGCGTTTGTAAAACGCCGTAACCTACAAGATGAGCATGGCGTCACCAAAGCTGAGGAAGCGGTAGCGTTCTTCGATAGCAGCGGCGTAGGCATCCATGATCTGGTCGCGGGTGGCAAGTGCGCTTACGAGCATCATGAGCGTGGAGCGCGGCACGTGGAAGTTCGTGATCAGCGCGTCTACCACGTGATAGGTCGAGCCGGGCATGAGGTAGAGCTGCGTCGTGGCGTTCTCGCGCACCACGATGTCACCGCGGCCAAGTGTATCGGCCCCGTCCTCGCGGCCCTCAAAATAGCGCGCCGTCACGGCCGGATCGGACACCGGTGCCTCAGCGTCAAAGGCGCTTTCGAGCGAGCGCACCGCCGTGGTACCGACGGCGATCACACGATGGCCCTCGGCCTTCGCCTTATGCACGGCGTCGACAACCTCCTGCGACACGTGATAGCGCTCGGTGTGCATCACGTGCTGCGTGGGGTCGTCCTCCTCCACCAGACGGAAGGTATCGATGCCCACCTCGAGCTCGACGGCGGCAAACTTCGCGCCCTTGGCCTCGATAGCGGCCATGAGCTCGGGGGTAAAGTGCAGACCCGCCGTAGGAGCGGCAGCCGAGTGCTCCTCCTTCATGGCGTAGACGGTCTGGTACTTCTCGGGATCGCCCTCGTAATCGGTAATGTAGGGCGGCAGCGGCACGTGACCGGCGGCGTGAATGGCCTCGTCGAGCGTGCGCGGCTCGCCGGCGGCATTGCAGCCGGCCGGCTCAAAGCGCACCAGGCGGCCGCCGCGGCTATCGGTGACAAAGTCGACGACCTCGGCCGTCAGCACCACGGGCGCGCCCTCGGGCGCATGGGCGCCGCCCGCACGATACTCAATCTGAGCACCGGGCTTCAGGCGCTTACCCGGCTTGACCAGGCACTCCCAGACATGGCCCAGCGGATCCACATCCTCGCGGCGCTTGAGCAGCAGCGTCTCGACCACGCCGCCCGAGCCGGCCTTGCGACCGATCAGGCGGGCCGGCATCACGCGCGTCTTGTTGATGACGAGCACGTCGCCCGGCTCGATATAGTCGATGATGTCGCGGAAGATGCGGTGCTCAACGGTACCGCCGTGCTCCAGCGGCGTTCCCGCCTGGGAGCCCTTGCGATCAACCACCAGCAGGCGGCAGGAGTCGCGCGGCTCGGCAGGAGCTTGGGCAATCAGTTCCTCGGGAAGGTTGTAGTCAAAATCATCGGTACGCATAGACACGTCGGATACTCCTTATATAGCTAAAGTCCGCTCTACATCCTAGCAGGCTGACGTCCCAAATGAACTACTTTTTGGACGCTTTGCGCTCGTCGCGGATGCGGGCGCGGTCCATGGCCGCCTCGACAGCCGAGAAGCGGCAACCACAGTAGTTCTGCCGATACATGCCCAGCTCGCGCGAACGGCGTGTCGCCTCGGGGTAATACGGACGAAAATCGCGAATCACCGGAGTGAGACCGCGGGCGGCAGCCAGACGCTCCAACACATCATTGCAGGTTTCGAACAACTGATACGGCGAGACGGCGAGCGTCGTACCCACAAACTCAAACCCACGCTC
Organism: uncultured Collinsella sp.; assembly: GCA_900541145.1. Classification (GTDB taxonomy): domain Bacteria; phylum Actinomycetota; class Coriobacteriia; order Coriobacteriales; family Coriobacteriaceae; genus Collinsella. The sequence continues at coordinate 60,308 of UQIH01000013.1, read as the reverse complement.
CTGGGCCACGCGGCACGCCTCGGCCAAGCGCAGGGCATAGCACGCACGACAGCGACGGGGCCGATCGGCACCCAGCGGTGCCACGCCGGCCTCCCAGCGCTCACGGTCCTCCCCCGCCTCGATAAGCTCGATGTCGCCATCGGCACACCACCGGCGCAGCTCGTCCAAACGCCGCTGCCATTCATCGTGCGGCTGAATATTGGGGTTTGTCCAGCAGATTGTGGGCTCAAACCCTTCCTCGCGCAGCAGGTGGACCGGCTCAAGAGAGCACGGCGCACAGCAGGCGTGCAACAACAACGGCTTCATCGACATCTCCTCACCCGAAAAAGCGCACGCCGAAGGACGTGTCCTCGCAGGCGACAATGCGGCGGTCGCGCAAAATGGTCCGCACGTAATACCAGTCGCCCACACAGCCCGACAAATGCAAGCCGGCCGCCAGGTAGCACAGCAGCGGATAGCCCGAAAACGCAAACCCCACGGCAAACGCCGCCGTCACAACAACCGTCGGCGCCAGGCAAACCGCCATGTACCGCCGGCGCGAATACACAACGCCCTCGGCGCAGGCATAGATCATCGCCGTCTCGCGATTCGCCCCAAAGGTCACCTGCGCGCCCGCAGGCGCCAGCAGCTTAAAAAACACACCGTGCACCAGCTCGTGCACGGCAAATGACGCCGCAGAAACCGCAGCCAAGCCGACTATCCAGCCCACGACAGCCATCCAGCCGCCCGCGTCTGCCGCATCCAAGTCTGCAGGCCCGCCCAGCAGCATAAACACCGGCACCAGGCACACGGCAAACACGCCGACTACGACCATCCCCCACACGAAGCAAGCGTGCAGAAAATCCTCGTCCTCAAACGCATGTATGTTGGAAATCTCATTCATAGCATCTTAGGATAGCGCCCCTGCCACGCACCCGCCCGCATGTGCGATAATGTCGAACGATATGCACGAATTGACCACCGCGCCGCCGAGCCCCGCGCCCGGCCGCGCCCTCACCATATGCGAAGGAGTCCCATGGCATCCAAATACTCCATGAACGACCGTCCCAGCTGGCCTCGCCGCGCCATCGTTACCGCCGGCGAGCCCTACGGCAACAAGGGCCTTCACTTTGGCCACGTCGGTGGCGTCTTTGTCCCGGCCGACTTCTTCGCCCGCTTCCTGCGCGACCGTCTGGGCCGCGAGAACGTCATCTTCACCTCGGGCACCGACTGCTATGGCTCGCCCATCATGGAGAGCTACCGCAAGCTCAAGGAGAACGAGGGCTACGACAAGTCCATTAGCGAGTATGTCGAGTCCAATCACTCCCGCCAGGCCGCGACCCTCAACAACTACAACATCAGCTGTGACATCTACGGCGGCTCGGGCCTTGAGCCGGCGGCCCAGATCCACAACGAGGTGACCGCTGAGATTATCGAGCGCCTGCACGAGCAGGGCACCATCTCCAAGCGCTCCACGCTGCAGTTCTACGATGCCAAGGCCGGCACGTTCCTCAACGGCCGTCAGGTGATCGGCCGCTGCCCCATCCAGGGCTGCAAGTCCGAGAAGGCCTATGCCGACGAGTGCGACCTGGGCCACCAGTTTGAGCCCGAGGAGCTCATCGCGCCTAAGAGCCAGCTCACCGGCGAGGTGCCCGAGCTGCGCCCGGTAGACAACCTCTACTTCGACCTGCCGGCCTACCTCGACTTTATGAAGACCTATACCGACAAGCTCGCCCAGAACCCGCAGGTTCGCTCCGTGGTCTCCAAGACCATGGAGGAGTGGCTGCTGCCGGCTCAGCTCTACATCCAGAACAAGTTCCGCGAGGCCTTCGATGCCGTCGAGGATCAGCTTCCCGAGCACACCGTGCTGGAGCCCGAGGGCAACAAGAGCAGCTTTACCGTCACCTTCCCCAGCTGGAAGGAGCGCGACGATGCCCACGCGGTGCTCGCCAACGGCGGCGTGCGCTTCCGCAGCGGCAAGGCGCTCGTACCCTTCCGCATCACCGGCAACATCGACTGGGGCGTTCCGGTGCCCGAGGTCGATGGCGTCTCCGACGTCACCTGCTGGTGCTGGCCCGAGAGCCTGTGGGCGCCCATCAGCTATACGCGTACCGTGCTCGCACGCGATGCCAAGGCCGCCGGCGTGACCGAGGGCGTCGCCGCCCAGGATGCCGCCCTCATGGGCGAGCCCGCTGCCGATTCCACGCAGGTACCCGCTCCCACCTACCAGCACAGCTCGCTCGACTGGCGCGACTGGTGGTGCTCTGACGACGCTCAGATCTACCAGTTCATCGGTCAGGACAACATCTATTTCTACTGCATCGCTCAGACCGCCATGTGGGAGGCCCTGGGTTGGGACCTTACGCAGAGCACCGTCAGCGCCTGCTATCACCTGCTCTACATGGGCAAAAAAGCCAGCTCGTCCTCGCAGACGCCTCCCCCGCCGGCAGACGACCTGCTCAACCACTACACCTGCGAGCAGATGCGCGCGCACTGGCTGTCGCTCGGCCTGTCCGAAAAGCCGGTGAGCTTTAGCCCCAAGGCATACGACACGCGTGTGACCGGCAAGGACAAGGACGGCAACGAGATGCGCGCCTGCGACGACAAGCGCGTTATCGATCCGGCCCTTAAGGAGAGCGCCCTTTTGACCGGCGTGTTCAACCGTCTGGCACGCAGCTGCTTCTACGGCGTCGCCGTCAAGGAGGGCGACGAGAGCCCCTACCGCAACGGCTGCATCCCCGCCGGTGCCGCTTCTGACACCGTGGTCGAAGCCGCCCAGCAGGCAACCCTTGCCTTTGAGCAGGCCATGTACAAGTTCGAGACGCACCGCGCGCTTGCCGTGTGCGACGACTACCTGCGCGCCGCCAACAAGCGCTGGAGCGACGCCTCCAAGGCCGCCAACAAGCTCGAGGGTAACGAGGCAAACGCCGCGATGACGCAGGCCCTCGTCGACGCCTTTACCGAGCTGCGCGTGGCGACCGTCCTGATGCACGGCATCGTCCCGGCCGGCTGCGAGCTCATCTGCGAGTACTTCGACGTCGACCCGGTCGCCTTCTTTAGCTGGGATAACATCTTTGCCTCCACGGACGAGTTTGTGGAGAGCCTGGGCGAGAAGCCCGGCGAGCACCGCGTGAAGCCGCTGCCCCCGCGCTTCGACTTCTTCAGCAAGCACGAGAGCCAGTACTAAAACAACACTCGACATGTAATGGAATGGGAAGGAAAGACGGATGTCCAAGCCGCGTCGTCGTAAGCAGAAAAAGCAGGTTAAGCCCGAGCTCAAGCTTAGGCAGTTTGCTGCCACCGAGCTTTCCGACCAGCTTGCCGCCCAACACTCCGCCGCCGACCTGCCGCGCTTTATGGTAGACACGGTCGCCGGCGCCTATGCGCCCGCCGATGCCGAGCTCATGATCGAGGGCTTCGGCGCCGCGGCCACACGCCCGGTCACGCTGCGCGCCAACACGCTCAAGGCGACCGCCGAGGACATCGCTGCGGCGCTCGGTGCCGCCGGCATCGCCCACAACCCCGTCGCCTGGTACCCAGACGCCTTTATCCTGCCCGAGGCCCAGGTTTCCGATCTGTGGGATCTCGACATCTACCGCGACGGCAAGATCTACTTGCAAAGTCTGTCGTCCATGATGCCGCCGTTGGTCCTGGGCGCTCAGGCCGGCGAGGACATCTTGGACATGTGCGCAGCCCCCGGCGGCAAGACGACGCAGATCGCCGCCCTCACCCAGGGACAGGCGCACCTCACCGCCTGTGAGATGAGCATTCCCCGCGCCGAAAAGCTCGAGTCGAACCTCCATCGCCAGGGTGCCAAAAACGTGCCCGTCATGCGCATCGACGCACGCGAGCTCGACGAGTTCTTCCGCTTTGACCGCATCCTGCTCGACGCCCCCTGCACCGGCACGGGCACCGTCATCAGCGGCAACGAGAAAAGCCTGCGCGGCCTGACCGAGCAGCTGCTCGTCAAGTGCACCCGCTCGCAGCGCGCGCTTCTGGACCGCGCCATGGGAGCCCTCAAACCGGGCGGCACGCTCGTCTATTCCACCTGTTCGATCTTGCCGCAGGAAAACGAGGACGCCCTGCAAGAGGCCCTCGACAAGCACATGGACTGCGAGCTCATCCCCCTCGACGGCACGCCGAGCGAAAGCGAAACGCGCCGTGCCCAGGATGCCGGCGAGGAGCCGCATATCGAGAGCAACGCTCTCACCGAGGCCATCGCCGCCGGCCACGTCTCGTCCGTCGCCAACGGTATGCCCGGCACGCTGACCATTCCGCCTAGCCGCGACTTTGAGGGCTTCTACATTGCCCTGATCCGAAAACGCAGCTAGCGCACGGATCAAAAACTCAACAAGCTATCTCCGTGCGCGTTTGCCCTGCTGGTCGCGATGCTGTTTAAGCATCGCGCGCTCCTTGCGTTCGGCCCTTTTGCCCTTAATGGCCGTGACCACAAAGTAGATGACCGCGGCGGCAACGATTGCGCCCACACACAGGCCAATCGAGCCAAACATTGCTGTCAATTCCATACCGCGTCACCTCTCTTTTAAACGGGACTTTCAAGATAGCACCTCGATCCCCGCCACCACAGCTCCTTCACGTTCGCCTGCCCTTCGGTCTAACGGATGGCGCGGCGGGGAAAAATCAACTCGTCAAACGATTTAGCATTCGCAATTCCGGCTGCATCGCGCCGGCCGTCATCACATAGAATCGAGTCTCCATGGATACCCTCAACGATCTAAATGAGCGCGTCGACGCCTTCGTCGGCACCAGCTCCTTCGACACGCCTGCCGCGGCAAACGACCAAGCTCCCATCGATGTACCCGCCGAGGTTCACGAGGACATCGTCGCCTCGGTCGATTTCTCCGAGGTCGAGCTCGCAGACGAGTTCACCGAGCCCCAGGTAGCCGTGACCCCCAACGGACTGCTCCCCATGGAGCCGCTGCCCATCGACGGGCGTTTGCGCAAGGCGGCCCTTCGCATGCCCGACGAGATCGAGGAGGCCAGCGGCTTTACGCTCTTCGGCCGACGCATCAAGTCGCTCATTTACACCACCGACGTCGCGGTTATCCGCAACTCCAACGCCGATGCCGTCTTTGCGGTCTACCCTTTCACGCCGCAGCCCGCCATTACGCAAGCGCTGCTGACCGTCGCCGAGTGCCCGGTCTTTGTAGGCGTGGGCGGCGGAACTACGACCGGTAAGCGCTCCGTGCAGATGGCAGCCGTCTCCGAGATGCAGGGCGCGGCGGGCTGCGTGGTCAACTCCCCAGCCACTGCCGAGATGGTCGAGCACATCACCAACATCGCCGACATCCCCGTCATCGCCACGGTCGTACGTTGCGACGATGATGCGCATGCCAAAGTGCGCGCCGGAGCCAAGATTCTCAACATCGCCGCCGGCAAAAACACGCCCCAGGTCCTACGTGAACTGCGCGAGCACTATCCCAACCTGCCGCTCATCGCACCGGGCGGCAAAACACCCGAGAGCATCCGCGAGACCATCGCCGCCGGCGCCAACGCCATCATTTGGACGCCGCCTTCGGCCCAGCAGCTACAGACCGACATGATGCAGCGCTACCGCAAGATGAAAGAAGACGCCACGCCCGTCATCTCGCGCGACGATGTGCCCATTATCGACCAGGTCGCCGCCGCCGAGGTCAGCCAGGTCGAGAACATGAATCCCGACGTGCCGATTCCCGACGAGGTTATCGAACGCGTCGCTTCGATCCACGATCATATCGAGGAGCGTCGCGCCAACCGTGGACTCAAGCCCTCGCTGCACGGCTTCTTCTTCCGCGGGAAGAAACGCTAACCGTAAGAGCAAGGCCCGCCCCACAAACGTGAGGCGGGCCGTTTTCGTTTGAGCAATCGTGCGCGACGTGATGGGCCAAGTTAATCCACGCGTTTGTCACCCATAAAGAAGAGCGCAACCGTACCAGGTCCGGTGTGCGAACCAATCAGAGCACCGATATTGTTGATCTCAATCCTGCCTTTGAGCCGCGGAACCTGTTCCTCAATCAGCGCCGCAACGGCCTCGGCATCCTCGCGGCACGCCGAATGGGACAAGATGCACTCACCCGAATAATCCACACCGTCCTGCACGTGTTTCATCATGGTCTTAGCCATCTCGGAAATCGCGCGCTTCTTGGTGCGAATCTTCTCACGTGGCGACAGCCCACCTTCGCAATCGACCGTCATAAGTGGGCAAATCTTAAGCGCTGTGCCGATAATCGCGCTCGCGGCCGAAATGCGACCGCCGCGCAGGTAGCTCGACAGATCGGTCGAGAAGAACCAGTGGTGAAGGTTGAGTTTATGCTCCTCAATCCAAGCGGCCGTCTCGTCGAGCGAAGCGCCGCTATCGCGAACGTCGGCGGCACATTCCGCCAGCAAGCCAAAGCCCGAAGACGCCGCCAGCGAATCGATGACGCGCACCTTGCCGCCCTGAGGATAGCGATCCGCGAGCATCTGCGCCGCAACGCAGGCCGATCCATACGTGCCCGAAATACCCGACGACAACGCCAGGTGCAGCACGTCTTTACCCTCGGCAACAAACGGCTCCCAAAACTCCTCGTACTCACCCACGCTCACCTGAGACGTCTTGGGCATGGCGCCCGCGGCAATCTGGGCAAAAAACTCGTCCGGCGTAATCGACTGATACAGATCGTCCGTATAGACAACATCGTCGATCTCGTAATGAAAACACACGACAGGGATATTGCGCGACGCAAAGAACTCACGGGTTCGGTCGGCGGCGGATTCACAGGTCAGGACAAAATCACTCATATGAGGCTCCTTAAGTATTGCTGCGAAAATTATCGCACAGCAAGCCTAAATACGATACAAACGTCCACTATTTACCAATTCGAACCATTTGCATTGAATATCTTTATCATGAACATCCCCATCCCCGCCATGGGCCAACATGGGCAAAATCACCCCCTTCGTCTCCACCCAACCGACACATCAACCTCAACTAAATCGATTTACCAAACCGTTCAGCCGACAATTCAGCCGCCGGCGCAAAATCGAAACAAAGCCGGCGCATACTGATAAACGTTTGACGCTGTTTATCAGTTTTACCAACCATATCGGAAGGTGTTTCATGGTCGCATTCGATCGCAACCCGCAAGACTTTAAGTATCTGCGTCTGCTGTCGAGACAATTTCCCACCGAGCAATCCGCGTTTACCGAGATTATCAATCTCTCGGCCATTCTCAACCTGCCCAAAGGCACCGAGCATTTTATGAGCGACGTGCACGGCGAGTACGAAGCCTTTATGCACATCCTCAACAACTGCTCGGGTGTCGTGCGCGAACATGTCGACGAGATCTTTGGCGACACGCTCTCCTTTGACGAAAAGGGCGAGCTGTGCACGCTCATCTACTACCCGCGCGAGAAGATCGAGCTGGTCCGCAGCCGGCGCGAGGACTCCCCCACCTGGTACAAGACAATGCTCGACCAGCTCATCATGGTTGCCCGCTCGCTTTCGAGCCGCTATACGCGCTCCAAGGTGCGTAAGGCCATCCCGCGCGATTACGCCTACATCATCGACGAGCTGCTGCACACGCATCCGGACGAGAACAACTATCGCGTGCGTTATCACGAGCGCATCGTGGAGTCCATCCTAGAGACCGCCAGCGCCGACGACTTTATCGAGTCGCTCGCCTCGCTCATCAAGCGCCTGGCCGTCGACCACCTGCACTTGGTGGGCGATATCTTCGACCGTGGCGGCGGCGCGGCCAAGATTATGGACCGCCTGCTCACCTACCATTCGCTCGACATTCAGTGGGGCAACCACGACCTACTGTGGATGGGCGCTGCGGCCGGTGAGCCCGCCTGCATAGCCACGGTGCTGCGCAACAACCTGCGCTACGACAATTACGAGATCCTCGAGAACGACTACGGCATCTCGCTGCGCGAGCTCGTCGCCTTTGCCGATGCCACCTACACCGCCGGTGAGTCCATCACCCCGCTGATCAAGGCCATCAACGTGCTGCTCTTTAAACTCGAGGGCCAGATCATCCAGCGTCACCCCGAGTTCGACATGACCGACCGTCTGCTGCTCGACAAAATCGACCACGACACCGGCACGGTCACGCTCGCCGACGGCAGCGTGTGGCCGCTCACGACCAACGACTTCCCCACCGTCGACCCGACGGACCCCTACACGCTCACGCCCCAGGAGCAACATATCATCGACAAGCTCGTGTCCGAGTTTGTAACCGCCGATCACCTGCATCGCCATATCGATTTCCTCTACACCCACGGCTCGATGTACAAGGTCACCAACGGCAACCTACTGTTCCATGGCTGCGTGCCGCTCAACGAGGATGGTACCTTTAGCAGCATGAACTGCTTGGGCACCTGGCACGCAGGCCGCGATTATCTCGATTTTTGCGACCGTATCGCCCGCCGCGCCTGGCGCGTGGGCGACCGCGATGCCCTCGACTGGATGTGGTACCTGTGGATCGGCTTTAACTCACCCGCCAGCGGACGCCTGGTGCGAACCTTTGAGCGCGCCTATATCGCCGATAAGAGCACCTGGGTCGAGCCGATGGACCCGTACTATACGCTCACCACGTCCTCGTCCGTTTGCGATGACATTATGCGCGAGTTTTGCGTCGCCCCCATGGCCTGCTCGCCGACAGGACACATCATCAACGGCCATACCCCGGTCAAAACCACCAAGGGCGAGCAGCCCATCCGCGCCAACGGCAAGCTGCTGGTCATCGACGGCGGTTTCTGTCGCGCCTACCACCCCAAAACGGGCATCGCCGGCTACACGCTCATCTCGAGCTCGCGCGGATGCCGCCTCAAGTCGCACCAGGCCTTTACCACCGTTGCCGAGGCACTCACCCGCAACATCGACATCGAAAGCGAGACCAACCGCTTTGACGAGGCCGACCGTCGCCGCATGGTGAGCGACACCGAAACCGGCGTCAAGATTCGCGGCCAGATCCAGGACCTGCGCCAGCTGCTCGATGCATATAGAAACGGTGCTATCGAGGAGCGCGCCTAGCCCCGTCTGCGGGGATTGGCTAAACTTGCTGAGTTTGTCATCCCCACGGCGCTGCGGCGCCACCCTAAGGCAGGTACCATGCAAAAGCTCCTTGCGCAGATCATGAAGTTTGGCGTCGTCGGCGTCGTTGCCACCGTCATCGACTTTGGCATCATGAATCTGCTCCACTACGGTCTGGGCCTTAACATCCTGATCGCCAACACCAGCGGCTTTATCGTCTCGCTCATCTTTAACTACGTCGCGAGCATGAAGTACGTGTTTGCGCACAAGGAGGGCATGAGCCGACGCCGCGAGTTCATCATCTTTGTCGTGCTGTCCGTTATTGGCCTGGCGCTCAACGACGGTATCGTGCTGGCGCTCAACGCCGGCCTGGGGCTCGAGGCCAATATCGCCAAGATTTGCGCTACCGCGCTGGTCATGGTCTACAACTTTGTAACGCGCAAGATCTTCTTGGAGGGCGAGCAGACCAAGTAGCCCGGCCTCCTCGTTGCACTACGGGGCCCACAGATGACACATGTCGAGCGCTGCGTTGTTCGTGGGTCTTGCTCGTTTACGGAAAGATTTACAACGTTTGCGGATTACCTCTTGAATATTTGGCGAGTTCGTATAGTTCTTGCCAAAGACCTTACGTTTCCCATGCAAAAGCTCTAAAGTATCTCGTTGCTCGATTCATCAACGCATTGGATGTGATTACGTGCGCAAGGCACTGGCACAACCTCATACCAAGCAGTTCCTCAAGTTCGCTGTCGTGGGTCTTATCTCCTTTGGCATCGACTGGGGCATGCTTATTGCGCTCGTCGAGCTGTTCCACCTCGACTTTTTGATGAGCACCACGATCTCGTTTACCACGTCCGTCGTAATTAACTACTGGCTCAGCATGAAGTACGTGTTCGACCATCGCGAGGGCATGAGCCGCAAGCGCGAGTTCACGATCTTCACCATCCTGTCGGTGATCGGCCTGGGCCTCAACGACCTGTACATGTTTGTGGGCGTCACGTTTTTGAGCATCGGCTACCAGGCCATGAAGGCCATCGCCACGTTCCTCGTCACCTGGTACAACTACTTCAGCCGCCGCTTCTTCCTCGAGGGCGCACGGTCGTAGTCGATTCACTATTTGCTTGAATGTATAACCGGTTGGAATTCCCGTTCCAACCGGTTTTTTTGTTTGCAGAGAGACCCGGCGACCCAGTCCCATTCGCATGAAAAACGGGCGGTCCGGATGTTGGTCCGAACCGCCCGCCTGGCGCGCTATGTCGAGGCCTCTAGCCCGTTACGTAATACCAAACAACGTTGTCGCCATTGGAGAGAACGTAGTTACTGCAGGCCGTCATGGGCGTTGTGCCGTTGACGGAGTACATCCAGCCGCTCGTGCCGCCGTACTGTTTCTCGGCCAAACCACCAATCGCGGAGACATACGTACCGTACGACGAGCCATGTGCGTTGACAGAAAGGCCCAGCGCGCACAGGGCATCGTAGACGGTAGCGCCTTCGTTAAAGGTAAAGGTGCCACCAGAGGACACAGGATTGCCCACAGAGCTCGATGTGACCGAAACCGTCACCGTAACGTAGCTAGGCTGCTGCGAGCTGCCCTGGTCGCCAGTAGAGGCGTTGCCGTTATCGGGGGCAGAAGATGCCCCGCTGGATGAGGAGGAGGCGCCAGGCGTAGAGCCGGCCCCGCCAGAAGAAGTCGAGTTCTGAGAAGTCGACTGATTGCCGTCGGTCTTTTTATTGCTGTTCTTCTCTCCAGACTTCTTGCCATCCTTGTCTTCGGACTTTTTGCTATCCGAGCCCTTGTTTGATTCCTTGTCCGAAGACTCGGACTCCTTCTTAGAGTCAGATTTATCCGAACCCTTAGACTCGTCGTTCGCACCATCCGAAGATTTGGAATCCTTGGAGCCAGCTTTACCCGAAGCGACGGTCGAGTCAGACCCCTTGGCGTCCTTCGCGACGACGCTCTCCCCCGTCACGGTCTGAACGATCCAGTCAATGGACCAGGCGCCGCTCTCGGAAGGATGGACGAAGCCCAGCGATATGACAATTAGCGCAACGCACGCGGCGGTCAGGACGCCAGTAAGCGCCTTCCGTCGAGGGGCGGACGCCGCCGAAGCGGCGCCCTGTTGCTTTGCATCGTCGAACTGAATGAACGAGGAATTTGGTTGCTTGGGGTCAGCGTCCTTGGATTTATTGGACACAGCCCTCACCTACCGACGTTTGGTGAACACGAACACGCCGACGATGGCGAGACCGATGACGCCGGCGGCAACGCCAACAATGGCGAGCGGGTTGGCGCCAGTCTCCTGCTCGGAAGCACTAGAGGGCTTCTTAGCAGTGGTCGTAGAAGCAGCACCCGTATCGGACTTGGAATCGGACTTCTTGTCGGACTTGCTGTCCTTCTTGTCAGACTTCTTGTCAGACTTCTTCTCGTCCTTCTTATCGGACTTATCGGAGTCCTTCTTGTCGGACTTGTTGTCCTTGGTCTCGGTCTTGGTCGACACCGTCGTCTTGGTCGTCGGCTTATGACCCGGGGCGACAGCGCCGCCCTTCGAGCCGGAGCCGGAACCCGTGCCAGTGCCAGCGCCAGTGCCGGAACCAGTACCGGTACCAGAACCGCCGCCGCCATTCGAACCAGCGCCGCCATTACCGCCAGGGTTAACGGCATTCTTGGTCCACTTGGCATACAGCGTCAGATCGGCCGTCACCGGCGTGCTAAAGTCATACGCCTGCGTGCAAGCCTCATCGGTATACCAACCGCCGAAATCGTAGCCATCGCGCGTCGGATCGGCCGGCTTGACCAGCTTGCCATCGGCCGTAGCAACAAACTTAGTGTCGCAAGCAGACCCGCCGTTGGAGTTAAAGGCAACCGTCCAAGACTCGACAGCTCCAAGTTTAAACAGCGTGCCCGAATCATTAATGTAGTAGAGATTGCCAGAAGCATCGGCAATGACCGGAGAGTCACAGTACTGGTAATGGCCAGCCGCATCATAAATCTGCGTCGCCTCTGCATCGCCGAGCGTATAGCGATACACGCCACCACCAGCAGAGTAGTTGACGTAATCCTTGCTATCCGCGCTGTTAACGGTGAAGTACACATAGGTCTTGCCGCCCTGAACACTCACCAGCGGAGTAGCAGCAATACCGTTGAGGCCAGCCGGCAGCGCCTTGCCGTCGGCAGCAGCGACCATCGTGGTCTTACCCGTCTTCAGGTTATAGAGAACCAGAGCAGAGCCAGTAGCCGTCTGTCCGCCGACAATCAGATTGTCACCAGACACAGCAGGGGCGCTCAGATTATTCGTAAGGCCCAGATCAACCGTCTTCTGTTCACTCAGCACGCCCTTCGCCGAAAGCGAAATCACATGGAGCTTTCCGTCGTGCGTCATCTGATAGAAGGTCGAGCCATTGGACGGATCGGCAATGCAATCGGCATTTGCGACAGCGCCGAGCTTCATGGTCGAAACGACATCGCCCGTCGTCTTATCAATGCACTTAAGCGTACCCGCGCTCGTAGGAACGATGGCATACTTATCCGTCAAAGCCGCACCAGTCCAGTAATAGCCCTCGGCAGGGTCGATGTTCTGCCAAGAAACTTCGCCCGTGGCAATCTTAATGCGCGCAAAGGAGCCGTTGCCGTAGGTCGCATTGTAATTCTCGTCATACGAAATATCGACCGAGCCTACATAGACGTACTCGCCGTCCGAAACGACGGTGCAGGAGCTCTGCGTCAAGTCCGTCAAACCAGGCGTCAGCCACTTGCAGATCAGCTTGTCTGCAGTAATCGCCTGGACCGCACCGCCGTTGAGCGGAACGATGATAAGGCCATTGGTATAGATCGGACGAGAGGTATAGCTCACCTTGGAGGCAAGCGGCGCAGAGGCAACCTTTTTGCCCGTGGACGAATCGATCTTAATGAGCTCGTTCTCGGTCGCGATGTACACAAAGCCGTTAGCAATGACAGGCTCGCTGCAGTTGGCATACTGCTGACCAGACTCGGCCTTCCAATCGAAGGCCCACTTAAGACCGGCGGCCTGCGCAGGCGTCTTGGCATCCGTTACGGTCGAACCGTTGCCACTGTTGCCGTAGCCGGCCCACTCGGCATCCCAATCAGGAGTCGTCGCACCCGGGTCCACGACAATCTTGTCGGGATCGGGCATGGCCGAATCGTCGGTGGTATAGGCAAGTGTGACCTTATCGCCGCTCTTGAGCGTAATCTGATTAGCGCAGAGTAAGGAGGGCTCTCCATTGATATACAGGTGCCAATATTTGTTGGTCGCACCATCATAGCCGTACGTCTCGTCTTCGAATGGCGAGTTGATGGAATTGAGGAACCAGTACTCACCACTCTGGGAGCCGTTGTACGTAACGCCCTTGGCCTTCAGAACCGTCTCAATAAGGTTCTGGGCAGTAGAGCCTTCGGGCAGAGAAACGTTGCTTGCCGAGCCCCAGCGAGCATTGTTGCCGTTGACATCGGGACCGATAACATCGACAGACCCAAGAACCTGGCCAGGAAGGGCATCGGCGTCAGCACCATACATAAAGGTGACGGCATCGCCCTCATGGAGCTCGTAGGCACCGGCGCCAACGTCGGCGAACTTGCCATTTACGTAGAAGCGCCAATAGCTATTGGTCGCAGCATCCCAGCCATAGGACTTACCATCGAACGGCGAATAAATGCCGTTGAGGAACCAGCCCCAAGACGATTCGCTAGCATCGAGCTTAAGGCCGGTCTGCTCAAGGAGATCCTTGGCAGTGGAGCCTGCCTTGAGACTCGTCTGGCCCGTCGAAGCCCAAACCTGCTGCTTGCCGTCCTTGTCCTTACCGAGAACCTGAACAGAAGCATGGACAGAATCGGAGGGCAGCTGGTCGCCCCAGCCACCGTAGAACCACGTAACGGTATCGCCGGCATGGATGGTGACATTGTCCGCCGTATAGTCACTCGACTTGCCGTTGATGAACAGCTGCCAATAGGTCGAATAATCTTGGGGCGTACCCAGCTCAACACCGTTGTACTTAAGGCTCAGAATGAAGGAGCCCGCAGCAACGGCGTCAATGTCGTTCGCCTCGAGTGCGACCTTCGTAAGATCAAGCGCGCTCGAGCCGGACGTCACCACATACTGCGCGTTATCGACCCAAGCCTGAGTCTTGCCCTGGGCATCGCGACCAATGACGGTCACATTTGCGGCAACCTGGTCCTTAACGACAGGGGACGCGCTACCAGCCGTATAGGCAAACTCAACCTTCTGCCCCTGGGTGAGCTTAACGCTGCTCGCGCCAACCGAGGAAGACGCACCGTCGACGAACAGCTGCCAGAAGGCATAAGTCGTCGGATCGAAGGCAAGCGTGCGGCCATCGCTCGGGGATGTGATGCTTTCGAGGTAGAAACCGTATGCCGTGTTCGGATCGTACTTCGCCTTGAAGCCCGTCTTCTCCTGCAGCTTAATGAAGGCATCCGCAGCCGTCGCGCCCTCGTCGAGCTTGAGCTGCGTAGGTGCCACCCAGGTCTGAGCCTTGCCGTCGGCATCGGTACCGATAATCGAGAACGAGACCTCGACTTGCTTCTTGGCGACATCGCCGGTTTCTGTCGGGTTCTCTGTCTGGACGACAGCCGCGGTGGCAGATCCCGCTTGGCCAGCGGATGCCGTCGAAGACTGCTCGCTCGTGGCAGGGCTCTCCCCCGTCGCCGAGCCTTCGTCGCCAGTTGCTGCCTCTGTTGTGGCGGCACTAGCTGCAGGCGCGCTCCCGGAATCCGAAACCTCGGCCTTGCCCTGGTCAGCAGTACCGTCCGCGGCCCCCGCGCCCTCACTCGGCGTCGCAGTCTGAACCACAGCCTCGGCAATGCCCTCGGCGCCCTCGGCCCACAGCTGAGCCGGCGTGGTGCCAAAGGCCATCGCGAAGGCCAGGAATGCCACCAGGCCGCGCTTGGCTACGCCGCGTGCAATCGCGCCACGGCGATGCAGCGAGGCGCGCTCGTGCTCGTCCTCAAACATATCCATTTGTCCCCCATTGTCTGTACTTGGAGCATTGCCCAGCGGCTGCCCCACGTCATCGCGCATGTTACGCTCGAGTTCCCCCATCGGGGTCCCCCTTCCCTCCAGAGCCCTATGCACACCGGCGGCATACGCCGCAGCCGCATGCAAGATGGGAGGCGATCCGACTTAACCTTAACGGCTCAGGCGCGTCGTCCGATCTGCGACGCGAACATCCCGAGCCAAGAGGAATTACGGTTACTGGTACAGCCGGGGACTTTCACCCCGATTCTCCCAAACGCGCAGGAAAACCGCGCGTTCGTGCGTCTCCGCACCACCATCTAGGCCATCGATTATTACCGTCAAAATGGTATCACGCAAAAGGGCCCCGCACACAGGCGAAGCCCAAGGTAAAAGCTATTGTTTGCGATAGGAAAATGCGGTGACGGTCGCAGCCTCTAGTGTTTGCCGCCGTGGCTGTTGAGCCAGATATTGCGGCCCAGCATAAGCGCCAGCACCAGCGCGCTCACGTAGCCCATAAAGCCAATGACCGGGATACCAAACACAACCGGCTCGATGCGTGCGTAGTACACCACCGACGAACCGATAAACAGGCCGGCGATAACGATAGCCATCGACATGCGGTCGATAATTCCGCCCAGCTGTCGCAGCGCCTTATCGCTGCTCATGATCTGCGTGTTCACCTTAAGCTGGCCGCGTGTGAGCATGCGCGAAGCCAAGCCCAGATACTCGGCCGCCTCGAGCGAGCCCTTCGCCGCGCGATAACTGCTCGCTGCAAAGTCGCGGCTCATCTCGCGCATGCGGGCGTAGGTGCTCTTCTCGTTTTTGATGTGCGTCTGGATGATCTGGATCATGTTGACGTTGGGCATGTACTCGGTCAGCAGGCCCTCGAGCGTCACCATGCCGCGGGCGAACATTGTCACCACGCTCGGCAGCTCAACGTCATTTTTGCGCGCGAGGTTTAACAGCGAGGTCAAAAACTCACCGATATCTAGGTCCTTAAGGTCAAGGCCCGCAAAGTCAGCCACGATAAAGTCCAAATCGGACAAAAAGGCCGAATGGTCAAGCTCGGCCGAATCGCCGCGCGTCACGGCAAAGCGCATGAGCGAATCCTTGAGCTTGGGCACGTCACCCTCGGCCACGGCGAAAATCATGTCCTTGACGATACCGCGATCGTGACTCGACATGCGTCCGACCATGCCCAAGTCGATAAAGTAGACAATACCGTCCTTGAGAATGATGTTTCCCGCATGCGGGTCGGCATGGAAAAAGCCGTCATCGAGCACCTGCGTCGAGTAGTCCTCGACGATTGCGGCACCAATCTTTTCCAAGTCATAACCCTCGGCCACCAAGCGTTCAGGATCGGCGATCGAAATGCCGTCGACGTAGTCCATAACCACCACGTGCTCGGTGCACAGGTCCAGATAGGATTTAGGGCACGTCACGCCATGAACGCTCTTATGGAACTCGTAGAAGTCGTTGAGGTTTTTGGCCTCGGCCAAAAAGTTGGTCTCCTCGCGAAACGAGGTCCACAACTCCTCGACTACACCGTGCAGGTCAACGAATTGATCGGTGTTGACGAACTTGGAAACGATACGCACCACCGAGCGGATGATATCGATGTCCTGCGCCATAACCTGCTGCGCACCGGGGCGCTGCACCTTGACGGCTACGTCTTCGCCCGTCACCAGACGAGCGCGGTGCACCTGCGCGAGCGATGCGCTACCAAGCGGATTGGGGTCGATCGCATCGAACATCTCCCCCAGGCGCAGGCCGTATTCCTCTTCCAAGCAGCGGAGCACTACCTCGTACGGCACCGGCTCCACGTCGGAACGCAGACGGCGCAGCTCATCGCAAAAGCGCTGCGGCAGAATCTCGGACCGGTTGGCCAGAATCTGCCCCATCTTGACGAACATGGGGCCGAGCTCCTCGAGCAGGCGGCGCAAGCGAACCGGCGTGAGGTTATCCCACACACGGTACTTTTTGACCAAGCGAACAATCTGCCCGATGCGTTCGCGACGACCCGCCGGCGTGAGCTGGTATTCCTCGTCCGGCGCCATCGCGTCGGGCTCCTCGGGGACCATATCGACAGCGCGCGGCTTTTTGCGAGCGCCCGAGACGGCGGCATCGGCCTCATCGACAACCGCCGCCTCGTCACCCAAAGGATCTAGATTGTTGTAATCGGTGGTGGAATCTGCCATCTGCGCTGCTACTCGGCCTCTTCGGTATCCTTCGCATCGTCGGGCTCAACGGACTCGACGGGCACCGAGGTCACGTTGTCCTCGACCGAATCGACGATGTCGCGCACATGGGCCAGGAAGGCCGTGCGCTCGGGGGCGGTCATGACGCGGACCCGGGCAAGGATGAGCTCGTCAAGCACGCGCTGGGCCGCGGTCTCGCCCTGCATGCCCAAGCGCTCGGTCAGATCGGAGATGGTACCGCCGGCCTGCTCGAACATGTCGGACACACTGCGGGCGATATCGGGGGTGGTGGTGTCCTTGCGGACCTGCTCGCCCTTGGTGTTAAGGTCGTCGAGGACCTTCTTGCCGCCTTCGACAGCAACGGCGGCAGCGCCAAAGCCCACGTTAATGGCGCCGTTAACAAGCTGATCGAGTTTCATAACCATGGTTATCTCCAATCACAAACAACTGCATTGGCGTTCTTGTACCCAAGATTGAGCGAAAGCGACAAAGCGTTTTAGCGCTATTCGATCGACGGGAAATCCCTACCTCACGTTGTCATTCATCGCGAAAGAGTTCTTCATGGCGCAGCTCGTGGTGTAAAGCACCTTGCCCAGCAGGGCATCGGTCTCCACGCGAACACGCTCGGCAAAGGCCTCGTTGGCGCGTGCAAGCTCGGCAGGCACCTCGACCTCGGGCAGAGCGGCTACGGCAGCGTCGACGTCATGGATCTGCTTGTGGCCCATGCCACCGATCTTCTCCTGATAGTCCTCGACCGCGCGGCCGCACTCATGGAAGCGGACGTCAGCCAGCGCGCCGATCAGGCGGTTGGCCCAGTAGAAGTTTTCGGACGTCACGCGAGTCTGCGTGTCGGCATAGTACTCGGGCATAGTCTCGACGTTGGCGTACAGCGGAACCAGCGCGTTAAACGAGTTGGAACCAAAGGCCATCCACTGCACGGCGCGGTAGGCCGGCTGCGCATAGGGGCGCAGCTGCAACACGGCAAGCTGGCTGTTGCGGTTGATGCCGATGGGGCGATAGGCACCACGCGTAGCGGGCGTGCCCTTGCTGCCGTAGCAGTCGTACTCCGTGCCCTGGTAGTGGCTCGAGAGCACGTACTTGATGTCCTCGATGGTCACCTTGCGCTCGGGCACGCGGCTCCAGGGGATATCGTCGCTCTCGGGCGTGTAGTCGGCGTCGGGGCCATCCCACACGTCGCTGGGGTTGAGGCAGCGCTGCATGTACCAGGCGCGCGGCGTGTTGTAGACGTGGTCGCTGTCGCTGTGCGAGCCAAAGGCATCGCGCGGGTTAAAGACGGCAGCCGGGCCGTCGCCCTCGACGCCCAACGTCAGGTCCAGATGCCACTCGGCCATCCAGGCGCGCAGGTCGGACGAGCACATGTGGTCGGCCTGGGCACCCTCGGCGTCGTCCAGGTCAAAGCTGTCGATACCCAGCTGGTTGGGCATGGTCACATAGGCGTCGTCAGGCACGCGCTTGGCGATCCAATGGTGACCGCCGATGGTCTCGAGCCACCAGATCTCGTCCACGTCGCTAAAGGCGATGCCGTTGTTCTCGTAGGTGCCGTAGCGCTCGAGCAGGTCACCCAGAATGCGTACGCCGTCGCGGGCGGACTTGGCGTACGGCAGGACCAGGGTCACCATGTCCTCCTCGCCCAAGCCACCGGACTGTGCCGGAACGTATCCGTCCTCGCCCTCGTTGCCCTTGGCGGGCACATAGTCCACGAGCGGATCGGCACCGCGGACGCGCTCGTTGGTGGTGAGCGTCTCGGTTGCGGACATGCCAACATTGAGCTCGTTGAATCCGGCCTCGGCCCAAATACCGTGACCGGGAACGACGTCGGGGACGCTCGTGTAGCGCATGGGATTGTCGGGCAACTCAACGGTCAGGTGGCTCAGGACGCTCGTGTAGACACGCGGCTGCTCGTCGGGATGCACCACGCGCATGCGCTTGGGCTCAAACACCCCGTTGGACGAGTCCTCGTTGCGGGCGACCAGCGTCGACCCGTCGCAGCTCGCGTTCTTACCAACCAAAATCGTTGTGCACGGCATGCGCATCCTCCTTGAGCGAAGAAATCAAACGGCAACAGTGTATCGCTTCGACGCAAAAAGGGCGAAACCACGGCCTCGGCAGCCCCCGTGGTCAAAAAATGCCAAATATGAGTACTGTCACCAATTTAGTAGCAGCAAATTTCCTTGTAATGAGTGCTGAAGATCCCTATTTGTCCAAAAGCGAGACAGCGTTATTCCCCATAGGTTCAATAAAATGGGTTTCCTAACGAGAATGAATATCGTTAGGAAACCCAAAAGACGTAAAACATATGTGACTATCATGGCAACAGTACTCATATTTGGCGCTTTTTGACCACGTGGTATATGGCTAACCCCTCAAACAGCCCAAAACGCCTATTTCGATGCGCGCTCGCCGCCTCAATCACGTGTTTGGCGAGAATTGCGGTGGTCACAGCCCCCACGCCGCCCGGCACGGGTGTGATGGCGCCAACGATCGGTTCCGCAGCATCAAAATCCACGTCGCCGACCAGTTTTCCGGCAGCCTCGTCCCAATTAATGCCAACATCGATGATCGTCTGGCCCTCGCGAACCGCATCCGCGCCAATCGTGCGCGCGCGTCCAACCGCGGCAACAACAATGTCGGCAGAACAGCACTCGGCAGCTAGGTCACGCGTATGCGTATGGCACGTCGTCACCGTGGCATTGCGAGCCGTAAGCATGGCGGCAACGGGACGACCAATTACCAGCGAGCGACCAACAACGGCAACTTTAGCTCCATCCAGTTCAACGCCGTAATGGTCCAGCAACGCCAACACGGCTTCTGCCGTGCAGGGAGCAAAGCCCTCGCCTCGCCCCGAAAGCGTGGTGAGCAGCGAGGCCGGCGTCATGGAGTCGACGTCCTTGGCGGGATCGAGTGCCGCGGCAACTGTATCTTCCTCAAGCCCAGCGGGCAACGGACGAAACATCAGGCATCCGTGAACAGCGGGGTCAGCATTGATGCCCTCGATAGCCACCAGCAGCTCATCCTGCGAAACATCGGCAGGCAGCAACACGCGACGAGCTTCGATGCCCACCTTTTCGCAGCGTTTGAGTGCACCGCGCTCGTAGGACAGGTCGTCCTCGCGCTCGCCCACGCGAACGATGGCCAGCGTCGGCACAACGCCGCGCTCACGCAAAGCCGCGCAGCGAGCAGCGAGCTCCTCAGTCAACGCGCGGGCGACGGGAGCACCCTTCAATAGCTCGGCCATGGCTATCCCCTCTTCCTTGCGGCGTCGGCGGCGCGGCGCGCCAGCGCATCGGCGCGCGGCAGCCACGTATCCAGCAGCTCATCGCACGCCGCCTCGAGCTCCTCGGCACGCGCCCGGTCTTTCATAGATGTGGTGTTGGCAAAGAGCGTCAGGCTCGCACCCTGCATGGCAGCGCGGCAGAACACGGCGCCGCAGGCCACGTCGGACAACAGCTGGCGCGAGCCCTTATCGGCCATGTCCTCGAGCAGCGCCAGCGCGCGGCCGCAGGCATCCATGATCCGATACGGTGGCATGGCCGCCACGTGCAACGCGTCCTGAATCGCCGCAGGTCGAGCTGGGTCCTCGCGCGGAATACCGTACGCAGCGGACACCTGGCCGTACGCACGAACGTCCTCGGCGACCAGGTCCACAAGTTCCTGCGCCAACTCGTCTGCCTGGGCAAATGCACGCGTCAGGTCGTCCGCGCGATCGGCAAGCGCGGGATTAGTCGCCCCATAACGAGCAACCATCCCACAAAGCGAGGCACCCAGCGCGCCCACAAAGGCGCTCGCGCTGCCGCCGCCGGGAACCGGCTCGCGCGCGGCCAGCGCCTCGGCAAACCCGCGGCAGGTCTTGTCCATCATCTCTTGGCTCATACGCATGCACCTTCAAGTCATATACATCGGTCGGGCGGCAACCACCGACCGACCGCATCGATCACATAATGGTGCATAGTCTAGCCCATAAGTACATAAGCGTCAGCGCACCTGGTCATCGCGGATTTCTATGACGAACGATAGGCGTCGGCACCGCAAACATGGGAAACATGGCCCGCCTTTCGGGACTTCCGGACGTCACAAACTGGGGCATATCTATAAACAAGGAACCTGTTGGGGCAACGCCCGCGTACACGCGCCCCTTTTAAAACAACGGGCACCCAACCCCGGGGAGGGCCGACAGCATCGGCCCTCCCCTCTTTTGGACCCGCGTATATTGCCACTTGTCGGCGCAATTCCAGCCCCCAGAATGGGACACATGGCCCACCCTAGCGAGCCGTCCACGCGTACAGTAAAGACAGGTAATCCATGGGCGGCTACAGATCGAGGAGGACACGACCATGAAAAAGAAGGCCTTTGCGATTCTCACCCTCTGCATCAGTCTCTTTGCCGCAGTTGCCCTGGTGGGCTGCGGTGGCAGCGGCGGCGCTACCGGAAGTGGCGGTGGCGGCGGAGCAGAAAAGCCAGCCGTGGATATGAGGACCGACTTCATTTGGTTTAAGGTCGAAGTCCCCGAGGGCGTCGAAATCACGGACGTTGCCGGCGACACGGCCGACAGGGCCCAGTTTAAGTTCACCGAGAGCGAGCATGCCAGCGACCGCTTCATCCCCGTCTTCGATCCTGACAAGAACGCCGATGAACTGTTTGACTACGAGGCAAAGTGGAAGGCCAACTTTGAGTGGACCGAGAATGATCCCGTCAAGTACAACGGCAAGACCTGGCGCAACGCTTCCTATACACACTCGGGCGGCGTGACGACTGAGTACTTCACCGAAGCAGGCGGCGGCAGCGTCTACGTGAGCATCGACAACGTGGAGGAGCACAAGGACGCCGTCGAGACCATGATGAAGTCTCTGGAATTTGCCGACGACATCGCCGAGGCCAAGACCGAGGCCATGGACGTTAAGCTCGAGGATATCGAGATTAAACGCTAAGCGACTGGCGAGCGCAGCGGGAAACACGGGCGCAGCGTAAACAAGCGACGGTATCCCAGCGCTTCGTACCAAGGGAGGGCCGGTAAACCGACCCTCCTTTTCTTATGCCGGTAGCCGACGAACGCGAGGACGCCGGACGCCGGAACCGCCCCAAATGTGGCAACAGTGCGAACACGACAAACACCCCAACACGTCCACCCGCCGATTTATTGCGCCGCGCAGAAAATTAAACCGGCGTCTTTAAACATCTGGGAAGTATAGTGACCAAAACTATCGCATAACCGCACTCTGCGAATGGAGAAGTTATGACCGAACACCACGCCATCAGCCGTCGAGCATTCACGTTGGGCCTAGGACTCGCAGCATTGTCGCCATTTGCAAGCCTGCCCGAAACCGCGGCGCTGGGCCTTCCCGTGCGCGCGGCATTTGCAGAAGACACGCCCACACCGGCGAAGAGCCTCCATAGTTTCGTCATTCGCCTTCGCCCCGCGGGCTATTTTCGCACCGCAAGCGTCAACGAAGACGGCAACGTCATCGGCAACGTCTGCCACCTGTTTAATGACGGCACGTCCAGCAAACTCATCCTTGAGCGCGTAGAGACCGATGCAGATAATTCAAATTGGTATGCCATCCGCACCTTACTCAATTTCGAAGAGCATAAAAAGACGGGCTACAGCATTTGGTCGGTCGACGGCGACTCGGACAAAGATGGAAAGGTCATCCACGTATGGAGTGGCGAGTATGACAACAAGCCCAGCCGCGCTTTTGCGTTTGAACGCCAGTCAAACGGAACCTATATCATCCGAGACCGCACAAACGAGAAAAAAGACATTAATTACCTGGCCATAGAAAAGGACGGCAAAGACCAGGACAACAACAAGATCTGCCATAAGAGGAAGAGCATTCCGTGGGAGCTCGAACTTGTCGGTTACGACATGGGCAAGACCAATACCACGGTTAGCAGTATCGACTGGACCACGTATAGCAGCTACGTCGACGGGCCCTGTTGGATGAAATACGTCGACAACAACAAGTTCCTCGACGAACTGAGCATCCCGGGCACGCACGATTCGGGCACCTGCAGCGTGGACAACGACACCGAGCCCCAATCCTCCCAAGCAAAATGCCAGCAGGATTACATCCCCACGCAGCTGCTCGAAGGCGTTCGCTATTTTGATATTCGACTCGGAAAGGGTGAGAACCCCGGCATCGACCACGGAGCTTGTTACCTGCTCAAAAAAGACGGGAACTTTATGCATCTCTCCGATGTCATCGGGTACTTCAATACGTTTTTGAGCGAAAACCCGACAGAAGCGCTCATCATGCTCGTGTCGCGGGGCAATGGCGAGGCTACCGACGAAAGCCTCACGACGGCCTTGGGCAAGGTTTTTGATGAGAACCCCGACCTGTTCTACACATCGAGCCGCATCCCCACGCTGGGCGAGGTGCGCGGAAAGATCATCCTGCTGCGTCGGTTTGGGCTCGCCGGCAACAGCGTAAGCAGCCACACATGGGGCCTCGACCTCACCCAATGGGACGACAAAATCGCAGCACACACCGACAGCACCTCTATGTGTCTCGTTCGAGACGAGCGGGGCTTTGAAGCCGTGGGGAAAACGGGTGACGAAGAGCCCTATTGCACCAAGGTATACGCCCAGGACCATTACGAATGCACAGGAACCGACAAAATCGGCTGGGTCGATATGGCGCTGCAGGAGACAACCAAGCTCGCCCGCATCATGGTGGACGTCGAGGACAATGACGGGGCCAAGGTAAAGGTCCTGGAGCACAGCTGGTGTATCAACTACACCAGCTGCACGAACTACAAGCAAGGAAGCAATCCTTTTACCGCAGCACGAGTGGTCAACGAGCATCTATACAAGAGCCAGTATATAAACAGCACCGGAAATGAGAGCACAAAGGAGGACTGCCTCAAGCACATTGGCATCATTGCGTCCGACTTTGTTGATGCGGCACTGGCCCGAAGCATCTACCAGCGCAATTACAATTACGATACGAAGCACACGCAGTCGGCTTCGTGCTGCCTCCCGACCCGCATGCGCATGACGTACGGCGACTCGCTGAGCGATGCCTCGCTCCAGGATGGCAAGACCGTTGGCGAGGGCCATTTCCGCCTTGTCGACAGCAGCAACGTACTCAACGTGGCGGCTTCGGGCCATGCGTTTACCATCGAATACGTGGATGTCGACGCCCTGGGCAACGAGACCGTTACGGGGCTGCAGGGCTCTGTGCCCATCGATATCGATCCACGCGCGCTGACGCCCCATTTTGAGGGACTCGAAGGCCTTAAGGCCGGCGAAGACGTGCGCGCCAAGATTGCGGCATCACTCGAGGGCAAGCTCGAAACCGATGCCTGCACGGCCCAGCTCGAGTTTGTGCACGACGCGAACGGCGCTCCGGGCACAGCAATGGCCGAGGGCGAAACATTTGCCGCAGGAACGTACTGGGTGCGCGTGAACGGTCTCTTGGGCAACGCGGCGCAGAACTACACGCTCGCCAGCGACGGAGCCGCAAGCTTTACCGTAGCGGCCTCGGACAGTGCTGCCGGCGCCGGCACCGGCAGCGACACGGGTTCCAACGCAGGCAGCGCTGATAAGAACGGTAAGGGCAACAAGGGCAAGGGCTCGGGCGGAAAGCTCGCCGACACGGGCGACAGCTCTGGCGTTGCCGCCGGGCTCGCTGCCGCCGCCGTGGCGACAACGGTCGCCGGCGCGGCGATGCTTGCCAGTGACGGTGAAAACAACGAGGACGTTGTCGAATAGGCAAGCCGGCCTTTTAGACACATCGACTCAATCGGGGGCGCAGAACACCGTTCTGTGCCCCCGATTTTTACCTTGGCCCGAACGCCGCTATCGGCTACATCACCATGTTCAGCGCGTTAACAAACTCCTGGGCCTTCGCACGGCTGTTCAGGCTAAAGACGCAAGCGGTCAACAGACGATTGCGCAGAAAAACATCGCGGCCTTTGATTCTATTGACGCCCGTAATGTCCTTAAGGTAGACAATCTCGATATGCTTGCCGCCGAAAGTGCCCTTCTTGAGCACCTCGATGCGGTTGGGGTAAATCCTGACGTCTTTAAACCCGCCCGAACCTTTGTCCTGGAACAGCAAAGTGTTGTTATCCATGCGTGTCACTCCCGCGGGGTTCGCTAAAACTGCCTCTATGGCCACATTTTAGTCACCGCAAGGCTCCCATGCGAAGGTGCCAGACAGCACAGCAATTCGTGTCCGCGCGAGGCTTTAAACTAAATGCGATAAAGATGCATTCCACAAGAGGAAAGTGGGGCGACAGTGATGGGCGAACTGGTAAACCGTGGAGAATCGGTAATCGTGCCAGAAGTTTTTTACAAGCAGGTTTCCTCGATTCTCAACGCCGCTCGCGACAAGGCCTATACCGCCGTTAACTTTGCGATGGTTGAGGCGTATTGGGAGATCGGCAAGAGCATTGTTGATGAGCAGGGCGGAGAGGAGCGCGCAGCATATGGAGAGGCATTGATTGCAGGCCTCTCCAGAAGGCTTACCGCGGATTTCGGAAGAGGCTTTGGCATCGCAAACCTTCGCAATATGCGTCAGTTCTTTCTTGCGTTTCCAATTCGCGACGCACTGCGTAGCGAATTGAGCTGGACTCATTACCGCAGGTTGATGCGCATTCCCGACCCTGATGCTCGCGCCTGGTACATGAACGAATGCGCCGATTCTCGTTGGAGCACGCGTCAGCTCGAGCGTCAGATCAACACCATGTTCCGCGAGCGCCTGCTTGCCAGCAAGGACAAGGAGGCCGTCACCCAGGAAATCCAAGAGAGCGCCCCGGCTCGTCGCGCCGAGGATATCATCCGCGATCCATATGTACTGGAGTTTTTAGGTTTCTCGGACGATACTGCGTTTCGCGAGAGCGATCTAGAGCAGGCGCTCATCACACATCTTCAGAAGTTCCTGCTGGAGCTTGGCCGTGGCTTCGCTTTCGAGGCGCGCCAAAAGCGTATCACCTTTGATGGGCGCCATTTCTATATTGACCTTGTTTTTTACAACTATCTGATGCGCTGCTTCGTGCTCATCGACCTTAAGACCGATGACCTTACGCATCAGGACCTGGGCCAGATGCAAATGTATGTGAACTACTACACGCGCGAGCTCATGAACGAAGGCGACAATCCGCCCATAGGCATCGTGCTCTGCGCGGACAAAAGCGATTCGATCGTCGAGTACACGCTGCCCGAAGACAACGACCAAGTGTTTGCCGCCAAATACCTGCCATATCTTCCAAGCAAGGAAGAGCTGGCGCGCGAGCTGAGTGCCGAGTACCGCGCCATCAACGAAGCGACTAATGGCGAAACGCAAGGGTAGCAGCACATTGCGACCGAAACCACCGCAGCCGTCGCAGGCGCACTCGCGGTTGCGACGCACGCTACGAAACAATACCGGTCATGGACGCCGGCAACGACATTCCAACCGTGGCTGGCGAGCGTGACCTGACAGGCAAAGACGCGGCCTTCGTCTGATGTGGATCCATTGGTTGCCACAGAAAAGGGCCGGTTGCAGCCGGCCCTTTAGACGATAGCACCTGCGTTGTCCGCGCTTCCAAAGTTGACCGACTGAGGAGCGGGTTCCGCGGCACACCTTGATTTTATCCGGTGGGGCGGCTCTTTTGCAGCCGCCCCACCGTTTATTTACATCTGGCACCCTCAAACAATCAGACGGCAGCCCGCACTCCTGAGAGCTGCCCCGCACCCCCGGCCATCACCTTACGGCAACAACCGGCACTACTCCCCTACTTCCCAAAGATCGCAGCGAGCAAGCCCTTGCGTTTGGGCTTTTCTTCTCGGTAGGAACCCTCGGCAACCGCTGCAACCTGGCGCGGTTGCTCGCCGCCTCCACGGCGCACGATCTGGTACAGAAACGGCGACTTAACGTATTTGACCTCGATGGGCGTGGCATGCACGGTGCTCTCACCGGACAGATGCAGGCTCGGATTGAGCGGCGCCACGACGTGCGTTTCGCGCTTGTCACTAAACACCACCGCGGCCGCGCGGCCCGTCTGTCCGTTTACGGCAATGCGCACCTGCTCGTCATCGCGGCCGTCCGTCGCCGGACGATCGACAAAGTAGACCGGCACCATCACCAGGCCATCCTTATGCTTGCGGGCCTTGCGCGCCCAGGTTCGGATGCTCTTTTTATTGAGCCCCAGTACGGCCTCGGCATCGTTGCCCGCAACGTCGAGCGCCAACTTATCAATGACAACCTGGTCCTTGGTAGATGCATCGACGGAGACGACGCGGAAGTCGCCTTCCTGCATGGCGGGATCGAACGGACCGACCTTGGCAAAGTCCCACGGCTCCAAAATGCCCATGAGGCGAACGTCCAGGTAGTTTGCCCTGGGGTATGCCCAGTCGAGCACCTCGTAGTACACCAGGGTTTCCTTGCTCAGGCCCTTGCCCGGGAAGCTCGCCATCATGCGCAGGTCCGCCAGCGCCATGGGGAAATAGAAGAGCATCATGTCGTTTTGGATCGCATCTTCCACGTCGTGCCCGGCAAAGGCATCCGGGTACTGGCGCACCAGCTGCAGCGCGTTGGCACGTGCCTGCTGCGGCGAGATTTCGCAGGGAATACCCTGATCCGGCACATACTCCGCACCCACGCCCATGGTCAGACACTTGCTAAATGTCCCCGGCTTGAGCAGGTCGGCAATGCCGATCTTGTTGCCGCAGGACGGGCACTCAAACACGCGCTGGGTCGACTCGCCCTCAAAGGACGCACCACAGAAGGGGCACGGAATGCTCACGTGCGTAGCCTCTTGAAACTCCTGCGCCGTGCCGCGATCCTCCCACAGCAGATGTTCCAGGACCGACTGATTGCGCCAGTGCGAATTGAAGAAATACCAGTCCGGGTCCTCCGGGCGCTCGAGTTGCGACACATGCGTGAGCTTGAGCAGTCCATCCACCACCGTCAACGGCGTATGGCGAATGCCCAAAGCGCTCTTGGGCTCTCCGGCGTCCGCCTGCCACGGAATGATCGCACCGCAATAGGCGCACTCAAAACTGCGCTTAGCCTGGTGCGAGTACATAGGGCCGCCGCAGTTTTGACATTTAATGGCAAACATCTCGTCCATGGAAACGTCCTCCTTTGCACAGGGGCTGTCGACATTAAGTATGTCGAGCAAACAGGCACATGCCCATACCCATGTGGCCCAAAATGGACCACCCAGGCAGACGAGAAGGCTCGCTCGTTAGCACCGGCAGACTATTGCTGCATTTTCTGAGCATCGGTGCACGGCGCCCCCGCGCGAGCTACACTATCCCCTTAAACATGATTGTGAGGACGACCGCTATGCTATTTGTAAATCGGCTGGTACATACGCTTGTTCCCGGCAGCGAGGGCGAGCCGGTCGATGCATCTTGCCGCACCAACGCGGGCTTTGCCGCAAGCCTCATCTGCATTGGCCTCAACATCACCCTGTGCCTGGCCAAGGGCATCGCGGGCCTGCTCGCCGGCTCCGTCTCCCTCATCGCCGACGCTTTCAACAACCTCTCCGATGCCTCGAGCAACATCGTGAGCCTGCTCGGGTTCCGCCTTGCCAGCCGCCCGGCAGACGAGGGCCACCCTTACGGCCACGGCCGCTACGAGTACCTGGCCGGTCTGTTTGTCGCCGTCCTGGTTTGTGCCGTCGGCATCAACCTAATCCTCGAGTCGATCACCAAGATCATCAAGCCCTCGCCCACTGCATATTCGGCGCTCTCCTTAGCCGCCCTCGTCTTGTCCATGCTCGTTAAGCTCTGGATGGCAGCGTTCAACCGCACGCTGGGCGATTGCATCGATTCCGAGACGCTCATCGCCACAGCGCAGGACTCCAAAAACGACGTCATCACCTCGGGCTCGGTCTTGGTGGCGGCGCTTATTTCGCAGACGACCGGCTTTGATCTCGATGGCTGGGCAGGCCTGGGTGTGGGCATCTTCATCTGCATCAGCGGTCTGGGCCTGGTGCGCGACGCCATCAGCCCGTTGCTGGGGCAAGCGCCCGACCCCAAGCTCGTCCAGGCAATCCGCGACAAGATCATGTCCTATCCGCAGGTCTTGGGCACACACGACCTCATGGTGCACGACTACGGCCCCGGTCGTCAGTTTGCCAGCGCCCACGTGGAGATGCCCGGCGAGGGCGACGCGTTTGAGCACCACGAGATCCTGGACACCATCGAGCACGATATCAAACGCCAGATGGGCATCGGCATCACGCTGCACTGCGACCCCATCGCCACCACCGGCGACGACCTGCGCGGCTGGGTCAAGCGCGGCGTCATGCAGATCGATCCCGCGCTCTCCATCCACGACCTGCACGAGCACGACGGGTTCGTTTCGTTTGACCTGGTGCGTCCCGACGGCTTTGACATATCCGACGAGGAGCTGCTGGAGCTCGTCACGCGCATCGTGCACGAGCGCCGACCCGATGCCTCATGCGTTGTTACGTTTGACTCGGGCTTTAGTTCGCCCGAGCGTCCTGCCGAGCAGCTGTAGCCCCGCTCCGCTCGTCCGCTAGTTTCCCTGCGCGCCCGAGATACCGTTTTGTAGGGCGTTCCAGGCACCCGTCGCCATGTCGCCCAAGTTCTGCGCGGTATCGCCCAGGTTTTGTGCCGTATCGCCCAGCTCTTGCGCCTTGTCTCCCAACTCCTGTGCCTTGTTGCTCAAGTCCTCCAGCGTATTGGAGCTCGAGCTGTCGGTACCGCTTTGGCCGCCGGACGAGTTGCCCGAGCTGTTCTTGTGCGTGAGCTGAACCTCCAGGTTGCCGTTGTCGTTATAGTAGGCATTCGTAACAACCCAGTTGGAATCGATGACGGGCGTTGAGCCATCGTCGGTCAGGATCACGGCGTTCGAAAGGTCGGCTCCGCGCGACTTGAGGAGCTTCTTGGCGTTGGACCAGTACTGCCCCGGGATATCGCTCAGATCGACAGTGCCAGACGAGGCGGACTCGGTTTGCTCGGCAGTGGTATCGGCCGTTGAGCTCCCTCGCTTGTTGAGCATGCCCGACACAATGGCAAACACAACCGACAGCGCAAAGAAGATCGCCAGTACGATGAGGATCTTCTTGATCACGCTCGACGAACGCGACGTTTTCCTCTCTTCGTCCTCGCCATATTGCGGAATCGACTTGGGGTACTCGCGATACGGCTCGCGCGACTCGTAGCGAGGCTGCGCCGTGCGAGGCATATACGTCGTCTGTTGAGGCTGCGGAATGGGATTCTGCGGCAGGTCATCATAGGGATTCGACGTCGAGGCGGCATAAGAATCCTGCGGCGCGTATTCAAACGGGTCCGGAGCTGCGTTGCCATAGGGGCCTTGCGAAGATGCAGCGTAAGAATCCTGCGCCGAGTCGCCATAGCCCATAACCCGGGTGGGCTCGGCAGAAGGCTGCGTCGCGGCGGGGTCGGTATAGCCGGGGTTGGGAACAACGCGGGTCGCATCGGCGCTATCGCCAGCCTGCGCGGAACCGTAACCGCCCATCACGGTTGTCTTGTCCTGATCCATGCAGCGATTCCTTTCCGTCGCCTGTAAGCATCAAGTTATCCATGCATTCTACCCGCGCAAAAGCCTATGATGGGCAGAGTCCGTCGGTATCTACAAGACATGCGCGGTCCTAAGGATCAAAAAGCCCCGCCGGGCCTTGTGGGCACGGCGGGGCGGGCAAGCGGCTATGAGCAGCAGGCTTAGAACAGGCCGGTGATGTTGCCGTCGTTGTCGACGTCGATATTCTCGGCCGCGGGGACCTTGGGCAGGCCCGGCATGGTCAGAACACTGCCGGTCAGCGCGACCACAAAGTGGGCGCCGGCGGAAACCTTGAGCTCGCGCACCGTGATGCGGAAGTTCTCGGGAGCGCCCAGGGCCTTGGCGTTGTCGCTAAAGCTGTACTGCGTCTTGGCCACGCATACCGGCAGGTTGCCAAAGCCGTTCTCGCGCAGCTCGGCAAGCTGACGCTTGGCGGCCGGCGTAAAGTCAACGCCGTCGGCGCGGTAAACCTTGGTGGCAACAGCCTCGAGGGCGTCGGCCACATCGACGCCGTCCTCATAGGCAAACTTGAGCTCGCTCGGCTGCTCAATCAGACGCATGACCTCATCGGCAAGCTCGAGTGCGCCCTCGCCGCCCTTGGCCCAGACCTCGGAAAGCTTAACGTTAACGCCGAGCTTCTGGCACTCGGACTCGATGAGCGCAAGCTCGGCCTCGGTGTCCGTCGGGAAACGGTTGATGGCGACCACGCAGGGCAAACCATAAACGTTCTGGATGTTGTCGACGTGACGCAGCAGGTTGGGCATGCCAGCCTTGAGTGCCTCGAGGTTCTCCTCGTTGAGGTCGGCCTTGGCGACGCCACCGTTGTACTTCAGCGCACGAGCGGTCGCGACGACCACGACGGCGCTGGGGCGAACGCCCGTCATGCGGCACTTAATGTCGAGGAACTTCTCGGCACCCAGATCGGCACCAAAGCCGGCCTCGGTAATGGCAACATCGCCAAAGCGCATCGCCATACGCGTGGCCATGATAGAGTTGCAGCCGTGGGCAATGTTGGCGAAGGGACCGCCGTGGACAAATGCGGGCGTGCCCTCGAGCGTTTGCACCAGATTGGGCTTGAGCGCGTCCTTAAGCAACGCGGCCATGGCACCCTGGGCCTTAAGGTCGCGGGCACGGACAGGCTCGCCGGCAAAGCTGTAGCCGACGACGATCTCACCCAAGCGTTCCTTGAGGTCGCTGATGCTCGTAGACAGGCACAGGATTGCCATGACCTCGGAGGCGACGGTGATATCAAAGCCGTCCTCGCGCGGCACGCCCTGGGCCTTACCGCCAATGCCGTCGATGACGTGGCGCAGCTGACGGTCGTTCATATCGACGACGCGCTTCCAAGTGATGCGCTTAACGTCAATACCGAGCTGATTGCCCTGCTGGATGTGGTTATCAAGCATGGCGGCCAGCAGGTTGTTGGCAGCACCGATAGCGTGGAAGTCGCCGGTAAAGTGCAGGTTGATATCCTCCATGGGGATCACCTGAGCCCAGCCGCCACCGGCAGCACCGCCCTTAACGCCAAAGACAGGGCCGAGCGAAGGCTCGCGCAGGGCCACGGCACTCTTGACGCCGCGGCGACGCAAGCCATCGGCCAGACCGATGGTCGTGGTGGTCTTGCCCTCGCCCGCAGGCGTTGGGTTGATAGCGGTCACGAGAACGAGCTTGGCCTGGTGATCAGTCGGCTCGTTGAGCAGTGAATAGTCGACCTTAGCCTTGTCGAAGCCGTACGGAATAAGGTGCTTAACGTCGACGCCGGCGTTCTTGGCCACCTCGGTAATAGGCAGCGGCGTGACAGAACGTGCGATTTCGATGTCAGTAGGCATGGGCGGTCCTTTCGTTACCGAATGAGAAAAAGACCAATTCAGCATAGCACGGGCGCGCAACAGTAAAACACCCATAACCGATGAACGGCGATATGTTTACCCGATGCCCAGCGATAGCCCAACAGCCCGCCAAAACAAAGCGCCCTAAACGGTAGGTTCAATCCCCAGGTGCTCAAAGGTGCGAAGGGTTGCCTGACGGCCCTGCGGCGTACGAATCATCAATCCGCACTGCAGCAAATAGGGCTCATAGACATCCTCGAGCGTGCCCGGGTCCTCGCCCACCGCGCTGGCAAGGGTCGTAAGTCCCACGGCACGACCGGAGAACGTCTTGGCAAGCGTCTCCAAGATACGAATATCCATCCAGTCCAGACCGAGCTCGTCGATCTCGAAGAACTCGAGCGCCTGGCGACAGATATCGAGCTCGATGGGGCCGTTGCCGCGCACCTGCGCATAGTCGCGCACGCGCTTGAGCAAGCGGTTGGCAAGACGTGGCGTGCCGCGCGAACGCGAGCCGATCTCGAGTGCACTGGGATGGTCGATCGTCACGCCCAGGATAGTCGCCGAGCGCGTCACAATCTGCGCGAGCTCCTCGACCGTGTAGTAATCCAGGCGATACGAAATGCCAAAGCGGTCGCGCAACGGGCCGGTCAACATGCCTGAGCGGGTCGTTGCCGCTACCAGCGTAAACTTGGGAATATCCAGGCGAATCGAGCGCGCCGCCGGACCCTTGCCAATCACGATATCGAGGGCAAAGTCCTCCATCGCGGGGTACAGGACCTCCTCGACCGAACGGTTGAGGCGGTGGATCTCGTCGATAAACAGCACATCACCCGGCTGCAAGTTAGTAAGGATGGCCGCCAGGTCGCCCGTGCGCGCGATGGCAGGGCCACTCGTCGTCTTGATCTGAGCGCCCAGCTCGTTGGCGATAACGGTGGCCAGCGTGGTCTTGCCCAGGCCCGGAGGACCCGAGAAAATCACGTGGTCGAGCGTCTCGCCACGGTTCTGCGCCGCTTCGATCAACACGCGCAGGCTCTGCTTGATGTGCTCCTGGCCGCAGTAGTCGTCCAGGCGCTGTGGGCG
The DNA here is from genome assembly GCA_900541145.1 of uncultured Collinsella sp. Taxonomy (GTDB): domain Bacteria; phylum Actinomycetota; class Coriobacteriia; order Coriobacteriales; family Coriobacteriaceae; genus Collinsella. The sequence continues at coordinate 26,723 of UQIH01000013.1, read as the reverse complement.
CAAAGTGCGGTCGACATCGAGGTCCTCGGCCGTCAGCTCCGAGCCCACCATGCGCTCGCCGTGCGCCATGGATGCCGCCGGCGAGTTACCGGGCGTCGCCCACAGGTCCTGAGAGTCATCAGCTTCCCACATCACGCATCCATTCCGAGTCGCTTAAGCGCCGCGCCGAGCAGATCCTCGACACGCATATTCTGTCCATCATACCCGCTCAGGGCAACATCGGTCTCCTGCGGGCTAAAGCCCATGGAAAGGAGCGCCGCACGGGCATCATCGATGGCCGAGGGAGCAGCAGCGGGCACGGGCATCGCAACCTGGCCGGGAATCACGTCGACCGGCACAAAGCCCTTATCCTTGGCAAAGGTGCTCTTGAGTTCCAGGATCAGGCGCTGAGCTGTCTTTTTGCCCACACCGGGTACCTTGGCCATGCCCTTGTCGTCCTCGGCCATCACCAGCGAATACAGCTGCCCCACGGTATAGGTGGAAAGCACGGCGAGCGCCAAGCGCGGGCCAACGCCCGAAACGGACACGAGCCGATCGAACATTGTGCGCTCATCCTTAGAGGAAAAACCGAAAAGTGTCATGGCGTCCTCGCGCACCTGCATACGCGTGTAGAGGCGGACCTCGCCACCGGGCGTCGGCAACGTGGCCGCAGTGCTGCCCGAAATGCCGAGCTCAAAGCCAACGCCCGACACATCGACGACAGCAGAGCTCATCGTGGCCTCGACAAGCGTTCCGTGGAGCTGGGAAATCATCAGTATCCGGTTCCTCTCTGTTGATAGAACTCGCCACCGGTGAGGGCGCGGGTGCGGCTGAGGTTTACGTGGCAGATGGCGCAGGCCAGGGCATCGGCGGCATGGTCGGGATGCGGGTCGTGGTCGAGCTGTGTTAGCGTGCGTACCATATAGGCGACCTGCCGCTTGTCCGCGGCGCCGGTGCCCACCACAGCCTGTTTGATCTGCATGGGCGTGTACTCGCCAATCTCGAGCGCGCATTCCGAAAGCGCTACGAGTGCAGCACCGCGGGCATGCGCCGTGGGGATGGCCGAGCGAACGTTGGCGCCAAAGTAGATGCTCTCGACAGCAGCCGTGTCGGGTCGATAACGCTCGACGACATCCTTAAGGTCATGGGCGATATGCGACAGGCGCACCGCGAGCGGACTTCCGGCACTGGTCTCGATGCAGCCATAGGCACGGCAGCGAACCTCGCCACGCCGCTCCTCGATAATCCCCCAACCCGTATGAGCCAAACCGGGGTCAATGCCCAAGATAACCAAGCCAACCTCCCCTCGCCACAAGCACAGCGCAAGACAAGGCCCCGCGCATCATTCACGAACGTCTGTTCTAGAATAACACAATGGGGCCAAGATGCTTAGTTGAAGTATCGGGGTTGAGAGCGAATCCTATCCCATAATTAGTTCTGCGAGAAAAAGGGGAACTGCCTCGGATCCACTGGCGGGTGCGACATCGGTCCGCTCTGGGGCCCACCCTGCGAGCCGCCCTGACCGCCCATCATCTTATCGATGGCGTCCTGAACTTCGCCCTCGAACTTTTTCATTCCCTCGTGCAAACGACGCTGACCGTCCTCAGAGCGCAGCTCCTCCATTTGCTCGGGCGAAATACCCAGTAGCTCGCCCAGCACGCCCATCATCTCGTTTCGCACGCGCTCGCTCGTATCCTCGTCGGCAAAGCGGCGCACCTCGGCGCGCGCCAGCGAATCGACCGTCATACGCTCCTTGCCGTTAAGCCCCAGGTCGGACCACGCGAGCATATACGGCCAGGCACGCTCGGCAAACGAACGGGCCGAGACGATCGGCGTCGTCGGCAGCATGCGACGGGAAGCCTCACCCTGTCGAACGAGCATCAGCAGCAGCGAGCAAGCCTCGGGCTTGCCGGCGGCCATTGGGATGTCGTCGAAAGATCGATTGCGGTCCACGTGCGCCTCGAGCGCGCCATCGACCTCACCCGGCTCAAGCCCGCCGAGCAGCTGTGCCGCGCGGTCGAGCATATCAACCGGGCCGTCGAGCGTCGAGAGCGCCTGCGCCAGCACGCGCTCCATACAATCTTCCACTGCGTTGAGCGTCACGAGCTCTTGGGGCACCACGGCAGACGTGCGGTTGCGCACACGCGCCACAAACTCAAGCGTCGACAGGTACACATCGCCAAAGGGCGCAAAGTCGCCCTGGTAGCCGCCGCAAAGCGCCGGCGCCGCCAGCGCGTACTCGGTTTTGGACAGCGGGCTCAGCGCCATCGCACCCAGCTCGAGCGCCGTATCCTCCAGCATGAGGCCCAGCGTGCGCGAGCGCAGGCGCTCGGCATCGCCCGCCGACACGTCGCGATCGAGCACGCGCGCCGCATCCGGTGCATCGCGCTCGACGGTGCGAATTTGCAGACGCTCGGCGATGGCGCGGACGGCGGCACAGCGGACAGCCTCGGCCTCTTCCTGCGCCGGCGTAAAGATACGGTTGCGCCCCAGCACCAGGCCAATCACATTGCGCGGGCCCAGAGCGTCGACGGCCAGCGCCGTCAGCAGGGACGACGGCAAGTCACCCTCGAGTGCCACCACAGCACGCGAAGCACCGTGAGCTCGGGCGTTGTCGCGCACGGCGAGCACCAGCGCCTGCCACAGCCACTCCTCGGAACGGAACTCGGGCAGTTCGTGATCTTCCAGGGCATCGAGCATCACGCCGCGCTGAATCTCCTGAACCAGCAGACTCTCCTCAAAACACGGCGCCTGGGCCACCACGCGACCGCAGTCGTCGAGCACAAACGAACCGCCGGTATACACCGACTCGTCATAGGCACCGACCGGCGCCATGCAGGCAAACCACACGCTGCGCTTGGATGCGATCTTGCGGTAGGCGCCGCTGCGAACGGCGGCAATGGCGGCAGTCTCGCGGTCAGTCATGTCAAACGCGTTGAATTGGAAATACGCGATGAGGTCAACACCGGTCGGCAACATCTCGAGCTCGCGGTCCAAGTCAAAAATCACGGCGATGCGCACGCCGTCCACGTCAAACACCGGCGGCGCCCAACGCATGTCGTTGTTCTCGCCACGCTGCAGGGCAATGCTCGAACGCGCCGGCACCACATGACCGTCCTTGAGCATCATGTAGTCGAGCAGCGGCTGGCCCTCAAACGAAACCGCCGCGGGCACGATGCAGATCATGTCAAGCTCCTGGATACGCTCGGCGACACCAGTCAAGCCGGCAAGCATGTCGTGCTCAAAGTCGGCAGTGCCCACCAGGCCACCGGGCATGGCACCCATAAAGAGCGGAGCCGGAACGCACAGCACGCGCGCCCCGCGCTCGTGGGCCAGACGAGCCTGGTCCTCGATGCGGCCGCAAATGCCCTCAATATCACCCAGGCGCATATCGATCTGTGCAAGCGCGAGCTTCATGGCTCAGCCCTTTCCGTCGTAATCCATCGAAATCGTAGTAAAAGCGCCGGCCGCATAATGCAGTCGGCGCTTGCATGTGCATATGCTAGCTATGATACCCCGAGCGGGGGCGCGCTCCTAGAATGTCGCGGACCACAGCCCGTGCAGGTTGCAGTAGGCATAGACGGTACCGGTCTTGGAGCCGCCCGCAAAAAACGTCGCGGGTTTCATGCCGGGCTCAAGGTAATGAACCTCTAAGCGGCCCTCGGCCTCAAGCGCGATCCACTCAATGTAGTGCTCGGGCAGGCTGGGGTGCTCGACCGAGCCAACGCGGGCGCGAATCACGTGACCGTCACGCTCGGTCTCGACAACAGGCACGTGCTTCTCGTGCGCCGCGTCCTCAGTGTTTGCAGTCAGTTCCGTGCAACCGGCAGGGGTCGCAACGTCGTCGCCAAGGGCAGCGATGAGCTTACCGTCGGGGTCCTTAAAGAATTTCGCCATGATGTTCTCCTTTGCTGATGTGCCAATGTTCTTGATGGTTCTTATGCCCAAAGGCAGACAAACCATCCACGGCATTGCAAATGAACACATAACGGATCAGGCAAGCGGTCGGACCAAAATGCGTCGACCGTCCTGCCCACTCCAGCAATCCCACCCCGCGCGCGGCTAGCGACCGTCGCCGCCCAGCAGCGCCAGAACATCTTCGCGGGTAAACAGCGCCGACGAGATGCCGTCGCCGCCGAGCACGCTGTTGACCAGGTCGCGTTTGGACTCCTGCATCTGCATAATGCGTTCCTCGATCGTGTCCTTGGCGATGAGCTTGTACACGGTCACGGTATGTTGCTGACCAATACGGTGTGCACGATCAGTTGCTTGGTCCTGCGCCGCCACGTTCCACCACGGGTCGTAGTGGATGACCACGTCGGCAGCCGTCAGGTTAAGGCCCACGCCGCCCGCCTTGAGCGAAATCAAAAAGACCGGAACCTCGCCCGCTTGGAACTGCGCGACCATCTTGGCGCGGCTCTCCTTAGACGAAGCGCCCGTGAGCTTAAGGAAGGCGATGTCCTCCTTAGCCAGGCGCTTACCGATAATATCGAGCATACCCGTAAACTGGCTGAACAACAGGATGCGATGTCCGCCGTCGAGTGCGCCGTGCACGAGCTCCATGCACGTATCGAGTTTGGCGCTCCCCGCCTTGTAATCCTCGTAGTGCAGACGCGGGTCGCAGCAGATCTGGCGCAGCTTGGTGAGCTCGGCGAGCACCTTGAGCTTGTCTTTCTTGAACTCGGATGCCTCGCGGTGCTGCACCTGCTGGGCGATGCGGTCCTGGTTTGCCAGGTAGAGCTTGCGCTGCTCGCCGGTGAGCTGCGCCATGACCGTATCCTCAATCTTCTCGGGCAGGTCGGCCACCACGTCTTCCTTGACACGGCGCAGCACAAACGGCGACACGAGCGCTTGCAGGCGAGCGGCACTGTCGCCCTCGGCATGCTCGACCGGGCTTTCGAAGCGCTTGGCAAACGACTCGCGCGTGCCAAGCAGGCCCGGCATCAAAAAGTCGAAGATGCTCCAGAGCTCGGACAGGCGGTTTTCGATGGGCGTTCCCGTCAAGGCAAAGCGCACGCCGGCCGGCAGGCGCTTGGCAGCGCGGGCCACCTGGGTGAGCGGGTTTTTAATGTACTGGGCCTCGTCGAGCACCACGCGGGCAAAGTCCTGCTCGACGTATTCGTCGATGTCGCGGCGCATGAGATCATACGACGTCACGACCACGTTGTGCTCGGCAGCGCCGGCAATTTGCACGCGACGCTGGGCCTTGGCGCCCACAATGGCACACACATCAATCGAGGGGGCAAAGCGCTCCAACTCGGCAGCCCAGTTGTATACGAGCGACGCGGGACATACCACGAGCGTGGGCTTGGTATCCCCCACCTCCACGCGCGCCAAAATGTGCGCGATCATCTGCAGCGTTTTACCCAGGCCCATATCGTCGGCCAAGATGCCGCCAAGGCCCAAGTGTTCAAGCGAGCCGAGCCACTGATAGCCGTCGACCTGGTAGCCACGCAGTGTGGCCTTGAGCGAGGCGGGCACCGTAAAGTCCATCTTGCCAAGCGTGTCCAGGCGCTCGACGGTACGGAGGAACGCAGCGTCGCGATCGGCCTCAAGCGCTGGCGTGCGCGCGAGCATGCTATCGACAAAAAGGGTGCTCGACGCGGGAAGCGACACGCCGTCGAGCAGGTCGACGGCATCGACGCCCAGGTCCTCGGCAAGGCCAAACGCGGCACGAGCGCCCTCGTCCAGGCGCACGATGTCACCCGACGTGAGACGCGCAAACGTCTGGTGACGCTTATACGAATCGAGATAGACAGCAAGGTCAGCCGCCGAAAGCCCGCTAGCGCCCAATTCAACATCGAGCAGGTTGCTCTTGACGGTCGCACGCACCGAAAGCTTGGGCGCGGGACGGACCGAAATCTGGCGCAGACGGTCGCTGAGCATAACCTCACCCAACTCGGACAGGGCAGACAGGCCCTCGGTCAGCAGGCAGAACAAGCTCTCGTCATCGCGTTCCTCAAACGCCAGACCGCCCTCGTAAAAGTCGAAATACAGGGCCGCCGTATCCATAACGCGAAACTCTGCCACCTCGTCGCGGGGCGGCACGCCCGGGCGCTGCTCTTCGAAGGGGCTGCCCGGAGCGCCCAGACTAAAGAGGTCTGCCGACCAGTCGCCGTAGGTAACCGTAATTTTGCAGGTCACGAGCCCATCGTCGACGCCGATTGCCATAGCAAAGCTCGGCTCGGGCGCCACGGTATCGAGCGCAGCGGGCGCGGTAAGGTCGGTATAGTCGCGCAAAATGGGCAGAGCCATACGACAGAACTCCCCCACCTGGTCGGCAGCGATATGGACTGGCGTGCGACAGGGCAGCAAGCGCGATAGGAACGGCGCCGCATGCTGGGCAAACGCCACATCGGTGCGGCGCGCACGGCGGGTGTCGACCAGATAAGCTACGTCGCCCGAAGCAAAGCAGTATGCATCGGCCGGCAGGCGCAGATCGTAGCTACCACCAGCCGCCGGCGCGATTTTGGCGGCAAGGAGCGGTGGGCGCTTAGCGGACGCCTCGTCCTCCCCTTGCGGAGACAGCTCAACCGCCACGTCATAGGTGCGATGCGTCGTCGTCCCCCGCGACCAGGCGGGCTCAAAAGAGATGGTCTGGCCGCGCAGCAGGTCCAGCACATATACGATGCTATGCTCGGACAGCGGCAACTGACGCTCGGCGACAAAACCGCTGCGGGCAAAGTCGTACGACGCCGAACGCGAGCTTGTGATGTCATCGAGATAGGCAACTGTCGTCAAGACAAGGCTGAGCAGCTTTGTCGACACATCTTCGAAGGCTTCGGGCGTATGGACAAACGTGAGCTTCTTGCCGTACGAGAAGGTGCCGCCGCGCACGTAGGCATCGGCCATGCCGTCGATATCCTTGACCACGTAGGACACCGAACCGCAGCGAATGCGGAACTCGAGCGCCCAGCTAAAGCGGTCGGCGAACAGCGGATTGTAGTACGGCACCAACGAGGGCTCCAACGCCGCTTTGGGGGCGTCGGGACCAACGGCACCGGCAAGCTTGCGGCGCATGCTCGCCAGCTCATCCATGCGCGCGTTCGAAAGATCGGAGAGCGCCGCCATGAGGCTGGGACTCGTGGGGACAGGTGCTGGGAAGGGAAAGTTGGGGTTGACCGTGGGCGTTGTAGGCGCGGGACGCGCGGACTGTTTGGGCTGAGCCGCAAACGTGCGGACCGGCGTGCGCAAACCTTCGACGGGCTCGGCACCGCTGGCGTCCAGGTACGCCAGCGCCGTGGCGATGGCGTGCTTGCACATGCCGGGGTAGCGATAGGCAGCGGGGCAATCGCAGTCGTAGTCGATCACCTCGTGCTCGTCCATGTCAAGCGCCACGTGCGTCTTGTACAGGTCGCCGCGCGAGCCGCGCACCGAGCCCTCAACCGTCACGTTTTTGGAGAAGCGCGAGCCGCTGTCCTCGATCGACAGAACGGCGCCGTTGAGCATGAGCGAACGCCCCTTCATAAAGGTTCCGCTCAACGCCGCCTCTTTGCGAAGCGCCTGCACAAACGTCCCCTGCGCCATCACTTCCTCCAATCTCACCCGGGGTAGCTTAGATAACCGTCACGCGGCCTTGGTTGCCGACGATGGCCTTTGCCTCTGCCAGCAGCGGAATCGAGCGTGCATTGACCTTGGCCGGCACCTCGGCACGCAGCACGCGCCCGTCGACTTGCTCAATAAAGATCTCCACGCGGTCGCCGCCCGGGTTGGTGGTGAGCACCGTGGCCAGGCGCGCCATATTGCCCTGGCTAAATCGGCTGTTGGGCACCATGACCTCAAAGACCTTGGGCTTGTTTTTCTCCTCGCTAAGCTCCAGCGGCACAATCTCCTGCGCGATGATCTGGTCGCCGCGGTCCGAGCGCTCGAGCTTGCCCTTAATGCGCACAAACGCGTCGGACAGCTGCGCGCCGGTCTCGGGATCGACCTCGCCGTACAGATACCCCTCGGCCTCCTTGTAGGTCTTGGGGAACACCACGACTGTGGCCTCGCCTTCCATGTCTTCGAGCTGCACGATACCCATGGGGTCGCCGTTTTTGGTCACGCGCTTGGACACGCTCGAAACCATGCCGGCCCACCACAGCGCCTTGCCCTCGGGAATCTCCTGGTTGATGGTGCCGCCCGTAGGATTCTGAACTTCGTAGCCGGTGTCGATCTGCGAGAACGAAAAGTCGCGCGCCTTGGCTAGCGCATACTCAAACGGACGCAGCGGGTGGTCCGAGACGTAGATGCCCAGAACCTCCTTCTCCTGGCTCAGCTTAAGGTGGCGGTCCCATTCCTGGCCATCCGGATCGGGCACGCTCACCTCAAAGCCCGAGCCCTCAACATCGCCAAACATGTCGAAGAACGACGTTTGGCCGCTTGCGCGGTCCTTCTGGCGCTTCACGGCGGCATCGATGATGTTCTCGGGGTTGTTCTTGTCCACAAAGTGCATCATCTGGCGACGCGGATACCCCGTGGAGTCGAAGGCGCCTGCCTTGATCAGCGATTCGATCACGCGACGGTTGGCCTGGCTCGAGTCCACGCGCTCGACAAAGTCGTGCAGCGTCTTAAACGGACCGCCCGCCTCGCGCTCGGCGATAATCGCCTGCGCCACGCCGGTGCCCACGCCGCGGATACCGGCCAGACCAAAGCGCACGCCTTCCTTGGTAGCCGTGAACTCGGTACCGGACTCGTTGACATCTGGCGACAGCACGGGGATGCCGTCGTGACGGCACGCCGAGACGTAGTGCACGATCTTGTCGGTCTTACCCGTATAGGACGTCAGAACGGCCGCCATGTACTCATGCGGATAGTGCGCCTTGAGCCATGCCGTCTGCATAACCAGGATGGCGTAACCGGCGGAGTGTGACTTGTTGAAGGCGTAGGACGCGAACTCAAGGACATCGTCCCAAATCTTCTGGGCGACCTCGCGCGTGTAGTTGTTCTTGATGGCGCCGTTCATCCAATGGTCGTAGGTGGTCTCGTCCGAGCCATCCTCCCAGTGGAGCACCGTCGACGTGAGCAGCTTGATCTTTTTCTTAGCCACGGGCTTACGGATACGCGAGTCCGATTCGCCCTTGGAGAAGCCACACATCTCGACGGAGATGAGCATAACCTGCTCCTGGTAGACCATGGTGCCGTAGGTTTCGCCCAGGATGTCGTCCAGGCGGTCGTCGTAGGAGACCGCCGGCTCCTTGCCGTTCATACGGTTGATGTAGGACGAAACCATGCCGGCGCCCAGCGGACCCGGGCGGTACAGAGCGATCAATGCCACGACGTGCTTGTACTCGGTGGGCTTCATGTTCTTGATCGTGGCCGTCATGCCGGCGGACTCGACCTGGAAGACGCCGGCGGTGTGGCCGGAGCCCATGAGTTTAAAGATCTCGGGATCGTCAAAGGGAATCTCTTCCTCTTTGATGTCGATGCCGAAGTTCTTTTTGATGTTTGCCTTGGCCTTGGAGATAACCGTCAGCGTACGCAGGCCCAAGAAGTCCATCTTGAGCAGGCCCATGTCGGCAACGGTATGGCCCTCGTACTGGGTAATCTCGACGCCGCCCTTGGTGTCGAGCTTGGTGGGCACGTGCTCGTTGACGGGGTCGCGGCAGATCAGAACGGCGCACGCGTGCACGCCCTCGCCACGGGTGAGACCCTCGATCGAGAGCGCCGTGTCGATGATGCGGCGGGCGTCGTCGTCCTTTTTATAGGCCTCGGCAAAATCGGGGTTAAACAGATCCTCTTTGCCGGGCTGCTTGTCGAGCACCTGCTTGAGCTTGACCTTGGGGTCGCTCGAGACCATCTTGGACAGGCGCTGACCCATGTAGACCGGGTAGTCCAAGACGCGCGCGGCGTCGTTGATGGCCTGCTTGGCCTTGATGGTCGAGTAGGTGATGACGTGGGTGACCTTCTCGGGGCCGTAGAGCTGGCGAACGTGCTCCACGACCTCGAGGCGCCGCTCATCGTCGAAGTCCATATCGATATCGGGCATCTCGGTACGTTGCGGGGACAGGAACCTCTCGAACATCAGGCCGTTCTCGAGCGGGTCGAACGCGGTGATGTTCATGGCGTAGGCGACGATAGCGCCGGCGGCCGAGCCACGGCCGGGGCCGACGCCGATGCCGTTGTCCTTAGCCCATTGCACGTACTCGGCAACGATCAAAAAGTAGGCGGCAAAGCCCTTGTCGCAGATGACCTTGTATTCGTACTCAAAGCGCTCTTTGATGTTGACGCCACCGATCTCGCGTGTGGCCCAGTCGTCGCCATAGTGCTGGCGCAGGCCCTTCTCGCACTCACGGCGGAACTGGCTCTCGTGCGTCTCACCGGGATCGAGCAACGGAAAGCGCGGCAGGATGATAGAGTCCCAGTCCAGCTCAACGTAGCACTTGTCGGCGATCTCGAGCGTGTTGTCGCAGGCCTCGGGGCAATACGGGAACATCGCCCGCATCTCCTCCTCGGTCTTCATGTAAAACTCCGAGCCGGTCATGCGCATGCGGTTGGGGTCATCGACCTTGGCGTTCATGCCAATACACATGATGACGTCCTGCACGGGCGCATCCTCGCGACGCAGGTAGTGGAAGTCGTTGGTGGCGATGACCTTGACGCCCACCTGCTTGGCGATATCGATGAGCGTGCGGTCCATCTGCTCGTCGGTCAGGCCGTTGTCGGTGGTGATGCCGTGTTCCTGGATCTCGATGTAGAAGTCGCCGGGGTCGAAGGTATCGCGGAAGGTCTCGGCCCACTTGATGGCGCCCTCCATGTCACCGCGGTCGATGTATTTGGGGATGATGCCCGCGATGCAGGCGCTCGTGCAGATCATGCCCTTGGCGTGGCGGCGTAGGTTGTCGAGCGTCACGCGCGGCTTGTAGTAAAAGCCCTGCACGGCGGCCTCGGAAACCGTCTGCATCAGGTTGACGTAGCCCTCCTGGTCCTTGGCCAGAAGGATCATATGGTAGAGCTCGGGCTTATGGTCGCGAGCGAGCGTCTCGTCCGGTGTAAAGTAGACCTCGCAGCCAAAGATGGGTTTGATGACCAGGGGCGGCTTGAGCTCGTCGATATTGCCCTTCTCGTCCCACATGGCCATGTCCTTCACATACTGGGCATGCTCGCGCGGGTTTTCCTCGGGATCGGGCTCCGCCAGCTCGTCGCGGCGATCCTTTTCCAAGAAGGCCTTGTCGTGGCTCCAGGTTTTGTACTCGGGTGTGTTGTGATTGACGGCGTCGCAGGCCAGCGCCAGGTCGGGCACGCCATACATGTAGCCGTGGTCGGTAATGGCCACGGCGGGCATGCCAAGTTCAACGGCACGATTGACCATATCCTGGATACGGGTTGCGCCGTCGAGCATGGAGAAAACAGTGTGATTGTGCAGATGGACGAATGCCATGTGATGAGCTCCGATGTGGGTTCGTGTTCTGACTGAACGATTTTACCGCACGGCGCGGACGGCACCCGAACCTAGCCAAACCAACACGGGTTTTAGCGATCAGAACGATCAGGCAGCACTACCCACCCCTCCCCTCTCTCAGTTGCGGTGAAATACGGACTGATTGGCGGATTTTCTGGCCAAAACAGTCCGTATTCCACCGCAAGTTATCTGAGGACTAGAAGTTGTAGGTGACTACTTGGGGCTCGGCGGGATTGACGAAGAGAGTCGGATCGGCCTGCTCCACGCGGACGAACTTGACGGTCACAGCCTCAAAGCCCGCCTTGCTCAGAACATCAGCGTAGACGCGCGCCTGCAGGGCGTGCTTCTCCTGCAGCTGGTCCGGCGTCTCGTCCGGCGTGCCGCCCGTCTTATAGTCGATGACCAGCGCGCGTGACGAATCCGCCGGGTTCGTCGCCAGTGCATCGATGGCGCCTTCGGCATATGCGCCGTAGCGAGCGATGTCCTCGTCCTCGCAGCCCAGCGAAAAGAACGGCACCTCGGCGCGAACGCACGGCCACGCGAGCAGGTCGGCACGAACCGACGACTTGAGCCAGCGCTCCAGAGCGACATCGAAGCGCTCGCGCTGTTCTGGCGTCAGGTGCCACAGGCGAGCCAGGGCGTCGGCACGCTCAGCGGGCAGCGCATCGGCACCCATCTCGATGAGCCACTGGCAGGCGGCGTGGAAGGCCGAGCCCAGCGCCATGGGATTGCCGGCGGGCTCGACAGCAGCCACGTCTGCATCCGTCATCTCCGAGCCATCCGACTCTGCATCATCGCCGGACTCGTCCATGGGCACACGCGCCTCGGCGGCACGGTCTTCTGTCTCGGCATGGAGCGCCGCAGCGATTGACGAGTAGCTATACGAGTCACGCACCGGAAACGGACAGATGCCCATGCGCACGCCCACCGCCTGGGGATACACGAGCTCAAACGCATCGGGCTCGGGGTCGGCAGGACCGGGGACGATTGTACTGGCCGAATCGTCGGCAGCATCTGCATCGGCATCGCCACGAACAAGCCTGCCCTCGGCATCCAGCGAAGCGTTGGCCTCAAACGCCTGCTCGCCAAACGTAAAGTCTGCTAGCGATATGAGCTCGTAGTCGCCCGGCTGGGAGTTGTCGAACACCAGGCGGTCGGTATCGAGCTGCGGCATGTCCAGAGCGTCCGTCGGCAAAATACGGCGCAGCACGTCGTAGGTCAGATCGGTCTCGACATCGAAGGTCGGCGCCGTCACCTTGCCACGGCTCACGCCGGCATCCATCGCCAAGATCACCAGCTCGCGCGCACGCGTCATGGCAACATAGAGCAAGCGGGCCCGTTCCTCGAGCGAAAGCTGCAGGTCGGCGTTGCGCAGGCGAGCAAATGCCTCGGCGGGAGAACCCGTCGCACAGACGTCCTCCATGAGCTCCGGCGGCAGCCACAGCGACGTGCCCTTGCCCTTAAACGCGTGCTCAAACTGCTTTTTGACGTCGTCGCCCTTCACAAAGGTACCGTCGGCAAGCTTAACGCCGTCGAAGCGTGCCGGCAGTGCCACGACCTGCGCTCCGCCCTCGACGCGACCCATCTGTGCCGCACCCGAGGACTTACGCACGCCAAAGCACTCGGCGACCGCCACGACCGGATATTCCAGACCCTTGGAGGCATGCACCGTCATGATGCGCACCGCGCCGTCGCCTTCCTCGTTGAGGGCACCCGGGGCTTCCTTGCCCGCCAAGAAGCGGTCGAAGGCAAGCGCGATGGAACGCGGCGAGTTGCCGAACTCGGCCTCAGCCTCAGCCACGGCGTCGAGCGCCTTGAGCACGTTGGCGGCAATGGCCTTGCCCTCGGGACCACGCTGTCCCAGACGCACAAACCAGCCGGAGGCGTTGACCACGTCGCGCGCGATGGCGGCGAACGAATCGCGGCCCACGCGACGAAGCGCATACCGCAGCACCTCGCGGGCGCGCGTCACAAGCGGCAAGTCTTGCAAACCCGGCACGTCGAAATCGCTCATGATGCCCATGTCGATATTCCGGCGCGAGGTCTCCCCTGTCTCGCTATCGAGCTTGGTCGCCAGCGCCAGGAACTCCTGGGCACCGAGCGCAAACATCGGCGAGGCGAGCAGTGGCATAAGGCCCTGCGCCGTATCGGCCGGATTGGCGAGCGCGCAGACCAGGGCACGCACCGTCTGCACCTCGGCTGCCTGGGCAAAGACCGAGCCGCCTGCGATCACGCAGTCGAGCCCCTGATCGCGGAAGGCCTGGGCGTAGACGTCGGCGTTGGTCATGCGGCCCAGTAGCAGTACCATGCCGCCCTGGGGCTGGCCGGCATCGGCAAGCGCGCGGAATCGCTCGGCGATCGCGCGGGCCTTGGCCTGCGTGCGCTCCTGCGTACTGCCGCCGGCAACAAAGAGGGCCTGGCGACGCGAAGCGTCTGCCACCAGCGTGTCCTTGCGGCCGTCGCTCGCCTCAAGATCCAAAAAGCCCTGCATCAGGCCGCCGTCATCGCCGTCGAAGACGCGTGCCACGTAACGCAGCACCTCGTCATGGCTGCGGAAGTTGCGCACGAGTTTGACGAGCTCGCCGGCAGGGGCATCGGCCACGGCAGTCGCCTCGGGCGCGGCAGACGAGCCCACCTTGCGCTCCTGACGACGGAACACCTCGACCTCGGCGCCACGGAAGCGGTAGATCGACTGCTGCGCATCGCCCACGGTGCACAACGCGCGCTCCCCCGCGCCCGTCAGATAGCGAATCAAATCGACCTGCATCTGGTCGGTGTCCTGGAACTCGTCGATCATGACCATCTTAAAGCGGCCCTCGTACGCAGCACGGATGGCAGGGTAATCGCGCAGGGCCTCGTAGGCCATACGCAGCAGGTCGTTATTATCGAGGGCGGACTGGGCAGCCTTCAATGCGCGATACTCGGCCTCGACGGAACGGGCCAGACCCACCAGCGCATCGAGCGCCGGGCCACCGCAGGCAAGCACGATATTGATAAACGCATCGGCGGCCTCGGCCTTGAGCAGCTCGACCTGCTCCTTGGGGAATGCCTTGCTCGCGCGCGGCATGGTGCACGACATCATGAGTCGCGCCGCATCGACCATGGTCTTGCCGCTCGCCTCGAACACGTCGATGGCATCGAGCGCCACCTGCGCCTTCTCGGTCGCGGCCTTGCTTGCGCCCAGCGCCGCGCGATAGGCATCGGCGAGTGCAGAGGTATCGGCCTGGCCGCGCGCCACGCGCACGTCGTCCATACCGCCCGGCAACTGACTCGACAGCTCCAGCAGGTCGCGCACCAGACCCTTGATGATCGTACCGGCGCCAAAGGAACCGCCCTCGCCCGCCATGGGATACCAGGCGTAGAGGGCCTTGAGCGATGCCGCGAGCTCGGGGGCGGCATCGGGCGCCGTCGCGCGACCCAGCACATGCTCGACAGCCTGATCCATAAGCTCGTCGGTATCGGTGAGCACTGTGAACTCGGGATCGATGCCCAGCTCCAGCGCGTGCGCGCGCAGGATACGCGAGCACATGCCGTGAATGGTCGAGATCCACGCGTCGTCGACGGTCAGTGCTTCCTCGTCCATGCCCTCGTCGATGAGCGCGCGGCGCACGCGGTCACGAATCTCGGCCGCGGCATCTTTGGTAAAGGTAATAGCGAGCACCTGGTCCAGATGCTCAACGAACGGACCGGATTCGGGAGAGAGTGCGTAGACGATGCGGCGCGTGAGGGTAAAGGTCTTGCCCGAACCGGCGCCCGCCGAGACAAACAGCGGACGGTCGAGCGTTTTGACGATCTGCAGCTGTTGCGGCATCAAAGTCGAAAGATCCATGGTCTACACGTCCCTCCTTACAAACGTTCCTTCGTGGTTATACGAGCAGCGCGCATGCGCGGCCTGAGCCGACGTCGGGTCGACGGCGGCAACGTTGCCCGTCTCGAGCTCGCGCAGACGCTCGGCGATGCCGGTCTCCACGCGATCGAGCAGGGCGTCGAAGTCCATGCTGCCACCCTCGCCGGGGAAACCTTTCTTAAGGCCCGGGATGCGACCGTCACCACGCTCCTCCTCGAGCAGCTCGGCACTCGCTGCGCCTCGCAACGCCGGTTTGCCGCCCTTGGTCGAAAAGTAGAGCGCCGCGCGGGTGTCCAAATCCAGCGCTCGGCGCATGGCCTGGGCGTAGATGAGCGTCTGGGTATGTGGTGGCAACCAGCGCGGATCGTCGATGGGCGCCGTGCCCGATTCCTCGTCACGCACCGTGGGGTCGGCGAGCTTAAACTCCTCAACGCCCGTGCGATGCTTGTAGTCGATCACCACGGCACGATTCTCGGCGTCCACGTCCACGCGGTCGATGCGCCCGCCAAGCGGCCAACCGGCATACTCGACCTTGAGCTCGTTGAAGGCGAACTCCAGGTAGCGCGGGGCAAAGGGGGCAAGTGCCTCGGACTCGTAGGCAAGCACACCCTCCAGCTGCGGCAAGATCTCGGCCACCTGGCGTTCCTCCACCGCAGAGAGCGGCACGAGCGGGCCCTCCGTGCCGCGCTTGCCGGCGTGCTCGGCCAACGTCTCGTCAAAGACCTCGTGCAGCAGCTCCTGTGCACGCGGCAGATTCTCGGGCGTCACGCGCTCCATGCCCTCTTGGGGCAGACGGGCATGCAGATGCTCCAGCACGTCGTGGACAAAGTTGCCCTTCTCCATGTTGCCAAAGCCCGCGTCGATCGACTGGGGCTTGACGCGATACGACACGAACCAGCACAGTGGGCAGGTAGAATAGGCCTCGATCTGCGAGGCGGACGTCAGACGCGGCACGAGCGGCGCGTCCTCACCCTCGCCATCGCGACGGCACAGGACCAAATACGGAATGGCTTCATCGCTCAGATGCTGAGGAGCTTCGCAGGTCACGCGCTCGCGCCTAAGACCTTCACCTGCCGCGGGATCAAAGTCGGCGATGATATCGCCCTCGCCCACGCGCATGGGCTTGGCAGCGCCAGCGGCCTCGGCATGTGCCCACAGCTCGGTCCATACGGCTGCCGGGTAGCACTCGCGTGCCTGGCGATCGTGCGTCACACGGGCGAGCGCGACCGGACCGCTCGCCGCCTGCATCGCACGGCCAAAGCGCACGCGCAGCAGGGCAGCGGGCTCCAAAGACACGCCGTCGCGGCGCAGCTCGGCTGTCAACGTGGCAAGCGGGCCCTCTTCGTGCGAAAGCGGATAGCTGTCCAGGTCGACATCGGCAAACAGCACGGCATCGTAGCTGCCAGGGCGAAGAACCGACGCATCGGCAAGCGACGCGAAGCGCACTTGTGCTCGTGGTGTGCGATCGACCTCATAGGTCTCGTAATCGTAGGCGGTACTGCGCTTGTCCACCTTGGTTCGAACGCCGTCGAGAACCGGCACGGTCGCGGCCTGCGACACGTCGAGCGCGCGAGCATCGTTCATAAGGATGTCGATGGCATGGCGCAGCAAAGCCGTCTCTGCCTGGCGACGGGCCTGGCCGTCAAGGCCGCCTAGAGCGCGATCGGGCAACGCCTCGGCAACGGCAAGCATGGCCTTAAGCGCCGTCACGGGCTTGTCACGCCACAGCGCCTGGAACACGTCCGAGACCACACACGGTACGTTCTTAAACCAGTTATCGTCGCTCGTCGCCTTGCGCGCGCCCCTCACCTGGCCCTGAACGCTCTGCAGCAGGCTCTTGACGCCCGCAGTGGTCTTGCTGCGCGACAGGCGCATGTTCTTGTCGAAGCCGCGGGCGCTCGCGGCGTCGGCACCCGAAAGCGGGCTATAAATCCAGTCGGTAAGCTCTGGAGCGGGCCACCACTCGGTCTTGGAAGCGGTGCCCTCGTCGGCGGCTTTCATACACTCGATCAGGTTGGCGAGCGCCGTAAACTGCCTGCCCGCGATGGACTGGGAAAACGCCGTGAACTCAGTCGTCTCGGCCGCAATGTGACGCGCCGCCAGACGAGAGGCGAGCTCACCGAACAGCTGGGATGCCCGGGCAGAAACAACGAGCACGCGCACGGGGTCGGCGGGCGTTGCAGTAGCTTTATCGGCCTTGGACTCCTTGTGCGCTTTCACCAACTTATCGATGGCGTCCACATAGACATGAGCACGGGCATGGGGGCCGGCGACCTCAATAAAGGCAGGCTGAGCGGCGGCCCCGCAAGCGACATCAGACGCGACGGCGTCCTCCCCCAGCGGCGCAATCTCAAACAGCACACCGCGGGCATCAAATGCCGTGGCAAGCTCCTCGCGCATCGCCGCCTGCTCGCGGTCAAGCAGCACGACGACCTCTCCCCCATTGTTCGCCACGGCAGACAGCAGCTCGAGTAGACCGTGCGTAAACGACGTGATACCACGCACGCATACGGCGCGGGCGCACGCCGGCAGGCTATCGGCCAGGGCACCGGCCATAATGTCGGCTGCCTCGCAGGGCTCGACCATATCTCGACGGTCCAAACCGCCCGCGTAGGCACGCAAAAGCTCGAATACGCGAGTCTCGGCATCGCTCTTGGGATCGGGACGGCAAACGTCGCCGCAGCAGCGCTCGGCACCCGTCCCCGCTACGCCCGGCAGCACATCGCGGGCCATGCGCGCGAGCATGCGCACCGTGCCCTGGCTGCGCGAAAGCGGCTGCAGGTCGGCATCATCGAGGCGCGTGACCATGTCCGAGAACAGCATCTGGCGCTGCAGGTTGTCGACGAAACCGCGCCCGTCGCCCAAAAGCTCCCAAAGCGAGCGAAGCCACGATGCGGGTGTCTTGTAGTCGATACCCAGCGAAATGCCGGCTTCCGCCGCACCATGACGGCACAGATCGAGCTCGGCAAACGTAGACGCCAGCAAAACGGCACGTCCATGGCGGGCAATAAGGTCGGCAAGCAGCGCCGCCTCGGCATCGCTCAAATCCGTGCCGGCATTGGTGGTATAGATTCGAACAGGCATGGTCCTCCGCTCAAACTGTTCGCAATAATCAATGCATCCATCCTACCCGCCCAAGCGGACAGATTTGCCCCACGCCAACAGATTTGATCCCCTGGGGACGGAGGAAAACGGATCACCGGGTTAGACTGACCCCCTCGGTGATCCGTTTTCCTCCGTCCCCAGGGGATCAAAAAAACCGCCCCCGGAGGAGCGGTTTTGCACAATTCGTTTTTGGCGCGGCCTACTCGCCATCCTCCAACTTAATGAGGATCTTGCGGTAGCCACCGTACTCGCCGTTCAGCGCCTTTGAAACGCGGCTCACCGTGGTGGACGAAGCGCCGGTACGGGCCTGAACCTCAACATAAGGCTCGCCCTCGTCCAAATAGCGCGCAACCTGCAAACGCTGAGAAAGGTCGCAAATCTCGCGCGGCGTACAGATATCGGTCAAAAACGCTTGGATATCCTTCTCGTCATCCAAAAGGCTAAATGCGTGGACCAGCTGCTTGACATCAGGCTTGTCAAACATGTTCTCGATATTCATCGATCACCGCCAAACCCGCCAAAAGGCATCGAAGTTGATACTGACATCGGGCATCGTTCGCCCGTTCTATGCAATAGGGCAACGCCTGTGGCTTTTGCCCGTAGCAGTGTAGCACACCACCAAACTAAAGCGACAAGACTCTCTGCCAGCGGCGCGTTTTTCAGGACGAACGCCGTTTAGAAACCGTATGCGCACGTAAGCTCCACGAATATTTGAGACAATGGGCGCCCAAACACCGCGGCGCGCCCGCGCAACCATCCAGGTCGCCGCCGCAAGCCGCTTCACGCGACGCCAGCAATCCCGGCGCAAGAAAGGATTCACGCCATGCGCTTTATGCTTAACTGGCTCTTCACCTCGATCGCCATCGCGATCGCCACGTTCCTCGTCCCCGGTATCCAACCCTTCGGCTTTGCCGAGACCTGGGTCTGCTTTGCCTTTGTGGGACTGTTCCTGAACATTGTCGATTCGTTCGTCAAACCGTTCCTCACGGTCATCTCGCTGCCGCTCACGATCATTACGCTGGGCATTTTCCAGCTTGTCGTCAACAGCTTTATGCTTGAGCTCGCGAGTTACCTGTCGGTCAACCTGCTGGGCGTCGGCATCTCCATCGCCAGCTTTGGATCGGCCTTTATGGGCAGCATCCTGGTGTCCATCACGCGCAGCATCCTCGACAGCATCGCCGAGGACTAAAACGGCCATTCCGGCCGTGTCCGTCTCAACAGCCCAAAACGAAGGCCGCCCATCGCAAAAATGGGCGGCCTTCTTATTTGCCAAGTCTCAAAGGGCGAGAAAATCTACCATTTCCACCCCGTCCCCAAATGCAGGTGTGGGTTAGATGACGTAGTCGTAGCCATGGTTGGGAGCGACAAGTTGATCGAGCGTCACACCGTCGAGGTAGTCGTTGATGAGCTTGTCCAGGTTCTTCCACACGTCAAGCGTGGGGCACTCATCCGAACGCGAGCAGCCTTTGCAGTCGCCATCCAGGCAGGCGACCGGCGCCAGACTACCCTCGGTCAGGCGCAGGATCTCGCCCACCGTGTACTGCTCGGGCGGGCGCGTGAGCACGTAGCCACCGCCCTTGCCGCGCATGCCCGAGAGCATATTGGCGCGCACGAGCGTAGCCAAGATGTTCTCGAGATATTTCTCGGAAATCCCCTGTCGCGCCGCGATCTCTTTGAGCGGGATGCGACCGGCCGCCTGGTGCTCGGCCAGATCGACCATAACGCGCAGGGCATATCTGCCCTTAGTAGAAACCAACATGTATAGTGCTGCCTTTCGGTCATTTAGTCCGTAGAAATTCTAGCCGAAAAATTGGTTTTGAAAATACCCGTTCCGGTCAAGATGGTTAATCGACTCGTAATAATCTTCTATTTCCTATTGCGTTACTAGGCTTTACTGTCTACTATGCTTGCCAACAGCAAAACGAACAACCCATAAGGTTTGTGGGTTTCGCTGCTACACACACCGTAAAACCACACGGTATCCAGTCATTTGAACACTTTGGAGGTTCACCATGAGCAATGTTTACACGTCCATCGATCAGCTTATCGGCCACACTCCGCTTCTGGAGCTCACTCACTTTGAGGCCGATGAGGACCTCAAGGCCCGCGTGCTCGTCAAGCTGGAATATTTCAACCCCGCCGGCTCCGTCAAAGACCGCGTCGCCAAGAACATGATCGACGAGGCCGAGAAGGCCGGCAAGCTCGTGCGCGGCGGCGACTACACCATCATCGAGCCCACGAGCGGCAACACCGGCGTCGGCATCGCCTCGGTGGCGGCTGCCCGCGGCTACAAGGTGATCATCACCATGCCCGAGACCATGTCCGTGGAGCGCCGCAAGCTTATGCAGGCATACGGCGCACAGCTCGTGCTCACCGACGGCTCCAAGGGCATGAAGGGCGCCATCGCCAAGGCCGAGGAGCTGCAGAAGGAGACCCCCAACAGCATTATCGCCGGCCAGTTTGTGAACCCCGCCAACCCCGCCATCCACAAGGCCACGACCGGCCCCGAGATCTGGGATGACACCGACGGCGAGGTCGACATCTTCGTCGCCGGCGTTGGAACCGGCGGCACCGTGACCGGCGTGGGTGAGTTCCTCAAGGAGCAGAACCCCGAGATTCAGGTCGTCGCCGTTGAGCCCGCCACTTCCCCGGTGCTCTCCAAGGGCCAGGCCGGCCCGCACAAGATCCAGGGTATCGGCGCCGGCTTTGTGCCCGACGTCCTCGACACCCAGGTCTATGACGAGATCATCCCCGTCGAGAACGACGACGCCTTTGCGACCGGCCGCGCCGTGGGCCACAAGGAGGGCGTGCTCGTGGGCATTTCGTCCGGCGCCGCCGTGTGGGCCGCGCTGCAGCTGGCCAAGCGCCCCGAGAACGAGGGCAAGACCATCGTGGCCCTGCTTGCCGACACCGGCGAGCGCTACCTGTCCACGGCGCTCTTCCAGGACTAGGGCCTGTCGCCCATAGGTTGAGCCCACGGACGAGCCGGTCTCCTCTCTCCCGGCAGTCTGAGCCCATCCAATCAGGGTGTCCCACGAGACGCCCGAACTTGCTACAATGTCTGCGGCGCGGAACCAGCCTCCCGCGCCGCTTTTCTTTTTTGGCCACATGCCACCAAGGAGAACCTCCCCATGCACAACAAGCGCGTGCTCGTCGCCATGAGCGGCGGCGTCGATTCCAGCGTGACCGCGTACCTGCTCAAAAGCCAGGGCTACGAATGCGTCGGCGCCACCATGCGCCTCACCTGCCCCGCGCCCGATCCCGCCACGGGCATGAGTAAGGTCGACCGCGACATCGCCGATGCGAAGGCCGTCGCCGAGCGTCTGGGGATACCCCACCATGTGCTCGACTTGCAGCAGACCTTCGACCACAGCGTTATCGAGCGCTTTGTGAACGCCTACCAGGAGGGGCTGACGCCCAACCCGTGCATCATCTGCAACCGCCACATAAAGTTTGGCGCGTTGCTCGGTGCGGCGCTGGACATGGGCTGCGACTACATCGCAACGGGTCATTACGCCAAAACAAGCCAGACAGTAGACGGCACCTGGCAGCTGCATCGCGGCGAAGATCCCAAAAAGGACCAGAGCTACTTTTTATATTCGCTTACGCAGGAGCGCCTGGCGCACACGATCTTTCCGCTGGCAGGCCTAGACAAAGAGCGCGACGTGCGCCGCATAGCCGCCGAGCAAGGCTTTACCAACGCCCAGAAGGCCGAAAGCGAGGACATCTGCTTTATTCCAGACGGTGACTACGCGGGCTATATCGAGCGCCGCTGCGGACATCCCGCTGCACCGGGCGACATTGTGTGGCGCGACGGCTGCGTGGTCGGACGCCATAACGGCGCGTTGCGCTATACCATCGGCCAGCGCAAGGGCTTGGGCGTCGCGATGGCGCATCCCGTGTATGTGACGGGCGTCGATGCCGCCAACAACACCGTGCATCTGGGCGAGGCCGAGGACCTAACGGCCACAGCACTCACGGCCGACGACTGGATCTGGAGCGCCCCTGCCGACCGCATGGAGGCAGAACTCGATGCCGGCGGCATTCGCGTGGGCGCCAAGTACCGTTACCGTCAGAAAGACCAAGCAGCGACCCTTACGCGCGGCGAAGACGGGCAAATGCTGCTGACTTTTGACGAGCCGCAGCGAGCCATCGCCCCCGGCCAGGCCGTTGTAGTCTACCACGGCGACATCGTCCTCGGCGGCGGCACGGTGACCGGCGCACTTAAGTAGCCCCATCCCCTTCATAAATTGCGGTGAAATAGGGACTGTTTAAGCGTTTAAAACCGCCAAACAGTCCCTATTTCACCGCAACTTAGAGAGGACGGCCTCGGTCGGTACTGCCGTATCAGCCGAGGCCGCTGCATCGCTAGCGCTGTACGTAGGCGCGGACGAGCTCGAAGGTGTTGCGCACGCCGTCCATGTGGCTACGCTCGTAGTTGTGGCTCGCATACACGCCGGGGCCGATCAGACCATGGCGAATGTCGTAGCCGGCAGAGAGCGTGGCTTCGACGTCCGAACCGTAATGCGGATACACGTCGATAGCGTAATCGAGCTCAAGCTCGCGCGCGATATTGGACAGCGCCGTCACCAGGTCGTAGTTGTACGGACCGCCCGAATCCTTGGCGCAGATCGACACCATGTGCTCGGTGCAGCCTAGGTCGTCGCCCACGCAGCCCATGTCAACGCTGATCATCTCGCGCGTGTCGGCCGGCACGAAGGCTCCGCCGTGGCCGACCTCCTCGTACACGGTAAAGAGCAATGACACCTTGCGCGAAAGTGTCACCTCGCCAGCGGCGACGGCGCGGGCGAGACCCAGCAGAATCGCCGCGGACAGCTTGTCGTCAAGGAAGCGACTCTTGATGTAGCCGCTCTCCGTCACCGTAGTGCGCGGGTCCATAGCGATGATGTCGCCAGTCTGAATACCCAGCTCGAGCACATCGTCCTTGCTGTCGACGTTCTCGTCGAGCAGGATTTCCATGTTCTTCTCGATGGTCTTGACCGGCTCATCGGCCACGTGCGCCGAAGGCTCGGTATTGAGGACCACGCCCGTGTACACATTGCCGTCACGCGTGTAGACGGTGCAGTTCTCGCCATCGGCCGTAGACCACTGATGCCCGCCGAGCGTCGTGGGGCGCAGGCGACCATTGTCCTTAATGGAACGCACCATGGCGCCCAGGGTATCGACATGGCTCGCCAACACAAGCGGCTCGCCCTCGCCACCAAGCTCAACGAGCACGTTACCCTTATTGGAACGCTCGGGACCAAAGCCCATATCGCGCAGGGTCTCCATCAGATAATCGGTCGCCGCGCGGGTATAGCCCGTCGGCGAAGCAATAGAAGTCAGCGTCTTAAGCTGTCCTGCGATATAGGAGAGCGTCTCCCCTAGAGAAGCATCAATATTAGAAGTCATATGCATCCTTCCAAGTAAAACTAAGACCGAGTCCCGATTTTAACCGTTCTGCACGTGCAATGCCCCAGGAGCCGAGCCGCCTCCAGACGTCCCCGCACCGGTTTTGTGCACGTGCACGGTTTACAATCCCAATCTTGCATAAATCCTATCGGTATTTGCATAGAAATGAGACATCTTTTTGCTTCGTCTCAGGGTGCCCCACCTTGGACCGTGCAAAAAACGGAGTATTCAGCACCTTGGGCCCCAACGGCCCCATCACGAACGACAAAATGACGCGGTTACAACAGTGTTGCAGGTTGTCGCAAAGCAGAAACTCAGTAACAACCCCCTCCACTCATCGATAGCCCACCCACAATGGCTGTCGATGGGCGCCTGCGGGCCACTCGGCCCATTCACAACGTTATGCATTTTTAAGAGCTTGCTGAATACTCCCAAAAATGCACGCTGGAAAGTGCACCACCTATCCGTAGCGGGCAGTACGCCTTGGTTTTGCCCGTCTCAGGACATTGACGCAGCACAAAAAGCCACGCCGTGCGTAGCACGGCGGGGCCAGCGGCAAGTCAAAAGACCATACGCCTACGGGCGAAGGACCGCCAAACTGGGCTAGGCAGCCGGGCAGATCTTCTTGAAGAGCTCGATGACGTCGTCGAGCGTTGCCTCGCGCGGGTTACCCGGGAAGCAGGCGTCGGCCATGGCGTCCTTGGCCAGAACCTCGATCTCGTCAGCCTTCATGGCCTCGCAGACGTGCGGGATATTCACGTCGGCAGAGAGCTGCTTGACGGCGGCGATAGCAGCATCGGCAGCCTCGGCGGTGCTCATGCCCGTGGTGTCAACGCCCATGGCGACGGCAACCTTGGCCAGGCGCTCAGCGCAAACCGGCTTGTTGAACTCCATGGCGATCGGCAGCAGCATGGCGCAAGCGACGCCGTGCGGGGTGTCGTAGTGAGCGGACAGGGTGTGAGCCATGGCGTGGTCGATGCCCAGGCCAACATTGGAGAAGCCCATGCCGGCCACATACTGACCAAGAGCCATGCCCTCACGGCCGGAGCCGGGCTGGCCGGACTTGGCCTCGGCGACGGAGTCGCGCAGGTTCTCGCTGATCAGCTTAATGGCCTCAAAGTGGAACATGTCGGAAAGCTCCCAGGCGCCCTTGGTGGTGTAGCCCTCGATGGCGTGGGTCAGTGCGTCCATGCCGGTGGAAGCGGTCAGGCCGGCGGGCATGGAAGCCATCATGTCGGGGTCGACGACGGCGACCTCGGGGGCGTCGTTGGTGTCGACGCACACGAACTTGCGGACCTTCTCGGGGTCGGTGATGACGTAGTTGATGGTCACCTCGGCAGCGGTACCGGCGGTCGTCGGCACGGCGATGGTGAACACGGCGTGGTTCTTAGTCGGAGCAACGCCCTCGAGGCTGCGGACATCGGCGAACTCGGGGTTATTGATGATGATGCCAATAGCCTTGGCAGTGTCCATAGAGGAGCCACCACCGATGGTCACGATAGCGTCAGCCTCGGCGGCCTTGAAGGCCTCGACGCCGCCCTTGACGTTCTGGATGGTGGGGTTGGGCTTGATCTCGGAGTAGAGGCTCCAAGCGATGCCGGCGGCGTCGAGCTCGTCAGTCACCTTAGCGGTAACGCCAAACTTGACCAGATCGGGGTCGGAGCAGACGAAGATCTTCTTATAGCCACGACGCTGGAGCTCGCCGGGGATCTCCTTGATGGCGCCGGAACCATGATAAGAGATGGTATTGAGAACGAAACGATTAGCCATTTATAGCCTCCCATCGTGTGCGGGGCACCCATTACGCCCCACGCTATGAGTCCCATCCTAACGCTTTTGAAACGAAAAATGCGTGAGAACGTCAAAAGTGTTAAAGCGTTTCAACAGAAGATGAAGAAACTGCGGCAAAGGGACAGTCCCTTTGCCGCATTCGATTACTTTCGGCAGCCCTCTTTCCAAGCCTCGGCCGCAACCTTCCAGCGTAAGCGCAAGTCGCGCTCGCGATCGATGAACATGATGGCAAACGCGACAAACAGCAGCAAGCTCGCCACGACGATGGCGTGCAGGCCCATGCGCTCAATACACCAGTTGCCCAACACGGCGCCAAACACAAAGATAAAGATCACGCCAAAGTACAGCAGGCCGTTTTCCAAAAAGCCGCGCCTGTGGGTGATGATGTAATCGTCCACGTTTTGCAGCGCGTTGCGCAAGTTGCCGATGCACATGGTCGTAGCGATACCGTGACCGTGAATCTTGCGGAAGCTCTCGACCTGCATACCGCAGGCAAACGAAGTGAGGCAGTTGGCGAGCAGGTTGTAACCGCCACCGGGGATAAAGCTCACGCCCAGCAAGATGACGGCTTCAAAAAACACCGTCACCTGGCGCCAGTGAATCACGCTGCCGAACCGCTCGTGAACCAGGTCGGCAAGCATAATGCCCACGGCAAACGACACCACGGGGAAGAAATAGCGTCCCGCCAGCTGCCAGTTGCCCTCCGAGATGCTTACACCCACGAGCAGGATGTTGCCCGTCTGCGCGTTGGCGAAAACATGGTCGCGCCCAATGTACGAATACACATCCATAAAGCCACCGGCGAGCGCCAAGATAATGCCCAGCTCAATAGACTCCGATATCTGTTTGGCACGCTGCATCGTCGTGCATCCTCCTTGTTGACGACTCTCTCGTGCGTTGGCGGAAACATAGCCGCCGTTCATACTGTAACCCATTGACAACATAGCGTGCGCGCGAGACGGCTCCTTCGACGCAGGGATACACAGTCTGGAAACAAACGGCGGGCGCGGCGACGCTCTCACTCACCAGCCCATGTACTCCACCAGTCTTTTTAGCCCCGTCCCAAAAAGACTGGTTACAATTACGTGCAGCATACAAACACCGGGAGGGATCGTGGCAAAAAAGCCTCAGCACGCTCAGAACAACCAGCGCAGTCAGCAGGGCTGTCTCTTATACACATCTGACGCTGCCGACGATATGCAGTGTGTA
>UQIH01000012.1 GCA_900541145.1 uncultured Collinsella sp. | reverse complement strand
AGCGACACCCACTTCGGGCATGAGAACGTGCTGAAGTTCACCGACCGCCCGTGGGAGACGATTTGGCAGATGAACGACGCCATCGTCGACAACATCAACGGCAGGGTTGCCGTGGACGACGAGCTCTACATCCTGGGGGATTTCTCATTCAAGATGACCGCCCAGGACGCCTATGCCCTGCGCAAGCGGATCGCCTGCAGGCGCATCCACCTCGTCCCGGGAAACCACGACAAGGACTGGACCCAGCCGGCGGTCGCGGGCGCGTTCACCGTGGAGCCGCCGATCTGCGTGCTCAAGATCGACGGGCAGAAGATCGTCCTGAGCCATTACCCCATGGCCGACTGGCAGGGCATGAACCATGGATCGTGGCACCTCCACGGGCACATCCACAGCAGCGGCGGCGCGTACAACGAGTTCAACCGCAAGCAGGGCCTTCTGCGCTACGACGTCGGTTGCGATGCCAACGGGCACTCCCCGGTGAGCCTCGACGAGCTGAGGGAATGGTTCGCCGGAGTCGACGAGCCGTGCGGCCGGGTGAAATGGCCCTGGTGGGTCAACGAGACCGGCGACAGGCAGGTCGAGCGCGAGCTGGCGGCGTACAAGAGGGAAGAGGTAATCCGATGACGGTCTATGTGACGGGCGACATCCACGGTGGGCTCGACATGCAAAAGCTCCGCGACTGGAAACTTGGCGGCAGTCTTACTAGCGACGACTATCTCATCGTTGCCGGTGACTTTGGCTTTCCGTGGGACTTCTCTGCGGAGGAATGCGCCGACATCGCCTGGCTGGAGTCGCGCCCCTATACCGTGCTGTTCGTCGACGGTAACCACGAGCGCTTCGACCACTGGGCGGAGCGCCCCATGGAGTTATGGCACGGCGGGCTGACGCAGCGCCTGTCGGACACCTCGCCCATTCGGCGCCTGACGCGCGGCGAGGTCTTCGAGCTCGACGGCTCGACGGTCTTCACCATGGGCGGTGCCACGAGCGTGGACAGGGAATACCGCGTGCCGTATTCCAGCTGGTGGCCTCAGGAGCTCCCGGACGAGCGCGATTTCGATACCGCGCGGGCCAAGCTCGACGAGGTCGGCTGGAAGGTCGACTGCGTCATCACCCATACCTGCTCGACGCGCATGCTCTCGCCGACGCTCTACCCGGACCCAGGCTGGGAATGCCCTGATGTGGACCGGCTGACCGGATTCCTCGACGAGCTCGAGGACTGCCTGGACTATAAACACTGGTATTACGGCCATTTTCACCGAGACGGCAATCCGGACGAACGGCACACGGTGCTGTATGACCGGATCGTGGGGCTCGGGGACAAACTCCTGCCGTGGGGTGCGTACTGATGACGGTCTATGTGACGGGCGACGTGCACGGCAGGGCCGAGTACGGGTCCAGCAGGTTCGCCTTCAAGTCTTGGCCACTGGGCCGCACGCTGACGCGCGATGACGCGGTGATTGTGGCCGGCGACTTCGGCTTTGTCTGGGACGGCTCGAATACTGAGAGGTATTGGCTCGACTGGTTCGAGTCGAAGCCCTGGACCACGTGTTTCGTAGACGGCAACCATGAGAACCACCACGCCCTGGCTGGGCTGCCGGTGCTGGAGTGGAACGGCGGGCTCGTCCATGAGGCGCGACCGCACGTGCTGCACCTGATGCGCGGAGAGGTGTTCGACATCGACGGGCTCACAGTCCTTGCCATGGGCGGTGCCGCGAGCAACGACAGACAGTATCGCAGGGAGGGGAGGAGCTGGTGGCCCGAGGAGATGCCGAGCGAGGAGGAGATGGAGCACTGCCGCGCCTCGCTCGACCGCGTGAGCTGGAGAGTCGATTGCGTTGTGACTCACGAGGCTCCTGCTGCCCTGGCAGAGAAGCTGTGCCGCGAGCGTGGACGCGAGTATCGAGGCGACCGGCTGCAACGATTCCTTGGCGAGCTCGACGGGCGGCTCGGCTATCGCGTCTGGCTCTTCGGGCATTACCACGGCGACAAATGGTGCGACGCCAAGCATCGCCTCATCTACAAAGATATCGTTTCGATCGAAAGTACTGCGCCCGGTCTTCAGTTCTAGAAACCCTCTAGAAATGCTCTAGAGGGTTTCTAGAAAATTAGATGCTCTGCGGCCTACTCGCCCCTCTGGGTCATGACCTCGACCTTGGCCTCGGCCACGGCCGCCCGCTGCTCGGAGGCGGCAAGTCGGTCCTTGAGGGCGGCGAGCTCGGCCATCAGGTCGCGCTGGGCCAGGAGCGCATCGCTCAGCTCGGCCTGGGCTTTCAGTGCGGCGTCACGCTCGCCGCGCAGCCGCTCGATCTCATCGACCATGGCCTCAGCCTCAGCGTGGAGCTGGACGACCTGCCTGTCGAGCTCCCTGGCATCGGTGAGATATCTGACGCTCGCGGCGTGGAGCTCGTTGTTCTCGAGCTCGAGGCTCGCGGTATCGAGCTCGAACTTCTCCTCGATGAAAGCGACCCTCTCATTGCAGTCGGCCTCAAGTCTTTCGTTCCGGTCTCTCGCCTCGCCGAGCTTGCGGTTGAATTCGTCGAGCTGGACCCTGAGCAGCGCGTTCTCGCTCCTGAGGTCGGCAGTCTCGCGCAGCAGCTTCTCCCGCCACGTCGCCTCGATCCGCTCGGCGGCCTCATCTAGGACGCTCTTCACGCCGTAGATCTCCCTGATTTTTCTCTCGTCTGCCATGGTGTGGCACTCCAATCAACAACGGCATGGCTCCGCCATGCCAAACGGCTGGGAACAATGCACGGCCGCTGTTGATTTGTGTTCGCCCTGCGATCGGTGAGTTCTAAAAGGCGTCTCAAGTCATGCGTTCACGCAGGTTTTCGGTTGGAGAAATACCGCACGTTTTCATGGTAACACGTGCCTTAAAGAACGGGCGGCCATATCGATTCGTTGTAAATAGCGTCTACGGCGTGTTGGTGGCAGGAGGTGAGGGCGTTAAAGATGT
The DNA here is from genome assembly GCA_900541145.1 of uncultured Collinsella sp. Classification (GTDB taxonomy): domain Bacteria; phylum Actinomycetota; class Coriobacteriia; order Coriobacteriales; family Coriobacteriaceae; genus Collinsella. Next base: position 67,843 of record UQIH01000012.1, on the reverse strand, counting down.
CGAGAATGATTGTGGGAGTATTTTAGATACAGGCATGAGAAAGGGTCGAATCGAAGTGTCTTGCCGGACGCCAATTGTCCGGGAACTGTTTCGGTTCGACCCTGCTTCATTTTACATCCGCGGCATGTTCTTGTGGGCATCCTGACGGTGACCGACTCTCACGACCTCGATAGTCGGTTTGTGGGCTTAAAGTTTCGGAGGCTCCCAAGCGTTTTCAATCGCGGCGCGGTAGATTGCGGCGTAATTAAGCATCCAGCTGCCATCACCAACTTTTTGAATATACCCCTTATCCTTCAGAGAGGTATAGGCCCGGGATATAGTGTTCTTACTCAGGCGGTAGTGATCCTCAATCCATTTGCTTTTAGCGCAGAAGCCCATGGGCCGTTTGTTTTTGGAAGGTTTTCCAAACTTCCATACAAGGCCGAGGATGAGACGCTCGGCGGCAACGGTGGTGACGCAGCACGCCCACTCGGGCACTGAAATAAAAATAGCCTTATCCATTTTTCCCGTAATCTCTCGTTGCTCAGTAGCATCATCGCTAAATATGTCGGAAATCGACGGAAGCTCGCTCATGTTTACCACCTAATCAAGGTGGGCGGTACGACCTTCAAGCTGCTTGAAAAGCTCGTAGAACGAGCTTTCAAACATGTAATTAGAGCGATGGATCTGGATGAGCTTGCCGGACTCTCGCATAAACTTGCGTGCGGTGTTTTCGCTCCAGCCAGTGAGTTCGCGGATATCGTTAACGCGGAGCAACCGATCGCACTGAGCGGCACCAGTGGGGAAAGTCGGTGTGGACGCCTGAGTGCTAATCTTTGGAGTAGCCATGATGAGCTATCCTTTCAATGAGGGCCCTCCCTGTGCTTGTAAGACGTACCAGGTTCATAAGCACTTGGGGGGCCGGTTTCTATGACTACATGCGTAGCCATCTGACAGCTTTAGCATGTATTAAAACTCATTAGATGTCAATCAAATAAAGCATCTACCTGCGGAAACGGTATTATAGTACCGTAATATTATGAAATAAACGATGAATGAAAAACATGCTATTTCTCGCTTCTCTGTATATAGGCGTTGATGAAGGCTTCGTAGCCTTTAACTGCTTTTATTTCTGATTGTTGAACGAGGCTTGTATACGTTTTGAGCGTGATATTGGGGTCCGCGTGGCCAAGAATACCTTGCACGCTTCTAACGTCCGATCCGTTCGCCAGCATAAAAGTGCTTACACAATGCCTGAGCTGATGCGGGCAGATGCCCTTATATAGTTTTCCGCCAGTCGAATTGTTCGGCTCATAGATTCCAAGATTGCAGCTAACTGCGAAATCGCGAAACCAATGGTTGAAGATGTAGTTTTTCATGTGACAGACAGTAGGGATCCCTTGCTCGACAGCAATATCGCTAATGATGGGAGTGCTGCCAGTCTGGGACAGCCCCAGAGAGGCCAGGAGCTCTTTTTGTATGGCTGACCATGATTGAAGACGTTCGGCCAAGGTTTCTCCAACGGGGATTTTGCGTTGGCTTTCTTGTGACTTGGGTGCCCTCAGTTCATGGTCGTTGGTGTACTGCCTGTCAATTTTCAAGGTTTTATTGGCAGGGTCCCAATCGCGCCATTCGAGGCCCAGCATCTCGCCTTTCCGCATACCCGTATACACTAGTACTAGTGTACCAACAGCTTCGGCGGTGAGCTCAATGTGTTGAAGACGTGTGCATAGGGTAGCTACTTGGTCGATTGCCAGTGATTCTCTTTTGTTGCGTGGTCTGCGAACATGAACGGTAGCGCAGGGGTTTCGGTCAATTATTCTCTTTGCGACCGCATTCGACAAAATCTGACGCAGTTTCGCATTGATTCGTACAAGCTCTGATGGTTTGTATTTTCCCGTACGACGAGCTTCGGCATATGTTTCTTCGATTAGATCGGGAGTTAGCCCCTCAATTGTCTGAAACGCACCGAATAGGTCTTCGATATGCCTGCAATCGTACGCTTCTCTTTCATAGCTCGTTGGCGCAAGCTCGGTGTCCCTATTTTCATGAAAGGCCCAGCAGTAGGACGCAAGCAAAGTGGGCTTTTTAGTTTTAGTGATCGTGCCAGAGGAGTTGATTTCAGCCAGCTTGGCCTGCATTGCAGCCTTAGCTTCTGTTTTAGTCTTGCAACGAATTGTATAAGTTGGGGATCGTTTGTAGCGCCCCGTCTTAGGGTCCTTGACTCCAAGGGAAAAATAATAGCGATAAGTGTTAGGTGATCTCTTGTCTTTCCAACACGTGCCTCTTCCGCTAATTAGTGGCTGTTCTGACATCTTTGCGCTCCGTTTCTTTGAATAGTTTTCAACAATTCATTGAGTGCAGTTTAGCTAAAGCTGTTAGTAATATGTTTGTAAAAGCGTAGGCGCAGCTACCGGAGGCAAAAGACACAAACTGCTATGTTTATCTGCGGTTATATGATGTTAAATGATGCTTGATGAATGGTAGGGGGTAGCATTAAATCATATCTCCTAAAGCGGGTGTCGACGGTTCGAATCCGCCCGGGGGCACCAGGGAATATGACGGCGTCGCGGGAGCGGCGCCGTTTCTGGTTTGCGGGGGCCGCCGGCGGATTCGGGCCGTCGACACCCGCGTCACCAATTTCCCCGCGGGGGGGGAGTTTTCGAATCCGCCCGGGGGCACCAGAGGAATATCGAGCCCGGTACCGCTATGGTGCCGGGCTCTTCTGGTTCAATGCCATGTCAAAAACGAAGCGCCCGCTTGCTGGGGGAGCAAGCGGGCGCCTGTGAGCGAATATGTTTGCGGCGAGAGCCGTGATGAGCGGTGGGGTGGCGACTAGTTGGTCGTACCGGAATCGTCACCCGTGCCCGAGCCAGAGCCAGAGCCCGAGCCAGAAAGTGCGACTGTTAGCGTGATCGTGCTGTCGGTGGACTGCTTGCCGGTGGGGGAGACGCCCGTAACGGTGGCATCCTCGTTACCGCTTACGGGATTGCCGTTCTGGTCACAGAAGCCGATGTTATAGAAACCGGCGTTGTTGAGCGCGGTGACGGCGGCGGAAATGCTCTTACCGTACAGGTTGCCCGGGACGGTGGCCTTGCCGGACTTCTTGGCAATGACGACGGTAATCGTGGCGCCGGGCTTCTGCTTGCCGCTGGGGTTCCAGCTGATCACGGTGCCCTCGGTAACCGAGTCGTTCTCCTGGTAGCTCACGTCGACGCCAAAGCCTGCCATATCGAGGGCGTTGCGCGCCTGGGCCTCGGTCATGTCGGTCAGGTCGGGGACGGACGTGGTATCCGGGCCGCTCGAGACCTTGTACGAGATGGTCGTGCCCTTCGCGACTTCCTTACCGGCTTCGGTGCTCTGCTCAAAGACCTGGCCCTCATCGGCCTCGTTGGCCTCCTCGGAGGCGTTGCTCTTCAGGCCAACGCTTGCCAGTGCGGCTTCTGCTTGATCCTTGGTCAGGCCGACAAGTTTGGGAACCTCAACCTTTTCGGAGGGCTTGGGGCCCTTGGAGATTACCAGGTTCACCTTGGTGCCCTTGGCCTTCTTGGTGTTGCCGTTGGGCGTCTGCTCGGCGACCTTGCCCTCGTCGACATCGTCGTTGTAGCTTTGGTCGATGGTGCCGACCTCGAGGCCGGCTTCCTTGATCAGCTCGACGGCAGTCTGCTGGTCCTTGCCCAGCACGTCGGGCACGGTGACCTGCTCGCCGCCAAAGAGTCCTGTGGCAAAGGCCACCACGATGCCGATGACGGCAACCGCTGCCACCACGGCGGCGATGATCTTGTTCTTGTTGGATTTGGGCTCTTCGACCTCGTAGGAGCCGGTGGAGCCCGAAACCGAGCTACGGGCGGTATTCTGGCCGCTCACGCCCGAGACGGGACGCACCATGGCGCGCGTCTGATCGGAAAGCTCGCGAGTCTTGGTGGCGCCCAGCTCACCGGGGGCACCGATGATGCGCGTGGGCTCCGAGACGTTGACGGCACGGCCCGACAGGTAGCTGTTGAGCACCTGACGCAGCTCGTCGGCGGTCTGGAAGCGGTTTGCCGGATCCTTCTCCATGCACTTGAGGATGATGCGCTCAAGGTCGGCGTCGACACCGGAGTTGATCTGGCTCGGCGGAATAGGCAGCTCGTTGACCTGCTTGAGTGCGACCGAGATAGCGTCGTCACCGTCAAAGGGCACGCGGCCGGTGGCGCATTCATACATCACGACGCCCAGCGAGTAGATATCCGAGGTGGGGCCGAGGTCCTGACCACGGGTCTGCTCGGGGCTGACGTAGTGGGCGGTTCCCAGCACGTTGTTGTCTTGCGTGAGGTGGCTGTTCTTGGCGCGCGCGATGCCAAAGTCCATCACCTTGATGTTGCCGTCGGGCAGCACCATGATGTTCTGCGGCTTAATGTCGCGGTGGATGATCTCGTGCTTGTGGGCGACCGAAAGTGCGGAGCTGATCTGCGAGCCGATCTGGGCGACCTTCTTGGGGTCGAGGGCGCCGTGGCTCTTGATGCCGCTCTTAAGGTCGGTACCGCGCAGGTACTCCATGACGATGTAATAGGTGTCGCCGTCCTTGCCCCAATCGTAGACGCCCACGATATAGGGGGAGGAGAGACCGGCTGCTGCCTGGGCCTCCTGCTTAAAGCGTGCGGCGAAGGTTGCGTCGCCAGCATACTGCGGCAGCATGATCTTGACGGCAACCGTGCGGTCGAGGACCTGGTCCTGTGCACGGTAGACGGTCGCCATGCCGCCTGTCCCCACCTTATCCTTGAGGAGGTATCTTCCCCCGAGGACCCTCTGTTCCATTCCTGCTCCTAACATAACTATTCGCTCAACGATGTGTGTAGTACCTATGATGTGGCCGCTGGGGCCGTGTGGCGCGTTGCCGCTAACTCTTCGGCCGCGGCGCGCCTCGGGTGTCCGATTCGATCATGGGCATCACGCTCCCTGTGCGGCAAGCGCCGCGGTCAGGACGATACCGGCGATCTTAGCGGCCTTGACGTCATGCTTGTCGAAATCCTCCAAGGCCACCGAGATGGCGACCGTGGGTGAATCGTAAGGTGCAAAGCCAACGAACATCGAGTTGACGTTGGTGCCGCCGGTCTCGGCCGAGCCGGTCTTGCCGGCGACTTTGACGCCGGGGATTTGGGCATCGGTGCCGGTGCCGGACTGGACGACGGCAAGCATGGCCTGCTTGACCTGGTCGGCCGTGGCGGAGCTGACGGCCTGACCCAGCGAGCGGGACTGCGTGGTCTTGACCACGGTTCCGTCCGGGGCGAGTACCTGGGCTACAAAGTACGGGTCCATGACCACGCCGCTGTTAGCGATGGCGGCGGCAATCACGGCGTTTTGCATGACGGTGGTCTGCGGGCCGGGCGTGTGGTCCATGCCGACAGGCTGGCCGGCGCCGGCCCAGGCGGTCTCCCACTCGGTCATGAGCGAGGGGTCGGCCATGATGGAGGCCGCGGAGGTCAGGTCCTGGCCGAGCTTTTGGCCGTAGCCAAAGGCGTTGGCAAACTGCACGAGCGTGTTTGCGCCAACTTCGTTTGCCACCTGGCCAAAGACGACGTTGGAGGACACGGCAAAGGCCTGCTGTAGGCTGATGGTGCCGTAGCTCTCGTTGGCATAGTTGGTGACCGGTGCGTTGCCGATGTCCATGGAGCCGGGCGCCTGGTAGGTGCTGGTAAGGCTGGCGGTACCGGTCTCGAGTGCCGCGGAAAGCGTAACGACCTTAAACGTGGAGCCCGGCGTGTACAGCGCGTCCATGGCGCGATTGTACATGGAGCCGTCCTCGCCGCCGCCCGTCTGCAGCAGGGCATCGATGTTGGTGTTGTCGTAGGTGGGCGAGCTGGCACATGCGAGCACCGCGCCGGTACGCGGGTCGATGACCACTACAGCGCCCTTAAAGCCCTTGAGTGCCTGCTCGGCCGCCGTCTGGATACGCGAGTCGATGGTGAGCTTGGCGGTGTTGCCCGGCTGGGTCTGGCCCGCGAGCGACGCGATGGCGTTGTTCCAGCTAGAGTAGTCCTTAGAACCGGTGAGCGTGTCGTTCATGACGCTCTCGATGGCGGTGGTGCCATACTGCTGGCTCACGTAGCCAACCACGTGCGCTGCCAGGTTACCGTTGGGGTAGGAGCGTACGTAGGTGCCGTCCTCCTGCTGCAGCGACTCGGCCAGCGTCACGCCGTCGGACGTGATGATGGAGCCGCGCTGGATGTACTTGGAGCGGGCGATGGTGTGGTTGTTGGTCGGCATGTCCTGATAGTCCTTGGCCTTAATGACCTGGACATAGGTGAGGTTGCCGATAAGGATGGCGAACAGCGCCGTAAAGGCGAGCACCGCACGGGTTAGACGGTTGGCGAGCGCCACGCGACCGAGCACACCGGATTCAGGCGTGTCGAGCAGGCGACGGCGCATGCGCGAGCCGACGGAATGGCTGCCGCTGCCGTAGGAAGACGAGGTGGCAAAGCGCGTGCCCGTCGGGGCGGCGGCAGATGCGACCTGATCATCGGTGATGGCGGCCATGGTGCCGGTGCCGGTGAGCTCGGCCTCGCGTCCGGTCGCCTCGTCACCGGCGCGCAGCAGGAGCGCGACGATGATAAAACTCGCCAGCAGCGAGGAGCCGCCCTGGCTCATAAAGGGCAGGGTGACGCCGGTCAACGGGATCAGGCGGGTAACGCCGCCAACGATCAAGAAGGCCTGGAAGCTGATGGCTGCCGTAAGACCGGTGGCGCTAAAGGCGGCAAGGTCGGACTTTGCGCGGGCAGCTGTGGTCAGGCCACGCACGGCAAAGAGCATAAACAGGATGAGCACGGCGCCGCCGCCCAAAAGGCCCATCTCCTCGCCGATAGCCGAGAAGATAAAGTCGGACTCGACGACAGGGATGTTGTTGGCCATGCCGTTGCCGATGCCAACACCGACCAGACCGCCATCGGCAAGCGAGAAGAGCGACTGGACGATCTGGTAGCCCTGGCCCTGGGCGTCCTTAAACGGATCGAGCCAAACCTGGAAACGCACCTGAACGTGAGACAGGAACTTGTAGGCGCCCACGGCTCCAACAGCTAAGAGCGCAAGGCCGATAACGACATACGAAAAGCGCCCCGTGGCAACGTAGAGCATCAGCAAGAAGATGGTGTAGAACAGCACGGCCGAACCCAGGTCGCGTTCGAAGACGACGACGAGCAGGCACACACCCCACACGGCAAACAGCGGCAGCAGCAGTCGCAGGCGAGGGATCTTAAAGCCCAGAATCTTGCGGTTGGAGATGGAGAGCAGCTCGCGGTTCTCGGCCAGGTAGCCGGCCAGGAACAGGACGATAAAGACCTTGGCGAACTCGCCGGGCTGGATGGTAAAGCCCGCGATGCGAATCCACAGCTTGGAGCCCGAGATCGTGGTGCCGATAAAGATGGGCAGCATCAGCAGGATGATGCCGATGATGCCAAAGGTGTACTTGTAGCGCATGACCACGTCGAGGTTTTTGACCAGTGCGAGCGTTCCCACCATCAGGGCCACCGAGACAAACAGGATGATGAGCTGTGAGATGGCGAGAGCGGGGGCGAGACGCGTCACGAACGTGATGCCGATGCCCGAAAGCACAAAGACAATGGGCAGGATGGCGGGGTCGGCACCGGGCGCCAAGATGCGCACGGCAATGTGGGCCGCGGCAAAGGCGGCAAAGAGGCCGATCGGTACGGCGAGCGTCTCAAAGGAGATGGCAGCGCCCGCGGTGAGGACGTACATCGCATACAGCAGGATGACGGGGAACGCCGAGGCGATGAGCAAGAGCAGCTCGGTGTTGCGGCGACTCATAAGCGGCACTCCCTTTCTAATTCTTATCGGAGGCTTCGGCCTCGGCGGACTGTTCGGCGGTTTTCTCGGAATCTGATTCGGAGGTCGATCCCTGATTGGTGTTGTCGCGAATCGTTTGCGCGTCGATCACCTGGCGGGTCTGCTCCTCGTCGATCTGGTGGCGGTACTTGGATATCGTGTCCTGCGCATCGTCGACACTTGTTTGCGGAATACCCGCCTTGAGGCGGTTTTGCGTGTCTTCGGGCAGGTCGGATAGCTTGATGCTGGTTTCGCTTTCGAGCCAGTGGAGCTTGAGTCCGAGCGGCTTGCCGGGCAGGCCGCGCCAGACGGCGACATTGCCCTGGTAGGTACCCAGGTAGTACGAGCCGGTGACACCCGTGTAGGCCCAGATGCCAGCTGCCAGCACAAAGACGAGGGCCAGGATGGCGGCGATAGTAATGTTGCGGCGACGCACGCGCTGCGCCTCGCGCATAACGCCATCGTCAACCAGGTCAACGACTACTACGGTCACGTTGTCGTGGCCGCCGGCGGCAAGCGCCGCGTCCACTAGGTTGTCGACGCAGATTTGCGCGGCTGAGGACTGCGTGGCGATGTTCTCGATATCGCTATCGGGAATCATGCTCGAAAGGCCGTCGGAGCACAGGATCAGGCGGTCGCCTTCCTCGATATGCAGAGTGAAGTGGTCGGCATACATAGCGGGGTCCGAGCCCAGCGCGCGGGTGATGACCGAACGGTTGGGGTGGACGCGAGCCTCATCTGCCGTGATCTCGCCGGCGTCCACGAGCTCCTCCACGTAGGAGTGGTCGCGGGTCACGCGGATGAGCGTGCCCTCGTGGAGCAGGTAGGCGCGAGAGTCACCCACGTGGGCGATGGCGAGCGTGTCGTTTTCGATGTAGGCGCAGGTGGCCGTGCATCCCATGCCGGGTTTGCCCAGGCCGTTGAGGGCGGCCTCGATCACGGCTGCGTTGGCGGCCTCGACGGCTGCGGCCAGGCGCGCGGCGTCGGCGGACTGCGGCGCCGTCTTGGCGATGGTCTCGACGGCGATGGAGGATGCCACCTCGCCGGCGGCGTGTCCTCCCATGCCGTCGCACACGCAAAAGAGCGGCGACTGCACCAGATAGGAGTCCTCATTGTGCGGGCGTACGCATCCGACGTCGGAGCGGGCGCCCCACATAAGCTGCGTGGTGGTGCCGGCGTCGTAGGTCGAGTCGGTCTCGATGCGCTCGTCGGTCAGCGGCTCAAAGCTCATGGTCGAGCCGGGATCTTTGAGCTTTGCCTCCACGGCCGCGACATCGATCTCGGCGGTGTCGCCGGGGGAGACGGTGTCGGCATCGTCTCCCGACTCGGCGTCGGAGACGTCCGGAAGGTTGAGATCTTCGGTTACGCGGTCGGCGGGATCGCCGTCCTGCTGCGGCTCGACAGCCGTCGGCTCGGGCGTCGCAAAGTGCGACGGCACGGGCGCGCTCTGAGGTTGAGCGGAGGGCTCGGGAGCTGCGGCGGGCGCGGCAACGGGCTGCTCGACTTCGGCAGGCGTTGCGGGCGCGGATGCCGCCTCGCTTGCCGGGGCGACGGGGAATACCGGCGCGGCAGGCTCGGGGGCTGCAAGCACGGCGGCGCTCTCGTTAATCGCCTCGGCGACGGGCTCGGCAAAGTGAGCCGGTGCGGGCGTTGCCTCCGGTTCCGCGGACGGCTCGGCAGCGTGCGCCCCGATGGGGGCGTCGAGCTGCTCGGTGTCGGCGTCCTCGTCATCGACGAGTGCCGGATATTCTTGAGTTACATGCGAAAGAGGCAGGGAGAACACGGTGTCCTCGGGCTCCACGGTCGCAGGGCGCGTCGGAGCGGCATGAGCCGGCGCAACTGCGGGTGCAGTCGGCGTCTCGGGCATGGTTGCGGACTTGTTCTCCTCGTCGATCATCGACGGTTCACCTTCATGACCACGTCGCCAATCTGGACTTCGTCGCCCTCACGCAGCGTCGCGGGCTCCACGAGCTGGCGGCCGTTGACGAGCGTGCCGTTAAGCGAGTTGAGGTCCTCGATGATGAGCGCCGGGCCCTGCAGCGAAAAGCGCGCATGCGAGGCCGAGACGAACGGTTCATTGATGCAGATGTCCGAAGATGGCGAGCGACCGACGAAGACGGGGCCGAGCATGTCTACGTGGATGCCGCGGATACCGCGCGGACCCTTGTCCACATCAATCGTCCAGATAGCCGAGTCGCGGCGCTGCCCGCGCACAAGTCCCACGCCGGTCTTCATGACGGCGAACAGGAAGATATAGAGCAGGGCGACCAGGACGATGCGGCCTGCAAAAAGGACGATATCGATGTTCATAAGCGACTATCCCCTAAATTCAAAGGTGCTCAGGCCAAACGTCAGCAGATCGCCGTTGCGCAGCGGGCAGCGCGTAATGCGGCGGTTGTTGACGAGCGTGCCGTTGGTGGAATTGAGGTCCTCGATCGACCAATCCGAGCCCGTAAAGGTGAGCTGGGCGTGGCGGCGCGACACGTTGGGGTCACGCAGGGCAATGTCGGAAACTGAGCGCTCGCGACCGATGGTCACCTGTGCGGAGGTGATGCTATGGCTCTCGCCGCTCACGACGTCGACGAGCTGGGCGAGCGGGCGCTGCGGGGCGCGAGTGCTCGCCATGTTGGAGGCGATGCCGGCTGCAGCGCCTAGGCCCACGGCGGCACCGGTCGCGGCGGCTCCGCCCATGCCGGCAAGCGCGTCGCGCGAGACGGTCTGAGGCACCGGGATGGGTGCGGCGGCGGGGTCGGGGACGCTAGGCGCGAAGGGGTCTGCCACGGCAAGCGGGTCGGGAGCGGCGGCGCGAGGCGTCGGCTGCTGCTGGGGCATGGCGGCGGGGCGCTGCTGCTGCGGGGCAGCAAACTGCTGCTGGCCGGCGCGCGGGGCGCTGGCGGCACGGCTTGCCGCGGAGTTGTTCTGGCCCAGGCCGTTTTGATAGGCGCGCTCTTCTTCGTACAGGCGGCCGAGCGTGGGGGCATCGACGTTCTCGGCAAAGACCGAGAACTTGCCGGCGCGCAGCTGCGGATCGATCATAAAGCGCACGAGGGGCTCGCCGACAAAGACATAGCGGCGCTTTTCGGCCTGCGCCTTCACGAACTCGCGGACCTCGCGCGAAAGCTCGGGGTAGAACGGGGCGAGCATGGGATCGTCGTCGGCGGCGATAAGGATGGTATAGAGTGCCGGCGCCGTGTTGACGCCGTTGATCACCAGAGTCTGATCCTCCATGTCGCGAGCGGCCTGCTTGGCAAGCTTCTTAAAGGAGAACGGGGCACGGGTGGCACCGAAGATGCCGGCCACGTGGTCCTCGAAGATGTTCAGGAAGTTCACGAAAGATCACTCTCCGTATAGGTTCTTTGGTATCCGAGCAAATATAGGCATATCCCAACGATTATAGAGGATAGGGTTCCCGCAACCGCCGCCTTGGCGATGACCGCGGCTGCAAGGCTGGCAATTTCCATATGGTGTGCAAGACAGGACGCCGCTGCGCAGCCGATGCCGGTGACAGCGATGGCGGCGATTGCGGCAAGGTTTGAGCCCTGATCGGCACGCTTGGCATGGGCATTGAGCAGCGCAGATGACGCCGCGGCAGTTGCCGCGGCCAGCCCAAAGGCAGCCCAAAGGAGTGGGTCTCCCAGCGCTGCGGCAACGTTACCGAGCCCCAGCACGCCTCCGGCTGAAAGCGTGACCGTGGCCAGACGGGCAAAAAGCGCGCCCATGCCCGTTGCCGCGGCGGCGCTTGTCGGGCCGAGCCAAAATGACGCGACGCCGGCGGCGACCCCAGCTGCCAGGAAGGTATTGCCGGTCAGACAGCCAAGCGCGAGTGCACAGGTGAGCGCGGCGCTCGCGGCAGCCTCGGTACGACCCCAGGCGATCCACCAACCGGACATGGCGGCGGCAAAGATCACCGCGACCGGCAGCATCGACAGGATGCCCTGTGCCTGCATGGTGGCGTTGGCCATGAGCACCAAAAAGCCCACAGCCGAGATGGCCGAGCCAATCTGGGGGGCCAGGCCAGCCGCCGCGCCGATCGCGATGGCCGCAATGACCAGGCCGGGAAGCGCCGCGACCCCGGCCGTTTGCATCAGCAAAAAGCTAAAGGTGCCGCACGTTAGCGCCGAGATAATGCGCATGGTGTAGTCGCGCGCATGGCTCCAGCGCGTGCCTGCCCAGCCGAGTGCGGGGTCGACCTCGATGGCGTCGTCCTCGTAGTGCGACGGCTCGATACCGTCGAGCTCCTGCTCGTCATCCGAAAGCTCGCCAACCATTTGCTCCAGGCTGCGACGGCCCTCGCGCACGCTGCCCAGACCGGCAAGGAGCTGGTCGCAAAATGCCTCGATGCTGTTGGGGCGGTCCTGCGGCATGGGGGAGAGCGCGCTCATGAGCGCGCTCTCGGCTCCCGGGGGAAAGTGTGGTATCAGCTCGCTGGGATAGGTGGCGCCGCCGATGATGCGGTCGAGCGAGTCGGCGGGCGTGGCCGCCATAAAGGGAGCGCTGCCGCACAAGCCCTCGTAGATCACACAGGCGAGGGCAAAGACATCGGCGCGCTCATTGACCGTGCCGGTCTCGATATCGAGCTGCTCGGGCGGCATGTAGCCGATGGTGCCGCCGCGCGAGCCGCCAAAGCCACCGGCGGACGACAGTCGCGCCATGCCAAAGTCGGTGAGCTTTACATTGCCCGAGTGGTCGATGAGCACGTTGGCGGGCTTAATGTCCAGGTGGAGTACGCCATTACTATGGGCGAAGGTGAGCGCCTGGCCCAGGGCATCGGCAATGGCTGCGGCCTCGTCAAAGGTAAGTGAGTGGCCGTCCACGCGGTGCAAAAACTCGGCCAGCGACATGCCATCGACATATTCCATAACCAGGTAGGCATAGGCTGTGTCGTGCGTAAAGTCGATGACCTGCACGATGTTGGGATGTTGAAGCATAGCGGCAGTGTGCGCCTCGCGCAGGACATCCATGATGTCGCTGGCGGGCATGCCGGCACCGTTGATAAGGGGGATGCGTTTAATGGCGACGCGGCGGCGCAGGTGCGTGTCGCGGCAGATCTCGATGGAGCCAAAACCGCCGGTCGCAAGTGTCTCGAGCGGCTGGTACCGCTTGAGCAGCTCGCGAGAGCTGGTGCCCTCCAAAGGAACGTCCGGCGAGAACCGGGCGGTATGTTGCGAGAAAAGCGGCATGGCCAACCCTCGTGCGTTTAAAGTTCGTTTGCGAGCGGCGGGCGCGGGGCCGAGCCATTCGCGGTGGCATAGATGCTGCTAGTGTAGCACGCGCAGGTGGGCGACATTCAATTTAAGCTCCGTCTGGGGTCTGGACCCTGCGTCCGGCCTAGCGCTTCTTCTTGTTCTTCTTCTGCTTGCGCTGCTTGCCCTTGGTCTCTTGGGGCTTGTCGCCCTGCTTGGCCTCGGCGGCGGCCTTCTCGACCTTCATTTTCTTCTTCTTGGTCTCGATGCGGAGTTTTTTGTTGATGCGCGCCTTAAGGAAGGGGCCGAACTGTTCGGCATCGCCACGGACGAAGGTGTCCTTGGGGATCGTCACGCCCTGGTCGGCGAACATGGCCACAAAGATGCGCTCGCCGTCGAGCACGTGGTCGAGCTTGTCAAACGGGAAGAACTGCGACTTGCCGCTCTTGCCCCAAACCATCAGGCCGTCCTCGTTGGCGGCGACGCGGCGATAGCGGCCACCCATGGACTCGTCGGCCTCGACGGCGTCGATAAAGTCGCGGGCGAGGGTGTGGTGCAGGTTTTTGCTCCACCAGGCCAAAAAAGCGCCGAACACGATCAGCACGACGCCGAACTTGATCCAGCTGCCGCCGGCCACCAACATGCCGATGCCGATGAGCGCGGCAATCGCGGCGGCGACGTACAGGGAGCCACGGCGCCTGGGCGAGGCGACCAGGCGCGCAAAGTCGGTGACCAGGTCGTTTTCGTATTGGTACTCGTTGAGGTACAGGATGCCGTCATCGGCCGCGGCCTGCTCCTCGAGCGCGACCTCGACCTGGTCGGCTGCTTCGGAGGGAACGAGGTTGCTCTCTGCGTCTGCCATGCTCTTTAGACTCCTATCGCGGCGGGCTCGCCGTACGGGTTATTATGGAATGCAGTATGCCGTGCGACCGCATGGCCGCCGCGGCAACAAGACTCAGTATACCCGGGGGAGCACCCATGGAATCGTTGTACCGAAAGTATCGCCCGCTCACCTTCGACTCCGTGGTGGGCCAGCAGCATATCGTCTCGACGCTCGAGCACGCCATCACCGAGGGACGCCTGTCCCACGCCTACCTGTTCTGCGGACCACGCGGCACGGGCAAGACCACCATGGCGCGCATTCTGGCCAAGGCACTGCTGTGCCGCAATGCCGAGGCGGCGCGCGCCGAGGGTGCAAGCGGCTGCATGCCCGACGGCACTTGCGAGGAGTGCGAGCTCATCGCCGAGGGCAACCACTCGGATGTCTACGAGCTCGATGCTGCAAGCCGTACCGGCGTGGACAACGTGCGCGAGGAGATCATCAACTCCGTCAACTTTGCCCCGGTGCGCGGCAAGTACAAGATCTATATCATCGACGAGGTCCACATGCTCACGACGGCGGCGTTCAACGCGCTGCTCAAGACGCTCGAGGAGCCGCCGGCGCACGTGATCTTTGTGCTGTGCACTACCGACCCGCAAAAGATTCTGGAGACCATCCTCTCGCGCTGCCAGCGCTTCGATTTCCACCGCATCGGCAACGAGGATATCGAGCATCGCCTGGCATACGTGTGCGAGCAGGAGGGCTTCGATTACGACGACGAGGCGCTGGCTATCGTGGCGCGCCATGCAAAGGGCGGCATGCGCGACGCGTTGTCCACGCTGGAGCAGCTGAGCGTCTTTGGCAACGGTTCTGTGCATGCGGACGACGCCCGCTCGCTTTTAGGCGAGGTTTCGGACCAGATTCTGGGCGAGTTTTCCCGCGCCATTGCCGATCGCGATGTTGCCGAGCTGTATGGGCTTATTCGCGCGCAGGTCGAGGAAGGTAACGATCTGCTGGAGCTGACGCGCGACCTGGTGGCGCACGTGCGCGACGTGTATGTTGCCTGCGTTGCCGGTGCCCGTGCCGAGTTGTTTGAGGGCGGCTCCGAGCAGGCCGAGGCGCTTGCTGCCGAGGCCGCTGCCTTTGGCGAGCATCCTGCCGACCGCCTGGCTCGTGTGCTGACAGTGCTCGACGATGCCGCACTGGAGATGAGGGGCGCGAGCGACGTGCGCCTGGTGCTCGAGATTGCCTGCACGCGTCTGGCGCGTCCCGAGGCCGATTTAACGATTGAGGCATTGGCCGAGCGCGTGGCACGCCTGGAGGCCATGGTTGCCAACGCCGCCGTGCCGGCGAGCGTGGCTGCCGCTCAGGCCGCCGCGCCTGCAGCATCCGTACCCGCTGCTGCCCAACAGCCGACGCTCATTTCGGGCGCCCGTGCTGCCACTTCGGTGGCATCCGCTGCCCCCGCTGCTACGTCCGCGCATCAGGGTGGCATGCCTTGGGACCGCGGCGCTGCTGTTCCGGCTGCCCAGCCTGCGCCCAAGTCTGCGGCTCCTGCGCCGGCGCCTAAACCTGTAACGCCTGCACCTCAGCCCGTTGCGGCTCCGGCTCCCGCGCCTGCTGCATCGACCGTGCCGGTGTCCAAGCCCAACAACGCCGCCCAGGTTGCCGCCGCCGGTACTGCCGAGACCCCCGCGGTCGAGGACGCCGGCGAGCTCCAGCGCAAATGGGCCGAGGTCGTCGAGCGCGTCAAGGCTCGTCAGGCCTCCTACGCGGGGCTTTTGCTCAATGCCCGCGCCACGGCCGACGACGGCTCCAAGCTCACCGTCTCGTTCCCTGCGGGCTCGACCTTTGCCATCAAGATGCTCGGTCGCGCCGACACGCAGTCGGTGGTCCTGCCGACGGTCTGCGCGGTCTTCGGGCGTCGCACCGTCGACTACGTCCTGGATGGAGGTGGCACGCCGGCTCCTCAACATGAGGAGCATTCTCCATCTGCACGGGCTGCGGTATCTGCGGACCCGCAACCCGTGTCCTCGGCGGCCCCTGTATCCTCGAGCGCCAGCGCGCCGCAGCCAATAACAGCGCCGGTGGCGGTACCGACCCCGTCGGCGCCTAAGCCCGCGGCACCCAAACCGGCTGCTCCGGCGCCCGCGCCCAAGCCTGTCGCGCCTGCGTCCAAGTCATCCGGCCTGGCCAAGGCTCCCTGGCTGCGCTCCGACAACCCTGCCGGCGCTCCCGCTACGGGCAAGCTCCCGACCGAGCCCGCGCCCCGTGCGCCCGAGCGCGCGTCCGCTCCCACGGCTCAACCTGTCGCGCAGCCTGCCCCGTGGGAATCCGAGCAGGTTCCCTACGACGACGCCATGGTTGGCGGTTTTGCTGCCGATGCCGGCGGGGACGATCTGCCCCCGTTCGACGTGGCGGGTGCGACGCCCGCGCCCAGGCCCGCTGCGGCTGTCGCCAAAGAGGAGGACGCTCCTGCAGCTCCCTGGGAGTCCAACCCCGGCGCGGGCAGCCCCTTCGGCCACCAGGGCGCAGCCCCGAGCATCCCGCAGACCGAGGACGAGGCCAAAGCCCTCATCCGCAGCGTCTTCGGTCAGGCCACCATCTTCAAGCCGGTGGAGTAGCTGTACGGGCGGGTATACTGCTCAAGAAGAGATCTCTTTGTCCGGGCGCATCTGTATTTCGGACATGCGCAACGTGGTGCCGCGTATCTCGCATTCGAGCAGGCAGGTACGCGACGGTCGGCCTAGGATGCTGAGGTCGATACGATACGTCGCATGGCTGTCCGTGTACTCGACTTGCTCGGCGTTGACGGTTGCTCCGATTGCCGAATAAACGCCTGGCTCGGCATCGACAATCTTGAAGTCCTTTATCTTGACCTTGAACTCTTGGTAGAGGGACGGGCTGTTGTAGTAAACGGTTCGGGTTCCGTCGGTGCACTCATCGGTCGTCTCCCATTTGACGACGGGCTGGTCCGAGCTGGCTATCAGCAGTTCTGCTCCAAAAGCTATGGCATGGGTGATGACAACCAGCAATGCCCAGCCGACAAAGAGATAGAGAACCACATATGCAACGGGGTGTTTTGAGCGGATGTTTTGGAGCGCGTTGGGGGCATTCATGGGGCACCTCCAAATTACTATCTATGGCAATCAAATTATACCCTGCCGCCATGTGCGCCGCCTCGAGCAGCGGTTCGGCATTTAGCTATTTAGTGGCGCACATGAAATGCCGGATTCGGCTCTACTAGATTGAGTGTGCGATATTATGCAACCTTGCATAATTCGACCTTGCATAATCTTTGAGTGCGGTTTGTATTGGAGGACATGTATATCGACTGAGGTAACACGTCCGCCCCGCTCTCTCGCCGCGCGCCGTGGTACGATTTTTGAGTTTGAAAGTCCCGCCGTGCTCCGGCTGCCCTTGCAGCTCGGCGTGCGGCCGCACGTAAAGGAGCCATCATGGCCGGTATGAACATGCAGCAGATGATGAAGCAGGCTCGCAAGATGCAGGAGCAGCTTGCCGCCGCGCAGGAGAACCTCAAGTCCCAGACCGTCGACGCCTCTGCCGGCGGCGGCATGGTCAAGGTGACCGTTAACGGCGAGATGGAGCTCGTCAACCTCACCATCGATCCCGATGCGCTCGATCCCGAGGACGTCGATATGCTGCAGGATATGATCATGGCTGCCGTCAACGAGGCCGTCCGCGGCGTCAACGAGCTCGCCAACAAGCAGATGGGCGCCATCACCGGCGGCCTCAACATCCCGGGCATGCCGTTCTAAGACACGCATATATATGAGTGCCAACCACAGTCTGCAAAAACTGCTCGATGAGCTGGGCCGTCTGCCGGGCATTGGTCCCAAGTCGGCCCAGCGCATCGCCTATTACCTGTTGGAGGCCGACGCCGAGGAGGCGCGCCGCCTGGCCGAGGCCATCCTGGAGGTCAAGCAGGAGGTCCACTTTTGCAGCCGCTGCTTTAACTACGCCACGGCCGACGAGTGCTCCATCTGCCAGGACCCGATGCGCGATACCACTCGCATTTGCGTGGTGGGCGAGCCGCGCGATGTCCAGGCGATCGAGCGCACGGGCAGCTACCACGGCCTCTACCACGTATTGGGCGGCGTGATCAGTCCCATGGACAAGATTGGCCCCGAGCAGCTGCACATTCGAGAGCTGCTGGCACGCTTGGGCCACGAGGACATCCACGAGGTCATCATCGCCACCAACCCCAATATTGAGGGCGAGACCACGGCGAGCTATCTGGCCCGTACCATCAAGCCGTTGGGCGTCGAGGTGTCGCGTCTGGCAAGCGGCCTTCCCGTGGGCGGCGACTTGGAGTATGCCGACGAGCTTACGCTTGGCCGCGCCATCGAGGCCCGCCGCGCGATTTAGGTGGCGAGCCTGCTCCTGCCGTATGTTTTCCTCGCGACGCACGGGGTAGTCATAATTTCCCCGTGCGACTGTGAGTTTGTTGTGCAACAAAGATGCTTCGTATCCGCTTATCGCATGGATGCTTCCGCTCGCATCCTTAATTTGTCCATTCGTTGCGCAACCTTTTTGGTTCGCTGATACACTCAAATATGGATTCGAATGAATGCGCCGCTCCCGAGCGGCGTGTTTTTGTTGGAGGAGAACGCATGCGGCCCGGTGGCACTCAGACAAAGCGCGGCGCCGCGGTGCGCATACGACGCCGACTGGGCTTGGCGCCGCGGGCGTACGCACTGCTATCGTGCTCGCTGGTGCTGGTCATAGCTGGCGTTTCTGCCTATGGCATGACCGTGCCGTCCATGATGCAGGCGCATGCCGCACGCGAACCGCGCATGGGGCATGAGGTCAAAAGCGATCTGGGCACCACGACTGGATATGCTTGGGCAAGTGTGGTCGGGCATATTGTGTTTGGCACCGACGATGCGGACGGCGCCGAGGCCCCGGACAACGAAGTCACGCTTGCCAATGGCAAAACCATCGTGCTCACCAACACCAAGATCATCGATCGATTGTCCAACAATAGCGTGGCGGCAACGGTGAATAAGGTCGAGCAGCAAAAGGAGCAGGACGCCCAGCAGTCCGGAAAGCCCGGTAGCTCGGATACTTCTGGCTCCGGCTCGGATTCATCGAGTTCGGGCGGCGGCTCTGGGTCGGGTTCCTCTACCGGAGGGCCTGGAAACGGCGGCTCGACGGGCGGCAACACTGACAACGATGCAAACTCCGGCGGCCTTTCCGCTGCTGAGGAAGAGAGCATTCACAGTTGGCTTGTGACCAAGTACAACATGCTCGACGGCTATGTTTCTCGTGCCAATGACGTGGTCTCGACCTATAACTCTACGGGAGATCCCAGGCCGTGCGACAGCCTGGTCGGGGAGATGTTTGTCATTCGAGCCGAGTTCGGTCGTCAGACATTCTCGCCCCGGTCAAGGTGGTATCAGCAGTATGCCAATCTGTGGGGCTGTTACACCAACCTATGTCAATGGGTCGGCCATTACGGCGATGATGACGTCGCGCTCGGTAACTTCAACAATAACGTGGCGGCGCTTGCCCTATGATGACCGATCTTGCATCCACCACACCACAATCGCTCGGTCGCGATCCCATGGTCGGCCTGCGCCTGGCGCGTGTCGACGGGTTTGAGCCGGCCATTGCGCTCGGTCAGGACGAACTGCCTGCCTATCTGCGTCGTTTTACGATACTGTTTGCCGACGATGCCACCATGCGCCGTGGCGGTATCGGCCGCGTGACGCGTGCTGTCAACGCCCAAGGCGAGGACGTAGCACTCAAACAGCTCATCTTGCCGACGCGCGATGAGTTTGACGACGATGCCGCCCATGAGTCGCTGGTCGCCAAGTTCAAAGCGGCATTTCGCGAGGAATACGAATGCCATCGCGCCCTTTCGGGCCTTAAGGGCTTTCCCCGCCTCTATGGCTGGGGCGAGGTTGACGGTGTGCCTGCAATTGTCATGGAATGGGTCGAGGGCGAGACGCTCGCCCGCTTGCGCTCGCGACTCGCCGTGGACGATGCCGGACGCCTGTCGCCGCTTGTGGCGGCGCGTCTGGGTCGCGACCTGTTCGATCTGCTCTGCCGTATGAGCCTGGTGGGTGAGGGCTTTGTCCATCGCGATATCTCGCCCGCTAATATTATGGTGCGTACGGCGCGTCTACCGCTTGACCGGCAGCTTGCCGAGGGCACCTTTGACCTGTGCCTGATCGACTTTGGCTCGTCGCTGGCGCTCGAGCCTGCGTCGGCCGTGGCCGGTACCGGCGGCAAGGCGTCGTTTACGGAGCGCTATGCCACGCTGCGTCGCGCGACGGTTGCCTATGCCCCGCCCGAGATGCTCACCGACGATATTCCCGACCTGCGCGCTTTGCGTATGTCGCCGGCGATTGACGTATACGCCGCGGCAAGCACGGTTTACGAGCTCATTGCCGGCGTCGCGCCATACGAAGCCGCGCCGAGTACTTCGGGTGCCTCGGGTTCGCGCAAAAAGACGCGCGACATCGCGAGCCCCTACCGTCTCAAGATGGACACGCGGCCCGACTATCCTATTGGTGCCCATGCGCCCGGTTGTGATTTGACTCAGCTGCTTCGTCGTGAGCCCGATGTGGCGCTCGCCGCGGCCGAGCAGGCCCAGCAGCTAGGGCTTGAGCCGGATTCCGAAGAGCTACGCGATGCGCTGGCGTTTGTCGATGCCCAGCTGTTCGACGTGGTGATGGCCTGTCTGTCCAGCCATCAAAAAGATCGTCCCGAGCCGGCGGCGGTCAAGGCGGCGCTCTCGGCGTTTTGTGACCACTATGCGCAAAATGTCGGTCGTTCGCTCCGCGGCGAGCCGCTCACGCCGTGCCCCATGGATGCGTCTGGCCGTGTGGTTCGTCGCGCGCTGATGGTCGGCGCGACGGTCGTCTGTGGCGTGGTTTGGGCTGTGGTCGTGGTTTCGGCCGCGCTGCTGGCGTCGGGCGCTCGCGTGACGGCGACTTTGGGATCGCTCGTGTGGTCTGGGTCGCTACCGGGTATTATTGCCGCACTGGCGTTGGCGCTGCCAGGCATAGCCGGCGTTGCCGCGGGGGCACTTGCGCGCGATCGGCGCTCGGGCTTCCTGCAGGGTGTGCTTGCGCTTTCTGCCTGCGAGGTTCCGGTGCTGGTTGTGGCTGCATGTAGCGTATTTTCCCAACGCGCCGTGATGGGCGGCCTTGTTGCCGCTCTGGTTGCAACCTATACGCTTACGTGGTTTTTGCTTGCGATGGGCTTTGCCTTTGAACTTCCCGTTTCGGCACCGCGACGCACAAAAGCCCAGATGGCGACTCCGCTTGCCGGTGGAGCCGCAGCTGCCCGTACTTTTGGCGGACCTGTCGAAGTATCGTCCGATTCTATTTCTACGACCAAGGAGGCCTAGGTCATGGCATCTCAAGTTGAGCTCACCCCATGCGGGGCCATGTTTGACATCTTTAAGCGCGCAGCGCATCTGAGCCATATCGAGCTGTGCGGTTTGGTGCTTTCGTCCCGTCCGCTCGCCGACGGCCGCAGCCCGCAGAGCCGAGCCGCCGATCGCTCTTGGGTTTCCCGCTTTATCGTTCGCGCGCCGGTCGGCACGCTTCAGCAGCGCTACTTTGCCGAATACGGTACCTCGGCTGCGCGTATTATGTTGCAACTGGCCCTGCGCCAGCGCAATCCCATGGACTCCACGGCTGTGATCAATATGGTGTGCGGTCCTGCAGGTGAACCGATGGTACGCGCGCTCGAAGAGTGCCACCAGGACACGAATCTCTATCGCAACGCGCTCGATCGCCTGTCCCAGGCGGCGGAACTCATGCCCGCCGAGCGCGCCGAGGCCGTGCTGGTGCTGTTTGTCGCCGTCGGTTGTTCGGCGGATGTGCGGTCCTCGGTGAACTATGCCATCGACTACGCACACGCGACCTGTGGCGGAGGCGCATCCACGCCGCGTTCGCTTGGCATGTCGCTGACTGCGGGCGAACGCGAACCCGCCCCGGCGCACCCCTTGGGCTTGCTGCGCGTGCATAACAGTTTTGTCGTGAGCGCCCCGCGCTGGATTCAGCCGAGTGAGCAGGGTGTTGAGATTGGCGCGCTGGCCACTGGTGAGGGCGATATTACCGACGTCGGCGACGATGTCTCGGCCCGCCATGCCCATATCTGGTGCGATGCTCAAAATATCTGGCACGTCGAGGACTTGTCGTCCACCAACGGAACCGTGGTGGTAAACGGGGCCACGCGCGTCTGCATTCAGGTCGAGCCCGGCCGTTCCGCCCAACTCAATCCCGGCGACGAGCTCAAGCTCGGCGAATCCACTACCTACGCCATTCTCTTCGGTGCCCTCTAGCCGGCAGTTAGGGACGTTCCTTTTCTGCCGGCACTTGGGGACACTCCTCGGCGCGCCAGAGCCAGTCGCCCGGGGATGGAGGGGCCATTTTGGCCCTTGGCGGTCAGTCGGGGCGAAACTAGAAGATCTTTCCGATTCGCGGCTGTTCATGCTTGTAGAGCATCTAAAACAATAGGATGTTATTCTGGAATATGCCGGGTGCGTGAACTTGCCTGTCTTAGCCTTAATAAGGTATAGGGGAGTTTGGCTCAGGGGTTCCGTCTTGTTCTTCAGCGCAGTATTGTGGGACAGATTTGCTGAGATTGGCGCCTTACACCGCAGAGCGCACGGAAGGCTCTCGATTTGTGTTCTGGCCCCAGAATACAGGGCCTGATACTTACCAACTGTGGCATGGATGTAACATCTGTAGAAATCAACCCTTTTGTTGTCGACCTTTGTAAGAAAAACACTGCCATCAACTCTTTGGATGACGAAACTAGGGTGCTTGAGGGGAGCCTTTACTCCCCTCTGAGAGATGACTCATGTTTTTCGCTTGTCGTTGTGAATCCTCCGTTACTGCCGATTCCGGATGAGATTCCTTATCCCTTCGTTTGAGATGGAGGACAATCGGGTCTGGATAAAACACTTCGTATTCTTAAGGGTGGCGATACGCATTTAGAGAAAAACGGTAAATACTGCTAATAGGGGTGACGACGATGGTGCAGGGGCGACCCGCGATGCTCTCATCAATACGTCGGATACTTGGGAAATCAGGTCTAGATGCATGTATGATGATGCTGTGTGGCTATTCAATTAATCCGCGTTCCGAATGGGTGCAGGGTATAGCTGCGACATCGTATGCTTTTGACCCGGCGCGATACTCAGATATTTCTGAGGCGGTTGACGAAGTTTATACGCACTATGCCGCGCAAGGCGTTTCGGAAGTTTGCACATCTACGTTACGGGCTTAGGTTTCTTCAAGCGAGCAGGCCGGTTGCGTTATTTCGAGCGATTTTTCTAGCCTAGGCGACAAAAGGCAAAGGATTTGGTGGGTGTAAAACGAGGTCGTTTGCGGGCGGACGCTCCAATCTATTGTGGCAATCGGGCGGTTGAAAAAGATATTTCAATCGCCCGATTGCCAGATTCGTCGGAGGAGATGTCCGATTCCGACTCTCTTGTAGGAAGAGCTTGAGACCGTATTGGCCCAAGGCAATCTTAAAGCAGTCTCATTGGCAAATCTTCGCTCCTGTTGTGTTGAGGTGTAAGGTATCAGTGATTGATGTTTTGTGGCGGGTAGATTGGGGCCTTCCTTGATTCGATGCGTTCTCTCGAGGTTCATCAGAGCAAAAGGGGCTTTCGTCTTCATTGCTATCACGGTGATTGGAACCGCTCTCTCCTATGCCATGCCATACGTGAACGGAAAATTTTTAGATTTTCTTCTCGGTAACCGCAGCGAAAGAGACGCCGCACTCTTCGCACTCCTGGTTGCGTCAATAGGAGTTTTCTCCACCCTCTTTACTTATTTTGCAGGAACACTTTCCATTCGCATAAGCACGAGACTTTCCTTTGATCTTCTCAGGGAGGCCGTCTTGCGTTTTGAAAGAGACGATTACTTGGTGAGTCGGACCATCGATCCAGCCTATACAACGCAACGGATTATTTCCGACTCCAGCGTGGTCTCATCCTTCGTTTTGGCGAATTTCATCAGTGCGCCGCTGTCCATTGTAGCTATTCCCATCGTATTGCTTATCATATGGTCAATTGATTCAACTCTCGCGGTGTTTTCCATCATTCTCCTCATCGTGTATTTCTGTGTAATTACTGGGTTGAGGAAACTTTTGTATAGGGTCACGTATGAGAAGAAAGAGGCGGACAGCGCCTTTTACGCCGCAATTGCATCGCAGCTTAATCAGATTCTCAACATTCAACTGGCATCTTCGTACGGCAAGAGCGAACAAGCGCTCGACGCTGGGTTTAAGAGCTATTTTCCCAAAGTTTTGCGCTCCGGAAAGCTATCATATTCTCTGACATCGCTCGATGGTCTTTTCGCAGCGTTGTTTCAAGCGGTGATACTTGTTGTTTCCGGAGTACGAATCATTAACGGAACTATGTCAATAGGCGAGTACACTATCATCGGTACATACTTCGCGGTTCTCTTTAAGACTTTGAAAAGTATGATGTCATTGTTCAAATCCTATCAAGATGCCAAAGCATCATGGGATAGGACGGCTATCGCGACGAGAGAAAAGGAGAGATCGGGGTGGAATCGGACCGATTTAGCTAAACTCGATGAAATAAATGACATTTCGGTATCTGATTTGGAATTCTCGGTTGCCCTTCCAGACGGATCTGTCCGAGAGGTCCTCGGCGGGTTTTCTTTCAAGTTTTCCGGTCCTGGTACATATTGCATAGTTGGGGAAAACGGAAGAGGCAAGACGTCACTTCTTTACTTGATGCTCGGGCTATACTCATCGAAAGGCAAAGTAAAATACAACGGCGTGCCAATCGAAGAATGCGACTTGGATTACATACGTGCGAGAGAGATATCGTGCTGCCCACAGTCGTGCTTCGCGCCGGACGAAACGGTGAAAGAGCTGTTAGAGTATTTCGACACGCCCTTTTCTTCCTATCACCGGGGTGTAGATGGCCTACTTTCGCTGGAAAACAGCGTGAAGGAGTTGCTCGGGAAACGTTGCTCCGCGCTTTCGGGCGGTGAGCTGCGCCGAGTGTACTTATGGTCGGCGATTTCACGCAAGTCGTCAGTTTTGGTACTCGACGAGCCCACGACTGGGTTAGACGCTGTAAGCCGCGCCGAGCTTGCGGCCTATGTTAAGCGCAACAAGCAAAGCCAGCTGATCATCGTTGTCTCTCACGATGACGAGATGGTCGGCGCGGTAGAAGGGGTAGTGGATTTAGGCAGCATGTACCAGGGTAAATGATGACAAGTGTAGTGCTACCCAACTGGCAGAGATAACAAAAAGGCGATGCAGATGCACGTAGCATTCAGGCGGTTCGGACTCGGTGCCTTCACGCCATCGCAACGCTTTCAGATATAGTTCTCGTTCTCTTACTAAAGGAAACTTTAGTCTACGTCATCTTGTCGAGACAGAGGTGAAGCGAAGTGTTGTCGCGACGTATCTTATTCC
Organism: uncultured Collinsella sp.; assembly: GCA_900541145.1. Lineage (GTDB taxonomy): Bacteria > Actinomycetota > Coriobacteriia > Coriobacteriales > Coriobacteriaceae > Collinsella. The sequence continues at coordinate 42,595 of UQIH01000012.1, read as the reverse complement.
AGGTGGCTCAGTATCAGCGTGAGAATCGCACCAAAGTGTACTTACGATTCTCGTGTCCCACGGACAACATGAGCTGAGCATTGAGGTTCCACCCTTTGCTGCAACTACACGGGGTTGGACGGCAATGAATATGCCGGGCCGCATACCACGCGCAGCGGGGGTCCATGTCCCAGTATGTTGCCTACAGCAGCCTCGATGTCCACGCACACATCATCTCTGCCTTCGCGTTCAATCCATTTGCCGGAGAGTGCGAGGGTTGCCAGGCCGTAGAATTCGAGCCGAACAAATGAAATGCGGTATCAGCGCATAGGATTAAACTGACGATTGCTTTGCACTGAGAATACGCTTGGAAAGCCGCTATGGGTGGCGGCCCGGGTTAAATAGAGAAGCCCGTCCGATCACTTTCATGTGGCGAACGGTCGGGCTTCTTATTCCACTTGCCAATGCTCGGCTCATATTGGAAGAAAGCTACGCTAATGTTTGCGTGACACTCCTATTTTCTCCGAAGAAAGAGTCGGATAATGAAGAATAGAATTAAAAAAGGTGCCAGATATAACGCAAGTATAAAGGCTAATCCAACGAGACCTTGCAATAATGGCATAACTCCTCCCAGACACGAGATTTTGGTATTTGTTCCCATCTTATTCTGAATTGGACCAAATAGTTCCTAGCCACAAAACTACTCGTCAACTGGATCGCACCAATCTGCTGGCAAAACACAGCTTGATTCTTTATCGACATAGCACCAATCCGCAACAGGGCACTCGGCGATGTCGTAAAAATTGCATATATCAACTCCAAGACAACAAGGCTCAACGGGAGGATGTTCATTTGAACCAACAGGATGGATATGCTTCATAACAGCTCCTCACCTTAATCCAATTAGAGACTACGTTTGATCAATGCCACAGTGATCTACAACGCAGATGCTGCCGCCATCCATGTCATAGTCGCAGTAATCGTATGCACCACAGCCATCTGCTTTATCATAAACAGTACAGATGTCAGTAATGCCCAAGAGGCAGTCAAAAGACATCGGCTTCACGCCTGCCTCGTCGCCACTTCCTGGATTAATCGGATGAATATGCTTCACGACTACCTCCCTTTGAGTGCAGAAAAACCTCAATATTGTGTATAACAAACCAAGATGTCTAGTTCACCATATTTCTAGAATGGTTTCGGCGAATGTAGCAATAAGCTTCGCAGACGGTAATCAGAAGAACGAACACCTCCACAATGGTGACAGCAATGCGCTGAACCGCTTATTCCGATACAGTAGCTTCTCGTTGATTTTTCTCCTGCGAAGATGAGTGGCGGGAAATAAGGTCAAAAGCCATCTCGTAGCACATTTTTCTATATTCACATGATGCAGGGTGTAGACTCTTGGGCAAGTAGCCGTGCTCGTCTGCAGCCTCCCAGCTACAGCCCCCACCACAGAAAGACCGAGCCCAACAGTCCGTACAGTCAATTCTTTTTTCGACACCCTGACTCCAGTTTTCAATATACCTAGTTTCGTCAATTCCGGTGACGATGTTGCCCATTTTGAATCGCATCATCCCGACAAACCTGTGACAGGGGTATACGTCCCCTTCGGGAGTCACGGAAATAAAACGCCTGCCAGCCCCGCATCCGACAAAGGCGATCCTGTTGCTCATAATCAAATCAACTGCAGTTTTCAATGTTCTAAACAAGGGCTTTTCCCCTTGATCAATCTGTTTGAGATATTGATCCGCCAAATCTATTAGGCCCGCCCTGATTTTGTTTAATGAGTGTTCGTCGAGTTTGATATTCTCATCGAATGAGCTCACGGGCGAGAAGTAAATCCTTCTGAAGCCCATCTCTTTAAACTGAAGATAGTCTTCAACAAGGTTACAGTTAATATTTGTTAAGGTCGCTCTTGCGCCGAAGGGGAACGACTCGGAAAAACGACGAACGTTTTTGTCGATATCGGAGAAAGAGCCGCCTCCCGTCTTGTACGGGCGCGATGCATCGTGCTTGCATCCTGTACCATCGAGACTAATCAGAACAGAAAACCCGTGCTCCTTGAAAGAATTCACAGCAGTGTCATTCAAAAGCGTTCCGTTGGTCGTAATAGAATAGGTAAAGTTTCTATTGGGGTATATTCTTTTTGAATAGTCGACCGTTTTTCATATCAGCGGCTCGTTAATCATGGGTTCCCCACCAAAAAAGACGATCGCAAGCGTTTCGTTTTCCGATGAACTTGCGACGAGGTAGTCGACCGCCTTGAAGGCTATCTCGTCTGTCATCAGCAGAGGAGACGTTCCATAATCTCCTTTACCGGCAAAACAGTAACTACAACCAAGGTTGCATGCATGTGAAACGTGGAGTTCGATGGATCTAAGTTTTCGAGGCGTGTCTTTTGTTAAGAAAGTCCGCTCAGACAATCGTTGATACTCATCAATGTCGTCTTCAAGTTCTGCTATGGTCGTTTGGTCGTAGCCTTTCGCAGCAAGTGACTTTGTTAGCAACTTCGAGTTGACCGTTCTTCCCGATGCTTCAAATATGCGAAGCGCATCTTCTGATGCTTGGTCAACCTGAAAGCAATTGCGAGTGACCTCATCGAAGCAGTAACGACGATCACTTACTGAGAAAAAATGCATACGTTCCTCAATTTCATGCTGGACTGGCACTAACCTTGTTTATTGTCGCGCAGCTATAAAAAACCACCAGCGGGGATTCGGTGTGCGGCCCAATCGGACTCCCAAAAGGTTCTATTTGAGACTGGCAAGCTTTGTGTTGTTGGCACTTCGACAGCGCTCTTTATTCCAACATGGAGCCTCGCAGTTTGAGTCGACTTGCCTCTGGAAGGTCCGATCTTAACTTGATTTAGGATGAAAACAGATTACAGGCGCGCTCCTCTAGAAAGAAAGGAAACCAATCGCCGCCTTTCACCAGGAAAGTTTTCATAGCCCACCTCGAGCAAAATGAAAGATGCGAGAGCGATTGGGGAACAACGCGAATCTCCCCTTTTGGGTGGGAGCGAGCCTTCAGCCACCGGCGAACGACTCGCCCTGGTCAGAATCTGGAAGTGGTGCCGGGCCGCTTGGGCCTCCCCGGTGACTTCGTGGGGCTTACCTGCCTGACGTCGAGGAGTACATCCGCAAGATTCGTTCCCTATGCCGTTTGCTCTCACGCCCGCCTTAGTTCCAAGTCGGGCGAGCCGCCGCGCTCATGCGACCCGTGGCGGCGACACGTCGACGCCGCGCTCGCTGAGCACATCTTCGGTCGCGGGCGAGCACGAGGTCGCGCCGGCGCATCCGCTGGGACTGCTGTGCGTGCAAAACGGCTACGTGGTGAGCGTCCCGCGCTGGATTCAGCCGAGTGAGGAAGGCGTTGAGATCGGCGCGCTGGCAACGGGGGAGGGCGGCATCACCGACGACGTCTCGGCCCGCCATGCCCATATCTGGTGCGACGAGTCTGGCGCATGGTTTGTCGAGGACCTGTCGTCCACTAACGGCACCGTGGTGGTAAACGGGGCCACGAGTGTGTGTATTCAAGTAGAGCCCGGCCGCTCCGCCCAGCTCAACCCCGGCGACGAGCTCAAACTCGGCGAATCCACCACCTACGCCATCCTGCTCGGCGCCCTCTAGCCGGCAGTTAGGGACGTTCCTTTCCTGCCGGTACTTGGGGACACTCCTTGGCGCGTCAGAGCCAGTCGTCCGGGGATGGAGGGACCATTCTGGCCTTTGGCGGTCACCCGAGGTAAACCTTTACCGCCCGCCTATATTTGTCGAAATTACACTTAACGGCGGGGTACAATAAACCCGCATGCGGATTTCCGTTGCGGGCGCTTCCCATCGCCGGGGCGTGCCCGGGAGCATCCGGCATGCGGCCTTTGCGGCGCTCGGTCATGTGCAAGACGGGCGGTCGGGTCTGTGGGGCGCATCAGCTGTCCCTCGCCTCGGCATGTCTTCTCTCCACGCCACGTACCTGCTGCTGAGCCTGCCTGCCAGATGATTGGAAGCAACAGCGTAAATCCCATCACGCCAACATCCCGGCGATCGCCGGGGCCTGTATACCTATATGAGAGGAGAGGGGTATATGGCGCGTAAGTTTAAGTCTATGGACGGCAACGAGGCGGCCGCATATGTTTCGTATGCGTACACCGAGGTAGCGGGAATTTATCCCATTACGCCGTCCAGCCCGATGGCCGACCATGTCGACCAGTGGGCGGCCCAGGGTCGCAAGAACATCTTCGGCACCCCGGTCAAGGTCGTCGAGATGGAGTCCGAGGCAGGTGCAGCCGGTACCGTTCACGGTTCGCTGGGCGCCGGTGCTCTGACCACCACCTACACGGCTTCCCAGGGCCTGCTCCTGATGATCCCGAACATGTACAAGATCGCGGGCGAGCAGCTCCCGGGCGTCTTCCACGTCTCCGCGCGTTGCGTCGCTTCGCACGCCCTGAACATCTTTGGTGATCACTCCGACGTCATGGCCTGCCGCCAGACCGGTTTCGCCATGCTCGCCGAGGGCAACGTCCAGGAGGTCATGGACCTCTCGCCGGTGGCTCACCTTGCCGCCATCGAGGGCAAGACCCCGTTCCTTAACTTCTTCGACGGCTTCCGCACCAGCCACGAGATCCAGAAGGTCGCCATGTGGGACTACAAGGATCTGGCCGAGATGTGCGACATGGACGCCGTCCAGGCTTTCCGCGACCACGCGCTCAACCCTGAGCACCCGCACACCCGCGGCAGCCACGAGAACGGCGACATCTTCTTCCAGAACCGCGAGGCCTGCAACAAGGTCTACGACGAGCTCCCTGCCGTCGTCGAGGGCTACATGAAGAAGATCAACGAGAAGCTCGGCACCGATTACGGCCTGTTCAACTACTACGGCGCTCCCGATGCCGACCGCGTCGTCGTGTGCATGGGCTCCTTCTGCGACGTGCTCGAGGAAGTCATCGACTACCTCAACGCTCACGGCGAGAAGGTCGGCCTGGTCAAGGTTCGCCTGTTCCGTCCGTTCTCCATCAAGCACTTTGTCGACGTTCTCCCCGAGACCGTCCAGAAGATCGCCGTCATGGACCGTACCAAGGAGCCGGGTTCCATCGGCGAGCCGCTCTACCAGGACGTCGTCTCCGCTCTCTACGAGGCCGGCAAGACGGGCATCAAGGTCGTCGGCGGCCGCTATGGCCTGGGCAGCAAGGACACGCCTCCCGCGTCCGCGTTCGCTGTCTTCGAGGAGCTCAAGAAGGACGAGCCCAAGCGCGAGTTCACCATCGGCATTGTCGATGACGTGACCAACCTGAGCCTGCCCGAGGCCGAGGATGCGCCCAACACCGCAGCCCCCGGCACCATCGAGTGCAAGTTCTGGGGTCTGGGTGGCGACGGTACCGTCGGCGCCAACAAGAACTCGATCAAGATCATCGGCGACCACACCGACAAGTACGTCCAGGCCTACTTCCAGTACGACTCCAAGAAGACCGGCGGCGTCACCGTCTCGCACCTGCGCTTTGGTGATTCCCCGATCCGTTCGCCGTACTACGTGACCAAGGCCGACTTTGTCGCCTGCCATAACCCCAGCTACATCGTTAAGGGCTTCAAGATGGTCCGCGACGTCAAGCCGGGCGGCACCTTCCTGGTCAACTGCCAGTGGAGCGACGAGGAGTTCGCCGAGCACATGCCCGCCGTGGCCAAGCGCTACATCGCGAACAACAACGTCAACGTCTACCTGATCGACGCTATCGACCTGGCCGCTAAGGTCGGCATGGGCAAGCGCACCAACACGGTGCTCCAGTCCGCCTTCTTCGCGCTGGCCAAGGTCCTGCCCGCCGAGGACGCCCTGCAGTACATGAAGGACGCGGCTACCAAGTCCTACATGAAGAAGGGCCAGGCTATCGTCGACGCCAACCACAAGGCCATCGATGCCGGCGCTACCGCCTTCCGTAAGTTCGAGGTTCCGGCCGACTGGGCTACCGCCGAGGATGCCGCTCCCGTCGAGCTCTCCGAGGAGACCAAGTCCGCTATCGCCCAGCAGGTCAAGAACCTGCTCGAGCCCATCGATCGCATGGACGGCGACAGCCTGCCTGTTTCCGCCTTCGTCGATTGCGCCGACGGCCAGTTTGAGCTGGGCGCCTCCGCATACGAGAAGCGCGGCGTCGCCGTGGTCGTTCCCCACTGGGACGAGACCAAGTGCATCCAGTGCAACCAGTGCGCCTACGTGTGCCCGCATGCCACCATCCGTCCGTTCGCGATGACCGAGGACGAGGCTGCCGCCGCGCCCGAGGCTACCCGCACGCTCGACGCCATGGGTCCCAAGGCCAAGGGCATGAAGTTCACCATGGCTGTGTCCCCGCTCGACTGCATGGGTTGCACCAACTGCGTCAAGGTTTGCCCCAAGGGCGCCCTCGAGATGGTTCCCACCGAGCAGGAGATGGACCAGCAGCCCGTTTGGGACTACATGGTCGAGAACGTCTCCGAGAAGAAGGAGCTCATCGCGGCCAACGTCAAGGGCAGCCAGTTTAAGCAGCCCTACCTGGAGTTCTCCGGCTCCTGCGCCGGCTGCGCCGAGACCGCCTATGCACGTCTGGTGACCCAGGTCGCCGGCGACCGCATGTTCATTTCCAACGCCACCGGCTGCTCCTCCATTTGGGGCAACCCCGCTGCCACCGCTCCTTACTGCAAGGACAAGGACGGTCACGGCCCGGCGTGGAACAACTCCCTGTTCGAGGACAATGCCGAGCACGGTCTGGGCATGGCCGTTGGCTATGAGGCCGTTCAGCACAAGCTGATCGCCGCTACCCAGGACATCATCGCTGCCGATGGTCCGTCCGATGAGCTCAAGGCCGCCGGCCAGGCTTGGATCGACTCCGTCAACGACGCCGAGGCCTCCAAGACCGCTGCCGCTGCCTACGTTGCCGAGCTCGAGAAGTGCGGCTGCGACGCTTCCAAGGCGATCCTCGCCGACAAGGCTTACCTCACCAAGAAGTCCTTCTGGATCTTCGGCGGCGACGGCTGGGCCTACGACATCGGCTTCGGTGGCCTGGACCACGTCCTGGCTTCCGGCCACAACGTCAACGTCTTCGTTTTCGACACCGAGGTCTACTCCAACACCGGTGGTCAGGCCTCCAAGGCCTCGAACCTGGGCCAGGTCGCTCAGTTCGCCGCTGCCGGTAAGGTGACCAAGAAGAAGTCTCTGGCCGAGATTGCCATGAGCTACGGCTACGTCTACGTGGCGCAGGTCGCCATGGGCGCCAACCCGGCTCAGACCCTCAAGGCCATCCACGAGGCCGAGGCCTACGACGGCCCGTCCCTCATCATCGGCTACAGCCCCTGCGAGATGCACTCCATCAAGAAGGGCGGCATGCAGAACTGCCAGGCCGAGATGAAGAAGGCTGTCGAGTGCGGTTACTGGAACCTCTTCCGCTTCAACCCCGAGGCTGCTGCCGGCAAGAAGTTCTCGCTCGATTCCAAGGAGCCCGCGGGCGGTTATCAGGAGTTCCTGATGAACGAGGCCCGTTACGCTTCGCTGACGCGTTCCTTCCCCGAGCGCGCCGAGGAGCTCTTCAAGGAGAATGAGCAGGCCGCTATGGACCGCTACGCTCACCTGCTGAAGCTCAAGACGGTGTACAACGAGGCCTAGGTCTCTCACCGCAGGATCTGAGGGCTGACCTTCGCGGACGTCCTCGGACATGAAGGAACCCCCGCTGCGCACTACGTGCGGCGGGGGTTCCTTCGTCCTGCGGAATGTCCGCGAAGGTCAGTCCTCAGATCCTGCTACGACTACGTCCTCGGATTGTGTGGCTGAATGAAGGACGTGGTTGTGGGGGCCTTTTGTCCCGGTCGCTGTTTCGCGGCTTTGCCGCGAAAGGCGCGTTGCTTTGGGGATGGATGGGGGGCGGGGTTGTTGCGGCTTCTTATCCCTTTGCTTTTTCGCGGCTTTGCCGCGAAACGCGCAGCACCTTGGGAAATGCATTGATGCGTGGACGGGGCTGGATTGCAGATTCAAATGGCTAGAGAGATATGGGCGCGAACGAGAAATCGTTATTGGGGTCATCCTTTTCCATAAACTCATCGAGACAAAACGTCATGTAGATTGGAACGTACAGAACCTTGCCCTCTTTGCTGAGATTCTCGTGGCTTAGTACAACGGCATCGGGAATTTTGTACTCGCCCACACTCATCAGACGATCGAGGGCCGCGTGCGCTCGAACTTTCTTGCCCGATTTGACCTCGATTGGGACAACATGACCGTGGATGCCTTCGATCACAAAGTCAACTTCACCGACCTCACGCGTTTGGTAGTACCATGCATCCGCCCCGAGGGCAACGAGTTCCTGCGCGACCACGTTCTCATAGAGACCACCAAGGTTGGGAGTTTTCATATCAAGATAGACGGCGCGTGCAGTGCTGCCGGGGTACCGCGATGCGAGCATGCCTGTATCAGACTCATATAGTTTGAAGGCCGTCGTTTTCTCCGTCCTCTTGAGAGGACTCCGTGGCTCCGTCACCCTGGCGACCATCAATCCAACACCTGCGTTAACAAGCCACAGGAAATCCTGCTCATATTTTTTAAGGCGAGCTCCCTCGCCCAGAGACGAAACGACAAAGCGATGAGACTCCGCCTCAAGCTGAACGGGAATTTGCTCAAAAATCGACCGAACGTTAAACGCTCGAGTCGATGCATATTTTGAGATATCGCTTTTGTACTGATCGACCAGCTGAGTTTGAAGCTCACGTGTGCTCACGAGCGAATAACCCGAATCAATATAATTCTGAACGACCTCCGGCATGCCGCCGCAAACGATATAAGCTCTATAGTTCTTGAGCATCGCCTCATGAATATAGTTTTCGACAGGATGTTTCTCGACAAGGCAGCTGCGAATGCCTGCAAGCACATTCTCGCTAACGCTGTTTGCCCAACAAAACTCTTCAAAATCCATCGGGCGCATAACAATGTGCTCTACATACCCCACCGGAAAAGAAGAGACCCCCTTAAACTCAGTCCCAAGCATAGACCCCGAGAAGACATAGCTAAAGCGCCCATCCTCGACCAACGCCTTCATGAGTGTAACGATCTGCGGATACTCCTGAATCTCATCGACAAAGACAAGCGTATCGCCCTCAACAAGCGGCGCATCCGCAAGAAGGGCTACACGGTTGATAAAGTCAACGGAGTTCTTTGCGCCAACAAGTGCATTCCTTGCTTCGACATCGAGTAGTAAATTGACCTCAAAATACGAAGCGTAGTTGCTTTGTCCAAACGCGCGAATCGCATAGCTCTTGCCAATCTGACGCGCACCAGTAACGAGTAATGCCTTATTGGAGTTATTCTTCCAGCTCAAAAGCCTATCAGTGACCTTACGGCGTAGCATTAAACCCCCAAATGACAAAAATTGACAGATAGAATCGCCTAAAATCATACAAAAATTTGCAGATAATATTGTCGTAAAAATACAAAAATTGGGAGATAGCAAAGGTTCGAATAGGCCTCAAAGCCACTGAAACAGTGCTCTACTTTGCGAAGGGGCTGGGGACGCTGTTGGGTGCGTCTCCAGCCCTCTGATTCTTACTTTGGATCCCGATGGTGGGGTGTTGTCGGTGCTGCTTGCTTGGTTACCTTGTCTCGCCGCTCTCTGTGCGTAGGCGGTAGCCGTGGACGAAGTCGCTAATAGCCGGCCAGGGAATCTGGCGGTCAACCCAAAATTGGAGCTGGACCAGATAGCGCTCGGTGGCGCGGGTGAGGGCTGCAAACTGTTCGTGAGTCTCTACCTGGGCGTAGAGGTCGCGGCTGTGGGCGAGGATTGCCGTGGTGTCATCCATTTTGCCGGTGACGTCGAAGGCGCCCGAGAACCAGTCGCACAGGCGCGCGGCGCTGTTGTTGATCGTTGCGAGGTCGGCGGTGCCGTCGTTAGCGTTTTCGTTGGCCTGGGCTCGCAGGAGGGAGAGGGCGTCGGCTGCGTTCATGCAGTAGCCGACGGTGAAGTTCCAGACGGCGAATTCGCGGCCGGTGTCGAGCTTGCGGCGACGCATCAGGTCGATGTCGCGGGGCTCCTCGAGCATCATTTGATCGGCGAGGGCCTCAAGTGCAGTGATGTACTCGGCAAGGTCGAGTGCGAGCAGGGTGTTGATATCCATCATCTTTAGGCCTCCGTTTCGATCTCGACGATTTCGTTTTTAATGTACATGCCCTGGTTGTCCCAAACATTGCGGCAGGCGGCGGCAAAACGCTCGCGGTCGGCTTCACAGATGCGGGCGAACATGTTGCAGGTGCCAAAGGGCTCGCACACGTCAAAGAAGATGCAGATTGACGACCATCCGCCATACCAGCTCACTGCGCCCGCCGGCTCGTGAAAGACGGGGTTCTCGATGTGCTCGTAATTGGCGATGGGGCCCGATACGGGATAGGTTACCTCGGCATCGCAGATCTTGGCCGAAAAGATACGTGACTCGACCGGACAGGACGATTCGAAGAGTTTACATGCCTCGGGAGCCTTGTCCCAGAGCATGTCGGCGAGAAACGTCTCGCCATTTAGCGTGATCTTGAGCATTTTTGTCATAGTAAGGACCTCCTCAATCCGTCGCTCAAGGGGCTCGCTGGCGGATAAGGAGAAGACAGCGGCGGGGTCGCCGAACCCAAACTTCACGACAGATCTCTGTCGCCCCAGCCCGCGCTGTTCTTCGCTAAAGTACCATGCCGCAATTGCGCGCGCAATATCAGTTTTTGATTTTCTGGAAGCGGCAATCGACGAGACGGCTCGCCGGCTGCCGGCCGACGCGCGGCAAAGGCACTCGTCTATTCCTTAAGTTGGATGAAAAACGCCATGTTATTGCAGGGCTGCATACTCGTCCAATAAGTGCATAGAATCTCGTATAGTACGAGTAAGATTTTGCGCTGTCTGTTTTATGTTTAGCAAAGATATAGTTTGCATAATCTGGTCTAATCCCTGCTCTATTAAAATAAAGTTGCACGTAAATGACGTAGATATGCTTGAGCTGGGGTTCTGTACGCTGAGCGGATAAAAACGACCGTTCACCGTTCAACTATTTTCAAAATGAATAAAATGAGCGATAAAGAGAATATAAACCTTAATAAACTCGCGTATTGCACGGGCGCGGGTTATTAATGGGTTGTAGGCCTTTTACAGAAAGGATTCCAGCAATGTCTAAGCCTCTTGGCAAGCCCGATCGTATCGTCGTCGCCCTTGGCGGCAATGCCCTCGGCAACAACCCCGTTGAGCAGATCGAGGCCGTGAGCAACACCGCTCACGCTCTCCTCGGCCTGATCGAGCAGGGCAACGAGATTATCATCACCCACGGCAACGGTCCGCAGGTCGGCATGATCCAGAACGCCTTCGCCGCCGCCCACGACGCCATCGGCACCCCCGAGATGCCGCTGCCCGAGTGCGGCGCCATGTCCCAGGGCTACATCGGCTATCACCTGCAGCAGGGCATTGGCCGCGAGATGCACAAGCGCTATAAGCGTTGGCACGCCGCAACCGTCGTCACCCAGATCGAGTGCGACCCGGACGATCCCGCGTTCAAGAACCCGACCAAGCCGATTGGCCCCTTCTACACTGAGGAGCAGGCCAAGGAGTTCATGGCCGAGGATCCCTCCAAGGTCTTCGTCGAGGATTCCGGTCGCGGCTGGCGTCGCGTCGTCGCTTCCCCCGATCCCAAGAAGATCGTCGAGGCTGACTCCATCCTCAATCTGCTCGACAACGAGTTCATCGTCATCGCCTGCGGTGGCGGCGGCATCCCCGTCGTCCGCGACTACGAGAACAAGGGCTGCTACAAGGGCGTTCCCGCCGTCATCGACAAGGACCTGGGCGGCGAGCTGCTGGCTGAGGACTGCGACGCCGACGTTCTGTTCCTGCTGACCGCCGTTGAGCATGTCGCCATCAACTTTGGCAAGCCCAACCAGGAGGAGCTCGAGGACCTCACCGCCGACGAGGCCGAGCGCCTGGCCGACGAGGGCCAGTTCGGCAAGGGTTCCATGGAGCCCAAGGTTCGCGCTGCCATCAAGTTCGCCCGCTCCCGCAAGGGCCGCACCTGCATCATCGGCGCCCTGGACAAGGCCGCCGAGACCATGGCCGGCCTCTCCGGTACCCGCATCCACGAGTAGCCTCTACTCCATTGCCTCTCTCGTGGGCGCCAGGCAAGGCGCCCACAAACTAGCCTCTCTTCATGAGTCCCGCGGTCCGCTCCGACTGCGGGACTTTTGCTATCCACCTAGTCATTGGGAACCCGGCACTTGGGGACGTTCCTTTCCTGCCGGCAGCTTGGGACAGTTCTTAAAGGCTGTCCCTAACGACCACTCATTTAAGTCTGTCCCCAACGACTAGTAGTAGGCCCACATGGCTTCGACTTCGTTAAGGACCTCTACGGCGCCCCAGCGGCGGGCGCTGCGGCTGGCCGAGTTGGGATCGAAGACTCCAATCTGGTCGGCGTCGTCAATACCGTAAAGCACAATGTAGTGGCCCACGTTGGTAAAGGTGCCCGGCCGAACGGCGGCGATGACGGGCGCTCCCGAACGCAGCGCCTGAGTCATCGAGTCGCGATCGTTATGGAGCTCCGTTCCGTTAAGTCCCAACTGCCACGCGCCGCTCGTCATAAACGACCATTCGGTTGCACCGGTGGGGGCGTAATTGCCCGCCTCGGAAAGCGCGCACATATCGACGGGGGTCATATCGGTGCGTCCCGTCTTAAAGATATAGACCATGGTGAGGCACGTAGGCCCGCAGGCATTTTGGCGGATGGTGCCGCCGGCGTAAGGCAGCTCCGACCACGCGGGGTCGATCTGATAGATATGGGGCATCGTGCCGGCTTGCCATTGCGAGCGCGGGGTCGAAAAGGCGAAAGAATAACCGGGCGCGACGGGGGCCTTGAGCAGCTTGTCCTCGGCGGTGGGCTCGAGACCGGCCGAGCCGTGGGACATACAGGAGCTCATAAGCACAAAGACCAGACAGGTGAGGATAGAGCACAGTGCGAGGCGAAGTCGACGAGCCGGCAGGGCGGGGGCATTCACGTGCGATGTCGAGCGGTAGGGCTTGCCGTCGCGTCCGCCTTGGGGATGCGAAAAGAAGCGGTTGATATGGATGCCGGGCTGACGTGCGCCGTTGCGGCGCAGTTGCGGAACCTCGGCTTGATGCTGTCGAGTGCGCGCGCCTAAGCGGCTGTCTTGCTGCGCGCTTGTGCCCGTGCGCGGACGGCCACTTTGCCGTGTTTTGCTTGCCTGCTGCCGAGACGAAGGCCTGGGTTGCTCTTGAGGACGTTGCGGATTGCTGCTTGTGGCACTTCCGGGCGTCGGCGTGGTACGGCCAGCAAGGCGAACGCTTTGTCGCCGTTGATCACCGTCGTTGTATCCGTATGCCATTCGTACCGCCTTGTCTCATGTATAACCTGTCCATCCTACAAAAAAGATGTGCAACAAATGGGTCCGCGCGTCAAAAGCTCGGTAAACGGTACGAAAGGCGCAAAACACACGGCCTCAAAAACATCTCTATATGCGTCCGATGAGCGTACGCCCGTCGGACGGGCGGCAACAATGAGCGGCAAACCGTGCCGTTCGTCCCAAAAACGGCGCCGCTCGTTTTGCAGTTCTGCCTTCGGTCGAGCTACAAGCGGAGCTGCTGCGCCAAGGCCGTATCTTAAAGCCACGAAATAAAAGCGCGCGGCAAAACGGACCGCGCAAGGGGTGACGCCAAGGGCGTCAAACAGGAAAGGAGGGGAACAATGGCGGACAAGAACGCAGAAGTTGCAGTCGAGGATAACGGCGGCATGAAGAAAACGCTTTCGCTCTGGAACTTCTTCACCATCGGTTTCGGTGCCATCATCGGTACCGGTTGGGTTCTGCAGGTCGGCGACTGGATGGTCGTGGGCGGCGGTCCCGTTCCCGCTATGATCGCATTCCTCTTGGGTGCAATCTTCCTCGTGCCCGTCGGAGCTGTTTTCGGTGAGCTCACGGCTGCTATCCCCATCTCGGGCGGCATCGTCGAGTATGTCGATCGTAGCTTTGGCCGTACGCTGAGCTACATCACCGGATGGCTTTTGGCCCTGGGCAACGGCATCCTGTGCCCGTGGGAGGCCATCGCCATTTCGACCCTCGTGTCCGAGATGTTCGGCAGCCTGCCCGGCCTTGAGTGGCTGCGCGCCGTCAAGCTCTACACCATACTGGGGGCCGACGTCTACCTGTTCCCGACGCTGATCGCGCTCGGCTTTGCAGTCTACGTCATCTTCCTCAACTTCCGCGGCGCTAGCTCGGCTGCCAAGCTCCAGGCCTTCCTGACCAAGGCCCTGCTCTGCGGCATGCTGCTCGCCATGGGCGTCTCGCTGTTCACCGGCTCGCCGGACAATGCCATGCCCGTGTTCTCCCAGGTCACCGGCGCTGGCGGCGGCAAGGCCGCTACCGAGAGCTCCAGCCTGTTTGCCGGCATCGTGTCGGTCCTGGTTCTGACCCCGTTCTTCTACGCTGGCTTCGACACCATTCCTCAGCAGGCTGAGGAAGCAGCCGAGGGCCTCAACTGGAACAAGTTCGGCAAGATCATCTCCCTGGCCCTGCTGGCCGCCGGCGGCTTCTACATGGTCTGCATCTACTCGTTCGGCACCATCCTCGACTGGCATGAGTTTGTTAAGAGCCCGGTTCCCGCGCTTGCCTGCCTCAAGGGCATCAACATGCTTCTGTACCTGGCCATGCTCGTCATCGCTACGCTTGGACCCATGGGCCCGATGAACTCCTTCTACGGCGCCACGAGCCGCATCATGCTCGCCATGGGCCGCAAGGGCCAGCTGCCCGAGCAGTTCGCCGAGGTCGACCCCAAGTCCGGCGCTCCCAAGCTTGCCTGCGTCGTCTTGGGCGTCATCACCGTCGTCGGACCGTTTTTGGGCAAGAACATGCTCATCCCTCTGACCAACGTGTCGGCTCTCGCCTTCATCTTCTCCTGCGGTATGGTCGCCCTCGCTTGCCTGCGCATGCGCTTCACCGAGCCCGACCTGCCTCGTCCCTACGAGGTGCCCGGCGGCAAGTTTGGCATCGGCCTCGCTATCGCTGCCTGCGCCATCATCATCGGCCTGCTCGTGATTCCGTTCTCTCCCGCCTCCCTCAACATGGTGGAGTGGAGCATCGTGATCGGCTGGCTGGCCGTCGGCCTGGCTCTCATGGCCTTCACCAATTCCCGCAAAAAGTAACGCCGAGCCGGGGCGGATCAGGTGCGCGGGACCCTCTCTTCCGCGCACCGAACCCGGCGCCACTTGGGTAGCTTTGTGAGGCCTTAACCCAACACGGCCTCGCCCACTATATGGATCCATAAGGAGGAACCATGTCCACTAAGTATGCAATCGTTGGCGGCAAGCTCATCGACGGTACCGGTGCCGAGCCGGTCGAGAACTCCCTCGTTCTCGTCGACGACAACGGCAAGATCGAGTACGCCGGCGCCATGCAGGACCTTCCCGAGGACGTTGAGGTCATCGACGCCGCCGGCAAGACCGTCCTTCCCGGCCTGATCGACACCCACCTGCACTTCTCGGGCAACCTGACCGACGATGATACCGATTGGGTCATGCAGCCGCTCCTCGAGAAGCAGGCCGTCGCCGTCAAGCAGGCCTACGACTGCCTCACCCACGGCCTCACCACCGTCTGCGAGATCGGCCGCTTTGGTATCCAGATTCGCGACTGCATCGACAAGGGCGTCTTCAAGGGCCCGCGCGTTCTGGCCACCGGCCTCGGCTTCTGCCGCGTTGCCGGTCACGGTGACTCCCACCACTGCACCCAGGAGCTCAACAAGGAATCCCACCCCTGGGGCGACCAGGTCGATGGTCCTTGGGATCTGCGCAAGGCCGTCCGTCGTCGCCTGCGCGAGAACCCCGATGCCATCAAGATTTGGGCTACCGGTGGCGGCATCTGGCGCTGGGATTCCGGTCGCGACCAGCACTACTGCTCCGAGGAGATTCAGGCCGTGGTCGAAGAGGCCAAGATGGTCGGCATCCCCGTGTGGAGCCACTGCTACAACAACCACGCCGCTGCCTACGACTCCGTCCGCTTTGGCTGCGAGCAGCTGATTCACGGCTTCGATATCGATGAGCGCACCATGGACCTCATGGCCGAGCAGGGCACCTTCTTCACCCCGACGATTGCCTTCCTGCCCACCTGGTACGCCACCTATCCGCCCGTCTACGTCCCCGAGCTGCACGACAAGTACGAGGGCACCCTGGTCGAGAAGGAGCTGCAGCGCAATTACGACTGCCTGCGCGAGGCCAAGAAGCGCGGCGTCATCATGACGATCGGCTCCGACTCCTTCTCCTTCGTCACCCCGTACGGCACCTGCTCCATCGAGGAGATGTACGAGTTCGTCGACAAGATCGGCTTCACCCCGGTCGAGACCATCACCTGTGCCACTCTCAACGGTGCCAAGATGTGCCACATCGAGGACGAGACCGGTTCCATCGAGGCCGGCAAGTGCGCCGACCTGCTGGTTGTCAACGGTGACGTCGCCGCCGACATCCACGTGCTCAACACCGACAACATGGACGTCATCATGAAGGACGGCTGGATTGTCGAGGCCGGCACCTTCGGCGAGGCAAACAAGTACAGCGCCTAAGCTACCGTTCATCGATGGCTTGATGTAAAACACAGTATTTGATTGCATAATGCAATGGAGAGGGTCGCTTGCGGCCCTCTTTATTGCTATGGGGTGCGTCAATAAGAAGGAGATGACGGTGGATCTCAATAGGCTGATTCTGGGCAAGAGCTACAACTCTACCAAGGTCTTTCGTACCGCTCAGCATGTGGTTCAAGCCATCTTGCTCGGTATTGTCGTTCCGCTGCTTATCCTGCTGCTCATCTGGGATCTAACCGATAATCCCAATCCCGTTCCGGCCGTTGTCGTCATTGCCGGCTTGGTCATGCTGTGCTTCTTCTTCTCGTACGTCTTTGTCGTTCCCGACGACCTCACATCGAGCGCAACCGACCGCACGCTCGCCATCGCTTCAAAAATATTCGCCTACACGTCGCGCGGCCTTACGCCCGAAGCTGCCCTGGGCGCCTCTAAGATCATCCTGTCCGAAACTATCGCCTCTGCCATCTGCTTTACCGACGGCAAGCAGGTGTTGGCAAGCTGGGGCGAGGACTCGGCAAAATGCCCCGCGGGCACCCCGGTGGTGCTGCGGACTACGCTCAACGTGATCAACAGCGGTGAGCAAAGCGTGTTCTCGCGCGATGCCTCGACCGAGACAGGTGGCTACTTTCCGCGCCTGCGCGCCGGTATTGTCGCACCGCTTACCGTGCGCGGGCATTGCGTGGGAACGCTCGAGCTGTATTATCCCCGTCTGAGCAGCATCGATATGCGCCAGACGGCGCTTGCCTCGGGCTTTGCCGACCTCATTTCCACGCAGCTTGCGAGCTTTGAGCTTGAGCGCCAGGACGAGCTTACGGCCCGCGTGGAGCTGCGCGCCTTGCAATCGCAGGTCGATCCTCATTTTCTGTTTAACACCATCAGCACCATCGTGTCACTCGTACGTACCGAGCCGGACAAGGCCAGGTCGCTGCTGATCGACTTCTCCAACTACTATCGTCAGACGCTTTCTGATTCCGATACGCTCACCACGCTCGAGCACGAGGTGGAACAGGGCACTCGCTATATCAATCTTATGCAGGCTCGTTATGGCGACGGCCGTCTGCGCGTCTCGGTCGATATCGACTTTGAGGTGCGCGATTGCATGGTGCCGCCGTTTATCTTGCAGCCGTTGCTCGAAAACTGCATCAAGCACGCGCAGCGCGAGACCGAGCCGCTTTCTATTCGTGTTAGGGCTTTCGAGACCGATGACGGTTTGGAGATCATCGTCGAGGACGATGGCATCGGTATGAGCGAAGAGGTCTGCGCGCATCTGTTTGAGCAGCATCGCTTGGAGGAGCCCGAGAGCATTACCGCCGACGGCTCCATCAAACGAGGCTGCGGCTTGGCGCTCTTCAACGTGCTTCAGCGCATCCATTTCTTTTACGGAGAAGATTCTGGCATGCGCGTGAAGTCCCAGGAGGGCGTTGGCACGCAGGTCATCGTCGAGCTGAACGGCGAGCCGCATGAGCCGGCGCCGTTGACGGCGTAGCACTCGAGTGTATTGAGGAGAGAGAGGAAGCGCACATGTCCGAGGGTTGGAACATCCTGGTAGTTGATGACGAGCCTCCCATTAGGGCTGAGTTACGCTATCTGTTGGAAAAGGATACGCGTGTGGGCCAGATTGCCGAGGCGGGCAATGTCACCGAAGCCGTGGAGTCGATTCTGTCGAACAAGCCCGACGTGTTGTTTTTAGACATTACCATGCCCGGTCGCTCGGGAATTGAGCTTGCCGAGACGCTGCAGAACCTAAAGACGCCGCCGGTGGTTGTGTTTGTGACGGCGTTTGCCGAATTTGCCGCCGATGCGTATAACCTCGATGCGGTCGACTATGTCGTCAAGCCGGTCGAGGACGCACGCCTGTCAAAGGCACTCGACAAGATCGAGGCAGCCTTGGGTGCCCGTCGTGTTATCCATGCTCCGCGCCAGCCTTTGCGTTTGACGGTGGACCGCGGGGGCAAAAAGGTGTTCATTCCCGCCGCAGACGTCTGCTACTTTGAGGCGCGCGCCGATTTTTGCAACGCCATCTGCGCCGAGGGAACGTACCTGATCAATGAGTCGATCTCTTCGCTCGAGCGTCGCTTGGACTCCGAGGGCTTTATTCGCGTTCATCGCAGCTACCTGGTCAATTTGGAAGACGTGCACAATGTTGAGATTGGCTCCACGGGGCTGATGGAGCTCAGGCTCGACCGCGTGAACTCGACGGTACCGGTGTCCCGTCGTCGTGCCGCCGAGGTCAAGTCGCACCTGGGGCTTGCGTAGACGGTCTGCATGCCGTCGTTTACCATCGCAGGTTTGGCATGGGTGCGCGGTGGGCATAATGGGTGGCATCGAATGAAATCGAAAGGATCATTATGCCCGCGCTTATCACCCATCATCTGTTTGGCGAGGAAAGCATCGACCGTCTTCCGCAGGGCGTCATCACGTCCGATGAAGAGCGCATTGCCTTTATCTTGGGCAACCAAGGCCCCGACCCGTTTTTCTTTCACATTCTGACACCGCGTGTTTCCGACTGCACGCTGCTAGCGCAGGTCATGCATCGGTCGCGCATGTCTCGCCAGTTCGCGTGCCTGCGCGACGGCGTGTCGCATCTGCTGCCGCGCGACGCCAGCTTGGGTCGCGCTTTTGCGCTGGGCCTGCTGTCTCATTACGTGCTCGACCGCAACGCCCACCCCTTTGTCTATGAGCAGCAGTTTGGCATCGTGGAATCCGACTCAGAGCTTGAGGATTCGAGCAGTCAGGTCCATGCCGTGATCGAGAGCGACCTGGATGTACTGATGCTGCAGCTTAAACGCGATGGCGCTACGGTCGACGATTACCCGCCGGCGGGCGAGATCGTTACCACCGACCGTATCAATCGCGCTGCCGGCGTGCTGATGAGCTATGTTGCCGGACGCGTGTACGGCATTGACATTCCGGCGGGGGAGTACGGTGCCGCCGTTGCCAATATGCAGCGACTTTACCGCGCGATTGAGCCGGCCGACTCCGCAAAGACGCGCGCGATCTCGCTGGTTGAGGGCTTGGTGCACGACTACTCGCTGCTCGACGGCCTTGCCCATCGCGTGACGACGGAGCTGCCCGAGCGCACCGGTAACCTGGGCCATCTGACATGGAAGAATCCCTTTACCGACGAGGTCTCGAACGAGAGTTTCCCCGAGGTCTTTGATCGCGCGCTGGTCGATTACGAGTGCACGGTCGCACGTTTTATCGAGACCGGTGACATGGATGCCGTGACCAGTCACGTCAACTACAGCGGTCGCGTGCTCGAAGCCGATGAGGAGTTTGACCGCGAGGAATAGGGCTCGTGCGTGCCCCTTTGCCGAATCCTTACCGGCGGTTCTGGACAATTGGGGTACGATGAACTAACTGCATATCGGGCGAATACGAAGGGTCCCTGTCCATGAAATACACCAAGCTCGAGCGTAACTGGGTTATGTATGATGTGGGCAATTCGGCCCTCGTGCTGCTCAATACCTCGGTGGTGCCCATTTACTTTAACGCCATCAATACCGGCGCTTCTTCGGCCGACCTGGTGGTCGCCTGGGGCAATGCGCAGACGATCGCCTCGCTGGTCATCGCCATGCTCATGCCCATTCTGGGCGCGCTTGCCGACTACGCCGGCAACAAGATCAAGTTCTTCTTGGGCTTCTTCCTCACGGGCCTGGTGCTTTGCTTGGCGCAGGCTATCCCAATGTCCGCCATGGCATTTTTGACCGTGTACGTGCTGTGCACCATCGGCCTTAACTCTTCTATGACGTTCTACGACGCCATGCTGCCCGACATTACCACCGACGAGCGCATGGACGCCGTGTCCAGCTCGGGCTATGCCTGGGGCTACATCGGTTCCACTGTGCCGTTCGTCATCTGCCTGGCGCTCATCATGGATGGCCCCGCTCTTGGCGTCCCTACCATGCTGGCAACGCGTCTGTCGTTTATCATCACTGGTGCCTGGTGGCTCATCTTTACCCTGCCGCTCATTCGCACCTATAAGCAAAAGTACGGTCGCGAGCGCGGTCCCGAGGACACTATCGGCCACATCGTGGGCGGTGTGTTCTCCGAGGTCGGACACACCATGCGCGAGATCGCCCACAACAAGACCGTGCTGGTCTACATGATTGCGTTCTTCTTCTATATCGACGGTGTGCACACGGTCATTTCCATGGCTACCAGCTACGGCTCGGCTTTGGGCATCGATTCGACGCAGCTGGTGCTGGCGCTGCTCGTTACGCAGTTCGTGGCCTTTCCGTCCGCCATCATCTACGGCAAGCTCGCCGGACGCGTGGGCACGCTCAACATGATCCTGGTGGCAGTCGCCGCCTACATGGGCATTGTGCTGTTCGCCGCGTTCTTCCTAAAGACCGCCTTTGAGTTCTGGGTGCTTGCCATTATGGTCGGCCTGTTCCAGGGCGGCGTGCAGGCGCTCAGCCGTAGCTACTTTGGTCGCATTATCCCCAAGGAAAAGTCCAACGAGTACTACGGCTTCTTTGACATCTTTGGTCGTTATGCAAGCGTCATGGGTACCTTCCTAGTGTCGGTCGTTACCTCGCTGACCGGCAACCCGTCGCTGGGCGTCCTTTCCATTGGCGTGCTGCTGGTCGTTGGCTTTATGCTGCTGGTCCGCCTGTCCCGCATGACTCGGGCGGCAGAGCATGCCGCATAGGAGCGAGCGGCTATTGTGCCTGTCCACGGTACTCTTTTGGGGTTATCCGCAATAAACATTGCGACTTGCGAGCAATGATTTGCCCAAGTGGGTATGATGGAATCAGCTAGGTCGCGGGGCGTCGCCTGTGTTTGGCGGCGTCCCGTTTTTGTGTTGCAGGGAGGGTAAGGCATGAACGCCACGGTCGTGATTCCAACGTATTGGGCGGGCGATGACGCTTGCGCAAACGCCCCTGGCACCTATGATCATTCGACGCGACTCAACGCCGACAATCCCGAACTCGACCGCTGCCTGGCCTCGCTTGAGCAGGTACGTGACATCCCGCGCATCATCCTTTTGGTGGTCTGTCCCGTTTCTGCCACAGCCGATGTGTCGCTGCGCGTGCGCGAGATTGTCGACGCGCATCCCACGCTCAAGGTCACCGTTGTCACCAACACCCAGGCCTCGCGCATCGCAGACCGGGTTGCTCAGATCGCGCCCAAGGGTTCGGGCGAATGCGTGAGCCTGCGAGGCTACGGTGCCATCCGCAACATGGGGCTAGCCTGTGCCGCTGTGCTGGGGCATGACGCGGTTATCTTTTTGGATGACGATGAGACTGTCATCGACGCCGACTTTATGAAGCGCGCGACCTATGCGTTGGGGCAGCAGACGCGTCAGGGCTTGCCGATCTTGGTCAAGAGCGGCTATTTCTACGATCGCGACGGCTCGCCGCTGGCTCCCACGGACAAGGCGGGCATCTGCCATCGTTGGTGGACCAAGCGCATCGAGTTCAACCGTTGGATGAAAAAGGCGCTCTCGGGCACCCGCATCTCGCGCTCCAACTACGTGTGCGGCGGTCTGATGGCCCTGCACGCCCGCGCCTTTACGCGTGTAGCCTTTGACCCGTTTATCACCCGCGGCGAGGACTTGGACTACCTCTTTAACATGCGCATGTTTGGCTACGACGTGTGGTTCGATAACGAGTGGACCGTGCGCCATCTGCCTCCGGAGTCCGAAAAACGCTCACCGCGCTTTATGCAGGATGTATACCGTTGGTACTACGAACGGGCCAAGTTGACATTCGCCGCGCATCAAAAGGAGCTCATTCCCGTTACGGCGGCATCGCTCATGCCCTACCCGGGCCCGTGGATTTCGCGCGAGCTCGACGACCGCGTGCGCAAGACCGCTATGGTCCGCAGCGTGTTTACCCGCGAGCATGAGGGCTACCTGCGCATCTGGCGCCATGGTATCGGCGAGGCAAAGGCCTATGCGCGCCAAAACGCTGCAAGCTATCTGCGTTTCCAGAGCTTTTGGCCCAAGATCATGGACGGGCTTTGGCGTGACGCACAACTGATCAGTATCCTGGAGGGGGCCGAATGATCGACCGCCGCGCCCAGCGCGATAGTTCAATATCAATCTTTCGCATCATTGCCGTTGCCTGCGCCATTTGCGTGCTGGTGTACTTTATTTTTGCCTTGGTGACCGGTATCGAGCCGATCGCCACGGTGATTGCCTGCGCGCTGCTGTGCATCTTTCTGTGCATCTTTATCTTTTTGACGCTCAATCCCGATTCGGTGCGCTCCCAGTACACCGAGGAGACGCTCTCGGTGGCCTCGGCCATGCTCGAGGACATTAAGGGCGGTCTGACGCAGGAGTCGGCGCGTTTGGTGTGCCGGCGCATTTTGCCCGAGACGCGCGCCATGACGGTGGCCATCACCGACGAGGGCAACGTGCTTGCCTGCGCGGGAGAGTTTGAGGAAAAACTACTGCCAGATTCTCCCATCCACACGCTTGCCACACGCTACGTTATCGAACATGGCATCGTGCAGTCGTTCAACCGTATGGTGGATGTCGTGGGCTCGGACGGCTCGCACAACCAAGTTCCCGCCGGCATTATCGCCCCCATCAAGGTGGGTGATCGTACCGTCGGCACGCTCAAGTTCTACTACAAGACCCCGCGCGCCGTCGACCGTACCCAGTATGCGCTTGCCTCGGGCTTTGCCGAGATCTTGTCCACGCAGCTCGCCATCCACGAGCTCGAGGTGCAAAAGGAACTCACGGCGCGCGCCGAGGTGCGTGCGCTGCAAGCGCAGATTAACCCGCACTTCCTGTTCAACACGCTGAACACCATTGCATCGTTTACGCGCACCGACCCGCTGCGGGCCCGCGAACTGCTTCGTGAGTTCTCATCGTTCTATCGTGCCACGCTCGACAACTCGGGATCGCTTATTCCGGTCTCGCGTGAGGTTGCACAGACCAAGCGCTACCTTACCTTTGAGAAGGCCCGCTTTGGCGAGGACCGCGTGCTTGCGACGTTCGATGTGTCCGAGGACGTGGAAGATACGCTGGTGCCGGCGTTCGTGATCCAGCCGATTGTCGAGAACGCCGTACGTCATGGTATGGGCGATGACGACGCCCTGAGGATCGACGTGACCGTTCACCAAGACGGCGAGGATGCAATCTTGATTGCCGTGGCCGATAATGGCGTGGGCATGGATGAGGGTACCGCCGCCAGACTGTTTGACGAGCGCTCTGCCCGTCCCGACGCCAGCTCTCCCCAGGGTGGCGGCGCCGGTGTGGCCATGCACAATATTTCGGAGCGCATCCATCGCTTTTATGGGCCGCACTCCTATACGCGTGTCGAATCGGCGCCGGGCAAGGGCACCAAAGTGCTCCTTCATCTTGATTTGTCAGAGAGCATCTTTGACATTCAAGAGTAAAATAAAAGGCTACGGGCTCAACGTCATGCGACGGATGCCCGGCGTAGTTAGTTGACGAAAGGTTTTATCCCTATGCTGCGTGCGATGATTGTGGATGATGAGGCGCCGGCTCGCTCGGAGCTTCGCTTCCTGCTCGAGCAAACGGGCAAGATCGGCACGATCACGAAGGCGTCGAGCGTCCGCTCCGCCATCGAGATGCTTATGGAAAGTCGCGTGGATGTCGTGTTTCTCGATATCTCGATGCCCGGTGCCTCGGGCCTGCAACTTGCCGAGGCGCTGCATAAGCTCAAAAATCCGCCGGCGATCGTGTTTGTGACTGCGTATAGCGACCATGCGGTCGAGGCATTCGACGTGGATGCCGTCGATTATCTGATGAAGCCGGTCGAGGAAGCTCGCTTGGATCGCGCGATCGAGAAGGTCATGCAACGCGCCAAGCCGGTTACGGACAGCAAGGTGACCATCGAGCGTATCCCGGTGGAAAAGGGCGGCCGCAAGGTGCTCATTCCCGTGGACGATATTCGCTTTATCATGGCCAAGGACGATTACTCCTGCATCTATACCGTCGATGATCGCTTTTTGTCGACGACCTCGCTGGCGCAGTTTGAGGCCAAGCTCTGCGACTTTGGCTTCTTCCGTGTTCACCGCCGCTATATCGTCAACTTGGCGTGCGTCACGGATGTGGAGACGGTGCCCTCGGGTGCCATCCAGCTGGGCATTACGGGCGTCGACGAACGCGTTCCGGTTTCGCGTCGCCGCGTCGTGCCGCTCAAGAAGGCTCTGAGTCTCTAGCACACTGGCCCCGCAGCCCTGTAGACCCATCGTCTGCGGAGCCGTGGGGCCTTTTTTGTATGTATCTGCCGAATCGTTTTTTGCGGAAGGGATCCCATGAACAGTGCAAGCGCCAAGCGCATCGACATCATCTCGGACACCCACGGCTGTCTTTCGCCTGCGCTCCTGGATGAGCTTGAGGGCGCAGACCTGATTATCCACGCCGGCGACCTCACGTCAGAGATGGACTACGAGCACCTATGCACCATCGCCCCCGTTCGGGCCGTACTGGGCAACAACGATTACTACCGCGACTACGGCCCCGATGTAGACCGTCTTGCGCTCTTTACCTACGAAGGCCTTAAATTCGCCGTAGCCCACTACCGCGAAGACCTTCCGGTGGGATCCGTAGACGTAGCCATCAACGGCCACACCCACGTAACCAAAGAAGCCCAAGTGGGCCGTTGCTTAGTCCTCAACCCGGGCAGCGCCAGCTACCCCAGAGGCACCCGAGGCCCCACCATGGCCAGAATGCTAGTAAAAGACGGCCATGTCATAAGCACCAAGTTTATTGACCTAGACTAACCGCAACAAAAACGGGGGATGCAGATGCGTTCCCCGTTTCCATTTGAGCCAATGGCCGGGCTTCAACAAAAACCTTAGACAACCCCGCCGCGGAGAACGGGGCCGCCGAGCCGCGAAGCGGCGAGCAACAACAACGGCTCGAACAATGTGACGGCAGGGAGGGCCTCCGGGGCCGGCGGGCGCGGGTTAAGTTTGTCGCGAGTTCCGCACGCAAAGGAAAGCACTTAATGTGCTTTCCGTCTTGCGCAGGACTGTAGAGCAGCAAACTTAACCCGCGCCCGCCGGCCCCGGAGGCCCTCCCGGAGGGACCGAAAAATTTTTTCAAAAAAGTTGTTGCGCGCCGGACAGACTTCTGTGTATACTAATCCCCGCAGCGCACGCGAGCGGAAACAAACGCGAACGACTGCCTGGGGAGTTAGCTCAGTTTGGTTAGAGCGCCGGCCTGTCACGTCGGAGGTCGCGGGTTCGAGCCCCGTACTTCCCGCCAACGCAATTAAAGCCACGTCTTCGGACGTGGCTTTTTGCGTTTGATGCACTTTGTTTTGATAGAACGATCGCCCTGGTGCATCTTCGCCCAGAACCCCCGCGCCTTCGGGAACGCAAGTAAAATCTAATGAGTATATCTGTCTGAACAACAGCTTTGTTGCGCAACACCTGTTCTACGAGACAGGGGGTTAGGTTATACTAAATTGCACTGTGCGCCGCATCTGATGCATTTCGCTCCAAGCGCGGCACTCAGTGGATATCCGATTTACCATTTGGATGTCCTGGCGGTCATTTAGCGTCTCGACACAAGCTCGGCCCCGGAGCTCGTTCGAGCTGTTCGTATTCCTTGAAAGGGGAAAAATGGACATATCGAGGAAGACTGATTACGCCCTTCGTATGCTGGCGATGCTTGCCGAGGATCCGGAGTGCTTGCTTTCTGTTCGCACCGCTGCCGAAGAGGTCAATGTTCCGTATTCGTTTGCCCGCTCGATTCAGCACGGTTTGGTCCAGGCCGGTATTGTGGAGAGCCTGCGTGGCGTCCACGGTGGCATGCGTCTCAAGGTCAGTCCGGACGACGTCACTATCCGCCAGGTCGTCGAGGCCGTTCAGGGTCCTATGGTTATGAACGACTGTACCGCCCCCGATGGTGACTGTGCGCGCATGGGTGTGTGCTGCTATCATCCCCTGTGGGCCGGAGCCCAGGCGTTGATGCGCGACTACCTCGATTCCGTTTCGCTCGGCGATATCGTCGCCCATCGCCAGTTCCCAGCCGTCGATCCCAAGTTCGCCGATCGCGATGCGTTTCCCGAGTACGCTGCCTGCGCGTACGCTTACCGGGAGGAATAGCGCCGCATAAGGAGCATAGCCATGATTCAGGACCCCTTTCGTTCGATGATTCGTTCGGAAGGGGTCCTGCGTTATCGCGACCTTCCGTGGCGCCGCACGCGCGATCCGTACATCATTTGGCTTTCTGAGGTCATGCTGCAGCAAACGCAGGTGCCGCGCGTGGAGGGGCGCATGCCGGTGTGGCTCGATCGCTTTCCGACCGTGCAGGCACTTGCACAAGCCGCGCCTTCCGATGTTTTGGACGCTTGGCAGGGCATGGGCTACAACCGACGCGCTTTGGCGCTCCACAGGGCCGCTCAGCGCGTTGTAGAGGACTGGGACGGGGAGTTTCCGCGTGAGACGCGTGACTTGGTCGCTCTGCCTGGTATTGGCCCGGCAACGGCGCAGGGCATCCGGTCGTTTGCGTTTGATCTTCCGGGCGTGTATCTGGAGACCAACGTGCGCACGGTCTTTCTGCATCACTTCTTTCCCGATGTACCGGCTGTTCCCGATCGCGAGCTGGTGCCGTTGATCCAGGCTGCTTGTCCGGCGGCTCCCGGTGCGGCGGCGGACGAGATCGCGCCCTTTGCCGCGCCTCAAGACGATGCCGACACGCCGCGCGCGTGGTATTACGCGTTGCTGGATTACGGCGCGTATCTTAAAAAGACGCTGCCCAATCCGTCCAGGCGGTCGGCGGGCTATAGTCGTCAGTCCAAGTTTGAGGGCTCGCGCCGCCAAAAGCGCGCGCATATCGTGCGTATGTTGTTGGCAGCGCGCGATGGGCAGCCGGCGGGGATTACGCTTGCTGATGCCGTGGTGGGCGTTAACGAGATGGAAGCGGCAGCCGGTCGCGGGCCGGTCGAGTGCGACTTGATCGCGGGCATTCTAGCTGACCTGGAGCGCGAGGGCTTTTGCCGAGCCGAGGACGATCGTTGGTTGAGTGTGTAGCCCGCTCAAATCTGAAGAACGGGATTGTAAGGTTTAAATTCGCGGCTTGAGGGCATCCTAAAGACAAGGTCGCTCAAAGCCTATGGGCGGCACGTGTTGAAGGGAAGTACACCTATGGATTTTGAGAATTCCCAAACCAAGAAGAACCTCGAGACTGCTTTTGCCGGTGAGTCCCAGGCACACACCAAGTATCGCTACTACGCATCTAAGGCCAAGAAGGATGGCTACGTTCAGATCTCGAATATCTTTGCCGAGACGGCGGGCAACGAGTCCGAGCACGCCAAGCTGTGGTTTAAGTATCTGCACGACGGCGCCGTTCCGGGCACTCTGGACAACCTGCGCGACGCCGCCGCGGGCGAGAACTACGAGTGGACCACGATGTACGACGAGTTCGCCAAGACCGCCGAGGAGGAGGGCTTTGCCGAGATCGCCGAGAAGTTCCGTGGTGTCGCCGCCGTCGAGAAGGCCCACGAGGAGCGCTACAACAAACTCGTCGAGCGCATCGAGTCGGGCGAGGTGTTTGAGCGTGAGGGCGTGAAGGTATGGAAGTGCCTGAACTGCGGGCACCTGCACGTTGGTGCCGAGGCGCCTGAGGTGTGCCCGGTGTGTAACCACCCGAAGGCGTACTTTGAAGAGCAGGTGGTGAACTACTAGCGTGTGGCGCTAGCGTGAGCTGGGCCGGGAGGGCCGGACTACCTTCCCTCCTCGCTCACGGCTTCGCAGGGTCGCGTTGAGGGAAGGTAGTCCGGCCCTCCCGGCCCGCTTTGGGTCGTCGCGTGCTCGTTACAGAAAAGCTAATAAAAAAGTTTGTGTGCCGCCCCTTTTGGGGCGGCACGTTTTTGTATGGGGACTGGTTGGGACGGCGCCGTTCATGGGTGGGGTACACTGGGTAGCGACTTTTAGTTTATCTACTACCTGATGGGGTGTTTTTTATGGGCAAGAAGTCTCGAGCTCGGGTTGCTGCGGCGGGAACTCGCAAGGATCCTGGTCATCGGGTTGCCGAGGGTAAAAAGGCCGATCGTGCTGAGAAGGACAAGAAAGTCGGCGCGCATGCTCATCCTGAGTGGGCGCCTCATTTGAATTCGGCTAGTGAGGATTTGACTGCCAAGTTGTTTACTCTGGTCGAGGTAATTTTGGGCGTGGTGCCCCTTGTGGTTATCGGTTTATTCTTGGCTTCGAAGGACGCCACGAGTGTCGATAAACTCACCGAGGTCTTTTCGCAGGACCCCTCGATGGTGGTCTCGTTTATTTCTGCGTGCTTGCAGCCGTTTGTGGCGTACATGCTGTATATGGTCTACCGCAAATACTGCGAGGGTGATGCGGGCTTTGCCGCCGGTAACCTGATCGGTCTTTTGTGCTCCGAGATCCTACTGCTCAATATCCCGGGCGTCATCGGTATGGGCATCTTGCTGTGGCGTGTTTGGCGCAACGTCGCCCCGCACTTTGAGAGCTGGTTGTTTGAACGCCGTGCAATGGGCGTGCTGGCAGACATCGCGGGCTCGCTCGTGATTCTAGCCTTGGCGTTTATGTGCGCCACCGCCGCCCGAGGTCTCGCAGGCATGTAGTCTGTCCTCACCGACCACGGAGCGCAGGGCGGGGAAACCTTTCCCTCTCGCTCACGGCTTCGCAGGGTCGCGCGAGGCAAAGGTTTCCCGCCCTGCGCTCCGGCGTTGAGTCGTCGCGTGCTCGTTACAGAAAAGCTGATAATAAGTTTGTGTGCCGCCCTTTGGGGCGGCACTTTTTGTGTGGGGTCCCGGTCTCCACAATTTTCGTCAAGCTATTGGTTAGATTTTGGTCAGTTGGCGTAAGGGTGGAAGGCCAAAAGATTGTTGGCGAAAAAAGCTCAGAGAAAGTGCTGGTAGGGGAGTTGTTGAGCTTTTCGACAGCTTTTGAGCAGAAGAAACTTTGTGGCTATTGCCGGCGATTGCGTTGTCGCGGTCATGGCGGTGCGGGATGCTGGTCGTAAGCGTCGAATGCTCCGATTTTGGAGGCCAGCATGGATCTGTTTCTTGAGACTCCGCAGCAGCAAGCTGAGCGCATGCTGCGTCAGCAGCAACGACTCATGGAGATGCAAATGCAAGGGGTAACCGCCCAGCTCCCTGCGCAAAACGTTACACCCGCGGTTTCGCCTGCGGGTGAATCGGCGCCAGAGAACTATTCCGTACAACAAGATTCATATGCGCAGGAGCTTGCGTTCGACAAACGCCGCACGCGTCGCCGCCGCGTGGGCCAGCGCCTGCGTACATTGGCGATGATCGTGCTCATTCCGTTAGGACTCGCGGCGATTTTCTTGGTCTCGTATGCGCTCACCTGCATCCTCAACGGTGCTTCGCCCGGCGAAGTGCTCCAACATCTGTCAGCCCTGGGCCAGCGCCTAGGCGACGTCATGACAACCATTCGCACCGGCTGGGAGAGCTAGCGTTTTAGCGTCCGCGGCTCTAAGAGAAATTTGTCTGCAAGGCAGTGGGTGATCCGTGCGTGTGGCGGGGTAAGATTGATCGCGGTTTTGATTGGTGCTCGATTGGGTTTGTTGGGCGGAGTTTATGTCTGCTATTGATATTGTGCTTGTTGCGATCGCCTTGGTGGCGGTGGGGGTTGCTGTGGCTTGCGCCCTCCAGCTCAAGAGCCTGCGTGCCGAGTTGCGGGGGCGTGGCGACAGTAGCGCGGAAACGCTGGCAGCACTCGAGCAGGCCAACAACGCGCTCGATGCCCTGAACGTCGCGCTGGCCGAAACTCGCCGCACGGCCAATGCCATCGCGCAGCAGCAGACGACAGATGCGGCCGTGGAGCAGCAACGTTACCTGACCATCGCACGTGAGTTTTCGCAAGCTGGTGACCGGATGGATGACCTGCGCCGCGAGACGGCCCAACAGCTCGGTGCCAACCGCGAGGGCATCGAGCACCGCCTGGACAAGGTGCGCGAGACGGTCGATGCCCAGCTGGGTGCTATCCGCAAAGACAACAACGTGCAACTCGATCAGATGCGCGCAACGGTGGACGAGAAGCTCTCCCGCACGCTCAACGATCGCCTGTCGGCATCGTTTAAGCAGGTGAGCGACCAGCTCGAGGCCGTGTACAAGGGCCTGGGCGACATGCAATCCATCGCCACCGGCGTGGGCGATCTTAAGCGCGTGCTGGGCAATGTGAAGGCGCGCGGTATTTTGGGCGAGGTGCAGCTGGGTGCGATCCTGACGGACATCCTTACGCCCGACCAGTATCTGGAAAACGTCGCCACCAAGCCCGGCGCCTCGGAGCGCGTTGAGTTTGCCGTCAAGCTGCCGGTGGACGAGGGCGATCCCGTGCTGCTGCCGATCGACTCCAAATTCCCGGGCGACGCGTACGAGCATCTGCTCGACGCCCAGGAGTCGGGCGATGCGGAGGCCGTTGCCGCGGCACGCAAGACGCTCGATATGATGGTGAAGCGCGAGGCCAAGGACATCTGCGAAAAGTACCTGAGTGTGCCCGCGACGACCAACTTTGGCATTCTGTTCGTGCCGTTTGAGGGACTGTACGCCGAGGTCGTCAGCCGCCCCGGGCTTATCGAGACCCTGGGCCGCGACTATCACGTCAACGTAGCCGGTCCCAGCACCATGGCTGCCATTCTCAACAGCCTGCAGATGAGCTACCAGACGTTTAGGCTGCAAAAACGTACCGACGACGTACTGCGCGTGCTCTCTGCTGTCAAGGCCGAGTTGCCACGCTATCAGGCGGCGCTGCGCCGCGCCCAGCAGCAGATCGAGACCGCGGGCAAAACGGTTGAGGGCATCATCACCACGCGTACCAATGTCATGGAGCGCAAGCTCAAGGACATCGACGCGCTGGAAGACGCCAACCAAGCCGATGAGATCTTGGGACTCACATCCGCGGAGCTGCTCGCAGGCCAAAAAGACGAGGACTAGCTGCATCTGACGGCTGTGCGCCTGTACGAGCACGGCGCGGGCGCTTTTCGCATCGCGCTTGTCTGAAGTGCGCTTTAGTGTGCAACAATGGCGTTTCGCCCTATCAGACGCGAAAGGAAGCCCATGTCTCAGAGAAACACCAGTCCGCTCAAACGCTCCACCGTGCGTCGCACGCTGCAGCGTTTTTGGGACGTCACGCGCACGCAGCCGCTGATCGTCTTTCTCTCGGTGTTCTCGTCGGCGGGCTACATCTTTTTGCTCACGTTTGCCAACACCTATGTGATGGCCCTCATCGTCGACCGCGTCCAGGCCGGTCCCGTGGCAGGCGACCAGGTGTTTGAGGTCTTTGGTCCTTACATTCTGGCGCTCGTGCTCGTTAACCTAGTGGGCCAAATCCTCTCCAAGCTGCAGGACTACACCGTCTACAAGCTCGAGATTGCGGGCAACTATCACTTGGCGCGTCTGTGCTTCGACACGCTCTCCAATCAATCCATGACGTTCCATACCAGCCGTTTTGGCGGATCGCTCGTGAGCCAGACAAGCCGTTTTATGAGCGGCTATACGGGGCTGGTGGACGTGACGGTGTATTCGCTCATTCCCACCATCACCTCGGTTGTCTGCACGGTAGCGGCGCTCGCTCCGGTGGTGCCGACGTTTACCGTGATCCTGGTGGGCATTATGGTCGTCTACATCGCGTTTGTCTGGCTTATGTACAAGCGCATCATGCCGCTTTCGGCCGCGACGTCCGCTGCGCAGAACAAGCTGTCGGGCGTGCTGTCCGACGCGGTCACGAACATCCTGGCCGTTAAGACCTGTGGGCGCGAGGACTTTGAGCGCGACCTGTTCGATACCGCTGACCGTGCTGCACGCGACGCCGAGACGGTCTCGATGCACGCCATGATGCAGCGCAACTTTACGACCTCGGGCCTCATCGTCATCACCATGGCCGTGGTGAGTGTGTTCGTGGCGGGCGGCAACGCGTGGTTTGGCATCTCTGCCGGTGCGCTCGTCATGATCTTTACCTATACGTACAACCTCACCATGCGTCTGAACTACGTAAGCTCCATGATGCAGCGCATCAACCGCGCGCTCGGTGATGCGGCCGAGATGACGCGCGTGCTGGACGAGCCGCGTCTGGTGGCAGACGACGAGAACGCTCCCGAGCTTAAAGTAAGCGAGGGCGCGATTGATTTTGAGCACCTGAGCTTTGCATACCGTGACGCCGCGGCGGGCGAGAGCGTGTTCGACGACCTGACGCTCCACGTGGCGGCGGGCCAGCGCGTGGGCCTGGTAGGCAAATCGGGCTCGGGCAAGACGACGCTCACCAAGTTGTTGTTGCGCCTGGACGATGTACAGGGCGGCCGCGTGCTCGTGGACGGCCAGGACGTCTCGCGCTGCACGCAGCAGAGCCTGCGCCGCCAGGTTGCCTACGTGCCGCAGGAGGCGCTGCTGTTCCATCGCTCCATTCGCGAGAATATCGCCTACGGACGCCCCGACGCCACCGACGAGCAGATCCGCGAGGCCGCGCGTCTGGCCAATGCCCTGGAGTTTATCGACCGCCTGCCCCGTGGCTTTGACACCATGGTGGGCGAGCGCGGCGTTAAGCTTTCGGGCGGCCAACGCCAGCGCGTGGCCATTGCCCGCGCTATCCTGACCGACGCGCCGATTCTGGTGCTCGACGAGGCGACGTCTGCCCTGGACAGTGAGTCCGAGGCGCTGGTGCAGGAGGCGCTCGAGAACCTGATGCGCGGCCGCACCTCCATTGTGGTGGCACATCGCCTGTCCACCGTGGCGGCGCTCGACCGCATCGTGGTGCTGGCGGACGGCGAGATTGTCGAGGACGGTACGCATGCGCAGCTTGTCGAGGCGGGCGGCGAGTATGCGAGCCTGTGGGGCCGCCAGACCGGCGCATTTTTGGAGGCGTAAAGACCCCATACGTGGGACAATCGTGCCCATAGGTTTGTTATGCCGCCGAGCCGAGGAGTCGATATGCCACGCGAGACCAATGCCGCCAAACGCGAGCGCGCCGTTGAGGTGTGCGAGCGCCTCAACCGTCGCTATGGCCCGGTCGAGTGTTTTTTGGATCACGAGAATCCCTTTAGGCTGCTCATCGCGGTGCTGCTCTCGGCGCAGACGACCGACGCGCAGGTCAACAAGGTGACGCCGAAGCTGTTTGCCCAGTGGCCCACGCCCGAGGCCATGGCGGGGGCGAGCGTGGCCGATGTGGCCGACACCATTAAGTCACTCGGCTTTTATAAGAGTAAGGCCAAGCACGCCGTGGAGGCCGCGCAGATGATCGTTGCCGATTACGGCGGCGAGGTGCCGGCCGACATGAAGGAACTCGTCAAACTGCCGGGTGTGGGTCGCAAGACGGCGAACATCGTGCTCAACGTGGGGTTTGGCATTGTCGAGGGCATCGCGGTCGACACGCACGTCAACCGCATCGCGCACCGCCTGATGCTGAGCCCCAAGACGCACGCCAAGGAGCCGCTCAAGACCGAGCAGGATCTGCTCAAGATTTTGCCGCACGAGTATTGGGAGTCGGTTAACCATCAGTGGATCACCTTCGGTCGCGAGATCTGCGACGCCCGCAAACCCAAATGTGACGAGTGTCCGCTGGCAGATTTGTGCCCCAGCGTGCGCGTAGCGGGGTAGGGCGGAACGCATCTTCGTCTGGCGTTTTTTGCGGGGCTGGGTTTGCCCTTGAGCCGGAGTCCTCTCCATGCGCTACTATGACAGACAATGTATTTGACGTACGACCCGCCGAGCTTGCCCCGGCGGGCTTTTGGCGTTGCGATGCCGGAGGAACAGCATGCTCATTCACCGTATAGCCGCGCAGCTCTACACTGCCGAGGCGCTGCAGACCGTCGAGGCCGGACTCGATGCCGGCGAGGACGTGACGCTGGCCGTGTCGCAGTCGGGCCGCACGCTTATGGCGGCCGCCCAGTTTGCGCGCCGTCCGCGCCCGACGGTCTACATTGTGAGTGGCGAGGATGCGGCCGATCGCGCCGCGCGCAGCCTTGCCGCCTACGTGGGCCTGGCGCACGTGTGCCGTTTTCCCGAGCGCAAGGACTATCCGTGGCGCGAGCAGGCGCCCGACGATGCCGTGGTGGCGCAGCGCTGCGAGGCTCTGGGGCGCATCGTGCGCGGGGACAACTGTATCATGGTTGCCTCGGCCCGCGCGCTGCTGCGCTGCGTGCCGCCGGTCGAGAGCCGCTATTGGGAGTCCACGACCTTTGCGGTGGGCGAGGAGATTCCTTTTGATGAGGTGCCGCAGCGCCTAGTGGGCATGGGCTACACCAATGCCGGCGCCGCCGACGCGCCCGGCCTGTTCCGCGTGCACGGCGACACCGTAGAGGTGTTCCCCGCGCAGGAAAAGGCGCCCGTGCGCATCGAGTTTTTTGGCGACGAGATCGATCGCATCCGCCGCATGGTGAGCTCCACGGGGCAGACCATCGGCAACGAGGATAGCATCGAGATCTTCCCCTGTCGCGAGCTGGCGCTTACCGACGAGGCCGTCCACAACATGCATGTGGCGCTCTACCGCGCCAGCCAGGACGACAGCAAGTTGGCGGCGCTGCTCGAGATGGTGGATGCGCGCATCGTCACGCCTGAGCTCGACCGCTTTTTGCCGGTGATGTACGGCCAGACCGTGAGCCCGCTGTCGCATGTGAGCGGCAAGGCGCTCGTGGTGCTGTCCGAGCCGCGCTCACTGTTCGACGATTGCCTGCGCGCTTACGAGGATATCGAGGCGCGTGCCGGCGAGGCGGGGGTCGACCGTCTGGACGGCCTGTACGTGCGTGCCCAGCAACTCGACTTTGGCGCTCAACAGCGCCTGAACTACGTGAGCCTCATCCGTGCCGGCGGTGCGGTGACGGCCGAGCTCAAGATTGAGCAGCCTGCCATCGCAGGCTCGGACAACCGTTTTATGACGCGCATCCAGGAGGTCGTGGGCAAGCGCTATGCCTGCGTGTTTGCCATCCCCGACCGCGGTGCGCGCGAGTCAATGGAGCTCACCTTTGGCGACGAGGGCATTACCTTTGAGGAATCGCTGACCGCGGCGCCCGAAAATGCCGGCGCAATCGGCGACCGTGTGCGCGTGGCAGCGGCGGATTCCGCCGACCGTGCTGCACGCCAGGAGGCCCATGCTTCCATTCGCGAGCGTAAGGCCGACGCGCTCAACGCCCGCTCGCTCGAGGCGGGTGCCGCCCAGGCTGCCGCCGGTGCCGCCGTGCCCACTATCTCGCGCGGACGCGTGACCTTTGTGGACGCCGCCCTGCCGCAGGGCGTCGTGGTGCCCGATGCCAACCTGGCCGTGTTCTCGATCGCCGACCTCAACGCCCGCATGGACGCCAACCGTGCGCGCAGCCGCCGCAAGGTGGACATTACGCAGATCACCTTCCCGTTTAAGCCGGGCGACTACGTGGTGCACGCCACTCACGGCATCGCGCTCTTTAGCGAGATCGCGCGCCAGGAAGTGGGCGGCAAGGAGCGCGATTACTTTTTGCTGGAATACGCCGACGGCGACAAGCTCTACGTGCCGTTGGAGCAGGTCGACCGCATCACGCGCTATGTTGGCCCCGACGGCGACAAGCCGCGTCTGACTAGACTCAACACCGCCGACTGGACGCGTGCCACCAACAAGGCGCGCAAGAACGCCAAAAAGCTGGCGTTTGACCTGGTCGATCTGTATACGCGCCGCTCGTCGATTGCCGGTATCGCCTGTCCGCCCGATACGCCCGAGCAGATCGAGATGGAGGAGAGCTTCCCCTACGACGAGACGCGCGACCAGCTGGAGGCTATCGCCGACATCAAGGCCGACATGGAGGCGCCCAAGCCCATGGACCGCCTGCTGTGCGGCGACGTGGGCTTTGGCAAGACCGAGGTCGCCCTGCGCGCGGCGTTTAAGTGCGTGGACTCCGGCCGCCAGGTCATGGTGCTCTGCCCCACGACCATTCTGGCCCAACAGCACTACGAGACATTCTTTGAGCGCTTTGCCCCGTTTGGCCTGGAGGTCGAGGTGCTCAGCCGCTTCCGCACGCCGGCGCAGCAAAAGCGCGCGCTTAAGGCGTTTGCCGAGGGCACGATCGACGTGCTTATCGGCACGCACCGCTTGCTTTCGGCCGACGTGAACCCCAAGAACCTGGGCATGGTGATCATCGACGAAGAGCAGCGCTTTGGTGTGCAGCACAAGGAGCAGCTCAAAAACCTGCGCGAGCAAATCGACGTGCTCACGCTCTCGGCAACGCCGATTCCGCGAACCATGCAGATGGCTACGAGCGGCGTGCGCGACATGAGCCTGATCACCACACCGCCGACCGGGCGTCGTCCCGTGATCGTGCACGTGGGGGAGTACGACCCCGACGTGGTGAGTGCGGCGATTCGCCTGGAGGTGGGCCGCGGCGGTCAGGTGTATTACGTCTCCAACCGCGTCAAGACCATCGACGATGCCGTGGCGCGCGTGCACGAGGCCGCGCCCGAGGCGCGCGTGGGCGTGGCGCACGGCAAGATGAGCCCGCGCGAGGTCGAGGACGTGATGATCGAGTTCGCGACCAAAAAGATCGACGTGCTTATCGCCACGACCATCGTGGAGAGCGGCATCGACAACGCAACGGCCAACACGCTGATCATCGAGGACTCGCAGCGTTTGGGCCTGGCGCAGCTCTACCAGCTCAAGGGCCGTGTGGGCCGCTCTGCCACGCAGGCCTACGCGTACTTTATGTTCCCGGGCGAGCTGCCGCTCACCGAGGAGGCCACGGCGCGCCTGACCGCGCTTTCCGAGTTCCAAGACCTGGGCAGCGGCATGCGCATCGCCATGCGCGACCTGGAGATCCGCGGCGCCGGTTCGCTCATGGGCGCCGAGCAGCACGGCAACCTGTCGAGTGTTGGCTTTGACCTGTTTACGCAGATGCTGGGACAGGCCGTGGCCGAGGCACGCGGCGACGACGATGCCGGCGTGGAGGCGGCGAGCGTGGGCATCAACCTGCCGGCCGACTACTTCTTGTCCGAGGAGTACATGCCGGCGGTGGACCAGCGCGTGCTCGTGTACCGTAAGCTCGCGGCAGCCGAGGACCTGGAGAGCATCGACGAGGTGCAGGAGGAGACCGAGGCCGCGCACGGCGAGCTGCCGTTGGCGGGACTCAACCTGTTCAACCGCGCGCGCATCCGTATTCGCGGCGAGCGCCTGGGGCTCGAGAGCGTCACGCTCAGCGGCGGACGCATCACGTTTTTGGGCGTCGAAGTGCCCAAGAAGGTGGCCTTTGAACTTAAGACTCGCTACGGTGCGGTGAACTTCCCCAAGAGCCGCAAACTGTCGGTGCCCTACAAGGCGGGCGCCGGCGCGGGCAGCGGCCTGGGCCGCGGTCTCGACGCCAACGACGGCACCGGCCCCGTTGCCGCGGCACTCATGCTGCTGCAGCAGCTGGGTGCTAGTGATGATGACTAGCAAGTCGACGCTGCAAACACCCCATTTGGGCACTCTGGCTCCATCGAAAGGAAAGCATGTTCGGATACATCTATAAGAAAGATGTCGCCATTATCGCGGTTGTCCTGTGTCTTTGTCTGGGCGTGGGCAGTTTCTTCGATTATCAGATCTCGAGCGCGCTGTTCAACATCGGCAGCATGTACGGCCGCTTTATCGAGGCGGCCGGCGAGCTGCCGTTCGAGCTGACGGCGAGCATCGCGGGCGTCATGCTCGTGCGCTCGGCGCGACCCGATTCCAAGACGAGCAAGTGGCTCGCCGTGCTCGGCATCCTCGTCAACGTTGGCCTGACCGGCTACGAGATTGTCGGATCGCTGCGCGTCGGCGGCAAGCTTATTGCGTTTCAGCTGGTTCTGACGTTTGCGTTGGTCATCGCAGCCAACTTCATCACCTACCGCCTCACGCGCACGACCGAGCCCGATGAGCTCACGCGCTGGGCGTTGATGGTGCTTGCCGTGTGGATCGCTCAGGCCATCATCCTCAACGTGATCGTCAAGCCGCTGTGGTCGCGTCCGCGCATGCGCGTGATCGAGGTCACGCCGGGACTCGATTTTCAGCCGTGGTGGGTGATCGGTAACCCCGACAAGTGGACTTATATCGCCGCCGGCGTGATCAAGGACGGCTTCAAGTCGTTTGCGAGCGGACACACGGCGCACGCGGCGATCGGCCTTATGCTCGCCGGGCTTCCCGCGGCGGCCTTTAAGGAAAAGCCGTCACGCCGTCGTGTGGTCTTTTGGACGGCGGCTGTGGTCGCGGCGCTCGTCGCGCTTGGCCGCATCGTGATCGGAGCGCACTTTTTGAGTGACGTGAGCTGCGGCTTTGCTCTGGTGCTGGCGCTTGAGTGCCTTGCCGCGCGCATTGCCTATCCCAACGGCGTACAATAGCTCCGTTTGAATCATCTGGCCGATACCCGGTAAGAGAGGATTGCCATGCTCGCGTTCAACAACGATTATTCCCACGGCGCACACCCGGCGGTGCTGCAGGCGCTCGTCGATACCAACATGGAGCCGCAGCCCGGCTACGGTACCGATGCACATACCGAGCGCGCCAAGCAACTTATTCGCGAGGCCTGCCAGGCCCCCGATGCCGACGTGTTTTTTCTGGTGGGCGGCACGCAGGCCAACGCGACGGTGATCGACATGTTGCTCGCGCCGTACGAGGGCGTCGTTGCTGCCGAGACCGGCCACGTCGCCTGCCACGAGGCGGGCGCCATCGAGTTTGGCGGCCACAAGGTGCTCACCATCCCCGGCTACGAGGGCAAGATGCACGCCGAGGACCTCGAGAACTATATCCAGGTGTTCTACGAAAACGAGAGCTACGAGCATACGGTGTTCCCAGGCGCCGTGTACGTGAGCCTATCGACCGAGTACGGCACGCTGTACTCCAAGGCCGAGCTCGCGGCGATCCATGCGGTGTGCCAGAAGCGCCAGATTCCGCTGTTTGTGGACGGTGCCCGCCTGGCCTATGCGCTGGCGGCCGATGAGTGCGACATTACCCTGCCCGAGCTGGCGCAGCTGTGCGACGTGTTCTACAT
The DNA here is from genome assembly GCA_900541145.1 of uncultured Collinsella sp. Taxonomy (GTDB): domain Bacteria; phylum Actinomycetota; class Coriobacteriia; order Coriobacteriales; family Coriobacteriaceae; genus Collinsella. The sequence continues at coordinate 3,143 of UQIH01000012.1, read as the reverse complement.
CGGCGGCACCAAGTGCGGCGCTCTGTGCGGCGAGGCTGTGGTGTTTTGCGGCATACACGCTCCGGCGCATCCCATTCCGCGCATTAAGCAGCACGGTGCGCTGTTGGCCAAGGGCCGCCTGACGGGCGTCCAGTTTGAGGCGCTCTTTACCGATGGCCTGTATTTTGAGATTGGCCGTCAGGCGATCGAAACCGCGCAGGCGCTTCGTCGCGTGCTGCACGAGCACGGCTACCGGTTCTTTTTGGAGACGCCCACAAACCAGCAGTTCGTGATTCTGCCCAACGAGGACATGGCGCGCATTCGCGAGCATGCGGCGATCGAGTACTGGGAAAAGTACGACGAGACCCACACGGTGGTGCGCTTTTGCGCCAGCTGGGCCACGACGCAGGAGGATATCGACGCGTTGGCGGCGGTTCTGTAGCCTGATGTAATGACGAGGGGCCGCCTTGCGCTGGGTTTGGCGCAAGGCGGCCTTTGTTTTTGAGGGGGAAGGGTTGTATGACCGAGATGTCCGAGCCGACGATTCGCCTGGCGACGCCCGATGACGCGTCGGCGTTGCTTGCCATCTATGAGCCGTATGTGCGCCAGACGGCGATTACCTGCGAATGCGAGGTGCCGGGCGTTGAGGAGTTCGCCGGGCGCATCGAGCGTACGCTCAAGCGCTATCCGTATCTGGTGATGGAGCTGGACGGGCGTCCGGTAGGTTATGCCTATGTGAGTCCGCTCAACAGCCGCGAGGCATATGACTGGTCGGTCGAGACGTCGATCTACCTGGCGCGCGACGTGCGTCACGGCGGGCTGGGCCGCAAGCTGCACGATGCGCTCAAACAATGCCTGGTCGCGATGGGCATCACCAACATGTGCGCGCTCATCGCCGTGCCGCACGATAAGGACGACGAGTACCTGACGCACAACAGTCAGGACTTCCATGCCCATATGGGATATCGCTTGGTGGGTGCTTTCGACCGCTGTGCCCAAAAGTTCGGCCGCTGGTACGACATGTGCTGGATGGAGTTGGTCCTGGCCGAGCGCACACCCAACCAACCCAAGCCAACCTGGTTCCCCGACCTCCCCAAACCTACCATTTAGGGACAGGTTTATTTTGGCAGGTTAGCCGATGGGTTCGGTGTATTTGGCGCGGTCGGTGCGCTGGATGCGCTTGGAGACATGGAGCGGTCGGCCGTCGGTGTCGTAGACGTAGTCGGTGATCAGGATCAGCGCCTGCCCGCGCTCAACGTTGAGCAAAAACGCCTCGTTTTGCGAGGCATAGCACACCTCAAAGGTCTTGTGCCCCTGTGCCGGCGCGCGATGGAATTCTTGGCGCAGCGTCGCGTAGAGTGAACCGTTGATATCGCGATCGATGAGCGTCTCGAAGCTTGGCGGCAGGTAGGTGGTCTCCAGGCACAGCGGCACGTCGTCCAGGTAGCGCAGGCGGACAAGTTTGACGAGCTTGCTGCCCACGGCGGCGTCAAAGAACTTAGCTATGCTGCCGGCCGCCTTGGCAAAGCCCGAGTCCACGGTGCGCGTGGTGGGCTTCATGCCCTGACCTTCGACCTGCTTGGTATAGCTCGAAAACACTAGGTTGTTCTCGTGGAGCGCGGGCGTGTCGGCCACAAAGGCGCCACGCCCGCGCTCGGTGCGCACCAGGCCCTCATCAACGAGAACCTTAAGGGCGTGGCGCACGGTGCTGCGCGACAGCCCCGATTCGTCCATGAGCTCCATCTCGGACGGCAGCTTGTCTCCGCGTGCGTAGATGCCGGCGGCGATGCGGTCGCGAAGCGTACCCGCCAAGCGCTCGTATTGGCTCAGTTTCTTTTTAGATGAAGCGTTCATGCGATCAGCCTATATCTAACTTGTATGCGAATCTAATCAAACATGTATTTAATACAACAACAAAACCGCTGGTAGCCAATTATCAAAAATCGCATCAGCAGAATTTCTAAGACAAATATAGCATACAACTAGTCGACATAACCAAAACATGTATGTAACTTGTATGCCATCGAGAGCATCAAACGAGAAGAAAGGCTGATGCACGATGACTACTCAGGAACAGGTTAAGGACGTCGTCTCCCAGGTTTTGGCTGACAAGGCTGACAAGGGCGGCATCAAGCGCGTCGTGTGGATTGGCGCCGGCGGGTCCAACGGCGGCAACTATCCTGCCCAGTACTTTATGGAGCACGAGGCCACGCAGGTCGTGAGCTCCAGCTACACCAGCAACGAGTTCGTGCACGCCACACCGGCCTACGTCAACGAGAACACCCTGGCCGTCGTCGTGTCCATGCGCGGCACCAAGGAGACCATCGTTGCCGCCCAGGTCGCCAAGGACCACGGCGCCAGCACCATCGCCATCTATGTTGACGAGTCCGGCCTCACCGAGGTCTGCGACTACAAGATCCAGTACGACAGCCTGGCCGTCGACGAGTCCTGCATGGGCCGCACCAACTCCGCCGTCGTGACCATGATCGCCATGGAGCTTACGCAGCAGACCGAGGGCTATGCCGAGTACGAGACCGCCATGGCCGCCTTCGACTTGGTCGACCCTATCTATCGCAAGGCCGTCGAGTACACCCGTCCGCTCGCTGCCAAGTGGGCCGAGCAGAACGCCGACAAGCCCTGCATCAACGTCATGGCTCAGGGCCCGCTCTTTGGTGCCGCCTACGTCTTTAGCATCTGCAACGTGCAGGAGATGCTGCAGATCGACTCCTGCACCATCAACACCTGCGACTTCTTTCACGGCCCCTTCGAGATTCTGGACAAGCGCACCTCGCTGTTCCAGCTCATCAGCGTCGGCCGCAGCCGCTGCAACGACGAGCGCGGCATCCGCTTCGTCAACCAGTACGGTGGCGAGCGCGTCTATCAGCTCGACGCCAAGGAGCTCGGCCTCAATGACATCAAGGACAGCGTGAGCGAATACTTCAACCACCTGATCTTTGCCCCGATTCTCAACAACGTGTACATGCGCGCGCTCTCTGCCGTCACCCACAAGGACTACATGACGCGACGCTACATGTGGAAGCTTGATTATTAGTTACGCGGTTTTACCAAACCGCGTAACGGATCGACGCTGCGCGGTCCGCATTTGGGCAATCTGACGTTCAACTTCAAGGGCGCGACCAGAAGGTCAGCGCCCTTTCGTTTCA
>UQIH01000011.1 GCA_900541145.1 uncultured Collinsella sp. | reverse complement strand
AATCTGACGTTCAACTTCAAGGGCGCGACCAGAAGGTCAGCGCCCTTTCGTTTCACGTCACCTTGCCTCAACTGCGGCCCGCTCGCTGACTTATGCTCAACCAGCGGCGCCTTAGACGTTGGGAACGTTCCTTTTCTGCCGGCAGTTGGGGACAGTCCTAGTCGTTGGGGGACGCACTTGAATGACCAGTCATTTAAGTGCGTCCCCAATGACTACTCAATGAGTATGTGGGGAGCAGATTTTTCCGCTCGCCGATTTGTGTCTTGAAAAATGTATATAACGACTATAACGTAGTGTGAAACATATTGGAAACAATATCGAGGAGGCTGCGTTGAAGAAAAGCAATCTGGGCTATGTGCTGGTACTGATCGCCGCGCTTATGTGGGGCAGCATCGGAATCTTTGTAAACGGCATCTCGGCCATGGGCGTTTCGTCCCAGAGCATGGCTGCCTTTCGCTTGTTGGTCGGAGCGCTTATCTTGGCGCCGGTCCTGATGTTTATGGGCTGCCGTCCGGGTGAGGGGTCTACCGTGGCTCAGGGCCCGCTGGCCCTGTTCAAGGCAAGCCCTAAAGAGCTTGTTCCCTGCGCGCTTGTCGGTATCGTCGGTTTGGCCGCCGCCAACACCTGCTATTACGAGTGCATGGGCGAGGTGGGCATGTCCACGGCCTCGGTGCTGCTCTACACCTCGCCGGTGTTTGGCGTCATGCTCGGCCGCGTGCTTTATCGCGAGGACGTGACCCCCAACAAGCTCGTTGCCATTGTCTTTAACATCGTAGGCTGCGTGCTTGCAGTGACTAATGGCGACCTTTCCGGTTTTCATTTTTCGGTTTGGGGCGTCACGTCGGGCGTGATTGCAGGCCTTTGCGGTGCGTCGCTCGCGGTGTTTAGCCGAATAGCAACCAAGACGGTCCACCCGCTGGCTGTCACGTTTTGGGGCTTTGTTTTTGGCGGTGCGGTTATGGCGGCTATCGCGGCTCCGTGGCCGGATGTCGCCGCGGCAATGTCGTCACAGCTGCTGCTGCTGTTCCTTGGCTTTGGACTCATCCCCACGGCCGTGGCTTATATCTTATATATGCAGGGTCTATCCATGGGGCTCGAGACGTCGAAAGTTCCCGTCGTAATGTCATTCGAGACGGTCGTCACCGTACTGGTGGGCATTGGTGTCTATGCCGAGCCCGCCGGCGCGATCAAAGTCCTGGGCATCGTGCTGGTGCTCGCGTCCATCCTGATTATGAACACCGACTTCTCCAAGCTGCGCAACAGTGTGTTTGTCGGTCATGTCATTGAGAGCATGACCTTTAAGCCCAATGCGTGGTGGACCGAAAAATCGCAGGACATGGATCTGTTTAAGGAGCGCACCGGCATCGCGCTGGAGCCCACCGTGCAGGAAAGCCCCTGGTACTTCGTGCGATAAGGGATTGGCGCGGCGTCTGATCGGGCACCGCCTGGCCAGCGCCGGCCTTCCCTGCGCCAACGTTACGAGTACGTTAAACCCGTCAACGGTCGTTTTTCACCCGCGAACGGTCTTTATACTAATTAGCAATATCCGCAACGTATAAGACGTTATAATGACCATAACGAAAAGGAGGAGGCAAGATGAATCAGATCATTCTCGCATCTCATGGCGGCCTGGCCGCAGGCGCCAAAGACACGCTCGAGATGGTTCTCGGCGACGTGTCGAACGTCCACGTCGTGTCGCTTGCTCGTGACGATAAGGAGCCTATCACCAATAAGGTGGACGCCATGATCGCCACGTTCAACGCGGACGACACCGTCTATGTGCTGACCGATATGCTCGGCAGCTCGGTCAACAACAACATGGTCGAGCTTTCCAAGAACGGCACGAAGTTCACGGTTGTCAGTGGTTTCAACATTCCGCTGGCGCTCACGCTCGCTATGAGCCCCGTTCCCGTCAAGGGCGCCGAGCTCGCGGCCCTCATCAACGAGGCCCGCACCGGTCTGACCAACCCCAACGCGCCGGTCGAGGCTCCCGCGGCTCCCGCTAAGAAGGCAAAGGCGCCCCGTCACAGCTCCGGTCCCGCCAAGATCGTCCTCGCACGTCTTGACTACCGTCTGCTGCACGGCCAGGTCGTCTTTACCTGGACCACCAAGGTTCAGGCCGAGCGCATCATCGTCGTCGACAACGCTGCCGCCAACGATGACATCAAGAAGGGCGCTCTTAAGCTGGCCAAGCCTCAGGGCGTGCGCCTGAACGTCTTCACCGTCGAGCGTGCCCTCGCCAAGATGGACAAGCTCAACACCCTCGGCGAGCGCGTCATGTTCGTCTTTGGCAACACGGCCGAGATGCTGCAGTTCTGCCAGGGCTACAAGCTCGACGCCATCAACCTGGGCGCCACCGCCAACCACGACGGTGCCGATCAGGTCGGCGGCAAGGACAGCTCCGTCTTCCTCGACGCCACCCAGAAGGCAGACGTCAACCAGCTGCTCGACATGGGCATTAAGCTCTACGTCCAGCAGACCCCTACGTATCAGAGCGTCGACATCGACGCCAAGCTGTAATCAACCAGGCTTTTGCCTGACTGAAAGGAGAAGGGTATGAATACGTTCATCAGTGCGGTGCTCGTCGGCCTCGTCGGCGTGTTCTGCATGTGGGACTCCCGCCTGCTCGGTCGTCTTAACTTCGAGCAGCCCCTCGTTGGCGCTACGCTCGTCGGTTTGCTGCTGGGCGATGTGCCCACCGGTCTTGCCGTCGGTGCCGCCGTCGAGCTCGTGTCCATGGGCCTGGTGCAGGTCGGCGCCGCCGTTCCGCCCGATATGGTCCTGGGCGGCATCGTGGCCGCTGCCTTTGCGTGCCTGACCGATGCTTCCGCCGAGACCGCCATGACGATCGCCATCCCGGTCGCCGTCCTGGGTCAGCTCCTCGGCATCGTGTTCCGTTCCATCATCGCCGCCCTCACCCATGTGGCAGATAGCGCGATCGATAACGGAAAGTTCAAGACCGCCTACCGCATGCACATCTGCGCCGGCTCCGGTCTGTACGCCGTCATGTACTTCCTGCCGATCTTCCTCGCCGTCTTTGTTGGCACCGACCTGGTTCAGGCCATCGTCAACATGGTTCCCGAGTGGCTGTCCACTGGTCTTAACGTTTCGACCAAGATCATGACCGCCTACGGCTTGGCCCTGCTGCTCACCATGATGATCAAGAAGGGTATGACTCCGTTCCTGTTCATCGGTTTCCTGCTCGCCGCTTACCTCAACCTGTCCGTCATCGCGGTCGCTCTGATCGGTGTGTGCCTGGCTGTCGTCTTCATGGGCTTCAAGTTCAACGGTTCCCATGCAGCCGCCGGTGTCGATTCCGACTACGATCCGCTCGAAGACGACGAAGACTAAGGAGGAACACACTATGGCAACCGCAACCAAGGACGTGTCCCTGAACAAGAAGGTCAGCCAGTTCTTCTGGCGCTCCTGGGCCATCCAGGCCTCTTGGAACTACGAGCGTCAGATGAACATGGGCTTCCTCTACGGCATGGTTCCCACGCTCGATCGCCTCTATCCGGATGAGTCCGACCCCAAGCAGCTCGCTGCTAAGAAAGAGGCTTACCACCGTCACATGGCGTTCTACAACTGCACCCCGCAGACGAGCGCCTTTATCCTAGGCCTCGCCGCCTCCATGGAGGAGGAGTACGCCAAGGATCCCGAGAACTTCAACCCCGATTCGATCAACGCGGTCAAGACCTCTCTTATGGGCCCGCTTTCCGGCATCGGTGACTCCTTCTTCCAGGGCACCATCCGCGTTATCGCCTTTGGCCTGGGCGTTCAGCTGGCTCAGCAGGGCTCCATCATGGGCCCGATTCTGGCCATGCTCATCTCCATCGTCCCCTCTGTGCTGATCACTTGGTTCGCAGCCAAGATGGGCTATCAGGGCGGCCACGAGTACCTGAGCAAGCTTCAGGGCGGCGACCTCATGGAGAAGCTCATGTATGTCTGCGGCATCGTGGGTCTTATGTCCGTGGGTGGCATGATCGCCACGCTGATCGGCGCCACCACCCCGCTGCAGTTCGCTGAGGGCACCGTCGTTATCCAGGACATCCTGGACGGCATGATGCCCCAGATGATCTCCCTCGGCCTCACCGGCCTTATGTACTGGCTCATCAAGAAGAACGTCAACACCGGTTGGCTTCTCGTGATCGCCATTGTGGGCGGCATCGCCCTCTCCGCGGCCGGCATCCTGGCCTAGTCGCGACTAAGCGCCTAACCGCTTTCCCCCGGGGGCCTGCCTGGCATCCCATACCCCAGGCAGGCTTCCATCCCCAAAATGTGACAAAGGGCAGTCCCTTTGTCACATCCTCAACGGGCCGGCGACTCGGTCCAAACCACGGTAACCCTGCGAGCGCCCGGCAATGTGGCGCCGCAAAAATTGAAAGGAATGTGTCAGATGTACGAGATCGACCTTAACCTCCCTAAGCAGATCGTCGCTGACGTCCTGTCCAACCACGAGATCCACAGCGTCGCCTTCGTCGGCTGCGGCGCTTCCATGTCCGACCTTTACCCCGCCAAGTACTTCCTGGCCAACAACACGGACAAGCTGAACGTTCAGATCTTCACCGCTAACGAGTTCAACTACGACACGCCCTCCTGGGTCAACGAGCACACCTTCGTGATCACCTGCTCCCTCGGTGGCTCCACGCCCGAGACCGTCGAGGCCAACAAGACCGCCAAGAAGCACAACTGCCCGGTCGTCTCCCTCACCAACAAGGCTGGCTCTGCTCTGACCGTCGACGCCGACCACGTCATCGTTCACGGCTTCCACGCCAACTACGCTGCCAAGTGCGAGAAGCCCGGCTATGCCATCGCTCTTGCTGTCGAGATCCTTCAGCAGACCGAGGGCTATGACCACTACGAGGACATGATCACCGGCCTCACCAACGTCTTCGATCTCTGCGAGAACGCCGCTCAGCACTGCAAGAAGCTCGCCAAGAAGTTCGCCGAGGACTTCAAGGACGACAAGATGATCTACTTCATGGCCTCCGGTGCCTCCGAGAAGATGGCTTATTCTCACGCCGCCTTCCTGTTCACCGAGATGCAGTGGATCGACGCCGCCGCCTACAACACCGGCGAGTACTTCCACGGCCCGTTCGAGGTTTCCACCGAGGGTAAGCCCTACGTCTTCTTCATGTCCGATGGCGCCACCCGTCCGATGGACGCCCGCGCCCTCACCTTCCTTGAGCGCATGGGCGCCAAGGTCGCTCTGATCGACTCCAAGGACTACGGCCTGGCCGACGCCGTGCCCGCGAGCGTCGTCACCTACTTCAACCCGCTGCTGCACCTCGCCGTTATGCGCGAGTACGGCAACCAGATCGCCGAGGCCCGTCAGCACCCGCTGACCATGCGTCGCTACATGTGGAAGCTTTCCTACTAATCACAAGTAAGTAGACCTTACGGGTTGATTGAGAGGGGATGGGGTTTGTGCCCCATCCCCTTTTTTTGCTCTTGGGAGGGCACGCCTGTCGCGTCGCAAAACCCAGGATAAAACCTACCAAAATAAACCTGTCTCTATTTGGCAGGTGGGAGGAGATGCGTATGATCAAAGCAGTGCTGTTTGACATGGACGGCGTGCTGGTCGATACCGAGTGGTTCTACAACCGTCGTCGCGTGGCGTTTATGGAGGAGAAGGGGTTCCACTTTGACGAGATCCCCGATCTTTCGGGGTCTAACGAGCCTGCCATTTGGGAGGCACTGGTGCCCGACGGTGTTGAGCTGCGCGAGCGCCTGCGCGTGGAGTACAAGCAGGTTTATAGCCCGGACCATCCCGTTCCGTATGCCGAGCTGCTCAACGAGCAGACGGAGCCGGTGATGCGCAAGCTGCACGAGCGTGGCGTGAAGTGTGCCATCGCAAGCTCGTCCTATCGCGAGCTCATTGACGAGCTGGTGGGGATTGCCGGTATCGCCGACGTGCTGGACTACACCATCAGCGGTCACGAGTGCAGTGCGTTTAAGCCCGACCCCGAGATCTACCTGCGTGCCATGGAGGCGCTGGGTGTGGAGCCTACCGAGTGCCTGGTTATCGAGGACTCGCCTTTGGGCATCGAGGCTGGCAAACGTTCCGGCGCCCGCGTCCTGGCACTGCGCCCGCACGAGGGCGTCAACCTCGATCAATCGCGAGCCGATGCCGTTATTGATAATCTGACCGATATTTTGGCCGCTTTGTAGTGTCAATCCGCCGCGAGAAGCACGGGTTCAAACGTTTTTTGCGGTGGACTGGCTCAATTTGGTTTCGATTTTGATCCGTTTGGCTTCGATTCGGACTAAGTGAGTAGACTTTTTGGTGCAGGACGAGCACAAAGCGCATCTGCTCTAGTAAAACCGCAGGTCACAGGGGTGGCGGTTTTGGGTGTGCTCTGCAGGTCGCGTAAAGTCTACTCACTTGTAATTTGGGCCTTTGGTCGTGGGGTTGCTGGTCCCGCTTTGGTTGTCGATGGAGGGTGAATTGAAGCGCCCTCGCACGCTCCGTGCTACAATCGCCGACATACCCCACAACTACATCTGCCTTCGAAAGGAGCCTGCGTGGCGAACGCCATCGATCAGCTCACGGACCGAGTGCTCGTACTTGGCCGCCTCACCATCGTCCGCCGCGCTATTACTGCCGTGGCGGTCACGATTTCCGCCGTTCTCCAGACATTCCTGATCCAGGCGTTCATTCAGCCCGCCGACTTGCTTCCGAGCGGCCTCACCGGCGTTGCGGTCCTGCTCGATCGCGTTACCTCGCTGGGCGGCGTTCACATCGACATCTCGCTCGGTATGCTCGCGCTCAACATCCCCGTGGCGCTCCTATGCTGGAGCGGCATCAGCAAGCGCTTCGTCATCTTCTCGATGATGCAGGTCGTGCTCTCGTCGCTGTTCCTCAACGTCTTTCACTTCGCTCCATTTTTGGGCGACAAGATCATGCTCATCATTTTTGGCGGCGTGGTCTCGGGTCTGGGCGCTGCCATCGCACTTAAATCCGGCGCATCCACCGGCGGCACCGACTTTATCGCGCTGTGGGTCTCCAACCACACGGGCAAGACCATCTGGGGCGTCATCTTTGGTTTCAACTGCTTTATCCTGGCGATCTTTGGCTTTATGTTTGGCTGGGACAAGGCGGCGTATTCCATCGTGTTCCAGTTTATTTCGACCAAGACCATCGACAGTTTCTATCGTCGCTACGATCGCGTGACGCTGCAGATCACGACGCGTAAGGCAGACGAGGTCATGACTGCCTACGTAAACCATTTTCAGCACGGCATTAGCTGCGCCGAGGTCGTCGGCGGATATAGCCGCGAAAAGATGTACCTGCTGAACACCGTTGTCTCGACCTACGAGAGTCAGGACATTATCAAGCTGGTGTGCGACGTTGATTCCGGCGCCGTGATCAACGTGTTCCACACGCTCAACTTTGTGGGCGGCTGGTGGGGTGGTCATGTCGACGAGCCCATGCCCACGGCCGTTCCCGATCCCGACAAGCCCGCACGCATGGTCAGCAGGCAGGCGCGCCTCAGCGAACAGGACAGCCTGCAGCAGGACGACGGCAAGTAGGGTATTGGCATTTTGCCGGTCCTGCGCAACCCATCCGAACGAGCCCCCCGAAAGCCCCGTTGCTTTCGAGAGGCTCTCGTTTGCCCAGATAAAACCTACCAAAATGAAGCTGTCGCTTTTTGGTAGGGAGGGTGTATCGTTTTATCATTATGAGGTAATATGAAACTAGACGTTATATACGTATTAGTTATTTCGATATTTCGATAAGAGTGATTAGATATGCCTGCGCCCAAAAATGCACCGCTTTACCAGCAGATTTACGACGAAATCAAGGATGCGATCGAGAAAGGTGTTTATGCACCCAAGGAGCGTATTCCGTCCGAGCTTGAGCTAGCCGAGCAGTACGACGTGAGCCGCATTACGGTGCGCCGCGCCGTCGAGGAGCTGTGCTCCGATGGCTACCTGGTTAAGCAGCAGGGCCGTGGCACCTTTGTCTCCACGCCGCACATCAATCGCCAGTTTCACGCCTCGACGCTGCAGACGTTTACCGCGCTGTGTGCCGGCAACGGCATGAAGGCCGGTGCGCACGTGATCGATCGCCAGATCGTTCCGGCGCGCCAAAACGAGATGGAGTTCTTTGGCCTGCAGAAGGATGCGCTGCTGCTGCATATCAAGCGCGTGCGTACGGCCGACGGCGAGCCCATCTTTGAGGAGAACATCTTTGTGCCGTTTGATGCCTACCGCGAGCTGTTGACGGCCGATCTTGAGGACAAGTCTATTTTTGCCGAGGTCGAGCGTGTTGGCGGAATCCCGATTGTCTCGGTTGGCTACCGTACGGTCGAGGCCGTTCGAGCTAACGCCGAGCAGGCGGCCGAGCTGGGCATTGCTCCGCACGATCCGCTGCTCAATCTGCGTGCCGGCTTTACGGGCCCCAATGGCGAACCGGTCCTGATGGGTAAGCAGTACTACGTGGGATCGCGCTACGTTATGGTCATGTAAGTTACGCGGTTTTACCAAACCGCGTAACGGCTCGACGCTGCAAGCCCGCCAGAGCGGCAATCTGCCTTTCAACTTCGGCGGCATGACCAGAAGGTCAATGCTGCCTCGTTTCAAGGCACCTTGCTCGCTCTGGCGGGCTTTCGCTCATATGACCCAATCCTCTGTCAAGAGCCACAATGGCCCCGCCGACCGCTTGCAATCGGTCGGCGGGGCCTGCCGTTAACCCGTCCCGGTCCGCCCCCGGCATGTCGTCGACGCCTTCGGCTCAGTCTCATATCCGCGGATACCGTTCTGCCGGCCCGCACTCCATTCCTTCGGCGGGGTTCCCCAAGTCTGTCGAGGCGCATGCGGAGGGCTCCGCGCGCACAGCGAAATAGGGGGTATCCCCGAAGGCCGCCCGGCTCGCCGGGACGGGGGCCATGTCTATTCCGCGCCCTCCCGGCACATCATGCCGAGGGCCCAGAGCCACCTCACGAGCTCGGCCGCGGTGGCCGCGTTGGCCTTCGCCGCGGGCATGCCGCGGGCGAGCATCTCCTCGCGCCGCCGCAGGAGCCGCTCGGACCCCTTCCTCCCGTGCATCCTTATCTCGAGGGGCACGCCCGTGTCCCTCGGCATGAGCTTCGGCTGGTGCCGTGCCGCGGCGTAGCACCATGAGCCCTCAACGGCCAGCTTCCTCACGAGCGCGTTGCCCGCGCCGCTGATGCCTCCGAGCCGCACGGAGTCGCCGCTCGACCTCTGACTCGGCGCGAGGCCGGAATAGGCCGTGACCTGCCTTCCGGAACGGAACCTCGTGAAGTCGCCGACCTCGGCCGAGAAGGCTGCGGCCAGCGCGAAGGCGCAGCCCTTGATCGACTGGAGGGCGGCCACCTCCGCGGCGATCGGGCTGGCATCCACGGCGGCCCTGTACTCGGAGAGCAGGTCCGCCCGGGCCTCCGCCGCGGCCTCGACCTCGTTCCTCAGGGCGGCGAGCGTCCGAACCCCGCCATCGCCCTCCGGCCTGACCTTGTCGAGCCACCTCAGGAAGTCGTAGGTCCAGTACTTCCTCGGGTTGCCGGCGGGCGTGGTGCCGCCGTAGACGAACCCCCGCTTTGCGAGGAAGGCGAGCAGCCGCTGCTTGGCGGTCGCCAGGCGCGCGGTCGCCCCGTCGTAGGCGCCGGCGAGGTCCCTGATGCCCTCGACCTCGGGGGAGGGGACCCATACGGGGGAGATGTCGTGGGCGAGTATCGCCTTGGCCATCCTGGCGGCGTCGTTCCTGTCGTTCTTGGAGGCCGAGTCGGCGGCCGACCTGGGGATCTTCGAGACCGCGGCGACGACGCACTCGACGCCGAGCCCGGCGAGCTCCCTTTGCGGGGCGAAGCCGAGGTAGCCGCTCTCGTAGGCCGCGAGCGACGGCCCGGGGAACCCCTCCATCCACCCGGCGATCTCGCCCCAGGGGTTGCCGGGGAACCTCCTCGTCACGGCCTCGCCGGTGTCCGCGTCGAGGGCGCAGACGGTGGTCGACCTCAGGTGGACGTCCATCCCGAACGCGGTAGAATACTTTGGCATGGGAGCCTCCCAACCTCGTTGCGGCGCGGCTGCGCCTATGGCACTTCGACATCATTGTCGCAGCCCCGACCCGCGGTCACGAGCGGGGGCTCCTGTCTTTTTAGTGCCCTCGGATTGGGTCATAGTGTCTGTCCGCGCCAAAACATCGGCGTTGCCGGGCCGGCACTTGGGGACGTTCCTTTTCTGTCGGCACCTGGGGACACTCCTTAGCCGTTGGGGGCGTTCTTAAACGACTAGTCTGGGCGGCGGCCGTGTGCTGCTGTCCGCGTGGCGGCGTATAATCGGCGGCAGATGACTTGGACGTTAGGAAACCATGACCGATAGCATGCAGCAGATGGCGCTCGACACGCTCGGCGCCTATTTTGGCTACACCTCGTTTCGCCCGGGGCAGGACCGCATGGTCGATGCGATCCTTGCCGGTCGCGATGCGCTGGGCGTTATGCCCACGGGCGCCGGCAAGTCCATTTGCTACCAGGTGCCCGCGCTCATGCTGCCCGGCATCACCTTTGTGGTGAGTCCGCTGCTGTCGCTTATGGAGGACCAGACCCGTGCGTTGCTCGCGGCGGGTGCGCGACCCAGCTATCTCAACTCCAGCCTTACCCCAGCCCAGCAAAACACCGTGCTCAAGCGGGCGCGCGAGGGTCGCTACCAGCTTATGTACGTGGCGCCCGAGCGCCTGCTCGAGCCGCGCTTTTTAGCCTTTGCGCAGGAAGCCGCGGCGGACGGCGGCATTGGCGTGCCGCTCGTGGCCATTGACGAGGCCCACTGCGTAAGCCAATGGGGTCAGGATTTCCGCCCCGCTTACCTGCAGATTCGTGAGTTCATCGATTCCCTGCCGCAGCGCCCCATCGTGGCGGCGTTTACCGCCACGGCGACCGAACGCGTGCGTGCGGACATTCAGCAAATGCTCGGCCTGCAAAACCCTGCGACGGTGGTGACGGGCTTCGATCGCAAGAATCTCTACTTTGGTTGCGAGGAGATGGGCGACAAGGCCAAGACTGCCTGGGTGCGCGACTATGTGATCGCGCATTCGAGCGAGAGCGGTATCGTGTATTGCTCGACCCGCAAGACGGTCGATGCGCTGGCGGGCGAGCTTGCCGAGGCGCTGGGCCCCAGCGGCATTCGCGTTGGCCGCTACCATGCCGGCATGGGCAACGACGCCCGTCGCCAAAGCCAGCGCGCCTTTATCGACGACGATATCCAGGTGATGGTTGCCACCAACGCCTTTGGCATGGGCATCGACAAGCCCAACGTGCGCTACGTGATCCACAACAACGTGCCCGAGAGCATCGAAGCCTACTACCAGGAGGCGGGCCGCGCCGGCCGCGATGGCGACCCGGCCAGCTGCTACTTGCTGTGGAACGGTAACGATTTTCGCATGCGCCGCTTTTTGATCGACCGCGGCGATGCGGTCGACGAGGCGCTCGACGACGAGCAGCGCGCGTGGGCGCTCCAGAACCGTTATCGCCTGCTCAGCCAGATGGAGGGCTACTGCAATACCACCGGCTGCCTGCGCGAATACATGCTGCGCTACTTTGGCGACGAGGCCGCGGCCGAGCATGCCGCGGCCAGTACGGGCGGCACCGCCACGGACGACGTCGAGAGCTGCGGCAACTGCAGCAACTGCCTCACGCAGTTCGAGGTCGAGGACGTCACCGATATGGCCCGCGCTGCCGTGCGCTATGTGGCCGCGCGACCCATGCGCTTTGGCAAGTCGCTGATCGCCGACGTGCTCCACGGCGGCAACACCGAGCGCATTCGCCAGATGCATCTGGACGAGGACCGTGGCTACGGTGAGCTGTCGAGCGAATCGGTCGGGCGCATCAAGGACATCATCGGCCAGCTGTGCGGCCGCGGTTATCTGGCTACCTCGCAGGGGCAGTACCCGGTCGTGGGGCTGGGTCCGCGTGCCGTCGAGGTCGAGGATGAGGCGTTTGCCTTTACCGTTAAGCGTCGCGCGTCCAAGCGCAAGGCCTCGGCCCGCGCCCGCCGCGCCGTCGATCTGCTGCGCGAGGAGGCCGAGCTGGATCAGCGCCCACGCGTGGGCGACGATGCCGAGTTGTTCGAGCGCCTGCGTGCCCTGCGCAAGGAGATCTCGACCGAGCTGGAGATGGCGCCGTATATGGTCTTTTCCGACAAGGCCCTGCGCGGTCTGTGCCGCCTGCGTCCACAGACGCGCGACGAGCTTATCCAGGTCAACGGCATTGGCGAGAAAAAGGCCGACGCCTTTGGCGAGCAGTTTATGGCGGCGATTGAAGAGTTTGAGTCCGAGCATGCACGGGATGGAGCGTAACGATGGCATTCGACGATAAAACCGAGCGCACTGAGGTATCCGCCGTTCCGCTGTACCAGCAGGTTATGGACGACCTAAAGGGCGAGATCGCGCGTGGCGTGTACGCATCCGGCTCGCGCATTCCTTCCGAGATGGAGCTCGCTAAGTCCTATGGTGTGGGACGCGTCACCGTGCGCCGCGCCATCGAGGAGCTGTCGCGCGCGGGGTATCTCAACCGCCAGCAGGGGAGGGGCACGTTCGTGTGCGCGCCCAAGCTCAAGCGCAAGATTGTCCAGAAGGGTGACGTTCAGAGCTTTTCCGAGGGTTGCGCTGCCAACGACATGGTGGCCGGAGCACGCCTGGTGTCGCGCACGGTGGTTGCGGCGACGCGCGAGGACGCGGCGTTTTTTGGGGTGGAACCCGGCTGCGAGCTCATCGTGGTCGAGCGTGTGCGCACGGCAGACGGCGTGCCCGTCATGCTCGAGAACAACGCCTTTGTGCTGGCTGACCATCCCTATCTGCAGACGCTTGCCGACGAGGACCTCACCGATAACTCAATCTTTGCGCTCGTTGCCGAGCATTCGGGCCGCGCGCCGCTCAAATCCGACCCTTGTACCGTGGAGATTGCGCTTGCCGACGCTCAAGTCGCGCCACTGCTCGAGATCCCGGTCGGTGAGCCACTCTTCTATATGGAGGCGTACTTTACCGATGCGGACGAGCGACCCTTGCTGCTCGGACGCCAAAAGATCGTGGGCTCGCGCTACGTCTTCGACATCTAACGTCCATAGATAGAACAACATAGAACAAGTTTGGTGAAATGACTTCACGAGCGTCGTCGTGCGTGCTATAAATAGGACAACATAGAACGACCGCAGGTACGAGCTGTCGTCGTTCAAAACCGCCACACAAGGAGGAAAACCAGGATGAACGCACATGATCTGGTTCAGGAAATCATCGAGCGCAAGGGCAAGATTGAGAACGTCTTTTGGATCGCTTGCGGCGGTTCGATGATCGACCTGATGCCGGCCAACGAGCTGCTCAAGCGCGAGGCCACCACGTTTACCTCGACGGTCTACACGGCACGCGAGTTTTGCCTGATGGCCCCCAAGAGCCTAGGGCCGAAGTCGCTCGTTATTGCCTGCAGCCACAGCGGCAACACGCAAGAGGTCGTCGACGGCTGCGAGATGGCGATGGCGGCCGGTGCCGAGGTCGTTGCCCTCACCGACTGCGAGGGCTCCAAGATCGACAACGGCAAGTGGACCACCTGGGTCTACCCCTGGGGCGAGGGCGTGCCGCAGGCCGAGGTGCCTCAGGGCATCGGCGCTCTGATCGCCGCCGAGCTGCTCGACCAGCAGGAAGGCTACGAGGCACTCGCCGACATGTACGAGGGCCTAAAGCAGATGGATGCGCTGCTGCCCGCCGCCCGCGAGAAGGTCAACGCCGAGCTGGGCGCCCGTTTTGCCGAGCTCTGCCAGCAGCACAAGTTCTTCTACATCCTGGGCTCCGGCCCCAACTTTAGCCAGACCTACGCCATGGCGATTTGCTCGCTTATGGAGATGCAGTGGCAGCACTGCTGCTACATCCACTCCGGCGAGTATTTCCACGGCCCGTTCGAGGCTACCGAGCCCGGCGTGTTCTACTTTGTGCAGCTTGGCGCGGGCGAGTGCCGCCCCATGGAGGAGCGCGCTCTTGCGTTCCTCAACACGCACACCGATACGGTCATGGTGCTCGACGCGCTCGAGTACGGCGTGGGCGAGGTGCCTGCCAGCGTTCGTTCGTTCCTGGAGCCGATCTTCTTCTACAACATGAGCTGCGAGCTGCGCGCCGCGCGCGGCAAGGTCTTCGACCACAGCCCTGAGATTCGTCGCTACATGGGCATCGAGCAGTACTAAGTAACGGGAAAAGTATTCACCTTCGATTCGCAGGGGCACTGCGTGAGTCAAAAAGCGGGCCGCGCCGGTGGGTTTCCGGCGCGGCCCGCTTAGTATCGCGCATAGATTCGCAAGGTTGCGGTAGCCAGCGGCTTACTTGACGTCGTAGGCCTCGGCATCCCACCAGTCGAGCTGGGCGATGTTGTCGCGGATGTGCTGGCAGCTCTTGTGGAAGCCCTCGAGCTCGTACTCGGACAGGTCGAGCGTGTAGACCTCCTCGACGCCCTCGGCACCGATCACGCACGGCAGGGAGGTAAAGATACCCTCCTCGCCATACTGGCCGGTCATGAGCGTGGAGACCGAAAGCACGGCGTGCTCGTTGTGCAGCACGGCGGCGCAGACGCGCGCGGCGGAGTTGGCGACGGCGTACTCGGTGCACTGCTTGCCCTGGTAGGTTACGTAGCCGCCCTTGCGTGCAAGCTCCTCGACCTCCATGTGGTCGAAGGCGTACTTGTCGGGGTTCTCGGCCTGGAGCTCGTTGAGGCTCTTGCCGGCGATGGTTGCGGCCTTAAAGGCTGCCAGCTGGCTAAAGCCATGCTCGCCGATCATGTAGGCGTCGATGGACTTGGGGCTCACGCCGACCTTCTTGGAGATCTCGGTGCGCAGACGGGCGGAGTCCAGGCCGCAGCCCGAGCCGATAATCTTCTTGGGATCGTAGCCGGTCAGATGCCACAGCTCGGTGCACACGACGTCGCAGGGGTTGGAGATGCTCACGAAGATGCCGTCAAAGCCGGCGTCGACGATGCGCTTGGCAAAGGTGCGGGCGGCGTCGGTGGTAAAGAACAGCTCGCCGTCGCGGTTGCCGGCGGCCAGCGCGACCTTGCCGGCGGCGTTGACGATGACGTCGCAGCAGGCAAGCTCCTCGTAGTGGTCGTAGCAGTTGACGATCTTGGTGTTGTACGGGACAAACGAAAGGGAGTCGCGCAGGTCCTGGACCTCGGACGTCACCTTGGCCTCGTTGATATCGCACAGGTACAGCTCATCGGCAATGCCCTGCATGAGCAGGCTGTTGGCGACATGTGCTCCTACGTGGCCCTGGCCGACCACACCGATCTTACGCGTCTGGTACATATATGTATCCTTTCGGCCGAGTTTTTCGCGTCGAACCATTGTAGCGTCCTGTTGCCACTTTGCTAGGCTAAAGCGCCATAGATTTTTGGGCATGCCTTAATCTCTACTTTTGGAGCGATTTGGGCCGCTGACGGTATCGCTGGGCGATGTGCTCGCGTGGATGGCGCCGGTCGTTGTACCATAGCTGCAACTGACTCGTAAGGAGCATCCATGCCCATTCGCATCCCCGACGCCCTCCCTGCCGCCGCGCAGCTCGAGAGCGAGAACATCTTTGTCATGACCGAGTACCGCGCGCTGCACCAGGACATCCGTCCGCTGCGCGTGCTCATCCTCAACCTCATGCCCACCAAGATTGCCACCGAGACGCAGATCATGCGCAAGCTCTCCAACACACCGCTGCAGGTGGAGGTGGACCTGCTGCGCACTAAAACGCACGAGGCCACGCACGTGAGCGCCGGCCACCTGGAGACGTTCTACCGCACGTTCGACGACATCCGCGACATCCACTACGACGGCCTGATCATCACGGGCGCGCCGGTGGAACAGATGCCGTTCGAGGAGGTCGACTACTGGCCCGAGCTCTGCCAGATCATGGATTGGTCCACCACGCACGTGCACTCTACGCTGCACATTTGTTGGGGCGCGCAGGCGGGGCTCTACCATCATTACGGTATCCAGAAGTACGACCTGCCGGCAAAGGCGAGCGGTGTGTTCGAGCATTATCTGGTGAAGCCGCAAAGCCCGCTGGTCCGCGGCTTTGACGACCGTTTCTATGCCGTGCATTCGCGCAACACCGATGTGCGCCGCGAGGACGTAGAGGCCGAGCCGCAGCTTGAGGTCGTGGCCGTGTCCGACGAGGTGGGCCTGTACATCGTCAAGTCGACCGACAGCCGTCGCTTCTTTGTCTTTGGCCATCCCGAGTACGATACCGACACGTTGCGCTTGGAGTACGAGCGCGACGTGAAGCGCGGACTCAACCCCCAGGTTCCGGCGCATTACTTCCCGAATGACGACCCCACGGCCGAGCCGCGCAACGTCTGGCGCAGCCAGGCTCAGTTGCTCTACACCAACTGGCTCAACTACTACGTCTACCAGACCACGCCCTACGACCTGGCCCGCGCCGGCGAGGAGCACTAGGCCGTCGGGAGGTGCGCCAGCCGTTAGGCGCTGACGATGTGGGGCAGCGGCAGGTCGTGGGCGTCGGTGGGAACGTGGCCGACGCGCTGTTCGTCAAAGGCGATGCCGACGATTTGACATACGGGCGAGAGCATGGGCAGGTAGCGGTCATAGCAGCCGCCGCCGTAGCCTAGGCGCGTGCCGGCGCGGTCGAATGCTACGAGTGGCATGACGATCATGTCGAGAGCTTCGGCAGGCACGATAGGGAAGCGGCCGCTGTCGATGTTTATGGCCGCGAAAGCCCGTGTGGGGTGGGCGATAAACGGAGCCGCGGACGCATCGTCGGCGGCAACTGCCCGCATGCACATGCGCTGGCCACAAGCTGCGGCATCAATTGCCGAGAGCATGCACGGATAGGCCACGCGCCAGCCGCGTTTGGCGGCCGCAGCGGCAAACGCGGCTGGGTCAACTTCGGAGCCCATCGCGGCATAGATGGCAACGGTGTGCGGCGCCGCGGCATCCAAGCGATCCAACAGCTCAACAAGCCGCGCGCAGATAACGGCAGACTTCGCTGCCCGCAAGTCCAAATCAAGAGCATCGCGCCGAGCAATCACCGCCCGCCGCAACTCAGCCTTGTCCATCCTGGCCCTCTCTCCCAAACCTACCAAAAAGGGACAGGTTTATTTTGGCAGGTTTTATCTGGGCAAACGTCGAAGCCGCCACAAAGGCGCCCTGTGTGGCGGCTTCGACTCGACGTTGGCTTCACAGCGCCGCAGCGATCGCTTCAGTCACAAACTTATTGAGTGACTCACCCTTCTTTGCCGCTGCCAGCGCTGCTTGCTTGTGGAGCTCAGAGCCCGTTCTTACGTTGAACGAGCCCTTAAAAGCCCGCTCGGGTTCCTTGCCCTTCTCGGCGCAAAACTCAAGGTAATCGTCGACGGCGTCGTGGAAGCATTGCTCCACTTCTTCAGCCGTGGAGCCTTCAAATACGATTGCGTCCCTAATGCCGGCGACCATACCTGTTAGCACATGCTGTTCGGCATCGAACTCGACCGGGGCGAAATAACCCTTGTATGCCAAAACGTTACTCATGACTACCTCCGACATCTTGCAGAAAGCGAACGATGTTTCGAATGGTCCCCGCTGTCAATTCGTCAGATGGATGAGGTGCGTGCATTACGAACATCCTGCCATCTGATGGCCTGTAGAAGCGAACGCGCGATCCGGACGTCTTGCCTTTGCTGTCCATTTCAAAGCCATATGAAGCCATAACTTTAAGAAAGTCAGCAAATCTATACGTTGAAGGACAGCTAAGCAGCTGGGCGATGAGTTTATCGGATCGAGTCATCCCGCCTCACATTCTGCAACTATATTCTAGTTGCAATTTCAGTTCGATGCAAGCACCTCTACTATAGAACATGTGTGCGTATAGAACAAGTGTTCGAACTACCACGAAGGGCGCCTGTGAACTGCGCCCTTCGTGGTAGTTTTGCTTGCCGTGCCTTAGCCCAGCAGGTCGACTACGTTAAAGCCGGCGTTGCTCTTGGCGATGACGTCTCGGCCGCCAAAAACACAGGTTGGCGATTCGGCCGCAATGCGCGTCACGTCGGCACCGAGCGAGCGAAGCTCACCGGGCGTGGCGGCGAGCATCTGGGCGCGGCGCTCCTCGCGTGCGTGCGGATCGAGCCCGGCCAGGTAGGTCGTGTTGCGGCGCTTGGTGAGCGCGTACGGCTTCACCGGCGCGTCCATGCCGCTCACGCAGCTTACGATAAAGCCCTCAAAGGCAGCCTCGTCGGGCTCAAAGCTGCCGAGCCATTCGCCTGCGCGCGCCACACGCTCAATCGAGGGGTCGATTGCTGGGTCGCGGTAGGTGTAGAACGCCGTCTGGCGCTCGCCGGCTGCGCGGAATCCGCAGCCGTACGCACCGCCCTTCACGCGAATCTCGTTCCACAGGTAGTCGTAGGAGAGCGCGTTGGCGGCAACCGCCCAGGCGCCCGTCACGTCGATGCCCAGGCGACGCGGGTCGGACGCGCTTGCCGCAAAGCAGATATCGCTGGGGATGACGAAAGCCTCGTGGCGGTCGCGCGGCGTCGGCACCACGAGAGCGTCGCGGCCGGCATCGGCACCATCGCCCGCACCCAGCCCCAGGTCGCCCGCGGCATCCCAGTATGCGTCAAAGTCCTCGTTGCTGCCGGTAAAGCTCGCCATGCAGCCATCGGCCACAAAGATGCGCTCCGCCAGCTCGGCAAGCTTGGTACGCAGCCCGTCCACGCGCTCGTCAAAGTGCTCGAGCAGATCGCGCAGGAACAGGTAGAAATCCACGCCCGAAAGCTGCTCGCGCACCACGGCCGAAGGCGAGCTGTAGCTCATCGCGCGACCGAGCGCCGCCGAGTGGCCGTTGTTGATAAAGCCCTGCTCAAGCCCAATGCGAATCTGCGTGAGCACGTCGCGCACGCGGTCGGCGTCGGCATCTGCCAAAAGCGTGCTCGACCATACCTCGCGCGGCAGGCTCGCCAGCGCATCGATCTTCTCGGACAGGGCGCCGGCGCTCACCAGCAGGTAGGGGCGCACGCCGTCCATTTCGGGCTGCGTCATGACTTCGGTCGTAAGGCTCAAAAAGCCGAGCTTGCCGGCGAGCAAGTTGTCGAGCTCCTCGGCCGAATGCTCGCGCGTGGGCAGCTGCTTAAGCAGACGGCAGAGCAGCGTCACATAGGGCAGGTCATCAAACGCGACGCAGCTCAGGTCGAAATACTGCATGGCGTAGACCAGGCGGTTGGTGGGGATGCCGTGGCGCAGGCAGGGGATGGGCGCAGTCGTGTCCACGACCAGCGGCGGCTCGGGGCGCGCCTCGCCAATGTCGGACACGCGCAGGCGCGGCAGCGTGGCCTTGGCCTCGGGTGTGTCCTCCGCCTCCTGCGCGGCACGCAGCGCGGCCGTGCGCTCGACCACATCGGCCAGCTCGGCATCGGTCATGGCGTCGCGCTTGACTACCAGCTCGGCGGCTTCGGCGCCCTCCGAACCCTCGGCGGCGTCCACCGGCACCAGCTCGACCAGTGCCATGTGGTCGTTTTCCAGCACGAGCTCGCGCAGAAGGTCCTCAAAATAGCTGCCGTCCAGCTCGCCACGAAGCTCCTCGTACACCGGGCCGTACTTGAGCGCCAGCGTCGCGGCGTCGTCATCGTAGAGCCACGTGCTCAGCGCGTCGCACGCAATGGCCACGCCGTCGGCGATGCCATAGTCGCGCTGGCGCAGGTCGTACTCGTTGCTGCTGATGATGGCCTCCAGGCGCTCGCGCGGAACGCCATGCTCGCACAGGTCGCGGCAGGCGTCCTGGAACACGCGGCGCAGTTCGCGCGCCACGCCGGGCTGCGCGTTTTGCAGCATGATGAGTTCGTAGGGCTGCAGGCTTTCGGCCGCGGTGTAGCTCACCACGTTGCCGCCCAGGCCGGCGGCCAGAATGGCCTTCTTAACCGGTGCCTCGTTGGAACCCAGCAACGCCTCGAACAGGATGTCCGCCGCGATCGTGCGCTTGCGGTCGAGCGCACTGCCCAGCACCAGGCCCAGGCCCACCAGGGCGTTCTCGGGCGTGGTGGCCATCTCGACGCGCTTATACTCGCAGGTCACAGGCTCCTGCACGTCCAGCGGATTGGGGGCCAGCGCGGACGGGTCCTCGCCGGCGGCAACGGCAGCGTCCATGCGGCGGCTCGCGGCACTCGGCTGCGACAGATAGCGCTCGTCCAAAAAGGCCAGTGCGCGGTCCACGTCCAGGTCGCCGTAGAGCGTGATGTAAGAGTTGGAAGGATTGTAGTGGCGCGCGTGCGTATCCAGGAACTGCTCGTAGGTGAGCGCGGGAATCGCGCGCGGGTCGCCGCCGCTCTCGTGCGCATAGGCGGTGTCGGGATAGAGCGCGGCGTTGACGGCGTCGTCCAGCACGCTCATAGGGTCGGACAGCGCGCCCTTCATCTCGTTGAACACCACGCCGTTATAGCGCAGCGTGCCCTCGCGCAGGCTCGCGGAGCTGTCGCTGCCCTCGCTCTCGGCGCCCTCTGGCAGGTCCAACTCGTAGTGCCAGCCCTCCTGCTCAAAAATGGTGGGCTTGGTGTAGATGGCCGGGTTGAACACCGCGTCCAGGTACACGTCCATCAGGTTGTACAGGTCCTGCTCGTTGGTGGTGGCAACGGGGTAGATGGTCTTGTCGGGGTAGGTCATGGCGTTGAGGAACGTCTGCATGGAGCTCTTGATCAGGTCGACAAACGGCTCCTTGACGGGGAACTTGGCCGATCCGCACAGCACCGAGTGCTCAAGAATATGGAACACGCCGGTGGAATCGGCCGGCGGCGTCTTAAAGCCAATGGCAAAGGCCTTGTTTTCGTCGTCGCACGCCAGGTACAGCAGGCGAGCGCCCGATGCGGTGTGGCGCAGCACGTAGGCGTCCGAGTCGAGCTCGGGCACGGTCTCGCAGCGCTCGACGGCAAAGCCGTGGCAGGTGGTACCGGGCACCAGCAGCGCGGCAGCAGCGGCGCGCGGGTCGGTTGAGGTGGTGGGCATATGCAGTCTCCTTTGACGCCCCAGCGGGGGCGAATCGAGTCGAATCCTCGAGAGTATACCCATATGGGGCCGCGGCTCTGCAGCGAACTGGAGACGATGTGGGTGGACTAGCCTAGCTAGGTTGATAACGAATGCCGCGGGTAGCCGCTGCACCCCGCTAAAGTGAAATAACACCCCGTTTACCGAATCATTTAGGAAATATATGGACTCCTAAAAAGTTCTAATACAATATAAGCCATCTATCTATTAGCTGCTGATTCCTTGCAAAGGTATGGTTGATATGGTTGAAGCAAATAGCGTTATCCCCCTGTACAAACAGATTGTTCGTGCGCTTTCTGATTCGATCGCCAACGGCACGTACCGCCCGGGAGATAAGCTTCCGACCGAGGCGGAGCTCATCGAGCAATTTGGCGTGAGCCGAATAACGGTTCGCTCCGCAATTAAAGAAATGGAAGATGCTGGGCTTGTTGAGAGGGCCCGCGGCAAGGGCACATTCGTTTCGTCGGACACACAGATGTATGCCGCGGACGACCGTGAGAGCTTTACCCATTCGTGCCAGCTTGCGGGAAAACAGGCGTCTACCAGGGTTCTCGCAATGGGCTGGGGCTTCCCAAGCCTGCGAGACGCGAAGTTCCTGGGCGTAGACGATACCCAAAAGGTATTGCGTAGTCGTCGTCTGCGCCTTGTGGATGACAAGCCCACGATGCTGGAAACCAATAGCTATTCCGCTGCGCTTTCTTTTTTGGAGCATGAATCCCTCGAGGATTCGCTGATGGCGGTACTCGATCGCCAGGGGATCAAGATGGGCCCCAACACGCGTACGCTCGAGGTCTGCTATGCGAGCGAGCTCGAGGCGGCATACCTTAACGTGGAGCTGGACTCTCCGCTGCTTCTGTTTGTCGATAGACGTTATGCTCCAAGCGGCGAGCCGCTTTTCATCTCCCGTCAGGTGTACTGCACCGAGCGACTGAAGTTCTATCTGTAAGCAAGGGCGGCCGTTCTGTAAAAGGAGCGGCCGTTTTACCGACCAATTGTTACCGTTCGCGGAATTAGAGAATTAACGCACCGCAAAAAGGAAATTGCTTATATACTTTGTTATGACAATATAGTACGTCTTATTGATATTGGAGAACTATGAATAAGATATTGCTAGCGAGTCATGGTTATCTCGCCCAAGGTATGAAAAGCTCTCTGGAGATTCTGATGGGCGCCAACGACCGAATCGAGTGTCTGTGCGCCTATGTCGATGACGACACGAGGGATGTCGCAGCGCTTATCGATGCTTGGATGGAGTCGAAGGATCCGGCCGACACGTGGTTTGTCGTAACTGACATCTTTGGCGGCTCTGTAAACAACGAATTCATTCAGAGGCAGACCGCCGGATCGTTTACGTTGATCACCGGAATGAACTTGCCGCTGCTGGTGGAAATGGCTACACAGCTGGACTCCCTGGATGCGGACAAGGCCAAAGCTGCGGTCGAGGGATCACGTTCGTTTATCATGCTTTGTGAGGCGGCGGACATGCTTGCCGATGTCGAAGAAGAAGAGTTCTAGTTAGTTCTGGTTCGAGCCCTAGCTAAGGGCCACGCCTGTCATTACCTTTATTACGTGCGGAGATGATTACGATGATTAAGCTTACGAGGGTCGATTACCGATTGATTCACGGCCAGGTCGCCATGTCTTGGACGCATGCGCTGGATGTCGATTGCATCCTGTGTGCCAGCGATGCCGTGGCAAAAGACGACATGAGAAAAGCCGCTTTGAGGCTAGCTCGTCCCAACGGCGTGAAGCTCGTCATAAAAGACGTAAACGCGGCCATCGAGGCGCTCAACAGCGGCGTTACCGACAAGTACTCGCTGTTTATCATTGTTGAGACGATCGAGGATGCCTATCGTCTCGCTAAGGGTTGCAAAGACATCAAGGAGATCAATCTGGGTGGATCCCGAAAGTCTCCCGAGACCACGCTTCATCCGACCCCCGCAATCTTTGCGACCGAAACCGATGCCGAGCATATCCAAGAGCTTGTCAACGATGGCGTGGTTATCGAAATCCGTCAGGTCCCCAATGACTCAAAGGTATTTGCCAAGGACGTTTTCTAGCCGGAAATATGCCATTGTCTGGCATTTATTAACCAGGTCCTCCTTTCTTAAGCCCGTCGATCATTTGATCGGCGGGCTTTTTATTAAAGAAAAATCAAAAAAATCTGAAATAGCTCTTGCATAGTTAGTTATATAAAGTATTATAACGTCATGGGATGAATGAAGGGTTCATCCAAGTGAGTTAGGAGTAAGGGATGTTCAATTTCGATGAGCCTCGTTACGAGAAGGTTGTGAGCGATGCCCTCGCTCTCCGTCCTCAGATTGAGGCTGCCGTGGACAAGGTCTGCGAGCAGGGTTATTCCAACATCTTCTTCATCGGCTGCGGCGGCACCTGGGCCCACACGCTCCCGATGAAGTATTGGGTCGAGACCACCACGGCCGACGTCGACGTCCACTGCGAGATTGCCGCTGAGTTCCTCGCCTGCCCGCCCAAGACCTTCAACAAGGACTCGGTCTGCGTCTTCTCCACCCGCACCGGCACCACCCCCGAGATCATCGAGGCTGCCAAGTTCTGCCAGGAGCAGGGCGCCCGCACGCTGATGTATGTCTCCAACGACAACACCCCGGCCACTGAGTACGCCGATTACAAGTTCTTCAGCTTCGCCGAGGACGACGTCCTGTGCGAGGCCATCTACACCTACCAGATCACGCTGGTCGCCCGCTTCCTCAAGAACGCCGGCGCTTTCCCCAAGTACGACACCTTCATGGAGGAGTTCGGCAAGATTGCTCCGTACCTCATCAAGGCCAAGGACGCTCAGGACGAGCGCTGCGCCGCCATGGCCGAGGACTTCAAGGACACCGACTACCACATGGTGATCGGCTCCGGCATGCTCTGGGGTGAGGCCTACGACTACGCCATGTGCATTCTCGAGGAGATGCAGTGGATCAAGACCAAGTCCATCCACGCCGCCGAGTTCTTCCACGGCACCATCGAGCTGTGCGAGGAGGGCACGAGCCTCATCATGCTCTACGGCGAGGACGACACCCGTAAGCTCATGGACCGCGTGGACAACTTCACTCACATGCTCGCCGACGAGAAGGGCGTCCATGTCCGCGTGAACAAGTTCGACACTGCCGAGGTCGAGCTGCCGTTCAGCGACCCCGAGTTCCGTAAGATCGTCTCCCCGATGGTCACCTACACCATCACCGAGCGTCTGAGCTGCCATCTCGAGCACGTCCGTAACCACCCGCTCACCACGCGTCGTTACTATCACCAGATGAACTACTAATCCTCTCAAATTGCTGCGGTTGTCTGCAGGCGAGCTGCGCAGAATGCCTCGCCTGCAGACCTGTTTCTGGGGTTGATCGAAATGGTTGTCCAGTATCTTCTAGTTGCACTGGTCGCATTTATTGCGTCCATGGACGAGCAATTATTTGGCATTACGATGCTTGGTCGTCCGCTGTTTACGAGCCTGTTTGTCGGCTTGATCCTTGGCGATGTCCAGCAGGGCGTTATCGTCGGCGCTGCTTTGGAGTCCATGTTCATGGGCGCCATTATGGTCGGTGCGGCGGTTCCTCCCGAGGTCTATGCTTCCGGCGTGCTTGGCTGCGCGTTTGCCGTCATTACGGGTACGGGCACGGCAACTGCCGTCGCACTCGCCCTTCCCGTCTCCGTCTTCCTTCAGGTGTGGCGCAACTTCTGCTACGCCGTTCCGGGTGCCTTTGCCTGCAAGAAGATTGAGACCGCTCTGGCAAATCGCGATCTTGCCAAGGCGAACCTGTACCATCTGACCGTCGTGCCGCTGTCGATTGGCATTCCGTCTGCACTGCTGGTGTTTTGCTCGCTGTTCTTTGGTGCCGACCTCATCAACAATGCGCTCAACGCGATTCCGCAGTTTGTGATGGACGGCCTCAACGTTGCATCCGGCGTCATGGTCTGCATCGGCTTCGCACTTCTTATTAGGACCATGGGCGATAACAAGCTGCTTCCTTGGCTGTTCCTGGGATTCATTATGGTCATCTACCTCAAGATGGACGTTATCGGCGTCGCCGCAGCTGCCATTTGCGTCGCACTGCTCCTGGCCTTCCGCGAGGGCTCGTCCGGTCCGCAGACGGTTGCTGCAGATGAAGAGGAGGACTTCTAATGGCTACCCAGAACACCGACCTCAAAGAGGCCAAGAAGGACGCGATTATGAGCCCCGATATGTATCGGAGCATGTTCCTTCGCCAGTTTACGAGCCAGTGCTCGCAGTCGTACGACAAGATGATGGCAATGGGCTTCATGTACACCATTCAGAAGCCCCTGCGAAAGATCTATCCCAACGACGACGATTACTATGCGGCGCTCGATCGCCATACCGAGTTCTTTAACATCACGCCTCATGTGCTTCCGTTTGTAGCCGGCCTAACGGTTTCGATGGAAGAGCAGGCGGCTGCCGATAAGAACTTTGACACGTCCTCGATTAACGCCATGAAGGTCGGCCTCATGGGACCGCTTTCCGGCATCGGCGATTCGTTCTACTGGGGTACGTTCCGCGTGGTCGCCGCCGGCATTGGTATCGGCATCGCTTCGACGGGCAACCCGCTCGGCCCCATCGTGTACGCGCTTATCTACTCTGTGATTAACTTTGCAACGCGTATCGTCGCCGCCCATCTGGGATACGACCTGGGAACCAAGTTCCTGCAGCAGTCCGAAGAGAACAACCTTATGTCTCGCATGACGCATGCTGCCGGTGTCCTCGGAATGACCGTTATCGGCGCCATGATTGCGGCACAGGTCTCACTGTCCACTGCTTTGACCTTTGATGTGGGTGGTTCGGAGATTGTCCTGCAGGATCTGTTCGATTCGATCTTCCCCGGTCTGCTGCCCTTGCTGGCAACGTTCGCTTGCGTTGCTCTCTATAAAAAGGGTGTCAAGACCATTTGGATTATTATTGGCATCTTCGCGATCTGCATCATCGGAACAGGTTTGGGAGTGTTCGCGGCGGCGTAAAGTTGACTGCTATGCTCGCGCGTTGGATAACTAACTGTCCGTTTGAAAACGGGGTTCGGCGTAAGGCCGGCCCCGTTTTTTTGTTTGAGGGATTTTCCGACCGTCCAAAAATCCACGCTCGCCCATCACCCGCGTATCTCTCATCTCTCATTCGTCACTAATAATGAGAGATAACTGAAAGACGAGAGATAAATATGAGAGATAACTGATCTGCAAAGAGACAAGCAATCATGGTATTGTCTCAATACTGATTGTTCTACCAGCAAAAACATGTTTAAATGAAACAAATGGCAGATATCTTATCTTTCATCTCTCACTTATCTCTAATATGAGAGATAGCAGAAAGATGAGAGATAATTACGAGAGATAACTGAGAGACGAAGGAAATCTATTCGCGGCATTCTCCGCCGGGCCGAGCGAAAGGACATGCAGATGAACGAAAACGAGCTGACCGGTCTGCTCGAGTCTTTAAGGCGCATGGGCTCGGACGATCTTAACGTCGAGGTCAAGGAGAGCGCCACGACGCTTTCCCGCGACGTATGGGAAACGGTTAGCGCATTCGCGAATACCGCTGGCGGAATTATCGTGCTCGGCGTGAGCGAGCGCGCGGGCTTTGTCCCGGTTGAGAACTTTGAGACCGAGAAGGTGCTCAACCAATTCGTAGCGGGCATGGGTGATGCCGGCGGGCGCGGAAAACTGGCCAATCCGCCCAAATACACCATTGAACGCGTGGAGCTCCAGGGCACCGTGGTTCTGGTCATCACGATTGAGGAGCTCGACCCGTCGAGCAAGCCTTGTTATGTCATAGAGCGGGGCGCTCAAGGCGGCAGCTACAAACGCATCGATGATAAAGATGTTCCGCTCTCGTCGACCGAGGTCCTGTCCTTGTCATCGTATGAACGGGCGAGCCCCAGTGATCGCGATGCAGTGCCCGGCGCGGTCGCAGGCGATCTTGACGAGGCCCTGGTCGACCGCACGATAGAGCGTGCTTTCTCACTGACACCTCGTGCGATGCGCGGCGCGCCGGACAAGAAAACGAAGCTGGAGCGCCTGAATTTCCTCGACTCGCAGGGCAATGTCACTAAGGCCGGGCTCCTGGCCGCGGGTGCCTATCCCCAGCAGTTCTATCCCAAGCTCTTTATCGATGTGGCGGTCTATGCCGGAACGCAGAAGGGCGCGGCGGGGTCGTTGAGGTTCATGGACCGTACGATCTGCGAGGGGACGTTGGGTGAAATGATCTCGGATGCCGTCGCGGCGGTCGCCAAGAATTTACGACGAACCTCGATGATCAAAGGCGTCTCGCGTGTCGACTCGCTGGAGATTCCCGAGGAGGTCCTGCGCGAGGCAATCGCCAACGCCGTAATCCACCGAGAATACGGAGACCGGTTCTGTGGGCAGTCGATCGCTGTTGACGTCTTTGATGACCGTATCGAAGTGACGAACCCCGGCGGCCTATACGGAGGAAAGACTCGCGAGAACCTGTTTGACGGCAGCTCCCGATGTCGCAATGCGACGCTTGTGAAACTGATGTCGATTGTTCCGCTGCCGGATGGTGCAGGTTCGCCGGCTGAGGGCAATGGCTCAGGCATCCCGATGATGTTTGACGCCATGCGCGCGCATGGTTTGTCGGAGCCTCTGTTTTGCCCCGGTTTTGACCGGTTTAAGGTTGTCCTCTACCGAGCGAAGGTTGAGCAAATCGATCATGGCGGGGACTTAATTGTGGCGGCACTCAAACGCTACGGCGAGCTGGGGACGCGTGAGCTGGCAGAACGTACGGGGCTTACAATTTCCCAGGTTAGGTCGCGCGTCAACGCGCTCATTGCTCAAGGCGAGCTCGAGCCCACGGCGCCGGCGACGAGCCGCAACCGCAAGTATCGACTGTCGGAGCGCGTGGGATAGATGCGTTAGTGGACGAGGCGACCCAATAATCGACCCTCGATTGGCGTCCATTAAGGTAAAGCGGTTGTTGCTCAGTCGACGGTGATGCTGAAGACTCGGCTTACGCCGGCATGGCCCCGAACCCGTCCATCAAGAACAGCCTAAGAACCAGCTTGATGACATATCCCGGTTTGACTTCTGCCGCGCCAAAGACGTGGCGCTCGGCGAGCTCGCTGCAGTATGCATAGATGTCGTGGATAAGGCCCGCGCCCGAAAGCGTAAACATGTAGCCTGCGTCTGAAAGCGCATTGGGTGCGGCGGGCAACTTGGCTATGCGGCAAAAGGTCAACAGGTCGGGCGCCATAACATTCTGGTAGTCGAGGTGGCCGTTGGCATCCTGTTCGGCAAGCTCCAATTGGCGCACAAAATCCAGCGCCGCTGCTAACACAAAGCTCGGCGTAGGCGCATTGACGTCCTGAGTGGTCGCCACAAGCCTGCCCGCCGCCTGCGTGACAAGCCAAGCGACCTCGCGCTGGCAACGCACGGCCTTGCGCGTAACCGGCTTGATGGACGAAGAAGAAACGCTCCCCTTAGGCGGATTCGAAGCAGCCATAAGACCCTCCCATGAACAATCCGGCCCAACAAGCCCGGATGAAACACGTGCTACATCAGTATACAGGGGAGTGGGGTAGCGGGGTACAAGCACGCCAGCGGCAAACCGAGAGCATCAACGATGTGCCGATCGCGGAATGAGATCTCGTAATAATTGACTCTCGGCCATATTATTGAGGGGCATGACTCGCGTTCGTATGGTTGTAGGTGCTGGCGATGAACGACATTGACCTTGCTGTTCCGTTGATGGATGGACCAAGCTATGACCGCGCCTGCAGTCTCGTGCCTTCCGAATACGTTGAGGCATGGGAGTGGTTTCTGGGTGAGGAACAGCGCGGCGGCGTTTGGACCAGCCTTCCGCACCACACCAAGGAAGATAGCCCTCAGTATCAGTACCGTTTGAGAATTGACTCGGACTTCTTTCCCGTAACGCGGGATTCAGGGATCTTCTGGCCGGGCCAGGATCGGGTGAAGCAAGATCCCAATAAGATCTTTGCGCTTTCGGTCCATAACTCTAAAAAGAGCTTCTACACCGATGTGCCTCCGCTCTATTTGGATGACGGTACGTGGGTCATTAAGTATTCGGTCCAAGCGCCAGGCGCCGTTGGTTCTCGAGACCAGAATTACAACCGTAAAATGCTCAACTGCATGGAATGTGGCGTCCCAGTCGGAGTCATATTTGCAACCGAGGTGGGCTATAAGGTGCTCGGCCTTGCGTTTGTTGAGCGGTTCGAGCCCGAAAACGGATGGTTTGTTCTGCACGGTCCTGTTCATAAAGGCGGACCGGACCCTCGTTTTGCGCCCGACATGAGTTATCTGAAGCACATACCCGTCGATATTGAGTTTGCCGGACAGGGTGTGACCGACGACGAAAAGGTCCGCTATGCGTTAAGGCGCGAGCGATTGGGGCAGCAATGGTTCCGCAAGCAGCTCGTTGCCGCCTATGATGGCCGTTGCGCGGTGTCGGACTGCGGCGTCAGCGAAGCTCTGGAGGCTGCACATATCGAGAATTACTCGGGACCCAAATCGCAGGTTGCCAGCAACGGTATTCTGCTTCGGCGCGATCTTCATTCCCTATTTGATGCTCACCTGATTTCGTTTGAGCCTGTTTGCGGCGAATATCGGCTGTGCGGATCGTACCTGCTGGATAAGACCGACTACGCTTTCTTTGCGGGTGCGACGCTAAGGCAGCCGAATGAGCGTCAGTGGCGACCCGATACGGTGTTTCTTGAGGCCCATCGCATTGAGTTCGATCGCTCGGAAAAGAAGCGTGAAAAGGCGGGGCTTCTGCCGTATTAGCGTATTTGGCTTTGGCATTCTTTGACGATCGTGTTGTTTGATCGGATCGCGTGGCGATGCAATCTCGCGCCCGCCCGCCGGTGCATGCTCTTCCTGATTTGTATAGCGAGAGGGGAGCGTGTATGAGCTGGCGAGGCGATATTGCGATGGGGAAGTACGGAAAACTGCCGTGTGCCCTTATAGACAACAATATGTTTCCGAGCGTAGAGGTTGATTGCGGGTCGTTTGTCGTCACCTGCCCTTGCTGCGGCTCGCAAATACCGTGTCTCGACATTCGGTTTATCGATGCGCGCGACAGACTCAGCGACGAAGTGAGAAAACGGACAGGCGTTCATATGCCGGTGTATCCGGAGAAATGCCCTGTTTGTGGCCTCGATATCGTGTACGACGCCGGCGACGAGGGATAGGTGATGCGGAGGAGTTGGCTGTGAGTGTCTTTTGCCTCTACAAATAAATCCCCTCACCGAGTTGCTTGTGGAACTCGGCGTGATGGTCGCGTGCCCAGGTAAAGAGCGCCTGGTCAAAGTCGGTACGCGTGGCCGGGACGCCAAAGACGCCGGCAACTTCGACGCGTATAAACTCCAGTGCCGGCAGCTTGTTGATGGCAGTGAGGGCAAACGGGGACGAGGGCTCCTCGAACAGATAGCGGCTGCCTTGCAGCGCGTCGCAACTGGTGCACGTGTTGCCGAGCGACGGGGCTTTGGAGGCTCGCGCGCCTACGGGCTTGTAGCCGCAGCGCTTATGAAGGTAGTCGCGGATCTCGCCCGGCACGCAGCCAAGAGCGGGCACGATGGCGAGTGCGTTGGCGTTGGCCGTGTCGATGGCAATGTACCTGGCTTCGTTGGGCGCGTGCGCGATGGCGATGCTCTCGTCGTTATCGGTTCGATAGGGAATGCCGAAGGCCGCGACCGAGGTCTCTTTGTGACACTTCCAGCACTCGCGCTTGCCCAGTACTAGATATATATACGGCGCTGAGGGGTCGGATCGGTCAACACCGGGCAGCCACTCGGCAAAGGGCTCGGGGTTGACGCCGCTGGGTACATACCAGATCTTCTTGGTCCGGTCCCATTTGGCGCCCAGCGCCTTGGCTTCTTCTTTGTGCGAAAAGGGGACATCGAGCTCGGTGCGCATGGCGGCTCCTTGGTGCTGCAGGTGCAAGTGGCTCAAGGATACCGCAGGGCGCAGACATCGCGGCGTTTTGTCGAGAAGTTGCGGCTCGGATGGGTTCGAGACGCGTTGGTCTCGGCCTCGGTGGCTATTGACGCGGTTTTGTGCATGGGCAGGGTGGTTGCTTGGGCGGTTGGAGCTGCCAGCGGATTTGGCGACATAAAACAAAACAGCCCAGAGGACATAGCCTCTGAGCTGCGAACATTTGGTGGGCGTTAGAAGATTTGAACTTCTGGCCTCTTCCGTGTCAGGGAAGCGCTCTCCCCCTGAGCTAAACGCCCGATCAAGGGTGCGCAAGCGCGCAAGGGATAATATAACGGAGCCTGAACTCGGTGGCAAGAACATTTTTAAAAATCGCTTACATTGTGGAATTCGGGGGCTTTGTCATATCCATTTCAAAAGAGCCTGCTGCCGCGATTTGGCTGTCGCATAATGCAAGGCCATTGCGGTATCGAGCTATGGAAAGACGCCTGCGGAATTGTCCTACCGATAAGCGGACAAGCCTCCAGCTGATGCCTTCGCCGTGGTAAGGTAAGCCGAATTGTTTCCAGGCTGTTTCGGGGGAGTGGAATGAGCAAAGAGTGTGTCGAGCGGGTCGAAGGCGCAGGGGCTTCGGTGCCGATGACCGATATATCGAACATTGATGTGCCCGAGGGCACCGATGAGCTCAGCCGCAACACCCGTCGCGCATGGCGCGACCGCCTGAACAGCGCTTCGACGCGCAAGATGATCACGGGCGTCTTGGCTACGCTGGTGGGCGGTTCGTTTTGGGGCTTCTCGGGCACCAGCGCGAGCTTTCTGTTCGATACCTACCACGTCGACACCTTGTGGCTTATGAGCGTGCGTCAGATTCTCGCCGGTCTACTCTTTATGGCCGTGGTTGTTACGCGCGACCGCGAGCGCCTGATTAAGCTCTGGACCACACCCGCCGATCGCAAGCAGCTGCTGCTCTTTACCGCCTTTGGCCTGCTGTTCAACCAGTTTTGCTATCTTTCGGCCGTGCGCCTGACGAACGCCGGAACCGCGACGGTGCTCCAGTGCCTGCAGCTCGTTATCATCATGGGCTACACCTGCGTGACCGATCGCCGCACGCCGCGTACTCGCGAAGTCATCGGCATTGGCCTGGCTCTGGGTGGAACCTTTTTAATCGCCACCGGCGGCGACCCCACCAGCCTGAATATCTCGCCGCTTGGCCTGGCAGCAGGTCTTATGTGTGCGGTCAGCGCCGCGTGTATGGCGGTGATTCCCGCCAAGATCCTGCCCGAATACGGCAGCCCCATCGTCACGGGCTCGGCAATGCTCACGGCGGGCGTGGTCTCGTGCGTCTTCGTGCAGCCCTGGGCGCATATGCCGGCGCTCGACGCTGCCGGCATCGAGGCGCTCGCGGTGTTCGTGGTTATCGGCTCGTTTTTTGCTTACATGCTTTATATGCAGGGCGTTAAGGACATCGGCTCGGTGCGCGCGAGCCTTATCGGAACTGTGGAGCCGGTTTCGGCGACCATCACCAGCGCCGTTATGCTGGGGACGGTGTTTTTGCCGACCGACCTTATCGGCTTTGTCATGATCATCGTGATGATGTTCCTCACGGTGTAGCTGGCGCCGCTGCCAAGACGGAAAAGGTGTTGTGCCGCATTTTCGCCAATTGACGTCCGTGTCTGGAGTTTAGCTGTCGATGCTCAAAATGCCATAAACTAGTAACGTTATGGACTTTTTCATTGCGACTCAATTGCGAGGATTTCTTTATGGCTGGTAATCACTTTAAGGGCAGCGATAGCGGCCGCCCTGCAGTTCCGCCGCGTCCGAACGGGGCTGGTAAGGCCGGCACGCCGGGCGGCGCTGGACAGGGCGGTTCCGGTAAGCGCGTGTCCCCGGGCGAGACGGCGATGTTTACCGCTCTGTACGAGCAGTCTCAAAAGGCAAAAAAGACCGGCCGTGCAAGAGGGAATGTCTTTGCGGGCGGTGCAACCTCCACGCCGCAGCCGAGCGGAGCTCCTTCGGTACCCGCGAACAACGCAGGTGCTGCCAACGCCGCGAATGCCGCCGGCAACGTTAATGCCGACAAGGCCGCCAACAATACTCCCTCTGCCGGTGGCGCGGGGCTTACGGGTAACCTTGGCACGATTTACACCGGCGCCTCCGAGACTGGCACGTTTGCCCGCCTGGATGATAGCGGTGCCGAGTTTGCGGGCTCGGGTTCCAAGGAAGATTATTACGATTTTGGCTTGAACTACGGTAGCGATGCTTCGTCGAGTTCGACCTCTGACGGTCTGGTCCGTCATCGCCATCGCAAGGGCGAGCGCAAAAAGCGTCACACCGGCGCCATTATTGCCGCTGTAGTCGCGGTGCTTCTCGTTGCGCTTGGCGCAAGCGGCTTTATGCTGCTTAACTCGGCAAAGACCGTAAAGAGCGAAGCGAAGGAGGCTGTCGAGATCGTCGGTGGCCTTAAGGACAAGGTCACGTCGGGCGATTTTTCGACGCTGCCTGACGACGCGAAGAAGATCGATGAGCTCTGCGACAGCATGAAGGCGGAGACCTCGAGCCCGCTGTGGACGGCGGCATCGTTTATCCCGGTGTATGGCAGTGACATCAACGCAGCCCGCACCATGATTGATGCCCTGTCCGATGTCTCGAGCAACGCGCTGGTTCCCATGGCCGATAACCTCTCGCAGGCCACGCCCGGCAAGCTGTTCCAGGACGGCATGATTAACGTGTCCGCGCTGCAGGCGGTCGCCGATTCGCTTTCCAGCAGCTCGAAGGTGTTCAAGAGCGCCAACGAGAAGGTCCAGGGCATTGGCGATACTCATATTTCCCAGGTGACCGAGCTGGTCGATAAGGCCAAGGACGGCTTTGCCACCCTCAACGGCGCGGTTGACGCGGCGGAGAAGGTCGCCCCCGTCCTTCCCCAGATGCTCGGCGCCAACGGCCAGACGCGCAACTACCTTATGTACGCCATGAACAACGTCGAGATTCGTGCCTGCGGCGGCTTTGGCGGTTCGCAGGGTCTGATTTCGGTCACCGACGGCCAGATGTCGATTGGCGAGTTTGTTCCCTGCATTGCGCGCAGCAAAGACGAGGCGGTTGAGAGCGTCGACGAAGAAGATGAGACGCTGTTTGGTGACCACAGCAACCTATACATCTCGGGCAACACCTATTCGCCCGACTGGCCCCGTAATTCGCAGCGTGTCGCCGCGCTGTGGAAGTCTGAATATGGTCAGGACGTCGATGGCGTCATTGGTATCGATCCGGTATTCCTGCAGTATCTGTTGGGCCTCGTGGGTAATGTTTCACTGCCCGACGGTACAGTCGTTGACGGTACTAACGCGGCGAAGGTGCTTATGCATGATGTGTACTGGAACTATCCGGTCGAGGAGTCGGACGGCATCTTTGCATCCGTCGCCAGCGCTGCCTTTGACAAGATCCTTGGCGGTATCGGCGACGTCGATGTCGCGAACCTTGTCAGCGCCGTTGAGCGCGGTGCCGAAGAGGGCCGCCTGATCGCGTGGATGAAAAACGATGACGAGCAGAACGCTATCAAGGAGATGAACATCGACGCCTCACTGCCCGATCCGGATGACCCGAGTGAAGATCCCGTTGCTGGTGTCTACTTTAACAACCTGAGCTTCTCCAAGCTCGACTGGTATCTGAACGCCGATACGCAGATTGGTCAGGGCGTGAAGAACGGCGACGGCGCTTGCTCGTATCGCATCACCGTTACCCTGACGAACATCATGACGCAGGAGGAGGCAGGTAAGCTGCCCGACTACGTAGCGGCCAGTGCGCCTGGGACCTCGCGTGACGATGAGCGCTTGTATGTATCACTGTTTGCGCCGACAGGCGGCAGCATTACCGATCTAACCGTCGAGGGGACTCAGTTTGGACTGTTCGCTGCCACTTGGCACGGAGTTCCCTGCTATTCAGGAACCGTTGACCTGCATGCTGGCGAGACGACGACGATCACGTATACGCTGACCACGTCGGCCGAGGCGGGGGACAAGCCGCTTACGCTGCGTCAGACTCCTACATGCCAGGCGGCTCGCGACAGCGCGTCGGCGTAGGGTTTTTCTGGTAGTGCAGATAATCGAGTACCATTTTGGGGCGGACAGGCAATCTGTCCGCCCCTATTTTGTAAGGAGAGCGCATGAAGTACTTTGGCACCGACGGCTTTCGCGGCGAGGCCAACGTTGGGCTGACGGTAGAGCACGCTTATAAGATCGGCCGCTTTGTGGGCTGGTATTACGGCGCCAACCGCGAGCGCAAAGCACGCGTGATCGTGGGCAAGGACACGCGTCGCTCGAGCTATATGTTCGAGGCGGCGCTGGTGAGTGGCCTGGTCGCAAGCGGTGCGGACGCATATATGCTGCACGTGATCCCAACGCCGGGCGTGGCGCATCAGACCGTGGAGGGCTGCTTCGATTGCGGCATCATGATTAGTGCGAGCCACAACCCGTTTTGCGATAACGGCATTAAGCTCGTCAACAGCGACGGCTTTAAGATGGACGAGGACGTGCTCGAGCTCATCGAGGATTACATCGATGGCAAGAGCGAAGTTCCGCTGGCCACGGGCAACCAGATCGGTGCCACGGTGGACTATATGCAGGGCCGCAACCGCTATATTGCCTCGCTCATCGCGAGCGCGAACTTTTCGCTGCAGGGCGTCAAGATCGGCATCGACTGCGCCAACGGCTCGGCGTCCTCGGTGGCCAAGCCGGTGTTCGACGCACTGGGCGCCGATGTGCGCGTGATCAACGCCGCGCCCGACGGCTTTAACATCAACGTGGACTGCGGCTCCACGCATATGGAGCGCCTGCAGCGCCACGTGGTGGAGCAGGGCCTGGACGTGGGCTTTGCCTACGACGGCGATGCCGATCGATGCCTGGCCGTGGATGAGCGCGGTCGTGTGGTCGACGGCGACCAGATCCTGTACGTGTGCGGCGTGTACCTGAACAAGCACGGGCGACTCTCGGGCGGTACCGTGGTTCCGACGATTGCCAGCAACTTTGGCCTGGTCAAGTCGCTGGAGCTTGCCGGTCTGAGTGCCGTGACCAGCGGCGTGGGCGACCGTCACGTGTATGCCAAGATGCGCGAGGGCGGCTTCAGCCTGGGCGGCGAGCAGACGGGCCACACGATCTTTGGCGATATCGAGCGCACAGGCGACGGCATTATGACCTCGCTGCGCGTGATGGAAGTGATTCGTGCCGAGCGCGAGACACTCTCGCAGCTCACGGCTCCGTGCAAGCTGCTGCCGCAAGCGCAGGTTGCCGTGCGCGTGGCGGATAAGGACGCTGCGCTTGAGAACATGGGCGTGCAGAACGCGATCGCCGAGGCCGAGGCTGCGCTGGCGGGCGAGGGCCGCGTGCTGGTGCGCAAGAGCGGAACCGAGTCGGTGATTCGCGTGCTGGCTGAGGCTCCGGACCAATCTGCCGCCGACGCCGCCATGAAGCGCATCGCCGCCGCACTCGAAGCTCTGTAGTTACGCGGCCAATCTGGCACCTGGGGACGTTCTTTTTCTGCCGGCACAATAGGAACGTCCCTAACTGCCGGGTTGGTGACTGGGTGTAAAGGGGCGCCGCGGGATAGATCCTGCGGCGCCCCTTTGCGTTGGCGTGTCGCCTAAGCTTTACAGCTGGTACAGCGTGGTGAACTTGTCCTGCAGGTAGCTGCAGTAGTAGCGGGCATCGAACGCCATGCCGCACGCGCCCTTGATGAGCTCCGGCGCGTCCTTGGCGCGGCCCCACTGCCAAATGTGCTCGCCCAGCCAGGCGCGGACGGGTGTCAGGTCGCCGCTCGCGCAGGCGCCGGTAAGGTCGACGCCGTCGCGGCACATGGCCGGCACAAACATGGCGTCGTAGGCGCTGCCCAGCGCATAGGTGGGGAAGTAGCCAAACGAGCCGCCGCTCCAGTGCGTATCCTGCAGGCAACCACGCGTGTCGTCGGGAACCGGAATGCCCAGGTACTCATCCATGAAGCGATTCCAAAGCGCGGGGATATCCTTGGCTGTGGCCTCGCCGGCAAACAGCATGCGCTCGATCTCGCAGCGCACCATAACGTGCAGCGGATAGGTGAGCTCGTCGGCCTCGGTGCGGATCAGCGAAGGCTGCGCGATGTTCACGGCGTGGTAGAGCGTGTCCTCGTCGACGTCGCCGTAGACCTCGGGTGCGTGGCGGCGCAGCACCTCGAGCAGCGGTCCCATAAAGGCACGGCTGCGGCCCACGGTGTTCTCAAAGAAACGGCTCTGGCTTTCGTGGATGCCCATGGAGGTGCCGCCCTCCAGACAGGTGCGCGCATAGGCGGGATTGACGCCCAGCTCGTACATGGTGTGCCCCGCCTCGTGGATGATGCTGTAGACGTTGGAGATGCAATCGTCCTCGTAGATGTGTGTCGCGATGCGCGCGTCACCCACGGCAAAGCCCTCGCTAAACGGGTGCTCGGTAAAGGCAAGCGTGGTGTCGTCCAGGTTCAGGCCGACGAGCTTCATCAGGTCGAAGCTCATGGCGCGCTGGGCGGCCTCGGGCACGCGGGCGTGCAAAAAGTCGGCATCGGGCTGCTGGCCGCGCTCGCCGATGGCGTGCACGAGCGGCACGACCGTGGCCTTGACCTCATCGCAAAACGCATCGAAGCTCTTGGCGGAAAGGCCGCGCTCGTACTGGTCGAGCCAAACATCGTATGGGTCGCGCTTGGGGTCCATGAGCTCGGCCTGGTGCTTAAGCTGGCCGACGATTCTATCCACATAGGGCTCAAAGCTCGCCCAGTCATTGGCCGTCTTGGCCTTGTGCCACACGGCGTCTGCCTCGCAGGTGAGCCTGGTCCAGGCCTCGGCCTCCTGGGTGGGGATGACGCTTGCCTCGCGCTGGTCGCGGCCGAGCACGCGGATCTCGTCGAGCAGCTGCGGGTCGTCGATCTTTCCGCCCGCGACTGTCTCACGCGCGAGAGAGCGCACGAGCTCAACGGACTTTTTGCTGGTCAGGAGTTTGTGATGTTCGCCGGCAAGGGTGCCCATAGCGTCGGCGCGGGCCGTGGCGCCGTTGGCGGGGGCAATCGTTGCGCCGTCGAACTCGGCAATCTTGAGCAGGTACTCGCGGGTCCACAGTTTGCCTTCGAGCTTGCGGAGCTTCTTGACGGCCTTATCGACCTTTATGCCTTTGGGCGTCTTGTCCGCTGCGGCCTTGGCCTTCTTATCGTGCTTATTTCCCATACCATATCCTTGATCTCGTGAGCCGAGCGCCTCGGGTGGGCGCGCGGCCAGTTTGCACAGCTACCCGCCTTGTACCCAGCACGAACAAAACGGAACACGGCGATATGCTCGCAGAATGTGTTATCCTATAGCCCAATGCGTTGACGGAGAGGGTTTTGCCCGCCGCGTCGCCGGCAAGAGAGGGAAGGTCATGGGCTGCAAGCCTTCCTGCGGTGGCAAGGGCCAAGCGTTCACTCCCGAGCAGCAACCTCAACGGGTGCGCGGCCAGCGGCGGCGAAGCCCCAGTAGGGAAGCCGTGAGCCTCGCGACAAGGGGCGCAGAGTGGGCTCGGCGGGCCAGACATCCGCCGGGTCAAACAAGGTGGTACCGCGGAATTCAACCGTCCTTGGGCAATGTACATGCCCGAGGGCGGTTTTTTGTTACCGAACCGGGCCGCGTTTTCGCAGCGCCAAGCGGCATCGGTTGCCCCGGCAAGCGAATGCGCGAGAGACGAAAGGGAAGACATGAGTCTGATTGATGATCTGGTCAAACTCGAGGAAGAGGCCAAGGAGCTCGTCGCAGGCGCCGATGACGCCGCAAAGCTCGAGGCCGCGCGCGTTGAGCTGCTCGGCCGCAAGGGCCGCATCACTGGCCTGATGCGTATGATGGGCAAGCTCGCCCCCGAGGATCGTCCCATGATGGGCAAGCGCGCCAACGAGATGCGCCAGCTGATTGAGGGCATGCTCGACGAGCGCACCACCGAGATGAAGGCCGCCGCCCTCAAGCACGCACTCGAGCACGAGGCCGTCGACATCACGCTGCCGGGCATCCGTCCGCAGATCGGCCACCAGCACCTGATCAAGCAGATCATCGAGGAGGCCGAGGACATCTTCTGCGGCATCGGCTACACCGTCGAGTCCGGTCCCATGGTCGACACCTCCTACTACAACTTCACCGCGCTCAACGCCCCCATGGATCACCCGAGCCGCTCGGCCCGCGACACCTTCTACGTGGTCGATAACAACCCCGGCAGCGTCGCGCACCCCGAGGCTCACGCCCACGGCGAGTCCGACGTGCTGCTGCGCACCCAGACCTCGGGCGTGCAGATCCACACCATGGAGTCGCAAAAGCCGCCCATCTACATGATCTGCCCGGGCACCGTCTACCGTCCCGACACGGCCGATGCCTGCCACCTGCCGCAGTTCAACCAGATCGAGGGCCTGGTCGTCGACGAGGGCATCACCTTTGGCGATCTTAAGGGCACGCTCGACTATTTTGTTAAGTGCATGTTTGGCGAGGACCGCAAGACGCGCTACCGCCCGCACTTCTTCCCCTTCACCGAGCCTTCCTGCGAGGTGGACGTGAGCTGTCACGTGTGCGGCGGCAAGGGTTGCAACTTCTGCAAGCACAGCGGCTGGATTGAGATCTTGGGCTGTGGCATGGTCGACCCCAACGTCCTTATCAACTGCGGCATCGACCCCGAGAAGTACACCGGCTTCGCCTTTGGTATTGGCGCCGAGCGCGTCGCGGCACTGCGCTACGACCTGCCCGACCTGCGAACCCTGATGACTGGCGATATGCGCTTCCTGAACCAATTTTAGGCTTGCCCAGGCACCCCATCTTGGCGTTCAAACCGTCGCTCGCGTACCTTTAGTACGCGTCGCTCCTCTTTCACGCCAACCTGGGGCACCTGGACAACCCTAAGGCGAACGTCTTCATTTGATAATCCTTCCTTTGCGGAGATTAAGAACTAGGAGAGCTACATGCGCGTTTCTTACGACTGGCTCAAGACCATGATCGATATTCCGGAGGATCCCAAGACCCTTTCGGACGAATATATCCGTACCGGCACCGAGGTCGAGGCGATCGACACCGTGGGCGAGTCCTTCGACCACGTGGTGACTGCCAAGGTGCTTACCAAGACCCCGCACCCCGATAGCGACCATATGTATGTGTGCTCGGTCGACGTGGGCGACAAGAATCTCGACGCCGACGGCAACCCCGCCCCGCTGCAGATCGTCTGCGGCGCGCAGAACTTTGAGGCTGGCGACCACATCGTCACGGCAATGATCGGCGCCGTGCTTCCCGGCGACGTCAAGATCAAGAAGAGCAAGCTTCGCGGCGTCGTGTCCATGGGCATGAACTGCTCCGCGCGCGAACTCGGCCTGGGCGGCGACCACTCCGGCATCATGATTCTGCCCGAGGACACGCCCTGCGGCATGCCGTTTGCCGAGTACGTGGGCTCGAGTGACACTGTGCTTGACTGCGAGATCACGCCCAACCGCCCCGACTGCCTGTCCATGATCGGCATGGCCCGCGAGACCGGCGCCATCTTCGACCGCGATTTCCACGTGGAGCTGCCCGCCATCAAGGCCGAGACCGGCCGCGCGACCGACGACGAGCTTTCCGTCGAGATCGCCGACGAGGGCCTGTGCGACCGCTATGTCGCCCGCATCGTGCGCAACGTGAAGGTCGGCCCCTCGCCCGACTGGATGGTCAAGCGCCTTAACGCCCTGGGCGTGCGCCCGCACAACAACATCGTCGACATCACCAACTATGTGATGATGCTCACCGGTCAGCCGCTGCACGCCTTTGACCTGGACACCTTTGCCGAGCGCGATGGCCATCGTCGCGTGGTGGTTCGCGCCGCCCAGCAGGACGAGAAGTTTACGACCCTCGACGGCGAGGAGCGCACGCTCGACGCCGGCATGGGCCTCATCACCGACGGCGAGCGTCCCGTGGCGCTGGCCGGCGTTATGGGCGGCATGGATTCCGAGATCGAGGACGACACCGTCGATGTGATGGTCGAGAGTGCCTGCTTCAACGCCGGTCGCACCTCGCACACCAGCCGCGACCTGTCGCTGATCTCCGACGCCTCCATTCGCTTTGAACGCCAGGTCGATGAGACCGGTTGCGTGGATGTCGCCAACGTCACGTGCGCGCTCATCGAGGAGATCGCCGGCGGCGAGGTCGCTCCCGGCTACGTCGACGTTTTCCCCGCGCCCAAAACCATCGACAGCATTAAGCTGCGTCTGGCCCGCGTGCATGCCATCTGCGGCGCCGACATCGAGCCCGACTTTATCGAGCGCTCGCTCACCCGCCTGGGCTGCACCGTCGAGCGCGACGGCGAGGACTTTATGGTCACTCCGCCGAGTTTCCGCCCCGACCTGCCGCGCGAGATCGATCTGATCGAGGAGGTCCTGCGCCTGTGGGGCATGGGCCGTGTGACGGCGACCATCCCGGCTGCCAAGAACCATATCGGCGGCTTGACCCGCGAGCAGAAGCTCACCCGCAAGGTCGGCGAGATCCTGCGCGCCTGTGGCCTCAACGAGACCACGACC
Source organism: uncultured Collinsella sp. (assembly GCA_900541145.1). Classification (GTDB taxonomy): domain Bacteria; phylum Actinomycetota; class Coriobacteriia; order Coriobacteriales; family Coriobacteriaceae; genus Collinsella. The sequence goes on along the minus strand of UQIH01000011.1, from coordinate 34,122 downwards.
TTTGGCTTTGCCGCCCCGGGCGACCTGGAGAAGATCGGTATGTCCACCGAGGGCCGCGGCTGCCCCGTCGTGCTCATGAACCCGCTGGTAGCCGAGCAGACCGAGATGCGCCGCTCACTGCTGCCGGGTCTGCTGCAGTCTGTGGCCTATAACGAGGCCCACGGCACGCCCAACGTGCACCTGTACGAGGTCGGCAGCCTGTTCCACGGTCGCGAGAACGCCAGCCTGCCCAAGGAGACCAAGTCCGTGGCGGGTGTGCTCTCGGGCCAGTGGAGCGAGCAGTCCTGGAGCATGAAGTACCGCAAGCTGCGCTTCTTCTTTGGCAAGGGCATTGTCGAGGAGCTGCTTGCCCAGTTGCGCATCGAGAAGGTCCGCTTCCGTCCCGTCGAGGGCGAGGGCTACGCTTTCTTGCAGCCGGGTCGTGCGGCCGAGGTTCTGTCCGGCGGCACCGTGCTGGGCTGGGTCGGCGAGATTCACCCCGAGGCGCGCGAGGCGATGGGCATCGATGAGGTCGTCGTTGCCTTTGAGCTCGATCTGGACAAGCTGATCAAGGGCGCCCGCAACCAGGAGAACTACCGCGAGTTCTCGCAGTACCCTGCCGTTGAGCACGACCTTGCTATCGTGGTCGATAACTCCGTGACCTGCGAGGATCTTGAGCGCCGCATTACCAGCGCCGGCGGCAAGCTGCTCGAGGGCGTGCGCCTGTTCGATGTCTACCGCGATCCCATCCGCATCGGAGCGGGCAAGAAGTCCATGGCCTTTGCGCTTACGTATCGCTCCGACGACCACACGCTCACCAGCGAAGAGGTCGAGAAGGCGCACCAGAAGATCGTCACCAAGGTGTGCAAGGGCGTAAACGGCGAGGTCCGCGGCTAGGGCTTGCGACGGGGGCGTAGGGGCTGATGGCGGTTGCTGTGGCCTTTGCGTGACCGCGGTGTTCGGAATAAGGCACCGTTGAGCCTGCATATATGACACGCGCATTACATAACGGCGTGCTGCTTTGTCGGCAGTGCGCCGTTTTGCTATGATAGCCCGCGGCGTGTTACGAATCTGACAATGCGTAACACTGACAAGGTGATTTAAGCGGCGTTGCAATTTCGTGCGCCGATAACCGGGAGGCGTACATGCACATTCCAGATAATTATCTGTCCCCGCAGACCGATGCCGTCATGGCGGTGGCAATGGTGCCCGTTTGGGTCCACTGCATCAAGAAGGTGCGCGCCACGCTCGATCGCGAGCACATGGCTTTCCTGGGCATCTGTGCAGCATTTTCCTTCTTGCTCATGATGTTTAACGTTCCGCTGCCCGGTGGCACCACGGGTCACGCCGTTGGCGGCGCGCTCATCGCGCTGTTGTTGGGCCCGGAGGCCGCTGCCATTGCCGTCTCGGTCGCGCTGGCGCTGCAGGCGCTGCTATTTGGCGACGGCGGCATCCTGTCCTTTGGCGCCAACTGCTTTAACATGGCCTTTGTGCTGCCGTTTGCCGCCGCTATCGTGTTTCGTGCGCTCAACAGCCGTCTGCACGACAAGAGCTGGGGCACCTCGGTTTCTGCCATCGTAAGCGGCTGGGTCGGCCTGTGCCTGGCGGCCCTGTGCGCGGCAATCGAGTTTGGTATTCAGCCGATGCTCTTTACCAACGCTTCGGGCGCGCCGCTGTACTGCCCCTTCCCGCTGTCCGTGGCTATTCCTGCCATGTTGATCCCGCATATGCTGGTCGCCGGCGTGGTTGAGGGCGTGGCGACGGCCGCCATCTACGGCTTCATTAAGAAGACGGCGCCGGGCGTTATCGTCGGTCCCGAGGCCGTCGATGGCCAGCTTGCCGCCGAGGGCGCTGCTGCCAAGAAGACCTCGCTGATCCCCACGCTTATCCTGGTTGCCGTGCTTGTCGTGGCCACGCCGCTGGGTCTGCTGGCCACCGGTGACGCATGGGGCGAGTGGGACGCCGAGGGCGCCGCGACCGCCGTTCAGGAGGCTGGCGACGACAGCCTGCAGGCTTCGGTCGGCCTCGATACCCCGACCTTTGCCGATGCCCTGCCCACGGGCGATTATCTGCAGGCCTATTCCGAGGAGCAGGGTCTTGGCTTTGCCGGCCAGGCTGCCATGTATATCCTCTCGGGCGTAATTGGCGTGGCGGTGCTCACCATCGCATTCCGTCTGATCTCGCTGACGGTTAAGGAAAGCGGTGCTCATGGCAATAGCCGAGCTGCCTAGCTGGCTTGCGGTCGAGCAGCGTTACGAGCCCGCGGGGGCTCGGCATCGTGTGATGCAAAAGAATGTCCTGCACCTGGCGAGCCTGCTTGAGCGGGTTCGCCTGGGTGGAGGCGTACACGAGGGCGGGTCGATGGTCGACCGCGCTCTTTCTTGCGTTTCGGCTCCGGTACGCCTGGTGGGGATGTTCGTTTGCGTCCTGTGCGTGTGTCTGACGCAGAGCCCGCTGTACCTCATGTTGATGGCGGCTATTGCGCTGGTGCTCGTTGCCGTGCGCCCCGTACGCGGGCTGCGCGCGACTTTTGTGCCGGCGTTGGCTGCCGCGGGGCTCGCGGTGGTTCTGGCGCTGCCCGCCTTGCTGCTGGACGCTTCTGCCGCGGGCGCCATGCTCAAGATTGCGCTCAAGACCTTTATTAATGTGTCGCTGGTGCTGGGCGTTTCGTGGACCCTCACGTGGAGCCGCATGTCGTCGGCGCTCAAGATGCTGCATCTACCCGACGAAGTTATCTTTACGTTTGATATGGCGCTCAAGCACATCGAGGTGCTGGGTCGCACGGCGCACAATCTGTGCGAATCGGTCATGCTGCGCAGCGTTGGCCGTGCGCCTGAGGGATTTTCGCGTACGGATTCGATCGCGGGTATCATGGGCATGACCTTTATCAAGGCGATGGAATGCAGCCGCGCGATGAACGAGGCTATGCTTTGCCGCGGCTTCGCCGGCGTGTATCCGGCGCCTGCACGGAGCGGCTTTGGCTGGCGCGATGCCGTTTACGCGGCCGTTGTGGTGCTGCTCGCCGTATTGTGCGCGGCGCTGTAGCGCGGGCGGTCGATCCGTCGATGCGAATAGGAAAGGGCGACGTTTTGGCAAACGATACGAATGGCGCGATGGGTGCGAGCGGTGCTGGCGGCACCGAGATCACGCCGCTCATCGAATTTCGCGACGTGGTGTTTTCCTATGCGGGCCATACGGTGGTCGATGGCGTTTCGCTGCAGGTGGACCGTGGGGAGCTTGTTGCCCTGCTCGGTCCCAACGGCTGCGGCAAGACGACGATCATGCGCCTTATCAACGGCCTTGAGCTCACGGACGCGGGTGCGTACCTGTTTGACGGACATGCGGTCGATGCGGCATATCTCAAGGATTCTGCGACGGCCCAGCGGTTCCATCAGCGCGTGGGCTTTGTGTTCCAGAATGCCGATGCGCAGCTCTTTTGCGCCACGGTCGGTGAGGAGGTCGCGTTTGGCCCCGCCCAGATGGGGCTTCCGGCAGGCGAGCTCGAGCGCCGCGTTCGCGATGCCATGGAGCTGTTCCAGGTTGCCGATTTGGTCGATGCTTCGCCCTATCAGCTTTCGGGTGGGCAAAAGAAGCGCGTGGCGCTGGCTGCGGTGGTGTCGATGAACCCGGATATCTTGGTTCTCGACGAGCCTACCAATGGGCTCGACGAGGATTCATGCGACATTGTGGTCAACTTCTTGCTGGCCTACGTCGCGGCGGGTAAGACGGTCTTGATGAGCACACATCACCAAGATTTGGTGCGCCGCCTGGGGGCCCGTGCAATCTATATCGATCGATATCACCATGTGGTCGAGGCGCCTTCGCCGTCGTATGGAACCGAAAGCGGTGCTACGGACTAGTTGCTGCGTAGAGCGTGCGTAGCCGCCCGCGCGGCTTTGCCGTGATGGTATAGTTATCCAGGTTTTTATGGGGGTGGCTATGCCAAGCTGGAACATTCATATCGCTCAGACGGAGCGTTTGCTGGAGCGCACCGGTGCGCTTGCCAATAGCGTGCGCGACCGCAATGCCTTTTTGTTTGGCTGCGTGGTTCCGGATATCTTCGTGGGCTATATGGTCCCTGGCATCGCCGATCCCATCCCGTACCGCATTACGCACTTTGCCAAGCCTGAGCCCATCCCTAAGCCTCGTGAACATGAGTTCTGGGATACCTATGTGGCACCGTTGCTTAAAAGTTCGCCCACCGGTGCACCGGCCGCGGCAACTTCGATTATCGAGGAGCGCGAGCGACTGAACCGCGTGCACTATCCACAGCGCTACAAGGATGCCGAGCCGGTTGTCGGTCCCGGCGCCTGTGAGTTCTCGCTTGCGTCCGAAGATGTGGCGCAGTCGTTGCTCGATTTAACGCTGGGCGTCTGGTCGCATCTGGTGGCCGATACCGTATGGAATACGCGCGTGAATCAGTACCTGGAGGCGCACGGCGGCAAGCCGTGTGAGGAGTTCCGCATTAAAAAGCAAGGTGACTTTGACTGGTTTGGCAAGACGCTCGGCATTGTTTCGATTCCGCGTGCGACCGATCGCCTGTATACCGCTGCGACGCGTTTTGGGCAGTATCCCATCCATAAAGAATATGTGCTCAAGACCATCGGCGTCATGCACGAGATCGTGCGCGAAAACCCCGGCGAGCCCGATCATCCGCCGTATCGCCTGCTAACCGAGGAGTTCTTCGACGCAACGTTTACCGAGGTCATCGAACTGACCGAGGCGGGCTTTGCGGCTCGCGTTGCTGCTTCTGACATTCCCGCAGTCCCTCTGATCGCTAGCTGCTAGCCGGCCGGCTTGACGGCGAACAGCTCATCCCAATCGACCAATAGCTCCCGTCGAAGGGTTTTTGCGGCGGTGCGTTCCTGATCGGTCTTTGGGATGTAGGGGAGCCCCGCCTTTTTATGAATGAGCTCGGCGATGTTGTTAAAGCTCTTCGTGTCCTTGATTTGCTCATAGGTTATCTGGATAACGTCATAGCCCATGCTTGTGAGGGCGGTGGTGCGCTCGGCATCGGAGAGACTTGCGGCTTCGCTGTCATGGGCGGAGCGGCCTTGGCATTCCAAAATGACGCCCATGCTGTTGGTGGCACTTTCGATGAGGATATCGGCGTAGCAGCAGGTTTTGTAATACAGTGAGCGCGCGGCGTCGCTGAGTAGGATGCGCACGTTGTTTGCGATGTTGATGCCCATGCCGCCCTCGTCGCGGGGGAGCGAGACAAGCATGGAGGTCTGTACTTCGAAGGGCGAGGCAGTCTGCCCCGTCATGTGCTCGGCTGCCCAGCGCAGTTGTTTAACGCCGCGCAGGCCTGCGGCCTGCTTGGCGAACGCGGCGATATCCGCTGCGCTGAGGAGCGGTGGGCGCTTCCACAGGTTGGTGTCATTGCCCTTGGTGTCGACAACGCGTTTCCAACCACAGTCGGGCGGAATGAGCTTAAGCGAAATTGCTTCATCGAGCTGCTGCTGCGCCCGTTTACAAGGCGTGAACACTGCAAAGGAGCCGCACATCTCGTAGCAAGCCATGAGTAACTGGTTGCGCGAGACCTGCGTAGCAAGGTTGAGCAGCGTAAACTCGGGCGACGTGACATCAAATCCATGCTCAGTCTGCCTAAACGACCCAGGAGGCGGCTCTTGGGTTAGGAGGTGCGATTTAAACAGGCTTCGCGACCCGGATTGTGCCCGAGTGAATACAAGCCTGTGAAGCGGTGCGTGAAGCAGGTCTTTTACAACTGCATGACTTCCGAGGCCGCAACATCTGCGATCCATGTTGCCAAGGCCAATGGCGGGGTAAAGGCCTAATACCTGCGGCGGGATACGGTGATAGTAAAAAGCGGATTGACCGCATAACGTCAGGTCCATGACGTCCTCCAGGTCGAAATGTGCTTTTGGACCGTGCGATGCCAGCGTCAATTCGGAAGTATGCGGCAAAATCTGAATCCTGTGAGCAGACCTGGCTTTTGAGGCTAGTTTATCAGGCATTTTGTTGCGAAAAAACGGGGTGTGCTCGGAGGTCTTAGAATTTGCCGCATACTTCCGAAATACAGGTCGATCTGGCTCTTGCTAAAACGATTTAGCAGCGTCGGTTAAGGTGTGGGTTTGCCACCGGGCGAACACTTTTAGCGCTTGGGACTTTATTTTTGGGCCTCGAAGGGTGGATTTCGCGCTTTTGGTAAAGAAATGAGTGCGTTTTTTGCCGTGCGCCGGCATTGGCACAGAAAAAGGGCCCGGAAGGCAATGCCTTCCGGGCCCTTTGCAATGCAAATCTGCTTGCAAGTGCGATTTAGCGCACCTGAGCGACGTAAGCGACGTTGGTCGAGGAGACCTTGTCCTCGAGCTGGACGCTCATACGGGGATCGCCGGCGGTAGCGACGGTCAAATCGCCAGTCTTGACGTAGCCGAGCTCCTTAGCGGTCTCGATCGCCTTGACGATCGTGCCGTTGACGGTGCCCTGGGTAATCTCGGCCTGGTGCGGGATAACGCCCCAGTACATAATCATCTGCTGGACGGCCCACTCGTGGCGGGAGAACGCGCAGATCGGCATGTTGGGACGGAAGTGCGAGATCAGGCGAGCGGTACGACCGGTGGTCGTCGGCACGGTGATGCACTTGGCGCCAACGGTGGTGGCCATGTTCACAGCGGACATACCCACAACGTTGTTGACGACGCGGGTGCCGTGAGCATCGGCCGGAACCTCGAGCGGAGCGTGGGCCGGGAGGTACTTCTCGGTCTCGAGAGCGATGCTGGCCTGCATCTTGACGGCCTCGACCGGGTACTTGCCGGCAGCGGACTCGCCGGAAAGCATAACGGCGTCGGTGCCGTCGTAAATGGCGTTAGCGACGTCGGCAACCTCGGCGCGCGTCGGGCGCGGGTTCTGCTGCATGGAGTCGAGCATCTGCGTAGCGGTGATAACGGGCTTGTAGGCCGCGTTGCACTTAGCGATGATCTCCTTCTGGATGTGCGGAACGAGCTCGGGCTTGATCTCGATGCCCAGGTCGCCACGGGCGACCATGATGCCGTCGGAAGCCTCGAGGATCTCGTCGAAGTTCTCGACGCCCAGGGCGCACTCGATCTTCGGGAAGATCGTCACGTGCTCGCCGCCGTTCTCGCGGCAAAGCTCGCGGATGCCGCGGACGGACTCGCCGTCACGGATGAAGGAAGCGGCGATGTAGTCGATGTTCTCGGTCAGGCCAAAGAGGATGTCCTGACGATCGCGCTCGGTGATAGCGGGCAGCGAGATGTTGACGTTGGGCATGTTGACGCCCTTGCGCTCGCCGATCAGGCCGTCGTTCTTGACGACGCAGGTCATGTCCTGGCCGTCGACGGACTCGACCTCGAGGGCAACCAGGCCGTCATCGATCAGGATGAGGGAGCCCTTCTCGACCTCGGAGGGCAGAGCCAGGTAGTCGAGGGAGATGTGCTCAGAGGTGCCGTGGAAATCCTCGGACGTGGGCTGAGCGGTGACGACGATCTTATCGCCGGTCTTGACGGCAACCTTCTTGCCGTCGACCAGAAGGCCGGTGCGGACCTCGGGGCCCTTGGTGTCGAGCAGGATGCCGACGGGCAGACCGAGCTCCTTGGAAATACGACGGACGCGCTCGATGCGACCGTGGTGCTCGTCGTAGGATCCGTGCGAGAAGTTAAAACGGGCGACGTTCATGCCCGCCTTGATCATCTCGCGGATGGTCTCGTCGCTATCGCAGGCGGGACCCATGGTGCATACAATCTTGGTGCGCTTGTACATTCAGACCTCCATCTGACATCGTCTTGCGCTGATAGATAAACCATAAGAAATAAAACTGAGATGATTATAACGAAATGACGACCGAATACCCTCAAAAATCGACCGTATGCCGAATTAGAAGTTCATTTTTTGCGGTAAAAACGGTATATGAAAAAACTTTATCAACCGTTCTGACCGCTGCTATCTGGGCGATATTTCAGTTTGACGATGCGCCGAAGAAAAAACGTTTTATCAATGTTAAGCATCACACGGTCTGCATCGTTGCACTCGAGCCGTGTTTCCAATTGGAATGTTTTGGCTAGACGCGCCGCTTTGGGGTACCATAGCTCCACTATCAACTGCCGCTCAGCACGGCAGCCTTGATGAGCCCTTGCCCTTCTCCTGGGAATTATGATCGGGCATCAATCTGCTGAGTGGCCCGAATCCCAGGAGGGGACTCTATATGCAAAAGGAATACCTGTCCGCCGCGGCGGAGGTACTCAGCGACCAAGGTGTCGATGAGAACCTCGGCCTGAGCAACGACGAGGCGTCGTCGCGCCTCGCCAAGACAGGCCCTAACAAGCTCGAGGAAGCCGAGAAGACGCCGTTGTGGAAGCGCTTCTTTGAGCAGATGGCCGATCCCATGGTCATCATGCTGATCGTTGCCGCCGTCATCAGTGCACTCACGGGCATGGTCAAGGGCGAGGCGGACTTTGCCGACGTCGCCATCATCATGTTCGTCGTTATCGTCAACTCGGTGCTGGGCGTGGTCCAGGAGGCTAAAAGCGAGGAGGCTCTCGAGGCCCTGCAGGAGATGAGCGCGGCGCAGTCCAAGGTGCTGCGCGATGGCAAGCTCGTGCACCTGCCGAGCGCCGAGCTCGTGCCCGGTGACGTGATCATGCTCGAGGCGGGCGACTCCGTCCCGGCCGACTGCCGCGTGCTCGAGAGCGCCACGATGAAGATCGAAGAGGCTGCACTCACCGGCGAGTCCGTGCCTGTCGAGAAGCATGCCAACGTGATCGAGCTCGCCACCGGCACCGATGACGTGCCGCTCGGCGACCGCAAGAACATGTGCTACATGGGCTCCACCGTGGTGTACGGCCGTGGCCGCGCCGTCGTAGTCGGTACCGGCATGGATACCGAGATGGGCAAGATCGCCGGCGCCCTGGCCGAGGCCAAGGAAGAGCTCACGCCGCTGCAGGTGAAGCTTGCCGAGCTCAGCCGCATCCTCACCATCATGGTTATCGTCATCTGCGTCGTCATCTTTGGCGTTGATATCATCCGCCACGGCGTGGGCAACGTTCTTACCGACCCGACCGCCCTGCTCGACACCTTTATGGTTGCCGTCTCGCTCGCCGTCGCTGCCATCCCCGAGGGCCTGGTGGCCGTCGTGACCATCGTGCTGTCGCTTGGCGTGACCAAGATGGCCAAGCGCCAGGCAATCATCCGCAAGCTCTCTGCCGTCGAGACTCTCGGCTGCACGCAGACCATCTGCTCCGACAAGACCGGTACCCTTACCCAAAACAAGATGACCGTCGTCAAGCACGAGCTCGCCGCGCCTAAGGAGAAGTTCCTGGCCGGCATGGCTCAGTGCTCCGATGCCCAGTGGGACGAGGAGCTGGGCGAGGCCGTGGGCGAGCCGACTGAGTGCGCGCTCGTCAACGACGCCGGCAAGGCGGGCCTCACCGGCCTGACTGCCGAGCACCCGCGCGTGGGCGAGGCCCCGTTCGACTCGGGCCGCAAGATGATGTCCGTGGTCGTCGAGACCCTGGACGGCGAGTATGAGCAGTACACCAAGGGCGCGCCCGACGTGGTGATCGGCCTGTGCACCCATATCTACGACGGCGACAGGGTCGTTCCGCTGACCGAGGAGCGTCGCGCCGAGCTCGTGGCCGCCAACAAGGCCATGGCCGACGAGGCCCTGCGCGTGCTGGCGCTGGCAAGCCGCACCTACACCGAGGTCCCGAGCGACTGCAGCCCCGCTGCGCTCGAGCACGACCTGGTCTTCTGCGGCCTGTCCGGCATGATTGACCCTGTCCGCCCCGAGGTCGCCGACGCCATCCGCGAGGCCCACGACGCCGGTATTCGCACCGTCATGATCACGGGCGACCATATCGACACCGCCGTGGCCATCGCCAAGCAGCTGGGCATCGTCGCCGATCGCAGCCATGCCATTACCGGTGCCGACCTCGACCGCATGAGCGACGAGGAGCTCGACGCGCACATCGAGGACTACGGCGTGTACGCCCGCGTCCAGCCCGAGCACAAGACGCGCATCGTCGAGGCCTGGAAGTCGCGCGACCAGATCGTCGCCATGACCGGCGACGGCGTCAACGACGCCCCGTCCATCAAGCGCGCCGACATCGGCGTCGGTATGGGCATCACCGGCACCGACGTCACCAAGAACGTTGCCGACATGGTGCTTGCCGACGACAACTTCGCCACCATCATCGGTGCCTGCGAAGAGGGCCGTCGCATCTACGACAACATCCGCAAGGTCATCCAGTTCCTGCTTTCGGCCAACCTTGCTGAGGTGTTCTCGGTGTTTATCGCCACGCTCATCGGCTTTACCATCTTCCAGCCGGTGCAGCTGCTGTGGGTGAACCTGGTCACCGACTGCTTCCCCGCGCTCGCGCTGGGCATGGAGGATGCCGAGGGTGACATCATGAAGCGCAAGCCGCGCAACGCCAAGGACGGTGTCTTTGCCGGTCACATGGGCCTGGACTGCGTGGTCCAGGGTCTGATCATCACCGTGCTGGTGCTGGCGAGCTTCTTTGTGGGCGTGTACTTTGACATGGGCTACATCCACATCGCCGATATGATCGCCGGCAATGCCGACGAGGAAGGCGTGATGATGGCGTTCATCACGCTCAACATGGTCGAGATTTTCCACTGCTTCAATATGCGCAGCCGTCGTGCGTCGCTGTTCACCATGAAGAAGCAGAACAAGTGGCTGTGGGCTTCTGCCGCGTTGGCACTGGTGCTGACGGTGATCGTGACCGTGCAGCCGACGCTTGCCGAGATGTTCTTTGGCCCCGTGACGCTTGAGCTCAAGGGCGTTCTTGCCGCGCTGGGCCTGGCCTTCCTGATCATCCCGCTGATGGAGATCTACAAGGCGATCATGCGCGCGGTCGAAAAAGAGTAACGTTCCTGTCCGGGCCCGACCGCCTGCGGGGTTTCCACGGGCACGTCCTCGCCGCTTTGCGGCTGCGGGATGTGCCCTTAGGAAACCCCTCCCGGCGGGCGGGCCCTGCGGTATCCTTGCTGGCTTTTCTCCCGCGCGGATGATAAAGGGCTGAGGGAAAGGTTGTGAGCTGGTCGGGCTTTGCCCGGCCAGCTCTTTTTGATTTAAAATACCTGCTCAGTTGTGATTTATGGTGCTGGGAGGCGCTTGTGGGCAAGGCGAAGGCTAAGGCGAAGAAAAAGACGACGGGGGCGCGGGCTAAGCGCGATCGTCGTCGGAAGCTTGCGACCGAGGCCCCCGCATCAGCCGAGGAGCTGCTGGCAAGCGTGCCGGGACTCGACGCGCTGCAGGACGTTCCGGCGTTTGATGACCTGCCGGTCGATGAAGCCCAGCAGACTGCCTTTGACGATTTTTGCGCACATGCCGAGGAACCCGAGCAGATGCAGCTTGGCGCCGTGGTGCGCTTGGATCGCGGGTTTCCACTGGTGGCGACTGCCGATGACACGTTTCGTGCCGAGCATGCCGTGGGGTTTGCCAAGTCGCGCGGCGAGGACGAGGTCCTGCTGCCCGCTGTGGGCGATCGTGTGGCGGTGCGCCGCGCTCCCGGGCACGATATGGGTGTGATTGAGTGCGTGCTGCCGCGCCGTACGAGCTTTGAGCGTTGGCGCGGCCGTGCCCGCGGAGAGCGTCAGGTGCTCTGCTCCAACGTGGATAGCGTGCTAATCGTGCAGGCGCTCGGTGCCGGCGAGGTGCTGCTCGACCGCGTGGCGCGCTCGCTGGTGTTGGCGCTCGACTGCGATGCCGAGCCGGTGGTGGTGCTCACCAAAGCTGACCGCTGCGATGCCGAGGAGCTCGAGCGCGATCTGGACCGCGTGCGCCGCCTGGTGGGTCCGGACGTGCGCGTGATCGTGACGTCCTCTGCCGAGGGGCGCGGCCTGGACGAGGTTCGTTCCTGCGTGCCTGCCGGGAGCTGCGCCATGATTCTGGGCGAGTCGGGTGCCGGCAAGTCGACGCTGCTCAATGCGCTGCTGGGCCACGATACGTTGGCGACTGGCGGTGTGCGCGAACGCGACGACCAGGGCCGTCACACTACCGTCGCGCGCGTGATGGTGGCACTGCCGGGCGACGCCGGCGTGATCGCCGATGCCCCGGGCCTGCGCAGCCTACCGCTCGTGGGTCACGAGCGGGGTCTGGCGCGCGCCTTCCCCGAGATTGTCGAGGCATCGCGCGCGTGCCGGTTTGGCGATTGCACGCATACCCATGAGCCGGGTTGTGCCGTTCGCGAGGCCGAGGACGCCGGGCAGATCGACAGTCTGCGTTTGGAAACGTTCCAAAACCTGGCGTCATCCATGCGCGTGAGTGCTCAAATGCTCGATCCCGATGTCCATCTGTAATTGATTTTTCCTATGACAGCCGTCTCCCAACTGTTCGGGAGACGGCTTTTTTGCTGCGGAAAAGCCTCGAAACATGCAGTTTGCTGACGTGCTGGCCAAAACCTTGCCACGAGCTTGACGGGCTGGTCAGCTTTTGGTCAGTGATTGGTTTGACATCGAAAACCAAGATCGCGATTGCGCCGCTTTGCGCTCTGACCGCCCAGACAATGGTGGTACGGGCATTCGCCCGGCACTGCCATGAGAGGAGCGGCCGTGAACAAGAGTAAGCGCATCGCCATCAGTCTGGTTGCGGGCGTGCTCGCTGCTCTGCTCTGCATGGTTTACGGCTCGTCGATCCGCTCGCAAGCCGAACAGGTCCAGGCTGAGACCTTGGCCAAGTACGGTGGCGATCGCGTCGAGGTATGCGTCGCGGCGCGCGATATCGATGTGGGCGAGACCCTCGATGAGACCAATGTCATAACCCAGGAATGGCTGACGAGTCTGCTGCCGCGTGACGCGGCGACCGAGCTGCGCCAGGTGCGCGGCGACGTGACGACTTCGCGTATTCCCAAAAACGCCGTGATCTGCAATGTCTACACCAAGGCCGAGAGCCACAAGCTCGAGGTGCCTAAGGGCAAGGTCGCCGTTTCGGTGGCGGTCGATGCCGAGCACTCGGTCGGCGGTGCCACGGGCGTGGGCAGCTATGTGGACGTGTACGTGCAAAAAGATGGCGTAACCGATCGACTGTGCGGCGCGCACGTGATCGATACCAGTGAGAATTCCGGTGCCACGCGCGAGGGCAAGATCGAATGGGTGACGCTGGCGGCTGACCCCGAAGACGTCAAGGAACTGCTGGGAGCCTCGGGCAAGGGAACGGTCAGCTTGACGATTCCCGCCACGGCGCGCGGCAAAAAGAGCGGAGGCGACGAGTGATGAAGGCGATCTGGCTTGCGTGCTGCGCGTGCGGCGATTACGGGCTGTTGCAGCGGGAAGTCGAGGGCCGTGATGCGGGTGCACAGGTGCTTCGCGTGGGTGACCTGGACGGGCTGATTTCCATGGCGCGGGCGTTTCCGTCGCGCCGCGGGGCTGCCATCATCGCGGCGTCTCTGTTCGATACCGAAGATGTGCGCAAGACTGTTGCGCGCCTGACGGCCGAAGGCCGCGTGAGTCGCGTGGTCGTGTTGATAGAAGCACTCGATCCGTCGGATATCGAGGGGCTGTTTCGCGCAGGGGCGACCGAGGTCATCGCTGCGCACAGTATATGCGGCAACGGGCGCGCGGGCGAGGGAGCGGTTGATTCCGATCGGCGCATGACGATTGAGCCCGATGCTTTTGTTGATAGGGAACCCGGGGCGCCTCGCGCTACAAGAGGCCCGCGTGTTGATGATTATGGAAAAGCGGAAGCCGAGCATGGTCGGCACCCCCGGAACCCCCTTGTATGCGATGACGCTGGAGGGCCGGCGCAGCATGCTGGCGACTCCCCGGCTGTAGATATGGGATACGTGCACGGCGTGAATCTGGCGGATGAACTCGACGAAGTTGAGGGCTTTGCCGGGTGCGGCGAGTTGTCGCTGATGCAGCATGAGCAGATTGCACAGAACGAGCCTGTCTCGCAGACCGAACAAGCTGCCATGCCGGCTTGGACGCAGCGTGTAACTGCGGCGGGGGAGACGGGGACGCTGTCACCGACGCCCGCCCCGCCGCCTCCGATGCCGCCGACAGACGCTGTCGCTCCGCCGCATCGAGCTCCGGTCATCTGCGCCATTTCGGGTTCGGGCGGTTGCGGCAAGTCGACGATCGTTGCCACCATGGCACACGCATCGTCGCTGTTGGGCTTGCGTGCCGCCGTGCTCGACCTGGACCTGATGTTTGGAAACCTTTACGACTTGTTAGGCGTCGATGCTCCGCGCGATATGGCGGCACTTATCGAGCCGTCGGCGGCGGGCACGCTCACCGAGCCGGATATCGTAGCCGCATCGATGCGCGTCGCCCCGGGCGTTACGCTCTGGGGTCCCGTCGCGGCGCCCGAGCAAGCCGAGCTCATGGCACGTCCGGTGGAGCTACTGCTTGATGTCCTGCGTCGCGAATCCGACGTGGTCTTTATCGATACCTCGGTCTTTTGGGGCGACGCCGTGGCGGCTGCGGTGGCGGCGAGCGACCGTTGCCTGGTCGTCGGCGATGCTGCGGTGTCGTCCGCGACATCGGCGTCGCGCGTCATTGAACTGGCAAGTCGAGTAGGTGTGCCGCGCACGCGCATGAGCGCCGTGTTCAACCGGTTCGGTGCGCGCGGGGCAGACGAGGACGTCGCCATGCGCTTTGAGATTGCCTGTGCGTTGAGCTCCAAGATTCGTATCGCCGATGGCGGGCAGGATCTCGCCGCGCTCATGGCGTTTGGGCGCGCTGACGAGGCAGTGGGTCAGACGAGCGCTTTCGCGACCAGCGTGCGCGAGGCCACGCGCGAGATGCTCGTGGAACTGGGGTGCGCCGTCGGCCCTTGGAGCGATATGGTCGCCGACCGTGCGACGCGTACCGAACGCCCGCGTATCCGCCTTCCCTGGTCGCGCGAGGGTGATCAGCGATGAGCCTGCAAACGAGGATTAAGGCTGCCGGCGCTGCAGCGGCGGCAGCGCCTGTAGATGCGGGGCGTCGCCGCGCGGTGAAACGACGCACCAAGCGCGCCGTGATGGACCGCATGGGTTACGACGAAGTGGCGCGTATCAGCGCCTATGTCGACCCGGCACTTGCCCGCTCGGAATTGCGTCCTGCGGTGGAGGCGGCGCTCAATGTTGAGGAGCCGACCGATCTCGCGACGCCTGAGCGCGAGACCATCATCGACGAGATTTTGGATGACGTGGTGGGCTTGGGGCCGTTGCAGCCGCTCATCGAGGACGACACCGTTACCGAGATCATGATTAACGGCTGCCGCTCGGCTTTCTTTGAACGCGGCGGCGTCTTGTACCCCATCGAGCATGCGTTTGAGGATGATGAGCAGATCCGTGTGCTTATCGACCGCATCATCTCGCCACTTGGCCGCCGTATCGACGAGCGCAGCCCCATCGTCAACGCCCGCCTCAAAACGGGCTATCGCGTCAACGCGGTGATTCCGCCTGTGGCGATTGACGGACCGATTCTCACCATCCGAAAGTTCTCGGACCGCATCTGCTCGCTGGACGAGCTTGTGGGGCTGGGGTCGCTGCCGCTTTGGTATGCGCAGCTACTGTCGTGCGCGGTGTCGCTGCGACAGGACCTGGCGGTTGCGGGAGGCACGGGATCTGGTAAGACCACCCTGCTCAACGCGTTGTCATGCGAGATTTCCACCGGCGAGCGCATCGTGACGATCGAGGACTCTGCCGAACTCAAGTTTGCGCATCATCCGCACGTGGTGCGTCTAGAGGCGCGCGAGGCTTCAATTGAGGGCGAGGGAGCGGTGACGATCCGCGACCTGGTGACCAATGCCCTGCGCATGCGCCCCGACCGCATCGTGGTGGGCGAGGTGCGCGGTGCCGAGTGCTGCGACATGTTGCAGGCCATGAACACGGGCCACGACGGGTCGCTCACCACGCTTCATGCGGGTTCAGAACAGGAGACCGTGGTGCGTCTGACGTTGCTTGCACGTTATGGCATCGATCTGCCGAGCGAGCTCATCGAGGAGCAGATTGCCATGGCGCTCGACGGCATCGTGATGTCCGAGCGCCACGCCGATGGCAGGCGTTTCGTCTCCTCGTATTCGGGGGTGCGTCGCGCCGCGTCGGGCGGCGTAGAGCTCGAGCGCTATGTGACTTTCGATGCCGCCGAGCGCACCTGGAAGCTTGACCGCGAGCCGCCGTTTATCGCAGAAGGCCTGCGGTCGGGGACGCTCACACAAGAGGAGGTGGACGAATGGAGGTCGCTGTGCCCCTCGTCGTAGGGGGTTTGGCAGGGTTTTCTGTTGCGACGGCGTGCGGGGCGGAACCTCGTGTGCCGCAGGTACCGCCGGCGGAGCTGGCGCGTCAGGCGCTCGAGACGGTGGCAGAGGAGCTGCCGCGTGAGCTGGTGGAAAACGATCTGCTGAAAAAGATCGCCCGTTCGTGGGCATCGCTGGCTCCGGCGCGTCGCCTTGGCCTCGCGATCGAGGATGCTTCGGGGCGTTTGGCGTTTCTGCTGCTATCGAGCGGTGTCTGCTGCGTTTTGCTAACGATGGTGTCGTTATCGCCCCTCGGATTTGCCTTGGGACTTGTTGCTCCGTTTGCCGTTGGCGCCGCTCGGGATGGCTTTGAGAGCCGGCGCGAGCAACACGATGCAGAAGAGGCCATGCCCGAGGCGTTTACCGCACTTTCCATGTCGCTTGCCTCGGGACATTCACTGGCCCAGGGCATGCGCTTTGTGGGCGCTCATGCGCAAGAACCGGTGCATACCGAGTTTTTGCGGGTGGCGGCGGCAATCGATTGCGGCATCTCGGCGACCGACGCGCTCGATGACTTGCTCGTGCGCATCGACGCCCCTGGCCTTTCGCTTGTGACCTTGGCGCTTAAGGTGTCTCAGCGCACCGGTGCTCCGCTTGCCGACTTACTGTCCGAGGCGTCGAGCATGGTGGGGGAGCGCATTGAGCTCAAGCGCCGCCTGGATGTTAAGACGTCGCAGGCTCGCATGTCTGCGCATATGGTCGCGGCGATGCCGACGGGCATGTGCGCGGTGTTGGCGCTGCTTTCGGCAGATTTTCGTCGCGGTCTTGCGACGCCTGCCGGCGCGGGCACTGTGGTGCTGGGTCTTGCCCTCAACGCCGTTGCCCTGGTGGTTATCCGGCGCATTATGCGGGTGAAGCTATGAGCGCCCCGGTTGCAGTTGCTGCTTGCCTGTGCGCTCTGAGTGTATTTGTCGCGACGGGTTTGGATCGGGCAGATGCACGCAAGATCGCAGAGGCCTGCAAGCGCGAGGCGGTGCTGGTCGCTGCCGCGGGTCGCTCGGTGGTCGATGCTCTGGCCGCGCGAATGAAGGGCGCGGTTGGAGCGGGCGGCCCGGCGCGAGTATCGCTCGGCGAAGTGTCCGAGATGATCGATGTTGTGCGCTTGGGTCTTTCGGCCGGTCTTTCGTTTGATGCGGCGCTTGAGATTTTCTGCGCCAACCGCCGGTCAGTGCTGGCTCTTCGACTTGAGCGGGCCTGCATGGCGTGGCAGGTGGGCGTGGGCACGCGTGAGGACGAGTTGTTGGCCGCCGCACGCGACCTGGACGTGCGAGCGCTCGAGACCTTTGCCATCACGGTGGGGCAGGCGCTCGCTCTGGGTGCCCCACTTGCCGAGACACTGGCCGCTCAAAGTCGCGAGATCCGTGCGGCTCATCGCGCCGCGGTCGAGCGCGAGATCGAGCGTGCGCCCGTCAAGCTGCTGATTCCCACCGGCACGCTCATCTTGCCGGCGTTGCTTCTGTCCATATTGGGCCCGCTGTTGGGAGCAGGCGGGATGATGTAGGGAGGAATACATGAACACGATGACTGACGTTGCTGGCAAGGTCTGGAGCTGGGCGTTTTGCCGGGCGGCACATGTTCGTCAACGTGCCAAGGAGCTACTGCAGGAGGAGAGTGCACAGGGTACCACCGAGTACGCCATCTTGGTCGGCGTGCTCGTGGTGATCGCGATTATCGCCATCGTCGCATTTAAGGGCAAGGTTAAAGAGCTATGGGATGCGATCAGCGAGGGCATCAACAGCCTGTAGAGGGCGAGCGCCCCATCGGGGTGCTGCTGGTGTTTGCTTGCCTGACCGTGGCGATAGCGGCGGTGCTTTGGGGGCTTAACGCCGCGCGGCAGCAGCGTCCTGGGGCCGCCTTCGATTCGGGCTCAGATTCGGCGGTGGCGTCTCAAAAAGATGAGATGCGAGATGCGGACGATTCGGATGTCGCTGTCACGGCGCAAACCTTTCTGCGGACGCTCGACAAGCGGTCTGGCACTGCGACGGATTTGCCTGAGGACAACGCGATTGCGGTCCGGCTTGCATGGTCCGAGGACCGACCGATGACCGAGGCAGCGGCGGATATGTTACGCGCCTACCGCGAGGTGCCAACGGCCCAGCTCGCCCTGAGCGGCTATCTCGATATTAAGGGCAACGTATGGGGCGCCATCGTGCGCGATGGGCGCGGCTGGGTCGATATGGTGACGGTTGCCGCGGATACCGGCGATGCTTCGTGTCGTCTGCGCGCGGTGCGCCTGGTCCCGCAAACAATAAGCTCAAAGGAGGGATCGTGAAATGCATGGCGTTCTGCGTGAAGAGGTTGCCCAAGCGACTGTGGAATACGCCATCGTCACGGTGGCGCTGCTATCGATCGTGCTGGCGATTGCGGGATTTTGGCGTGCTGGCACCGATGGACGCTTGGCGGCGCTGGTTGAGCGGGCGGCATCCCATGGCGTTGCCTCGACGTCGGTTATCGACGCCGCTGCGGGCGCTAAGGACATCGCGTTGTATTGATATCGCGCGCGAGGACCGGGCGCAGTCTACGGTCGAGGCCGCTTTTTTGCTGCCGACGTTTCTGACGCTCATCCTTCTCGCGCTGCAACCGGTGTGCCTGCTTTATACGCGCGCGGTCATGGAGTCTGCCGCCGCCGAGACCGCGCGGCTCATGACCACGACGACGGCGGAGGACGACGATCTTAAGGAGTTCACCCGCCGCCGGCTTGCCGCAGTGCCCAACGTTTCGATCTTTCATGCCGGCGGGCCGTTGTCGTGGGATATCGAGCTTGGCCGGGCCGGTGCGGGTGGCGTCTCGTCCGTGTCCGTTTCCGGCGAGGTCAAGCCGTTGCCTGTGATCGGTGCGTTTGCGCAGGCTATGGGTGGTACCGCCGAGGGCGGCTACGTTGAGCTCAAGGTCGATGTCTCGTATCAATCGCGTCCCGAATGGCTGGAGGGAGATTATGATTCGTGGATTGCTGCATGGGATTAAGCGTTTCTGGTCTAGATGCGTTTTGACGCGCCGTCCGAGCTGCCATCGCAAACGAGGCGGCTTTATGGGCCGCGCCGGTGTCGATCTGTTTATCGAAGACGGTGCCTACACCACGCTTTCTTCTGCCGTGGTCATCCTAGTGGTGCTCACGTTGTTGTTTTCGTCGACCGCGGCGATATGGAGCATGTCGCGTGCCGGGGATACCCAGGTGGCGGCCGATAGCGGCGCGCTGGCGGGTGCCAACGTAGTGTCGTCCTATCACACGGCTGCCACGGTGGTTGATGCGAGCATCTTGAGTCTGGGGCTGGCGGGGTTTGCCACGATCGGGACGGGCCTGGTCGCCATCCTCATCCCGGGTGCCGAACCAGTTGCCGGCAATATGGTCGACACCGGGATTGAGATCATTAAAACGCGCAACAAGTTTGCCAAAAGCGCATCGGAAGGCTTACAGAAAATCGAGACGGCTCTGCCGTATCTGATCGCCGCGCGTGCCACGCAGGCGGTGTCGGCGCAGGATACCGATAGTGTGACCTATACCGGTACGGCGCTTGCCGTGCCCAGGACATCCGAGTCGGACTTCGCTGCGCTCGAGAGGTCCGAGATCTCGACCGATGCCATCGAGAGCACCTCAAAAGATCTTGACTATGCTGCCAAGGAACTGAAGAAAGCGTCCGAGAAAACGTCAAAGGCCAAGGAACGCGCCTGGCTTGCCGACTGCGGTGGATCGGACAGAGGCGCAGTCGGAAGCTGTTCGTGCATGTGGGAACGCGCGAAGAGCTTGGCGAAGCTTTCGGATATTGAGAATCCGCACCATGCCTCGAGTGTCACATGGGAGCCGCAAGTGGCGCTCGATCGCGCGAAGGCCTATTACCGCTTGCGCCTTGCAAACGAGGCACCTCAGGGCTCAAGCGTCGAGACGAAGGCGGAGTCGGCGGCGCGCAAGGCGTTTTACACCTATGCGAGTACAGAGGTCAATCGTGCATATGTAACCGAGGACGGAGATGCAGTCACTTTCCATATCCCGCTGTTGCCGCGCAACGCTGACGAGGTGCGAGCGACGGAACTCTATACCGATGCGGCGTGGCCAACCAGTGTCATCGATGACAAGACGTATCTGCATTACGGAACGAGTTGCCCCAACTATAAGAAGGGGTCGCCAGGCGGGTTAGCCTCGGTTGCTGATTATGACGGGCAGGACAGATGCAACAGATGCCATTTTGGCGTTTCGTCGCTCGGTGCCGTTGCAGCGCCTTCGACTTCTATCGAAAACGGCTTCGAGTACCACTTTGACAAGTTCAAAGAGGCTCTGGAAGACTACGTCGACTGCCGCAACAAAGAACTCGAACTTGAGCGTCAGGCCGAGGATGAGGCCGACCGTGCGGGCAATGCGTTTGACCAGGCCATTAAAGCGCTTTCGGGCGAGCGTCCGCGTATCGCTCCGCCCGGTCGCAACGGCGTGGTTGCCTTTGCGGTTTCGGGTGCCATCTCGAGCCCCGATGAGCTCAACTCCTCGTTTAACACGGCAGTCAGGCTTGGCGATCGCGGTGCTATCTCTGCCGCGGTGCTGGCGCCCGATGAGGCGACGGCGCAAAACAACGTGCTTTCGCGATTTTTCTCGACATTGAAGGAACGCTCGGGCGGCGTTGCCGGCGTACTCGATGGCGTCATGGATGTTTGGGGACGGCTGCTTGTGGGATACGGAGACATCCAAGGTTCGGCCGACGAACTTATGGACGAGATGATTAAAGGCCTAGGAGGGGGCAGCGGCGCGTTGGGCTCCATCGCATCGTGGCTCGGCGATACCGTTTCGGCGTCCGTGGCGGCGTTGGGTCTGGAACCGTGCGACTTGCGCTTGCGAAAGCCGGTGCTGACCGATTCCGCCAACGTCATTAAGAGTCCGGGGTCTGACATTGCTGGTCTCTCTCAAGCGCAAGACAAGCTGCGAAGTATTCCGTTGGGCGTGACCGATCCCAAGGCACTTTGCGAGGCGTTGGAATATCAAGTCGAACGCACCATTAGCGGTACGGTGTTCATGCTTGCGGAGATTCCTCTGCCCGGCGGCGGCTCCATCCCACTTACCGTCGATGTCGCGACGCTGGTTGGCGCTCTGGGCGGTGGGTCGTAATGAGTATCCGCATGCGTCTGCGCGAGGAGCGTGCCCAAGCGACGGTGGAGATGGCAGTGGTTACGCCCGTTTTGCTGGTGCTGGCGCTCATCGTGTACAACGTCATGATCTTTGCCAGCGCTGTCGCGCGCTTCGACCGCGTGGTGCCCGACATCGTGTTGGCGCACGCTGTGGCACCGGGCGGGGAGGGTGACGAAAGCTCTGCCGATGCCTCGGCGACGGTTCAGACTCAAATTCTGAATGCCATGGAAGGCTATGACTTGCAGATCGAAGTGTCGAGCGAGCAAGGCGCGGAGGCATCAGATGGTGGCCTGCTCTCCCTATCCGGTACGTTTAGGACCTACACCTGCACCATGCACTACGAGCCGTGGCCGACTTCTCTCAGCATCGCTGGCGTTCCGCTGGGGGCGCCGACAACGTTGTCGCACGAGCGCGCGGTGACGGTCGATCCGTGGCGTCCGGGGGTGGTCATGTGACCGCGGTCTCGTCCTACATCGCTTACGCGCGGGCACTCAACAGGCTGGGTTGGACGCCGGCCGAGTTTGTGGTGGCGGAGTCGTTTGCCGTGCGCCTGCGCGGCATGCTGGGACGGCGTCCGGTTGCCGCCAACGGCCTGCCGCTCGTCATGGCGTTTCCACGCTGCTCTTCGGTCCATACGTGTTTTATGGCCTATCCCATCGACATCGCCTTCATCGATGCACGCGGCAATATCCTCGCGCGCTACGAAAACGTATGTCCCTGGTGTATGTGCTCCTGCCCCGGCGCCTGGGCGGTATTGGAACGCCCTTCAATCCTCGCTACACCTCCCGCCCTCCAACAAGTGCCGGCGTAAGAGATTGGCGACAGCGGACTTTCGTCATACGAAATTGGGTAAGATGGAGGAGAAGATGCATGGATGTTGAGATCCATCCCAACGCTAAAAAGCACCTGACGGAAAGCAGGTACTAGGTGCCTGGTTCGCGGTTACTGAGTGCATTCGCCGCGAGTCGGAGGACGAGCCGCCGAGATGGCTTGCCATTGGATGGCTTCCAGATGGTCGAAGTGTGGAACTTGTTGCGGTCGAACTAATTCGTGGATGGCTCATTATTCATGCCCTGTCTCCGGTTCAGAAGAAATTCTGGCAAGAGATCGAGCGAGCTCGGCAGAGGGGTCGATGATGAGCAAGACGTATACGGCCGCTAATGGTCAGGTTGTAACGGATGAAATGATTGACGCGTGGTGCGAGTCGTACGCGCGCGGAGAGTTACCGGATGGCGAACACACCGTTGGTGGGATCGTGCATGGACGGCCCCCGCTCTCAGGTGAGGGGACGGCAACGCTGTCGGTCAAGATTCCTCTGGGAATGAAGGAGGCCATTCGTCGACGGGCGGCTGCCGAGGGGATGACGCCAAGTGAGTTTGCCCGTGCGGCTCTGAGCGAAAAACTTCTTGCTGCCGACTGATGCCTCTGACGTGCCGATTTATAGAACCGAGGCTGTGCTCAAAAACTTTTTTAAAATTCTCGGTTGACCGGAACGCGTCCTTGGTTATACTAATCAAGCCTTGAAACAAGGCACACCTCAAATGGCTGGGTAGCTCAGTTGGTAGAGCAGAGGACTGAAAATCCTCGTGTCAGGGGTTCGATTCCCTTCCCCGCCACCTTGAATTGACTAGGACCTCTGCAAAGGGGTCCTTTTCTTTTATGTGGACCCGCGGAAAATGCATCCCAGTCTTTTGCGAAAAACGGGACGCGCTTTCCGGCGCTTACTTCCGACGTGCGTGCACATCTCGGCGCGCCATCTCGGGCCCGCTCAGACATTCCTCCCGCTTTTGCGCCACTTTGCAGACCGTTCGGTCGTCTGTCCGCACGCGCGGGTATACTCAAAACGATTCTTTTCCTATGCAATACGATGCAGGTTCGACCTGCACGATCCGAAGGGGGCAGTGATGGAGAGGATACTCGGCGTTAATCTCTCTGGCTGGTTTATTCCCGAGCCTTGGGTGACCCCGTCGCTATACGCGGCGACCGGTGCATCCAACGCGGCCGAGCTGCAGGAGGCCATGGGCACCGCCGCCTATAACGAGCGCATGCGCCGTCATTACGAGACGTTTGTGAGCGAGGATGATTTCCGTCGCATGGCGCAGATCGGCCTCAACGCCGTGCGTCTGCCGGTGCCCTGGTATGCCTTTGGCTCGCAGGAGTCCGATGCGTCCTACATCTCGGTTGTCGACTACATCGACCGTGCAATTGAGTGGGCTGCCAAGTACGACATTCGCGTGCTGCTTGATCTGGCAACTGTGCCCGGTGGCCAGGGCGATTCCAACGATTCGCCCGCCACGCCGGAGGCTGTCGCCGAGTGGCATTCGTCCACCAACGGCCGTCATGTCGCGCTCGACGTGCTCGAGCGCCTGGCCGATCGCTACGGCGAGGCCGAGAGCCTGCTGGGCATTGAGCTGCTGGACACGCCGCAGATGAGCGTCCGCAAGAGCCTCTTCACCATGACGGATGGCATTCCGGCGCACTACCTGCGCAACTTCTATCGCGACGCCTACGAGCTCGTCCGTTCGTATATGCCCGAGGATAAGATCGTCGTCTTCTCGTCGTCGGGGCATCCCAACGAGTGGAAGCATTTTATGCGCGGCGCCAAGTACAAGAACGTCTACATGGACCTTCACCTGTACCATTACCGTGACGAGTATGCGCTCGATATCACGAGCCCCCGCGGGCTGACGACGGCGATTTCGCGCAACAAGCGCGAGCTCAAAGAAGCGATTTCGACTGGGTTCCCCGTGCTGGTGGGCGAATGGTCGGGCGCGGCGATCTTTGCCAACTCGTCGGTTACGCCCGAGGGCCGCAATGCCTACGAGCGCGTGTTTATCGCCAATCAGCTGGCTTCGTTTGCGCCGGCTGCCGGTTGGTTCTTCCAAACGTGGAAGACCGAGAAGCGCATTGCAGCATGGGACGCCCGCGCGGCGCTCGGTACGCTCGAGCGCGGCATGATTGAATAGGTTGATATGACGCAAAACAGCGCCCATACGGGCAAACTCTATGTGGTCGGCACGCCCATCGGCAACCTGGGCGACCTGTCCCCGCGCGTTGGCGAGGCGTTTGCCGCCGCCGATGCCATCTGCTGCGAAGACACGCGTGTGACGTCAAAGCTGCTGATGCACCTGGGCATTTCCAAGCCGCTTGTCCGTTGCGACGAGAATGTGATCGCCAGCCGCGCCGCCGGCCTAGTCGACCGTCTGCTGGCGGGGGAAACCCTCGCCTTTGCCTCGGACGCCGGCATGCCGAGCGTGTCCGATCCCGGCCAGGCGCTGGTCGAGGCGGCGCGTGAGGCCGATGTGCCCGTCGAAGTTATTCCCGGGCCCTCTGCTTGCGTCACGGCGCTTGTTTCGTCCGGCATTCCCTGCGAGCATTTCTTCTTCGAAGGCTTTTTGGGTCGCAAGCACGGCGACCGCGTGCGCCGACTGCAGCGCCTTGCCGTGGTGCCCGGCGCGCTCATCTTCTACGAGTCTCCACATCGCATCGTGGCGACACTCGAAGCCGTGGCCGAGGTCTTTCCCCAGCGTGAGGTTGCCGCCTGCCGCGAGCTCACCAAGCTGCACGAGGAGGTCTTGCGCGGGCCCGCTGCCCAGCTTGCCGAGGAGCTGCGTGCTCGCGGCGAGGTAAAGGGCGAGATTGCGCTGGTCATCGCGCCGCCGAGCGAGGATGAGGAGGCCGGTATCGTGCCGGTTGGCGCCGCGGCAGCGGATCCCGACGAGGCCCTGCGCGAGGATATCCGCGCCGCGCTCGAGGAGGGGGAGCCCGCGTCTGCGGTGGCCAAGCGCCTGTCTCAGAAGTATTCGCGCCGCAAGCGCGATGTCTATGCCATGGTGCTCGATATGCAATAGATGGAGGATATCCGGCCCTTGCGCTAGAATCATCCTCTGTATGCAACGTTTTACTGGAGGACAAACCCCATGGATCAAAGCAAGCCTTCGTTCTTTATCACGACGCCCATCTACTACGTCAACGCCGATCCGCACCTGGGCACGGCTTATTCCACCATCATCGCCGACGTTCAGGCTCGCTATCGCCGCTCCGCCGGCTATAACGTCAAGTTCCTGACCGGCATGGACGAGCACGGCGAGAAGGTCGCCGAGGCCGCAGCCAAGCACAACATGACGCCTCAGGAGTGGACCGACAGCCAGGCTCCGCACTTCAAGGAGCTTTGGAACAAGCTCGAGATCTCCAACGATGACTTCATCCGCACCACCGAGCCGCGCCAGCACCATGCCGTGCAGTACCTGTGGGAGCGCATGAAGGAGTCCGGCTACCTGTATAAGGGCAGCTACGATGGCTGGTACTGTGTGCCCGACGAGACCTACTTCACCGATACGCAGGTCCAGAAGGGCGACGAGGAGTACGGCAGCGTCGGCCAGCACCTGTGCCCCGACTGCCACCGTCCGCTGGAGCGCGTGCAGGAGGAGTCCTACTTCTTTAAGCTTTCCGCTTTCCAGGACAAGCTGCTCAAGCTTTACGACGAGCACCCCGACTTTGTCGAGCCTGCGTTCCGTATGAACGAGGTACGCAGCTTTGTCGAGGGCGGCCTTAACGACCTTTCCGTGAGCCGCACGAGCTTTGACTGGGGCATTCAGGTCCCGTTTGACGAGGGCCACGTGACGTACGTGTGGTTCGATGCGCTGCTCAACTACATGACGGCCGTCGGCTACGGTGTGGACACCGACGAGGCACGTGCCGAGCTGGCCTATCGCTGGCCCGCGCAGTTCCACATCGTGGGTAAGGACATCATCCGCTTCCACTGCGTCATTTGGCCCGCCATGCTCATGGCCATCGGCGAGGCCCTGCCCGAGCACGTCTTTGCCCACGGCTTCCTGACCGTGCGCAATGCCGAGACTGGCAAGGCCGAGAAGATGTCCAAGAGCCGCGGCAACGCCATCGCTCCGCAGGACGTTATCGACATGCTGGGCGTCGAGGGCTATCGCTACTACTTCATGACCGACGTCGTTCCCGGTACCGACGGCGCCATCAGCTTCGATCGCATGGAGCAGGTCTACAACGCCGACCTGGCCAACAGCTGGGGCAATCTGATTTCGCGTTCGCTCAACATGAGCGCAAAGTACTTTGACGGCTGCGCCCCGGCTAAACCGGCGTCTGCCGACGCGTTCGACAACCCGCTGGCAAAGATTGCCGATGGTCTGGTCGAGCGCTACATGACCAAGATGGACGTGCTCGATTACGGTGGAGCTAAGGACGAGGTCATGGAGCTCATCCATGCCGCCAACCACTACATCGAGGACTCCGAGCCCTGGGCGCTTGCCAAGGACGAGGCCAAGGCTGACGAGCTGGCGTTTGTGATCTACAGCCTGCTCGAGGCCATCCGCATTGCCGCTCACCTGCTGATGCCGCTCATGCCCCAGACTTCTGCCGAGGCCCTGCGCCGCCTGTCCTGCGAGGACGAGGCCGCGAGCGACGACCTCAAGGGCATTTGCGCTTGGGGCCTGCTTGCCGGTGGTCAGCCCGTCGAGAAGGGCGAGCCGCTGTTCCCGCGTCTGGGCTAAGCCGCTGCGCGCCATATCGGCAATTTGCTGTTTAGCTGTAAGGGCATGGCCGCAACGGTCCATGCCCTTTTGCTTTACGATGCAGCCACCATGTTAAGGAGGCAACCATGACAACTTCGCCTTTGGCAAACCCCACGGCAACTAGGGAGCTGCTAGAGGAGTTTGGCCTTGCGACCAAGCATCGCCTGGGCCAGAATTTCCTGATCGACAACCATGTAATTGAGCGCATTTGCGAGCTTGCCGAGCTTGCAGGCGATGAGCGCGTGCTCGAGGTTGGTCCGGGCGTTGGTACGCTCACGCTTGCGCTGTTGCAGGAGGCGGCGTGCGTCACGTCGATCGAGGCCGATCCCGAGCTCGAGCCGGTGCTCGATGCTCACGCCGCCGACTACGCCAACTTCCGCTTTATCATGGGCGACGCGCTTAAGGTGACGCCGGAGCAGATTGAGCAGGCCGCCGGCGGTGAGCCGACGGTATTTGTCGCGAACTTGCCCTATAACGTGGCGGCGACGATCATCTTGCAGTTTTTTCAGACGATGCCCGCGCTCAAGCGTGCCGTGGTCATGGTGCAAAAGGAGGTTGCCGATCGCATTGCCGCAGTGCCGGGCAACAAGACCTATGGCGGCTATACGGCAAAGCTCGGCCTGTATGCGCAGGTGACGGGTCGCTTTGAGGTGCCGCCGCGTTGCTTTATGCCAGCGCCGCACGTGGACTCGGCCGTCGTGCGTATCGACCGTGTTGACGGCGTGGTGCCCGAGGGGCTCGATCGCGAGTTCGTGGCTCGTGTGATCGACGCTGCATTTGCTCAGCGGCGCAAGACCGTCCGAAATTCCATGAGCGCCAACGGTTTTGCCAAGGACGTGCTCGATGCCGCTTTTGAGGTTTGCGGTATCGCACCCACCACGCGCGCCGAGACGCTCGATGTTGCCGACTTTGTCCGTCTGGCCCGGGAGCTAATCCATGACGCCTAATGCCGAACGCGTGACGTTTACCAAGAAAAAGAAGACGGTTGCTTGTCCCGTGCCCTTGGCGCCGCTTGCCGACACGCATGCACATCTGCTTTCGTTTTGGGGCAAGGATGTGCCCGAGACGCTCGTGCGCGCCAAAGCCGCGGGCGTCGACCTGTTGGTGACGATGTTCGACCCCATTGCCGACAAGCGCAGCGTGGCGGACTATAGCGACTGGCTGGTGCGCGAGATTCTTCCGATGCAGGATATCCCGCAGATCAAGTATCTTGCCGGCGTGCATCCGTATGGCGCGCCGGACTATACCGACGACGTTCATGCACAGGTCGTTGCGGCACTTGATGACCCCTTATGCGCCGGTATTGGCGAAATCGGCCTGGACTACCACATGGACTATGACGACGATATCGCGCCGGCACCCCATAACGTGCAGATTGATTGCATGGCGCGCCAGCTCGAGCTTGCCGTGTGCCGTAACGTGCCGGTGGAGCTACATCTGCGTCACGAGGACACGGACCAGGAGCGCACCTCGCACGTGGA
The DNA here is from genome assembly GCA_900541145.1 of uncultured Collinsella sp. Lineage (GTDB taxonomy): Bacteria > Actinomycetota > Coriobacteriia > Coriobacteriales > Coriobacteriaceae > Collinsella. The sequence goes on along the minus strand of UQIH01000011.1, from coordinate 5,790 downwards.
CGCCTACAACGTGCTTCGTGAGGTGGGCGTGCCCCAGGCCGGTTGTGTGCTGCACTGCTTTGGCGAGGACCGCGCCACGATGGAGCACTTTGTGGAGCTGGGCTGCTATATCGCCTATGGTGGTGCGGCCACCTTTAAGCGCAACGACGACGTGCGCGAGGCATTTGCGGCAACCCCACTCGATCGAATTTTGTTCGAGACGGATTGCCCGTATATGGCTCCGGAGCCCATCCGCGGTCTTGAATGCGAGCCCGCAATGATCTCCATTACGGCAAACGCGCTGGTTAACGACCGTATCGATCGCACTGGTGAGGATGCCGAAACAATCGCGCAAGCCGCTTGGGAAAATGCCTGCAAACTTTTTCAAAAATAGTTCTTGCGTTCGCGATGGCGCTCCGTTATTCTAATTCCTGCACGCGGGCGTGGCGGAATTGGCAGACGCGTACGGTTCAGGTCCGTATGGGGGCAACCCCATGAAGGTTCAAGTCCTTTCGCCCGCACCATTGATTGAAAAGCTCCCAGCAATGGGGGCTTTTTTGTTTTGGGCCCATCGCGGGGACTTGAACCTGCGAAGGAGCGAGCGCCAAGAAAACGCGGAGCGTTTTTAGCGAGCTGGCGAGGACGCCGGCAGGCGGCCGAAGCCGGTGCGAATCCGCGAAGCGGATACGCGGACGTCCTTTCGCCCGCACCATTAAATGAAAGAGCTCCCAGCAATGGGAGCTTTTTTGTTATGGGCCTCTTGTTGATGTCACGTTGCTGCTTCGTGCGGGTATCCTAGTGCCAACGTGTGCCTATCAGAGGAGAGACCATGCTGTTGTCCGGTATCATCGCCGCCCTTACCAGCCTTTTGATTCCCATCATCATCCTGTTGCTGCTGCTTCCTAACGCCTGCTATGTCGTTGAACAACAGCATGCCGTGATCATCGAGCGTCTGGGCAAGTTTAACCGCATCGTCAACGCGGGCTTCCACATGAAGGTGCCCGTGATCGACCGCAAGGCCGCCACGGTGAGTCTGCGCACCATGAAAAACGGTTTTGGCATCGACGTTAAGACCCAGGACAACGTGACCATCGGCCTTGAGGTCTCTGCTCAGTACCACGTGAGCTATGACATGGGTGCCGGCCCGGCAGATTCGGGTATCTACAAGAGCTACTATATGCTGCAGGAGCCCGTCGATCAGATGCGCGATTTCATCACCGATGCCCTGCGCTCTTCCATCCCTGTCTACACGCTTGATGAGGTCTTTGCCAAGAAGGATGACATCGCCAAGGACGTTAATGCCACCGTGTCCGAGCAGATGGCTGCCTACGGCTTCACCCTCGTGTCGACACTCATCACCAAGATCGCACTGCCGACCGAGGTCGAGAACTCCATGAACGACATCAACGCCGCCCAGCGCAAGCGCGCTGCGGCGCAGGAGCTCGCCGAGGCAGACCGCATCAAGCGCGTCACCGAGGCGACCGCCGAGGCCGAGGCTATGGAAAAGGCGGGCGAGGGCATCGCCAACCAGCGCAAGGCCATCGCGCTGGGTATCAAAGATTCGCTCGAGATCATCCAGGAGACGGGTGTCGGCAACGATGAGGCCAACCAACTGTTCATGTTTACGCAGTGGTCCGAGATGATGACGGAGTTTGCTCGCACGGGTAAAACTTCGACGGTCGTGCTGCCGAGCGACTTCTCGCAGTCGGCCTCTATGTTCGAGCAGATGCTGACCGCCGGCAAAGTTCAAAACGATTCGAAGGAGTAGACGCGCGTGAAATACACCGTCGTTTGCGTCGGTAAGCTCAAGGAGCGCTTTTGGAAGGACGCGTGCGCTGAGTACACCAAGCGCCTAGGTGCCTATGCCAAGGTTGATATCCGCGAGGTGGCCGATATCGACCCGGCTAAGGCGGGCGGCGTGGATGCCGCGCGCGACAAGGAGGGGGCGGCGATTCTTGCTGCCCTGCCGTCTCGAGCGCATGTGATCCTGCTGGCCATTGAGGGCAAAGAGCGCTCGAGCGAGGAGTTTTCGGCGAGGCTCGACGATCTTATGCTGCGAGGCAGCAGCGACATCGCCTTTGTGATTGGCGGATCGGACGGCGTGAGCGATGAGGTACGCGCCCGCGCCGACGAGATGCTCAGCTTTGGACGCATTACCTTGCCGCATAACCTGGCGCGTGTGGTGCTGCTAGAGCAGATTTACCGTGCCTGCAAGATCAGCCGTGGCGAGCCGTATCACAAATAGGTCGGCAATACGAAACAATGGCGTGGGACAATACCTTTCGTTTTGAGGAATGTGTCTGAAAGGACTATGAGATATGAAGATTGGATTTGTCGGTTTTGGCAATATGGCGAGCGCTATGGCCGATGGCTGGATCGCTGCCGGTGTAGCTGCGAGCGACATGTGCGCCTGCGCGGGTCGCTACGACGCACTGGTTGAGCGCTGCGAGGCGCGCGGCATGGTCGCCTGCCACGATGCCGCCGAGGTTGTCGCCGCATCCGATATCGTGGTCGCTGCGGTCAAACCGTACATGATCGAGAAGGTATTCGCCCCGCTCAAGGATGCTCTTGCCAAAAAGGTCGTTCTGTCGGTTGCCTGGACCTGGGACAGTGCCAAGTGGGAGCAGGTCCTGCCGGGCGTCGCGCATATCTCGACGGTGCCCAACACACCGGTTTCGGTGGGCGAGGGCGTCATCGCTTGCGAGAAGGCTTCCACGCTTAGTGATGAGCAGAGCGCAGTGGTGCTTGATCTGCTTGGCAAACTCGGTGCGGTGGTCGAGCTCGATACGAGTCTGCTGTTTGTGGGCGGCACGGTGGGTGGTTGCGCTCCGGCATTTGTCGCCATGGCAATCGAGGCCCTGGGCGATGCGGCGGTCAAGCATGGTATCCCGCGTGCCGATGCCTATCGCATTGTGAGCCAGATGGTGCTGGGTACGGCAAAGCTGCAGCTTTCAACTGGTCAGCATCCTGCGGCGATGAAGGATGCCGTATGCTCGCCCGGTGGCGCCACCATCAAGGGCGTCGTTGCGCTCGAGGACGCCGGCATGCGCAGTGCCCTGGTCAAGGCAATCGACGCAACTCTCCAGTAAAACCTTCCATTTAGGGACAGGTTTATTTTGGCAGGTTTTTCCTGCGGTTTTGTCGTATATGCGAAAAGCGCCCCGCAACCGGATCGTTACCGGTTGCGGGGCGCTTGCGTTTGCCCAGATAAAACCGACCAAAATAAACCTGTCCCTTTTTGGCAGGTTAGTCCCAGAAGCTGTCTTCCTCATCCTCGGACTTGGGTCCGCGGTCGACGTACATCTTATGGGTACGCTTCTCCATTACAAAGGCAAGAATCGCAAATAACAGGATGCCGCCGGCGAAAAGGATGGCAAAACCGGTGCGGGTGCCAAACAAAAAGGAAAAAACTGCGTCCATTGGGTGCCTTCTTGCGTAGTTGAGTTGGGTCGTAAACGCTCATAAGTATATACTTGCCCATACATGTACAAGGTTGCAACCTAAATGGAATGTATATCGCCGGAGGATCTAATGCTTGATATCAAGTTTGTTCGCGAGAACCCCGATGCCATCGATGTCGCCATGGCTAACCGCCAGACGTCTTGGGATCGCGAGAAGTTCTTTGAGCTCGACGACGAGCGCCGTGCCGTCATCACCGAGGTCGAGGAACTCCAGGCTACGCGCAATGCCGAGTCCAAGAAGATCGGCGCCCTGATGAAGGAGGGCAAGAAGGACGAGGCCGAGGCCGCCAAGGAGGCCGTGCGCGCCGTCAACGAGAAGATTGACGGTCTGGCCGAGCGCCGTACTGCTCTCGAGCAGGAGCAGTACGACTTCATGGCTCACCTGCCCAACATTCCTTGCGAGGCCACGCCGTACGGCAAGGACGAGGACGAGAATATTGAGCGCCGTCGTTGGGGCACCCCGCGCGAGTTCGACTTCGACTTTAAGCCGCATTGGGATCTGGGCACCGATCTGGACATCCTCGACTTCGAGCGCGGCAACAAGCTCTCCGGCAGCCGTTTTACCGTTCTCGGTGGCGCCGGCGCCCGCCTGGAGCGCGCCCTCATCAACTTCTTCCTCGATACGCACACCAGCCGTGGTTTTAAGGAGTGGTGGCCGCCCATCGTCGTCAAGCGTCAGACCATGTTTGGCACGGGTCAGCTGCCCAAGTTCGAGGACGACGCCTACCACGTCTCGGGCGACAACTTCCTGATCCCCACCGCCGAGGTCGTGCTCACCAACCTGCACGCCGGCGAGGTCCTCGACGCCGACACCCTGCCGCGCCGCTACACCGCCTTCACCCCCTGCTTCCGCGAGGAGGCCGGTTCCGCCGGTCGCGACACCCGCGGCATCATCCGTCAGCACGAGTTCGACAAGGTCGAGATGGTCAAGTTCGCTAAGCCGGAGGAGTCCGACGAGGAGCTCGAGAGCATGACCGCCGAGGCCGAGTACCTGCTGCAGCAGCTGGGCCTTCCGTATCGCGTGATTAGCCTGTGCACCGGCGACTTGGGCTTCTCTGCCCGTCAGACCTACGACGTCGAGGTCTGGCTGCCGAGCTACAACGCCTACAAGGAGATCAGCTCCTGCTCCAACTGCGGCGACTTCCAGGCCCGCCGCGCCAACATCAAGTACCGCGACCCCGAGAACTTCAAGGGTTCGCGCTACCTGCACACGCTCAACGGTTCCGGCCTGCCGGCCGGCCGCACCATGGCCGCCATTCTGGAGAACTACCAGAACGCCGACGGCACCATCACGATTCCCGAGGTCCTGCGTCCTTACATGGGTGGTCTCGAGAAGATCGAGCCGGTCGCGTAAGTTGGCTGCATAGGGGATATGCAAGGGCGCTCCTTCGGGGGCGCCCTATTTCGTGCGCAGGTCTATACCATGCCGTGCGGACAGCTCAATAGAAAACACACGAACAACTGTTCTGTATACAGCCATCTACCTGCTATGCTTTTGCTAAATAAGAGCGAGAGAAAGGGGACGCGATGGAGCTGTTTGATGATCGGGTGGTTTTGTTTGAGAGCGACGAGGGCGGGGAGTACCTGCTTGTAACGTGTGAGCCGTCTGGCATGGGCGGCCTGGTGGTTCGGCAGACGAGTGAGGGTCCGTTGACACAATGGTGCTTTGAGGAGTCGCCGCATGTGGTCGAGACCTTTGTGACGCACGAGGGGCTTGTGGCGCTGGAGCACTTCTATGGAGTTGGGACTTCCAACCAGGTCGCGCGCATGCTGAGCATCTCGTTTGCCGATTATGATTGTGCCCAGCGGGTGAGATCGCTCCTGAGGGAACTTGATGCCAAGTTTGACGTGATCGAAAAGCCAATCGATCGTACGGGGAACAGCGGTATATGCGGAGCAGCATGACAAAACTGCGTTCCACAAAAAAGTTTGAGATTGTGCTTGACTCCAATAAGCTAAAGTGGTTTTATATGTCTTGCGCTGCGGCGTTACCTCAGCTGGATAGAGGGTCTGACTACGAATCAGAACGTCATAGGTTCGAATCCTATACGCCGCACCAATTGAAATTGAAAGCCTCCGGCAACGGGGGCTTTTCTTTTACGTCGGCACTGCATGGATTCGAACCTCGGTCGAGGCGCGGGCGTAAAGAAAACGCGGAGCGTTTTTAGCCCGCGGGCGAGCGCGCCGGCAGGCGGGCGAAGCCGGTGCGGATCCGCGCAGCGGATGCGCGGAATCCTATACGCCGCACCATTTGAGATTAAAGCTCCCGGCAACGGGGGCTTTTCTTTTATGTAAGCACTGCATGGATTCGAACCTCGGTCGAGGCGCGGGCGTAAAGAAAACGCGGAGC
>UQIH01000010.1 GCA_900541145.1 uncultured Collinsella sp. | reverse complement strand
CCCTAATCTAGCAACGGTTTCCAAGTCTACTAGATTGGGGGGACGGGAGCCAAGCTGCAATACCCCCAAGACACCCGTCTATAGGTCGTGACGTTGTCTATAAACAGGCTCACCGCCCGCGGAATAAAATTCGGCGCAAATCGTTTGAGCAGGCGACGCGCGGAAGGAGCGTGTAGGGCGGTAATATACTGACCGTCAGCCGCGGCATCCTCGCGGAAACCCATTTGTTGCCGGAACTATAGTCCCCGGCGCGGGCTCACCTTATCTCCCCGGCACGGGCTCGATATCCTCTCGGATATCTAATCGTCTTGGACTTTTACCCACCCAAGCACAGTACGGCTTTTACGTGCCGCCACGCAGAGCCTAGCCTGGAACTATTGTCTAAAACATAGGCCTTCAAAGCAACTTAGGTTCAAGTACGGACATGCAAATACGGGCACTGGATACAGGTCTTGACTGTCAATGGTTATCAATCGCATGTGTTTCTGGCAAATTACGCCCGTCTTATGCGTGCGATACAATCAGTCTCACCGAACACCAAACCAGCAACCCGAAGGGACCAACGTGTTAACAATTCACTATGGTGATATGGAAAACGTTATCTACAATACGTCGGTTTACTTCGATAACGTCTATTCGCCCCAGTGGTTTCAAGACGCCTTTGCTCAAAGGATTATTAAATCAATCGATAAAGGCAATGTCGTTGGACCCTGCGCAATAGACACCAAGATCCTAGGCATTATCCCTCCTGAAAGGCTGTCGGGAGGCACTAAGACGCTGTTGCTCATGTACTTCATGCCTCAGAACGTATACAACGCCACAACCTGCAGCGACAATTGCGCTTACTGGATTCTGAGAATTGCCACGCAAAAGGACTTAACCATCAACCTCTACCATCTGATGGATTTTGGAAACGGCAAGTTCACGGCTACCGTTGCAAACACGGGCGATGTCGTTCACACGATGTTCGACCTTGTCCCTATAGCCGCAAAATGCCTAAGGGAAACTCCTGACATGCACTTTCGTTAGGCTCTGTTAGACCAAGATTGACATACATATGTCATCACGGCGCCATATCGTTAGCCTCGTAGACCGCGGGGCAGCATGAACGCCGAGGACCTGGTAATCACCTTCAAGAGGGACATCGCGAGCCTCAGCAGGACCGAACGCCGCCGGCTCCGCCTACGAGGCCGAGCGCTCCCCGCGCTGCGGGTCCGCCGCGGTCGTGAAGAAGGGCAAATCAAAGAACGGCGAGCAGCGTTACCTCTGCCAGGATTGCGGCAGGACCTTCGGCATGGGCAGCGGGCACATCCTGGGGACGAGCAGGCTCCCGAAGGAGACCTGGATGGCCAATGCCGAGTGCTTCGTTCTCATGCTGCCCCTGCGCGAATGCGCGGGGCGCTGCCATGTCTGCCTCAAGACCGCCTACACCATGCGCCACAGGCTCATCGAGTGTCTCTCGGCCTACTCGCCCTCGTTCAAGACCGGGCGGGGCTGCGGCTGCGAGCTCGACGAGACCTACTTCCCCGAGTCGTTCAAGGGCAACCACACGAAGGGGTCATTTACGATGCCACGTCACTCCCGACATCGTGGCAAGCAGGTGCACAGGCGCGGACTGTCGCGCGAGCAGATCTGCGTCATGACCGGCGTGAACGACTCGAACGAGACGTTTCTCCAGGTCTCGGGACGAGGCATCCTGTCGAGGAAACGCGCCATGGACGTGCTGAGGGACCGCATCGCGTCCGCTTCCGTCGTAGCGACGGACAAGGCGTCCGCCTATGTCGACGTCTTCGCGGAGCACGAGGTCGACGCACACACGGCCTACGATTCCAAGGACCCTTCCGAGGGGACCATCAACCGGATCAACACCGTCCATTCGCTCCTCGATACCTTCATGAAGCCGTTTAAGGGCGTGTCGACGAAGCACCTCGGCACCTACCTCGCTTGGTTCAAGTGGTGCCGGACCTTCATGGCGACCGATTCCGGCACCGCCGAGCGCACGGTCGCGCGACAGCTCGCCAACGGCGTGTGCAGGAGCCGCATCCATGATATGTTCAACGTCCTGCCGCCCTAAATGGACTACTGGACCGAAGCCGCCGCATAGAGACAGTAGAATGGTCGCATCGCGATATACGAGGAAAGGTGCAGCCATGCCGTCGAATATACCGTCCACGACGATCCGGATCGACCCGGAGGCCAAAAAGGAGGCCACGGCCATCCTGGACGAGCTCGGCCTGTCCATGTCCACCGCCGTCAACGCGTTCCTCAGGGCGCCCGTCCGGAAGGGCGGGTTGCCGTTCGAGATGAGGGTCAAGGCGCCGGTGCCCGACGGGAAGACGGCAAGATAGTCGGCAAATCGACTTGGGCGATGGGACCCTCACGATTGACCCGACAGATCTTGAGCACATCGCCCCCTTGCCGGATTCAAACCCGGCAAGGGGGCGATTATCTTGCAATTTCAAAAAGATGATTGGGGCAGAATGTCAATCATGGTCTAACAGAGCCAAATCAATCCAACAGTTTAGATAACGGGTAATGATTCGGGAACAGGGCGTTCGGCCGGATGGAACAGATAGATATGGACCTTGAATATCAACTTCATCCGAACACCTCCCATATTCATCTGTACATGTACGGATGAATATGGGAATCCGATACCCTGAGGGCCGGATCGGCCGGCCCCGGGAGATCGGAGGACGCCATGTCCGGAAAGAGCAAGAAGGGCGCAGCGAAGGCGGTCCCGAGGGCCTACGGCAGGCTCACCAGGCACGAGCGGGATACGGTCCAGAGGATGCTGGAGCGCAGGGCCTCGTGCAGGGAGATCGCCAGGGAGCTGTGCAGGTCGCCCTCGGCGGTGAGCGCCGAGGTGGCGTCGCACAGGTTCGTGACGGCGCCGAAGTCCAGGCGCGGCGAGCGCGTCGACGGCTCGGCCGACCTGTCGGCGGCCTGCCCGCGCCTGGCGGCGTGGCCGCGCTGCTGCAACGGGTGCGGCCGGTACCGTGCGATCGGCTGCAAGCGCCGCCCGCACGTATTCTGTGTTTCGTCAAGAGGATTTGAGCAAAAAGAGCATCGGAAATTGAGCAGTCGCAGCATCGGAAGCGCGCACGCTTTTTGAGCTGCTAGCCCTCCTGCATGAGGGCATGGCGGACGCGTTAGGACTCGCCGCGGAACTGGACCAGCCTCCCGTGGTGGACGATGCGGTCGATCACGGCGGCGGCCATCTGGTCGTCCCCGAACACCGACCCCCACCTGCTGAACTCCAGATTCGTGGTGATTACCACCGACTGCCTCTCGTATGCGTCGGCGAAGACCTGGAAGAGCAGCCTCGCCCCGTCCGCGTCGAGCGGGAGAAACCCGAGCTCGTCGATGACGAGCAGGCGGGTCTTGCCGATGAGTGCGGCCTCCCGGTCGAGCCTCCCGTCGTCGCGGGCGCGCCTCAGGCGCATCACGAGCGAGGACGCCGTGAAGAAGCGCGCCTCGAGCCTCCTCTCGCACGCCAGCGCGCAGAGGGCCGACGCCATGTGCGTCTTGCCGGTGCCGACGTCGCCCATGAGCACGAGGTCCTCCCTGCGCTCGACGAAGTCGAGCGCGAGCAGCGACTCGCGCCCCATGCCCTCCGGTCACGACACGGCCGACCAGTCGTAGCCGTCGAAGGTCTTGGGCGCCGGCAGCGCGCAGCGCCTGAGCAGCGTCGCGCGCTTCGAGGCCTCGCGGCTGGACCTCTCCGCCTCGAGGTAGCCCGCCAGGTACTCCACCTGCTTCGGGGTGCCGAGCCTCGACCACTCCTCCAGGACGGCGGTGGTGAGCGAGCACGACCGCCCGGCCTCCACGACCCTGCGGGCCAGCTCCTCGCTAGTTGCCATCGGCGACCGCCCCCTTCAGGAACCCGTCGTAGACCGACAGGTCGGCCCCGCCGGCCCCGCCGAGAGGGCGCGCGCAGAGAGGGGCGATGCCCCGCTGGCCTAGCCTAAGGGCGAAAACGGAATAGACGGACCGACCGTCCGGCTGAGTCTGGGAAGAGGTGCCGGGCGGCGGGCGGAGCATGGCCACCGGACCCATCGAAACACATCTCCACCGTTCCTTCAACTGGGAAAACGACGCCCCGTGGCCTGAATGGGGCCTCGGGGGCGTTCGGCTAACTGCGGGAACGGCCTATCCGCTCAATGTGTTCGGCTGAGATCGGAAATCAACCATATTATGGGCACAGTCGGCAATTGGGTTGGATAGCCTCGCACCGGAGGAATCAACATGAGTACAAGTAGCTACAAACCGCAAAAAGGCCGTGGCCTCCCGTGGCCTTTAGACACGGACGCTCCATCGGTTGCCGATCAGGCCGAGACGCCTAGCGAGATGGAGGCGGCGCTTGACGTTCGACAGGATGAGATTGCAAAGAGCGAGATCCTGAGTGGAATCAACAGGCCATCCTACGACTCATTATTTGCGGTCGCGAAGAATCGCGTCCAGCTTGCGATTCTGATCATGATTTGCTCCTTCCAGACGTCCAAAGGGCCTAATAGGAAGGATGCCAACGGAAAAGAACTTACAAAAGGTCTTTTCATGCGTCAGGACAAGCTCGAAAAAAAGTCTGTTCGACTCAACCGACTGTATCGAAAGCTCTGGGCGAGCTGGCTCATCGAGGCATCATCATGAAGACCGATGGGGTGTGGGTCATCGTTTGGGCTCAGCTCGATATTCAAGCGCGTGAGGCCGGATGGGATCCGCGCGCGGACGCGGGCGGCGAGGTCGGACGTGAAAGCCGGACCGCAGAGGTATCGAGCGCACGCGGCCAGGGCCTCGAGGGCACCTGGCGGGTAGGGAGATCCGAGCATGAGGCAGGACAACGCGCAGGCCCGCGAAAGGTTCACGAGCTCCCCCGCGACGCGGCTGGACCCTCGGCTGCCCCTCGTTAAGGATGCAGAAGACACGGTCGAGGTCCGACGGTTCGACCAGGCTGTACCGGCAGTTCGCGTACAGTGCGCAGCCCCTCCCGCGCGGGTCGCCGTCCGAGTCCTCATCCGGCTCATGATGGCGCACCTCAACCCAAAGGCCCTCCAACACGTCGTCGAACCCGAAATCGAGCTCCGCCTGGACGCTCTCGCCGAGCGCATCGCCCAGGGCGAGCTCCGGCACCTTCGTCACACGGCCGTCCAGCCACTCAATCTCTGTCATCGCGCGCATGGTGCAAGCCCCTTCCGACACGGGATTGTCAGCTCAACCCGACCCTTACCCATACGGACGAACATAACTCGCCAGGGGGAAGCCCCTGAAGGCCGTGCGCCACAACATGAGGCCGAATCCGCCCCCGGCTGGACAGGCCAACAACGAAGGAGCACACGGAACCGGCGCGGCGTTACAACCGTCCCGGCAAGCGTGTCACTTGGCCAAGTCATGATGCCGACAAACCCGGAAATGCTCCAACGGAGCGCCGAACGAGCGTAACAATATAAAGCCGTGCAACACGTGTTGGACGACCGGAACATCCCAAACAAAGGCCTGTAGGTCCCACCTTCAAGCCCAATAGCAAAATGTGCATCAGCGGATTTGCAGCGATACAAGTCTCAACCGTCACCATCACACCGCAGCGCGCCTAGTCCCACTCATCCTACTGCAAATGTCCCAGAACGAGAAAACGACCAGCTTAACATGCCAACCTTTATATCCGCACGCGCGTAATTCAACTCATAAGGACCGGCTATCCCTTACCTGTGACACAATCTCAAACGCACAGAACAGAATCATCAGTCCAATCATCGTATAAGAGGCAGCCGAACCTTCAAGCACTATTCCACAAAGAACAATCTCCGCGCAGCCAATAAGAACTGTTATCAGGCGCTCTGCCTTTTTGCTCTCGCCGCTCGCATAAAAAGGCGGCAAAGTGCACAAGATCACATATAGCCCGGGAAGGGAATACAGGATCGATAGTCCAAGTCCCCCATCAACCGCAGTGCTTTGCGTAAGAATCAACTGAACCCAAACGGCAATTATCACTGAGCAGGTTGTCGATAAAAGAAGACTAGAAATATAGCACGCAACAAAGTCCCGTCGCATTCGAGCAGAGAAATCCGCGAACTCTCTTCGCCGCGTGGAAACAATAAGGTACACAGAAATTGCAATAGAACCAATCAGAGAAAACAGCGGAACAACCAGCAATTCAAGCTTATTACCCCATCGATCAACCACACCCCCACTCCAATGAGCGGGAATTGTATCAGGGAGGACTGACCAAGCCGCCCATAGAATCAGAAATGGAAGAATAGAGAGGATGAAAGATGATAACACTGCAGTAGTTTTTTTGAGGCTCTCATCGATTCCGCATCTCCTTGCGCGCCCACATTCCACTCCGCCTTAAATCAAGTATACGTTTTGGAACGGGATGTCACTCCGAACGCCTTACCCTCTTAGTGTGAATGCCGCTGCGGCATTGTTGACTCATCCTTAGTAATCGCGTCTATCCTCTGCAGCATCAGCCAAAGCAATCCGAGAGGAGCCGCAAATGCATGCAGCGGTAATTCCTTTCGGGGGGGGGTATCTCCCAGATTTACCCGCCGCCCGAAGGGGCAGTCGACAGTCGAGTACGTACTGATCATCGCGATCATCGTCCTGGTGGTGCTGATCGCGGGACCGTGGGTCTCGTCGGCGATCACAAACCAGTTCAACACGGTGGCGGGGACGCTCGGCAACAGAATCTCAAAGGGGAGCTGGGAGTCGGGCGGCACGGGCGGCGGCAACGGGTCGTTGACCGACGCCGACATCGTGGACCCCGTTCACGGGATAGCGTTCGCCGTGTACTCGGAGGACGACCACAGCCTCATGTTCTACAAGCGCCGCGGGGTCCCCAGAGTCGGTGACATGCTCAACAGCCGCCGCGTGACGGCGGTGTATACGGGGTTCGAAAATGGATACGCCACCGCGACCGTGGGAAACGACGGCAAGACGACTGCCCCCTGGTGGCCTAACAGATATAATATCGTGGCCGTAAAGGCCATTGACGATGGCATAGAAATCCACTCGTTGGCATTTTGCTTTCAGTACATGGAGAACTGCAAGAGCTTTGATCTGGCAAAGTTCGACATGTCGAACTGCACAAATCTGCAGCACGCATTCGCGTATTGCGGCAATGCGACTTCCTTCAGTATTTCAAGCTGGGATACGTCCTCGGTCGTCGAATTCGACTCGGCGCTCAAAAACCTTTACAAGGTCGAGGAGATTGACATCTCCGGATGGTCGACGCGGAAAGCCGGCGATTTACGTCTCCTTTTTTCCACCGACAGTTCGCTGAAAAGCGTGAAATTTGGACCAGGGTGGAAGACCTCAGATGTTATGGATATGCTCGGCATGTTTAGCTATTGCAAAAATCTAAACCTCGACTGTTCCGATTGGAATGTCCCAACCTATGCCAATCATAGTGACTTCAATCACTGCGCCCCCGGCGTTATCCTCCCGAAGGCGTGGCAGTAGGTCTGAAGAAACAAAACGGCAAGCAGTTTATGTGGCGCGGGCACCCGTGCCGCCGTTGCCTCAGCGGCACGTTACGGGCTAGTCGGTTCGCTTTAACGTACGCTCTGCATGCAATATCAATCCCCATGCGAAGGGAGTGTCGCATATGCATGCAGCGGCAATTAACCTTCGGGGGTGGGTATCTCCTAGGAATACCCGCCTCCGAGGCCAAGGAGCCATCGAGTACGTTCTGGTCATCGCGATTATCGTCCTGGTTGTGATGATAGCCGGCCCTTGGGTCTCGTCGGCAATCAGGAACCAATTCAACACGGTGGCGGGAGTATTGGTAAACGGGACAGCAGGTGGGACTTGGGAACCGAGCGGTTCCGGCAGCGGTAACGGCGCGGGTTCCGCGACCGTCCAGGCGGCGCTCGCCAAGGACGCGAAGGACACGCGAAGGACTGGACCCTCGGTGAGCAGAAGGCAGTTGCCGAGGACATCGCCGCCAAGGGCGAGGCGTCGCCCGCCTACGCCAAGGCGAAGGCCGCGATGGATGCCGGCACCGAGTTCTCGATGAAGCTCACCGATGGCAAGACGCTGACTTACCGCATTATCGGCATCAATCATGATGACCCTGCAGGCGGATCCGGCAAGGCGGGCCTCACGTTCCTCACCACCACGACGGGCATTTGGTCCCCCATGAACGCGATTGACACCAACGCCGGCGGTTGGGAGAAGTCTGAACTCCGTCAGAAAATGAACTCCGGCAAGATCTGGAATCTGATGCCCTCCGATTTCCAGTCCAAGGTGAAGGCCGTCAAAAAGCTATCGAACAATGTCGGGGGCGGTGATGAGAACAAGAACGCCGCCGTGACGGCTACCTCGGACAAGCTGTTCCTGCTCAGCTACTCTGAGATCGCCCCCCACCTCCTATCGGGCATCCTATCCCTGGACTTCCTCCGAGGGCACCCAGTACGAGGCCTTCAAAGGCAAGGTGACGGAGAACTATAATCCCAACTCTGCCATTGCCATTGGCAGCGGTTGGTGGGAGCGTTCGGTGTTTCCGAACGCCTCGAAGGGCTTCCTCCATGTCGACAGCAGCGGCAATCCGTCGGACAGCAACTCCGCGCCGGGCTGGTTTTGCGTCTCCCCCGCCTGGTGCTTCTAGCTTGTCTAGCGCAAAGCCCGCGTTACCCCGCGCGTGCTTTCTTTTGGCGACCGAACGAACGGCTTCAGGTTCATGGCACGGGTAGTCGGATTGAAGAGAAATGGGGTCATACAGCGGCTCTCAGAGCGCCTGCCGCACTCCCCCGCCATTACCTCTGCTGCGTCCTCGTATAGAGTCCATCCTGCTTGGTGTTTCGAGTTCGGGGCGTATACGGTGGGTGGATAATGGATTCACTTCGATGACGGCGTTTACGGGAGCGACCATGGCGATGCGCGAGATCGCGGTCAAGTTCGATGAGGGCGAAATGGCCTTGATTCAGGGCCATGCGGACGCCACGGGCATGACCTTTTCCGAGTTCGTGAGAAGGGCCGCGTTCGAGAAGGCTGAGGACATGGCGGACATCGAGGCCTACAACGAGGCTTTGGACGGGGACGGCGGCACTCGCTACCCGATGGAAGAGGTCGTGCGCATGGCGGTGGAGGCTGAGTGATTGTCCACACGCGTTGTCTGTCTCGGCTCTAAAGGCTTCTCTTGGGCGGGGTTCGGCTTATAGCCGGGTCCCGCTTTTTTGCGGCTTTCAGTTGTCTTTCTGAAGGTATGAAATGGCTGCCTCGATATGAATACGGTCGGCATTCGAAGCGGACGTTATAGCCGCGCTAATAGCGCATGACTTTCTCCCCTGCCGTCATCGTTGCCGCAGCGGCAAGACCGTTGCAAATACTTGGAATAGCCCTACGCTCGGCTCGTATTGCAAACCCCGAGTGAAGGGAGCCGTATATGCATGCAGCGGCAATTAACCTTCGGGGGGGGGTCGCTCCTGAAACGACCCGCTTCCGAGGGCAATCAACTATCGAGTACGTCCTGATCATTGCCGTCATCGGCCTGGTCATCGTGTTCGCGGGACCCGGCGTGGCCGGAGCCATCCGAAACCAGTTCAACCTGGTCGGCAACACGGTGAACAATGGGACGGTCGGCGGCGTCGAGGGAGGCGCGTCCGGTGGCGGCTCCGCAGGCGCCGATTCCGCGGCCGTCCAGGTGGCCATCGCCAAGGACGCGAAGGACTGGACCCTCGACGAGCAGGAGGCGGTTGCCAAAGACATTGCCAAGAACGGTACATCGTCTATCGCCTACGCCAAGGCCAAGGCCGCCATGGATGCCGGCACCAAGTTCTCGATGAAGCTGACCAATGGCAAGACGCTCGAGTACCGTATCATCGGCATCAACCACGACGACTTGGCCGATGGTAGCGGCATGGCAGGCTTGACGTTCGAGGCGACCAACTCTGCCTTGGGTAGCCAGAGAATGAACGCTACGGACACCAATGCCGGTGGTTGGGATAAGTCCGAGCTCCGTACCCGCCTCAACAGCGGTGACCTCTGGTTGCTCCTGCCCAGCGAGCTCCAGTCAAAGGTGAAACCCGTCACAAAGACAACCGATAACGTTGGCGGTAACGGGGGCGGTGCCCCCTCGGCGACGACCGACAAGGTTTTTCTGCTCTCGGCAACCGAAGTATACGGGGATATGCAATCTGACGGCATCCAGTACGAGTGCTACAAATCCAAGGGCGTGACGGGGTCGAACTATTCCGGTGCATCAGGCTATAGCCACTGGACTCGTTCCGTGAGACCGCGCAGCTCCACATCCTTTCGCTATGTTCAAAGCGGCGGTATTTGCTACAGCTACAGCGCGACGGACTCGTTTTATGTCCTCCCCGCTTTCTGCTTCTGATCTCTTTCATCGCAAAGCCCCCGCAATCCTGCGAGGGCTTTTCTTTTGGCGATTACTCAAACAATTCGAGGTTCATTGTACAGGTAATCGGGTTGAGGAGAAATGGGGTCATACAGCGGCTCTCAGAGCGCCTGCCGCACTTCCCCGCCATTACCTTTGCGGCATCCTCGTATGGAGTCCATCCTGGTTGGCGTTTTGTTGTAACCGCTCACTTGTCCACAGATCAAGTGAACTGCTGGAATAAATACAGCGACACACTAGTTCGTTACAGTCGCCATATCTGCGTAAATCGCCGCGATAAATACAGCCTGTACTCGTCTGTATACCAGCTACGCGTATGTAGATTCATGTCGCGTTAATAAATCGGCTCAAGCGCGTGCAAAACGCGCAAGTAACCGCAAAAAGCGATTATCGCGCAGGTAGATTTTTGGCACCCTGTTGCTTAATCAAAATTAAGCAATTGCTTAAAACAAAAAAGGTCAGGCACTAGGTGCCTGACCTGCAAACTTCTGGTCGGGACGACTGGATTCGAACCAGCGACCCCTTGACCCCCAGTCAAGTGCGCTACCAAGCTGCGCCACGTCCCGAAGCTTATGTTTGTTGCTCTGCTCTCGCTTGCAACAGGGAGTATATTAACCCGAAACTTTAGACTTGTGCAAGAACTTTTTTATAAATTTTGAAGCAAGTCCAAAATTGTATCTGCGAGCTGGGGTTTTGTTAGTACGGGAAGTTCTTGCGTGCCCGTTGTGCTCACAATCCAGGCCTTGTTGGTGTCGGTCCCAAAGCCTGAATCGGCGCGCGAGACATCGTTGGCGATAATGGCATCGCAACCCTTGCGGGCCAATTTGCGCTCGGCGTACTCGACAACGTTATCGGTCTCGGCCGCAAATCCGATCACGCATCGCTCGCCCTTCTGGCGCGAGAGCTCGGCCAAAATATCGACCGTTTCGACCAGTTCGATGCGATCCAAGGGCTCGTTGGACTTTTTGAGCTTATGGTCCGCTGGGGCCGCTGGAGTGTAGTCGGCGACGGCTGCCGCGCAAATGGCCGCATCGGCCGTCTGAAAGGCGCTCAGAGCCGTCTGCAGCATTTCTGCGGCGGTTTGCACGCGTACGCACTCCACGGCGCGGGGAACATCGAGCGATGTCGGGCCCAACACAAGCGTGACCGCAGCACCGCGGCGAGTGGCCTCCCCCGCCAGGGCGATGCCCATCTTGCCCGAAGAGCGGTTGCCAATGAATCGCACGGGGTCGATCGGCTCGTGCGTGGGACCGGCGGTAATTACGATGCGCTTACCCGCCAGGTCCTGTAGCGCGGGGTTGAGCACCTCGCAGATGGCCTCGACGATGTCCTCGGGCTCGCTCATGCGTCCCGTGTCCACGTCGCCGCAGGCAAGGTAGCCGCTGCCCGGACCCACCACATGGACACCGCGCTCGCGCAGCGTGGCCATGTTGGCCTGCGTCGCCGGCGCCTTCCACATGCCGTTGTTCATAGCGGGTGCGATCACGATGGGTCGCGGCGTCGCAAGCAGCGTGGTGGAGATGAGGTCATCGGCGACGCCGTTGGCCATCTTGGCGATGATATTGGCCGTCGCGGGCGCCACGACCACCAGATCGGGCTCCTGCGCCAGCGAAATGTGGTGGATGGGGTCGGAGGGATCGTCGAATAGGCCCACCGCGACCGGCTCATTGGTGAGTGCGCGGAAGGTAAGCGGCCCCACAAACTCGGTGGCATGCTCGCTCATAACGACCTTGACGCGCGCGCCGCGCTTTTGCAGCAGGCGCACGATATTGCACGACTTATAGGCGGCGATCCCGCCGGTAATGCCCAGCAGGATCGTATTTCCCTCAAGTTGCATTGAATTGTTGGGTGCCGCCATCGTTTAAGCTTCCTTGCTCGGGAGCACCAGGAGGCGGTGGCAGTACGGGCAGTGCGTAATTGACCTACCGTCGTGGTTGAGGTCGCTCATGGACGATGCCTGCAGCGCGGTGTGGCAGACCGTGGGGATGTTGCCCTGGATGGTCTCGACGGCCAGGCCACGGAACTGCTTGAGCAGACGCTCGTAGTCGGTGAGAACGTCGGCCGGCAGCGTGGCAGCAAGCGCGGTGCGCTCCTTAGCGGCGGCGTCAATCTGAGCCTGCAGGTCGGCAGCCTTGGCGCGGGCGGCCTTGGTATCGGCCTTCACGCCCTCCTCGAACTTGGCGATGATTGCCTGCGCGCGGGCCTCGCGGTCGAGCGCCTCCTTATGGGCGACAACGACGTCCTTGCGGGTGTGCTCAATCTTGTCCAGACGCTTGGCCAGGGTGGCGAGTTCATTCTCCAGGTCCTGAACCTCGCGGTAGTCGGAGCCGTCGACATGGCGCTTCTTGGCAGCCTCGATGGCGTTGTTGGTCTGAATCTCGGTGGTGTTGAGATCGTCGAGCTCAATGTCCAGGTCCTTGCGCTGGGCGTAGAGCTTGGTCATTTCGGACTTGAGCTTCACATAGGTCTTGCGCTTGGAGGCGAGCTCCTTGAGCTCCGGCATATTGGCAAGTTCGCTCTTGTTGCGGGCGAGCTCCAAATCGATCTGTTGCAGCTTGAGTAGCGTAGCGCCGGCGCTCATAAGTTCTCTCCTTTTGTCACAGTCCACCATTGGCAAGGGTTCAGTATTTTAATCGCATGACGGGGGTCGACCCCGGCGTCAACTGCAGAGTTCATCAATATATCAACGAACGGCTCCTCGGAGCGGTCATGGCCGAGCAGGATCACTGGTAGTCCGCGCAAGGCAAGGTCTTGCGCCACGTGGTAGCCCGCCTCGCCCGTCACGACAACGTCCGCGCTCGCGGCGATGGCGAGCTCTCCAAAGTCGCCCAGGGAGCCGCCTAAAATGGCGACGGTGCGGCACGGGCGATCGGCTTCGCCCCATACACGCGGGTCGCTTCCGAAGGCCGTGGCAGCACGGGCGGCAAGATCGCGCAGCGTGCACGGGTCGTTGAGCGTTGCAAGCGCGCCCAGGCCGGTGGCCTCGGGGTCGTCCACGTGCTCCAGTGAGCTCACGGGTGCGGCACCCAGCAGCTCGCTCAGGCAGACGCGGGCTTCGTGCGAGCGGTCCAGGTTGGTATGGAGCGAGATAATGCTCACGCCGCAACGAGCCGCCTCATAGAGCGCCGCGCTGCACTGGGGATGCGCAGAATCAGCCGGACAAAACGCCTCGGGCGCCTTGATATAGACAGGATGATGCGTCAGCAGCACGTTTGCGCCGGCTTCTTGGGCGCGGCGAACATTAGCTTCGGTCGCATCGAGTGCGCAGGCAACACCGGTGATCTCTGCAGCGGGATCTCCCACAGATAGCCCAACATGATCCCAGCCCTCGGCGTCCGCCTTGGGGTAGCGCTCCAGCAGCGCACGTTCAAGCTCGGCGACGATCATGCGGCACCCACGATCGAGAGCAGCGTCTGGGCAAAGTCGTCCAGGTCGGCAGGGTTCACACGGTCATCAAACGAGATACGCAGAGCGCCCAATGCCTGCTCGCGCCCAATGCCCATGGCGCTGAGAACATGGCTCGGGTCCATGCTGCCGCTCGAGCACGCCGAGCCGGCCGAAACCTCAAAGCCGGCGGCGTCGAGCTTGATGATGAGCTCCTCGGAGTCCATGCCGTCAATGTAGATCGATACCATGCCGGGCAGACGGTCGGCCTGCGCATAGTCGCCCATAGTGGCGTGAATGCGCGGATGAGCCGTAAGCGTGGCGTAGAGTTTGTCGGACAAGGCCTGCAGCGTCGTGCGCTCCTGGGCCACGGTCGGCAACAGCGCGGAGGCGGCGGCGGCAAAGGCCAGCTGCGTGCGCAGGTCCTGCGTGCCGGCACGACGTCCGGCTTCCTGTCCACCGCCAAAGATGCGCGGACGCAGCGGCGTGCGGTTCTTAAGGTAGAGTGCGCCGGATGCCACGGGGCCGCCGATCTTGTGCGCGGCAACGGTCATAGCATCGACGCCCAGCTCGGTGACATCGAGCGGAATATGCAGATAACCCTGGATGGCATCGGTGTGGAACAGGGCGCCGACAGCATGTGCAGCGGCGGTCAGCTCCCGGATGGGCTGCACCACGCCGGTCTCGTTGTTGGCAACCATAATGCTCACGAGCGCCACGTCGTCGCCTAGCAGCTCGACAAGCGTGGCAGGCTCAATGTAGCCCATGCGGCAGGGCTGCACCAGGTCGACGGCAAAGCCGGCGGCACGCAGCAGCGGCAGGTTATCCAGAATCGAATCGTGCTCGATGGCCGACACGATCACGCGGTCGCGCTTGCGATCGCGCTGACGAGCGCCCTCTGCAAGACCGAGCAGCGCCAGCTGGTTTGCTTCTGTACCGCCGTTGGTCAGGACGATCTCGGACGGGCGGACGCGTGCGCCAAAGCTATGGGCGATCTCGCGACGGGCAACCTCCAGGCGCGCGGCGGCCTTGCGGCCGAGCGAGTGCAGCGAGTTGGGGTTGACGCCGGCAAGCTCGCTGTCGTCATATTCGCGCTGCGCAAGGAGCGCCTCGGCGCGCATGGGCGTCGAGGCGGCGTAGTCAAGATTCACGGGTATGCGGTTTTGACCTGCGGTCATAAAGGTTTATGCCTCCTGTGCGGCCTCGTTGCCCAGCTTCTGCAGCAGCGCAACCTCGGCAGCGGGATCTTCGGATTTAAATACGGCGGAACCGGCCACCAGGACATTGGCACCGGCCTTGACGACCTCGGCGATGTTCTTGGAAGAGATACCGCCGTCGACCTCGATGAGGGGCGAAACGCCGTGACGCTCGCACATGGCCTTGAGCTCGTGCAGTTTGGCAATGGTACCGGGGATAAAGCTCTGGCCGCCAAAGCCGGGGTTCACGCTCATGAGCAGCACCATGTCGACAACATCGATGATGCTTTCGAGCACGCAGACGGGCGTGGCGGGATTGAGCACCACACCGGCCTTGACGCCGCGCTGCTGCAGATGGGTGAGCGTGCGGTGCAGGTGCGTGGAGACCTCGTAGTGCACGGTGATCATGTCGGCACCGGCGTCGGCGTACCAATCGACCGTCTCGTCGGGGTTCGATACCATCAGGTGCGCGTCGACCGGCACATCGGTGGAGCGCTTGACGGCCTTAAGGATGTCAACGCCAAAGGTCAGGTTGCCGGTAAAGTGACCGTCCATGACGTCGAAGTGCACGTAGTCGGCACCGGCGATTTTGTCGAGCTCGCCCTTGAGGTTGGCCATATCGGCCGAGAGGACGGATGGAGCGATTTTGATGGAACCCATGGTAGTAGCCTTTCTGCGCTAGTCGGCGAGTCCGTAGAACTCTTGAGAGGGGACGCGGTCGGTGAGAATCTCGAGCGCCCTATCCAAAGTAACACCGTTGTAGAGCGTTTGCTCCACGGCAAAGGTGAGCGGAATGTCTACGCCCAGTGAACGGGCGAGTTCGCTGACACTGCGAGCCGCGACGGCACCCTCGACCACCATATGCGTGCGTGCCTGGTACTCGTCGAGCGACACGCCATGAGCGAACTCGTAGCCAAAGGTCCGGTTGCGCGAATGCTCGGAGGTGCAGGTAGCGATAAGGTCGCCCATGCCGGCAAGCCCCATGCAGGTCATGGCTTGACCGCCGCGGGCGTGCACCAGGCGACTGATCTCTGCCAGACCGCGCGTCATGATAAGGGCAAGTGTGTTATCGCCTGCACCGGAACCGGCAGAGATGCCGCACACGATAGCGATGACGTTTTTCATGGCGCCGCAGACCTCGACGCCCGTCATATCCTGCGACAGGTAGATGCGGAAGGCCGTGGAAAGCAGCAGCTCCTTAAAGGTCTCCCCCACCTGCTGGTCTTCACTGGCGATGACGGCGGCCGAAAGCCCGCCGCGGCAGATTTCCTCGGCATGGTTGGGGCCCGAGAGCGCCGCCACGCGCGACTCGTTGCCGATCTCGCTGGCGATGACCTCGCTCATGAGCAGGCCGGACTCGGGCTCGATGCCCTTGGTGAGGCACAGAACCGGCGTCTCGTCCGCGATGAACGGCGCCGCCTGGTGGCAGACGTCGCGCAGGTGCGTCGAAGGCACGGCAAAGATGATGGCTTCGGCGCCGTCGAGCGCCTGGGCGAGCTCGGTCGTGGCGACAACGTTTTCCGGCAGCACGTAGTCCACCAGATAGCGGGGGTTGCGATGCTCACCGTTAATGCCGGCGGCCGTCTGCTCGCTATGGGCCCACATGGTCACGCGCTCGGCTCGCGCAGCGGCAAGGCCGGCGACGGCGGTTCCCCAGGAGCCGGAGCCAATCAGCGCAACATTCATGACTCTCTCCTACTTATCGTCGGGCTCGGTGACGCGCTTGGTAAACGAGAGCTTGGACTCCTTACCGGTCATGAGCTTTTTGATGTTCGCGCGATGGGCCCACACCACGGTGATGCCGATTAGCGCCATGCAAAACTTGAGGCCCAGGCTGCTGTACGGAAAGACCGCGCAGGCAGCGATGGGAAGTCCGATGGCAGCGGCGAGCGAGCCCACCGACACAAACTTGGTGATGGCGACGGCCACGATAAACATGCCCAGCAGCGATAGGCCAATGGGCCAGTACCAGGCAAGAATTACGCCCAGGCCCACGGCGATACCCTTACCGCCGTGGAAGTTGAGGTAGGGCGAGAAGATATGTCCCCACACGGCAGCCAGGCAAATGACGCCGATCATCCAGTCACCGGCGGCACCAGGAGCCATGATGCTCACGGGAAAGCCATAGCCCACGCTCGCGATGAGTGGACGGGCGATAAGGACGCAGATGGCGCCCTTGAGGCAGTCGAGCAGCAGCGTGAGCGCGGCCACCTTGGGGCCGGCTACGCGCAGGGCGTTGGTGGTGCCGATGTTGCCGGAGCCCGCCTTGCGAATGTCCGTGTGGTTGAACACGCGGCCCAGGATCAGGCCAAACGGAATCGCTCCGATAAAGAACGAGACCACGGCGCAGATGGCGGTCAGCAGGATCGGATTAAGCATCCTTTTGCTCCTTCTTCCTAAAGAAGAGTCGAATGGGCGTACCGGCAAAATCGAAGGTCGAACGCATGCGGTTCTCCACGTAGCGCTGGTAGGTGTCGTTGACCAGGTCGCTGTGGTTGACGAAGAACGTGAACGTCGGCGGGTTGACGCCCGTCTGGGTCACGTAGTGCATGCGCAGGCGGCGCTTGCCGTCCACCACGGTGTGGCCGAACTCGCGCAGGTCGGTGAGGAACGTATTAAGGCGCGAGGTGCTGATCTTTTGCGAACGCGTCTTCTCGGCGGCGTCGACCATCGCCCAGATCTTCTCGACGCTGCGGCCAGTCAGGGCAGAGATGCGCAGGTACTGGGCCCAGGGAGCCATGACGCCCAGACGGCGGTCAATGGTCTCCATACAGGCCTCGCGCTTGCGGTCATCGTCGAGCAGGTCCCACTTGTTGAGCAGCACCACGATGGCGCAGCCGCGCTCGATAGCCAAGCCCATGACCTTCTGGTCCTGCTCGGTGACGCCCACGGAGGCGTCGACGACGAGCAGCGCCACGTCGGCGCGGTCGATGGCGCGCAGGCCGCGGACCATCGAGTAGTACTCGATATTCTCGTACACGGTGCTCTTCTTGCGAATGCCCGCGGTGTCGACCATGCGGTAATGCTTGCCGTTGCGCTCCACGACGGTGTCGATGGCGTCGCGCGTGGTGCCGGCGATGTTCGAGACGATGGAGCGGTCGGCGCCCAAGATGCGGTTGAACAGCGACGACTTACCGGCATTGGGGCGGCCGATGATGGCGACGTTCAGCGCGTCGGGGAACTCATCGGCGACCTCGTCCTCTTCCTCCGGAAGCAGGGCCACGATATCGTCGAGCAGGTCGCCCGTGCCATGGCCATGCAGGGCCGAGAGCGGCGTGGGCTCACCGATGCCGAGCGAATAGAACTCCCAGATGCTGTCGTTCTCGCGATCGGGGTTGTCGAGTTTGTTCACCAGCAGAAAGACCGGCTTGTCGCAGCGCTTGAGCATGCGGGCGACCGACTCGTCCTCCTCGGTGACGCCGGTGCGGCCGTCGACCACAAACAGAATGACGGCGGCTTCCTCGGCTGCGGCAAGGGCCTGGTCGCGGATGGACGTTGCAAAAACGTCGTCGCTCTTGAGCGGCTCGATACCGCCCGTGTCGACGATGGTAAACTCACGGCCGTTCCAATCGGCCGTGTGATACGAGCGGTCGCGCGTGACGCCGCGGGACTCGTGGACGATGGCGTCCGAGGTCTGGGCCAGGCGGTTAACGAGCGTGGACTTGCCCACGTTGGGGCGTCCGACGACGGCGACGATAGGTTTCATCTGCTCTCCTTTAATGGGTAGGGTCAGTGGAAGTGTTAGAGTCTGCGGGCACAATGCCAAGGATGCGCTCCAGGGTATCGAGCAGCTCATGCGGCATGGTCGACACCACATGAACCTCGGCGCCGCGACTGGTAAGGCTTGCGAGTAAATCTTCACGATGATACTCGTCAAGCGTCATGCCGTCAGCGTTGAACATGAGCTTAGGCACAAAGAGCATAACCCCCGACAGGTCTTGCGGCAGCTGCTCAAGGATATCGCTCGCGACGATGAGGCCGGTCACGTCCACGTTGCCGCCAAAGTAGCGGTTCTTGATGGCCGTGACGGTGCCGGAAAGGCCCTGTGGAGACTCCACGAAGCGCGCCACGGTATCGCGTGCGCTGGCGCCCGAAAGACATACCAGGTGCTGGTCGCGGGCGGTCATAGCCTTGCGAACGCTGGCAAGGCGCTCGGCGTCGGCGGCAAGGACATCGTCTGTCTCGTCCAGATACGAGCGGATCATGCCGATGCCGTCGTAGTACTGCGGGTAGCCGTCGTAGAAATCGGCCTCGGGCGGCTCGATGCCGGCGTCCAGATAGAACTCGTCGCTCATCTGGAAGGTATGGCGGCCAAATCGCTCGAAGGCACGGTCCTGGAAAGGCCGGATCATGGCGATGGTCTCGCGCGCCAGCTCGGGCTTATCGCTGTAGGACCAGCTAAAACGATTCTGATGCTTGGTAAAACCAAGCGGCACAATGCCCAGGCTGGTGATCTGCTCGTGCTCCTCGCAAAAGCGTAAGGTCTTTTCCAGCTCCTCGCCGTCGTTCATGCCGGGGCACAGCACAATCTGCGCATGAATCTCGATGCCGGCGGCCATGATGGCCTCGAGCACGTCCATGCCGCGCTGGGCGTTGCGGCCCATCATGCGGCGGCGGACGTCGGGGCTCACGGCATGGACCGACACGTTCATCGGACTCATGTTGCGATTGATAACGTTTTGCACGTCCTCGTCGGAAAGGTTCGTGAGCGTGACAAAGTTACCCTGTAAAAAGCTCAGGCGATAGTCGTCGTCGCGAATGTAGAGCGTGGAGCGGCCGCCCTTGGGCAGCATCGTCATAAAGCAGAACACGCAGGCGTTTACACAGGTACGCATGCCGTCAAAGATGGGGCCGTCGAACTCAAGACCCCAATCCTCACCGGGAAAACGGTCGAGCTCCACGGGGGTGACAGTGCCGTCGCGCGGATCGAATACCTCCAGCTCGACGGTATCGTCGTCTGCTTCCCAAAGCCAGACGATCATGTCGGTGAGTTGCTCGCCGTTGACCGTGAGCACGCGCATGCCCGGCTCGATACCCACATCCCATGCGGGCGATTCGGGACGCACGTTCTTAACGAGCGCGCCCTCACCCGGCTCGGGGTCGCGGCTGCGCCCGTAATCGGCCACCTCGGCGGCGTATGCGGGTACGGTCTGGTCCATGATTAGCGGCAAAGCTCCTTGATGCGCGCAACGGCGCGTTCGATGTGTTCTTGTGGGGTGGAGGCTCCGGCGGTGATACCGATATGGCGCGCGTCGGTAAACCACGCGGCCTCGAGCTCGGAAGCTTCCTCGATGTGATGCGTGTGCTCGCAGACGTCAGTGCAGATTTGCGCCAGGCGGCGGGTGTTGCCCGAGTTCTTTCCGCCCACGACGACCATGCAATCACAGCGGTTGGCAAGTGCGGCGGCCGCCTGCTGGCGCTCGCTCGTAGCAGCGCAGATGGTGTTGATCACACGCAGCTCCTGCACGCGCGGGGTGATGGCAGCCACGACATCGGCCAAGTTCTGCGCGGTCTGGGTGGTCTGCACAACGAGGCCTACCTTGCCCTTGAGCGGCAGCGCGTCTGCATCGTCGGCGCAGCTCACGACCTGCGCGTCATCGCCGGCATGGCCCAGGATGCCCTCAACCTCGGGATGGCCCGGCTCGCCCACGACGAGCACGCGATAGCCCTCGCGCACCAGGCGCTCGGCGGCCACGTGGACCTTCTTGACGTAGGGACAGGTGGCATCGACCACGTTGAGGCCGCGCTCGCGAGCGGCCTCGATCACCTGCGGCACCACGCCGTGTGCGCGAATGATCACGGTGCCCGATGCGGCATCGTCCAGGGTGTCGGCCAGACCGACGCCCGCCTCGGAAAGCTCGCGCACCACGATGGGGTTATGGATGAGCGGGCCCAGGGTGTGGACCTGAGCGTTCTCCCCCACCTGCGGGGCGGCGGCCAGCGCCATATCGAGTGCACGCTGCACGCCGTAGCAGGTGCCGGCGTGAGCGGCGATCTCGATGGTGGGGGCGTCTGCCTTGCCGAGTACAGCCTCGACGGTGTTCATGACTTCCTCGCTCATGGCTAGAACCTGCCAGGATGCTCGGCGCACAGGTCATCGCGCATGGCGTAGACGCGACTCATGGCTTCGGACTCAAACCAAGCCAGGCGCTCCTTGCGCTTGAGCTCGGCCGGTGCATCGGAAAGCGAAATGGCCTTGCCAGCGCGGATCCAGCACTTTTTGGGGCGCATGAGCTTTTTGCCCACAGGCGTGATATCGGACCAGCCGCAGATGGCGAGCGGGTTGACGGGTGCCTTGCCCATCTGGGCGATGAGCGCAAAGCCTCCGTGGACCTCGGGCTTGATCTCGCGCGAGCGGATGCGCGTGCCCTCGGGGAAGATCAAGACGTCCTCGCCGCGTTGCAGCGCATGCTGGGCGGCGCGCAGGCACTTCATGTCGGCGGTGCCGCGCTCGACGGGAATGCCGCCCACGCGGCTAAAGGCCCAGCGTACGATCTTGCTCTTGGCAAACTCGGACTTAAAGATGGGGCGAATGCGGCGGCCGCCAAAGAACAACGCCGTCTCCACGGCCAGCAGCTCGGCCATCGAGGTGTGGTTGCAGATGACCACGCTGCCGCGGCCTTCCTGGCGCTCAAAGAGCAGGTCGCTGTCCTCGACCTTCCAGCGCCACATGAGCTTGGAGAAGACCCACAGGATGCCCATGACTACGGCGACAGTGCCGCGGATGAGCGCCGGAAACTCGTCGTAGGGGGCGTTGTAGTAATCCTCGGGCGTCTGCTTAAACAGGCGCATGGGCTACCTCCTTTGGTTGATGAGGTCCTCGATTATCGAGACGACCTCATCGATGGTGTGGGCGGTGGAGTCGACGTGCGCGGCGTCCTCGGCGGGAACAAGCGGTGCGACCTCGCGGCTGCTGTCGAGCTTATCACGCTGCTTGAGGGCGTCGAGGGTCTCGTCGACCTCGGTCTCGAGCTGCTCTTCGGTGAGCGGCTGGGCGTCGTTTTGGTGGCGCTGCAGCACGCGGCGACGGGCGCGCTCGCGCGGGTCGGCGGTCAGGAATACCTTGACCTGCGCGTTGGGGAACACGACGGTTCCGATGTCGCGACCTTCGGCGACAATGTCGCGGTCCTCGGCGGCGCGGCGCTGGTGGATGAGCATGGCGGCGCGCACGCCCGGGTAGGCCGAGACCTTGGACACGTTGGCGTCGACCTGCGGGGTGCGGATGGCAGCCGAGGCGTCCTTGCCGTCGATGGACAGGCGCGTGTCCTCGCCGGTGCCGTTGGTAAAGCGGATCTCGATCTGCTCGGCGAGGGCGTCGATGGCCGCCTCGTCGTCCAGGTCGATGCCGCGATCGAGCGCGGCGAAGGTGACGGCGCGATACATGGCGCCCGTGTCGAGCTTGTTAAAGCCCAGCTGGCGGGCAATCTCCTTGGCGATGGTGGACTTGCCGGAACCGGCGGGGCCGTCGATGGCGACGATCATGCAATGCTTCCTTTCGGTGGTTGACGTGCTGGTATGGGACGCTGGCGCTGCGGCTTGGCGGGTTGCCTAGCTCGTGTAGCGCTCACGGTAGGTGTTGCGCTTGGGCGCGGAGCCGTGGCTGCCGTGGTGACGCGTGCGACTCGCGGTGTTAGTCGCCGGCGCGGCGCCGCGCTTGGAGCTGGCCTGCTTGGGCGGGATGCCGCCGTCCTTGAGGATCTGCACCTCGCGGTCGGTGAGCTCGCGCCACGAGCCCTTGGCCACATCCTTGAGCTCCAGGCCGGCAAAGTTGCAGCGGTGCAGGCGGATCACCGGGTGGTGGATCTTGCTCAGCATGCGCTTGACCTGGTTCTTGCGGCCCTCGCGGATGATGACCTCCACGGCGGTGGTGCCAGGCTTGATACCTTGCGGAGCCACGGCCTCGGCTTCGCGCGCGTCGATGATGCGGCAGATCGCCGGCTGACATAGGCCGTCATCGAGCTCGATGCCACGGCGGAGTGGTGCAAGATCGCGGTCGGACAGACTGCCGTCCACGAGCGCCTGGTAGGTCTTGTAGACGTGCTTGCTGGGGTGTAGCAGGTCCTGCGAGAGGTCGCCGTCGGTGGTGAAGAGCAAGAGGCCCGTGGTGTCGCGGTCCAGGCGACCCACCGGGAAGAGTCCCGGAAAGCGGTCGCGCGGGACCAGGTCGGCCACACAAGGGCGCTCCTGAGGATCGCTCATGGTGGTGAGGTAGCCGGTCGGCTTGTAGAGCATCAGGTACACGGCGCCCTGGTTGAGCTTGACGGGCATGCCGTCGACCTCGATATGGTCGCGGTCCACATCGACCTTGGTGCCCAGCTCGGTCGCGATCTGGCCGTTGACGGTCACGCGGCCGGCAGTCATCAGGTCCTCCGAGCCGCGGCGGCTCGCCACGCCCGCGCGCGCCAGAAAGCGTTGCAGGCGCATGGTGTGCGGGTAGACGGGCTGGACGTCGACCGCTGGCGTTGCGGCGCCCGTGGCGCTTGCAGTGCGCGTCTTCCCTGCTTCGTTAATCCTCGTCATGCATGTCCTCCGAGGTAACACCTGTGGGCAGAAGCTCCTCGCCCTCGGTGTCCTCAACATCGGTATCGATCAGTTCGCGCTCTTCGTCCAGGTCCTCGGCCTGCTCCTCGAGCGTGGACTGAATGCTGCGGCCGCTCAGACGCTCGCGGATAAACTGGCGCGATTGCTCGTCGGGGGCAAACTGCTCCAGATCGGGCAGGTCGCGAGTGGAGCGCAGGCCGAACTTTTCCAAAAAGGCGTTGGTCGTGCCGTAGATGATGGCCTGACCGCGCTCGGGGTCGCGACCGAGCTCGCGCACCAGGCCCTTGTCCACGAGCGACGCGATGACGCCGTCGGAGTTGACGCCGCGTATGCCCTTGACCACCTCGCGCGTAACGGGCTGGTGGTAGGCGATGACGGCCAGGGTCTCGAGGGCCGCCTGCGACAGCTTTTGCGTGTCCCAGCTCAGCACGTAGGCTTCGACCACGTCGTGGTAGGCGGGGTGCGTAAACAGGCGCCAGCCACCGGCGACCTCGCGCAGCTGAAAACCGCGGTTGGCCTCCTCGTACTCAACCTTGAGCTCGGCCAAAAGCGACGCGCACTCGCCCGGGGCGATATCCAGCGCACCTGCCAGCGCGGGTGCGCTCACAGGGTCGCTCGACACCAGCAGCAGCGCCTCGAGGGCGCCTTTGAGGCTGTTTGCCTCTAGCGTGGAAAGGGTTGACATGGTAGCCGCTCCTATTCGGTGAGCTCGGGGCCCTCGCCGGGAACGTATGCCTCGGCGCCCTCGACGCGGTTGATTTGAATGGTTCCAAAAATCTTGTCCTGGCTCAGCGTAAACGAGCCGCGCTTGGCGAGCTCGAGCATGGCCAGGAAGGTGACAACGAGCTGCTCAGTCGTGGCGTCGCCGTCCAACAGCTCGCGGAAGGTGCAGGATTGGTGCGCCATGGTAAAGCGGTCGACCGAGGCCACCGTCAGGTCGAGCGGCACGCGATGCGGTGCCACGTGCTCGGCCTCCAGCAGGAAGGTCTGGCGCTTGCCGTCCAGGTCGGCGCAGATGACGGCCAGGCCGCGCAGGGTAATGCCGGCCAGGTAGTCGGGCATAAGGCCCAAAAACTCGGGGTCGGGGCCGGCCACGCGCGGATGCATGCGGCTCTCGGCCTGCATGCGCGCGCCAAGGGCCGCCGCCGCACCCTTAAACTGCTTGTAGGCGATCAGGCGCTGGATCAGGACCTCGCGCAGGGCATCGCCGTCGAGCGCGCTGAGTTCCTCGAGGTCTTCGTCGTCCTCGTCATCGTCGACGGATTTGCTGGGGGCCTCCTGGGGCACCAGCGAGGCGGCCTTGATGTCCAAAAGGGTTGCCGCGACCAGCAAAAAGTCGCTCGCCACATCTAGGTCCAGCGCCTCGATGCGCTCGACCTCGGTAAGGTACTGCTCGGCCACCTCGCTGATCGAGATGGCACCGATATCTACTTTTTGGCGGGTTACCAGCTGCAGCAGCAGGTCGAACGGTCCGCTGTAGACCTGCGTCGACACGCGATACGACATTTTCGACCTCCTTTGACGGCGCCTTCGCGGCGCGGTTTGGGTGCATGCTGCGACCGTTTTGCGCAGTCGACCTGTAAGTTTACCCTAGATGCCGGCGATTGCGAAGTTGAGCAGCTGCTCAGCAAGCGGATACACGGTAACGTCGAAATAGCGGCCAATTACGTCGATGCCGGTCCACATGGGCAGCAGGTACAGCACGATGATAAGGATCGGCATGGCGTATTGCTGCAGACGGTAGTAGTTGGCGAGCGCCTTGCCTTTGAGGAATGGAACGATGATCGACGAGCCGTCGAGCGGCGGGATCGGGATAAGGTTAAAGAACGCGAGCGACAGGTTGACCACGATAAAGGTGGCACCGAAGTTCATGATTTGGGACGCCACGGCAAAGGACATGCTGGTGTAGAGGTTGCCGTATGTCGCGTGCATGAGAGCGGCCGCAAGGCATGCCAGTACGATGTTCGATGCGGGGCCGGCCGCGCTCACCAAGACCTCGTCGCGCTTGGGGTGCTTGAGGTTGTTGAGGTAGACCGGCACGGGCTTGGCAAAGGCGAACACCGGGCCACCGGCCGCGAGCATCAGCAGCGGTAGGAGAATGGTACCGAACGGGTCGATATGGTTGAGCGGGTTGAGCGAGACGCGGCCACGGGAGCGGACCGTCTTGTCGCCGAGCGCCCAGGCCGCGGCGGCGTGCGCGCTCTCGTGGATGACAATGCCGACGATGACGGCAGCGGCGCTGGCAAGCAGGTTCATGAGGTAGCTGCTGGACATGGCGCTCCCCTAGCGGACGCGGCGCGAGGCACGCGTGAGCAGGTAGTCGGCCACAAATAGAATCACGGCCACGATGGCGTAATCCAGACGGAACACACCGCCAAAGGGTGACGTGATGACGCCATAGCCGGCGATGGCACTCGGCAGCGCGCGCGAAAGCTCAACGACAAAGCCGACGATTTGCAGTTTGGCGGTCAGTCCGCTAAAGCACAGCAGCACGGTCATCGCGCTCATAAAGATGCCGCAGATGCGACAGGCGATGGCGATAATGCACATCGCTACGGCAGCGGCCTTACGAGAGTTCACGCGCGGTCTCCTCCTCGATCTGGGTGGAAAGCTCCAGCCATTCGTCCTCGAGCTTGGGCAGCTCTTGCTTAAGGCCGTTATATTCCCCCAGCGCGGCGTTGAACTTGTCCTGATCGGCATAAAGCTCTTCGCTTGCCATCAATTCCATAAGCTCGTCATAGCGGGCGCGCTTTTTGTCCAGTTCTGCCTCGATCTTCTTGAGTTGGTTGCGCACGCCCTTGAGCTTTTTGTTGAGCGCGGCGCGGGCCTGGGCCTCGGCGCGCTTCTGCTCCTTGGTCTTTTTGCCCTCGGCCGGCTTGGAAGCGGCGGCGGGGGCACTGGCCTGAGCGGCGCTGGTGGCCTTGGCGCTCTTGCCCGCGGCCGGCACGCTCTCCCCTGCCGCTTCGGCAGCGGCGCGGGCTGCGAGGTCCTCGCGCTTGTAGAGGTAGTAGTCGTAGTCGCCGTCGTAGACCGTGACCTTGCCATCGCGGATATCGATCACGCGGTTGGCCACGGCGCGTACCAGGTGCTCGTCGTGGCTGATCAGCACGATGGTGCCGGGGAAGTTTTGCAGGGCGTTCTCGAGCATGTCCACCGAGTCGATGTCCAGGTGGTTGGTGGGCTCGTCCAGGCACAGGAGCGCCTCGGGGGCCACAAGCATCTTGGCCAGGGCCAGACGCGCCTTCTCGCCGCCGGAAAGGACGCGGACCTGCTTTTCGATTGAGTCGTTGTCGCTAAACAGGAAGGCGCCCAGCAGGCTGCGCTGCTGCGGCACGGTCCATTTGGGCGTGACGGTGTCGATCTCTTGCAGGACGGTGTTGGACTCGGTCATGCCTTCGAGCGCGTGCTGGGCGTAGTAGGCCACGCCCACGTTGGTGCCAAGGTCGCGGGTGCCGGTGGTGGGTGGTTCCAGGCCAGCGAGGATCTTCATGAGCGTGGACTTGCCGGCGCCGTTGGGGCCGACGAGCGCCACGTGCTCGCCGCGGTAGAGTTTGAGGTCGATATTGCTGTAGATGTGCTTCTCGCCGTAGGACTTGGAGACGCCCTCGAGGCCCACGACCATGTCGCCGGAGCGCGGCGGGTCGGGGAACTTAAAGTCGATGTGCTTGTGGCCCTCGGGCAGGATGACGAGCTCCTTTTTGATCTGCTCGATCTTGCGGATGCGCTCCTGGGCCTGGGCGGCCTTGGTGGGCTTGTAGCGGAACTTGTCGACAAAGACCTGCATGTGGGCGATGTCTCGCTCCTGGGCGGCGCGCTTGGCGCGCATCTGCTCCAGGTTGTCCTCGCGCTGCTTGAGGTAGCTGCTGTAGTTGCCGGTGTAGGTGGTCACGCGGCGGTTCTCAAGCGCGGCGACGTGGTCGACGCAGGCGTCCATGAAGGCGCGGTCGTGGCTGACGATGAGCACGGCGCCGTCGTAGTTGGCGATAAAGCCGCGCAACCACTGAACGCTTTCGAGGTCCAGGTGGTTGGTGGGCTCGTCCAGAAGCAGCAGGTCGGGGTGGCGCAGGAAGAGCTTGGCGAGCGCGATGCGCATCTGCCAGCCGCCCGAAAACTCGGAGCACGGGCGCTCAAAGTCGGTGACCTTAAAGCCCAGGCCGGATAGGATTTTGCGGGCGTTGCTCTCGAGCTCGTAGCCGCCCAGGTGCTCAAAGCGGTCCTGGACTTGGCCGTACTCGTTGAGGAGCGCGTCGACGTCCTTCCCCTGTTCGGAGAGCTCGGTGATCTGGGCCTGCAGCTCGTTGGCGCGCTCGCCCATGCGGCGGATTTCCTTGGCGGCGGCCATGACCTCGGCGAGGATGGTGGTGTCCTTTTGCTCCAGGTTGGTTTCCTGCTCGAGGTAGCCCACCTGGCAGTCCTTTGCGTACTGGACCTGGCCGGCGTCCGGGCTGTCGATGCCCATGATGATCTTGAGCATGGTGGTTTTGCCGGCGCCGTTGGGTCCCACGAGCGCAAAGCGCTCGCCGGGGTTGATCTGGAAGGACGCGCCGCTAAAGAGGACGCGCGCGCCGAAGCTTTTTTCGATCTTGTCGACCAGGAGGATCATGGTGCCGCCTTTGACCTTGTGTGCCTATATGAAAAAAGGCCCCAACTTGCGTTGGAGCCTCATTCAATGCTCGGGTGGAGACGAGGGGGATCGAACCCCTGACCTCTTGACTGCCAGTCAAGCGCTCTCCCAGCTGAGCTACGCCCCCGTGCGAAGAAGTACTATACGGGAACTCCCCCGGCGATGCAAGGACAATTTTGGAAAAACTTTCCGGCATCGCGGGCAGCCGACCGAGGGCGCCCGGAAGTGAGCAGGGCACCCGTCTAACGACCGATTTCCAGCCAGTTGCATAGTACGTTGGCTCGTAACTCCATTTCCGTTGCCTTTTGCGCCTTAGTTTTGCACCTATAGCGCAATTCCAAGCGCGAGCAAAGACTTCGCACGATCGCATCAAGCTGCTCGGCATCGTTAAGCATGTCGTGCGTAACTAGGAAGACGTCATACCCCATACTTTGCAGCGCCGTCATGCGTTTGGCATCGTGGTCGAGCACGGCGCCTGATCCGTGGATAACCTCTCCCTGAATCTCCACGATGCCTGCCTTCATTATGGTTGGATTCACGATCACGATATCCCCGTAGCAGACTTTTTGCCCTGCAATGCTCTGCGCCGACGCGGTAAGCGGCGTAAGGTCATTAACATAAACGTTTCGAAAGCCGGCACCGCCGCGAGAGCGAGGAAGCGATAGCAATAAAATTCCTGCAACTTCAAGCGGAGAAGCTGCTATACCTGTCACCAGCTGCGCTGCGTTGTAAAACTTCGTACCCCACTTTCGTCTTTTCATCTTACTGGCATACTCATGAAGCTCGTGTAATTCGATGAGCGGCTTCCTCATCCAGAGCGAAGTGCCCTTTAGCCTTGTGGCCTCCTTCGTTTTCTTTTGTCCGTTGGGCCCCTTCGTATTTACCTGTTCTTTGACTTTTATGCGCGCATAAACGCGTTTCCATTGTGGTTCGTCTTGGCTTTCATCGAGGTCAAAGATGGATTCGGTGGTTGCATTCTCGGCGGCGTCATTGGCTGTGTCTAGTTCCGCCTCTGCTGCTGCAGTGGGCTCAAAGACTGAGAACCATCCGCAAAATTCGTACATGGCAAGGACAAGATCGGTTGGAGATACAAAACGCGCCATGGTAAATAGCGTCGCAAGTGGATTGGTAACCCTAAAGCTCATCGCGGTTTCCAGCGTGCTATCCACCCCCGAAGTATCATCACAGTGGATTGTTGTCCGTAATCCCGAATGGTAGTTAACGCCACCGGGCACTGTTGTGGTAATAATCGGAGTTTTAAGGACGTCGACTACAAAGGGCGATTGAGATAGAGCTCGCCAGCCGTCTTCTGGGCTTGGCAGTCTTGGGTAGAGGTCACGCACCTGCGGTGGGCAGCGCCAGTAGCGGAATGCGGTGTTTGCGCAGACGATCTCATCCATGTGGTCTCCCCTAGTTTCGACCGTAGACCGTGCGGATTGCGGGCATGGCCGATTATCTACCGGGGCATCATGCGGGTAAGTACTGGAAGCTGACCAAATGCTGACCAAATATTGGATGGGATGTGTTGAAAGGTTGATCGAGCCATGAATGTGCTGGTACAAGCTGTGCGCCAGTGGTCTCTGTCTCCACAATTGCACATAGATAACGCACGGAATTCAAAGAATGAACGCAGACGCATTTTGCAA
The DNA here is from genome assembly GCA_900541145.1 of uncultured Collinsella sp. GTDB lineage: Bacteria > Actinomycetota > Coriobacteriia > Coriobacteriales > Coriobacteriaceae > Collinsella. The sequence continues at coordinate 51,759 of UQIH01000010.1, read as the reverse complement.
AACGCGCAATGACGACACCTAAGGTGAACTGCGTAACATATAACGCCTTAGGTAACTTCGCTTCGATTTTGGTGTCAAAAAGAAAAAGGTCAGAGGCTTAACACCTCTGACCTGTGCTTTAGATGGTGGGCGATACAAGATTCGAACTTGTGACCCCATCCGTGTGAAGGATATGCTCTACCCCTGAGCCAATCGCCCGTCGCCTTTCGGCAAAAGAGATACTAACATAGCCGTGCGCGGTTTACCAAGAACTTTTTGCCCTCGATTGTAAATTCCTGGGCGTCGGCCGCACCATGGCAAGCGCCGTAACCAGCAAACCCGCAGCTCAACCACCCTTTACCGCTTGATCCACGAGGTCTCAGGGCGGCAGATGAGTCGCGCGTTGTTGTAGGCCATGTCGAGCGTGAGGCAGGTGCGCGCGGCGTAGAAGCCGTCTTCGCGCTGGATGGTCAGCGACAGTTCGGGCTTGTCGCCGGTCAGGCACAGCGGCAGCAGCAGCTGAATCCGGCCGCCGTAGAACTGCGGCACGGCGAGCGTGTAGTTGGCGGCGGCGCGGCGGGCGGCTTCGACGACGGCGCCCTCAAAAGCGCGGCGCAGCAGCAGCGAGTTGTCCTCCCCCATCAGGCCGGCGGGAATACGCGTCAGGTTTTCCTCGTCGCCCAGGATGTGGTCGATGTTGGAGCGGATCGGCAAGCGGTAGTCAAAGACCAGCTCGGAGGGGTCCTCGGCAAAGCGCACGCGGCACGGCAGGTACTCAAATGAGACCAGCATGGGGTCGCTCTCCTTAAAGAAGCCCTTCAAAAACCAGCGCTGGCGCGCGTCGGGCTTGGTGTTGGGCTCAAACAGGCCGTAGATGGTCTCGTAGCGGCGCGTGTACAGGCCGGTGTTGAATAGGCAACGGTCGTCGTCGAACACCAGCGGTAAGTTGGACGGGGCGGTCTGGTCCACGTCACGCTCGGTCAAGAACACCGCGCGGCTAAACGAAAACGACAGGTAGTTTTTGAGGATGCGGTTGCCGGGACCCCAGTCCTCGGGGTCGGCGAGGTCGGCCAAGCGCTCGTAACAGGGCTCGGGGCAAAACGCAAAGTCGTATACATTGCTGCACAGGGTGTTGGGGATCTCCATGTGACGTCCAATCCATCTCATAGCTGGCGTGCGGATGATTTGATTCTATACGTGCGAAGCGTCGTCGGAGATCACGATGCAATGGCACCTAAGCTCGTTGGCTAGATCGTCGAGCGTGCGGCGTCTAGCAACGAGGTCCTGGATCCAGGCGTAGTACTGGTTGTCTTTGGGTTCGGGGCTGTCGGACAGCACGACCGGAGTGCCGGCGAACCTTAGGACGGACAACGCAAAGACAAGGCTGGTTCGCTTGTTGCCGTCCTCGAAGATGTGGTCCTTGACCATGTGCTCGGCGACGTAGGCGACCTGGTCAAAGATGTCCGTGAAACGATCGGCTGGCGATTGGCCGAATATCGTGCAGAACGCGCCCGCAAGCACGGACTCGATGCGTCCGAGCTCGAGCATAGCCCTGTCGCCCGCGGCATCGGTCGTATAGCAGCGTCCGATTGTTAGCAGCGTATTGTGAAGGCGCATGACGGCGCCGGCCATGGCCTCGAGCGACCCAGCGTCATCGAGCACTAGCGGCGGGAACGGACGAGCACTCTGCCGCGTAGCCGCCATCATGAGTTCTCCAAGAGCCTGAGCGCGTTGGGCATGCCCGTAATGGTTAACTCAACTGCATGGTCGATCGACGTAGAGTCGTCGAGCGAAATCGGTAATGTTGAATTCTTCTCGTCCGCTATTGAATGATTTTCTTGTGCAGCTCGACCAGCGCCGTCATCTAGCTGAACATAGCTCCAAAGCATTGCTACCTCGTATACAACTTATTGAGTTAATAGCCTGCCCCTAATGCGGGATGAATCGCACTAGTTACCCGACCCAAATACGTCATCTACAAGATCAGGCAAGTCAGTCCATACTTGATAGGCGACAACGTTGTCCGGATTCATTTCTCTTGCACGACGTTTATCATCCGTATTGTGCTTTGCGGCATTGGTCAAAGCCTGGCCCTTGTTGCCGTCAATCATTTTGAGATTTACCGACTTGAACTTTGACGCGGAGGACCTGTTGGGGTCAGTAGATTTTAGAACGCCAAGGTCGCGCGCTCTTTTCTCACATTGTGGCGTCGATGCAAAAGTTTCCGGGCATGGTGAGACATGATCGATAAGCCGTACTTCAAAGCATGGATTGGAGATCGCGAGCCTAACCCCTTTTGTCTTTGCTTCTCGTTCTGCTGCGGCTAGGTTTCTGAACTCATCTGAATCGACTACGATCCATGCGGAACTCAATGCTTCGATTTCGCCCGCTTTAACGGCCTTTTTATCTGATTCGAGCTCTCGCGAAAGCTGCTTGGCCACCTTCAAAGGGTCTCCGTCAATATGCCGATACTGCACGCTTCCGCGAACGTCCATTTCAGTAATAAGGAAGTTAAAGTATTCGGTTTCGGTCACCTTTCCATTGGACACAATTAGGTGGCGCTTTCGCTTGGCTCTTGTCTGCTTTTTGCGGCCGCGAGCAAGTCCCCTCCTTTCTGTTTTAGCCATCTATGTCAGCGCCTTCCTTCATGAGTTGGGCCACAAGTTGATGAAAACTTGGGTTGGGCAGCGGCACATAGACACCGTTTAAGTAATTGCGCCCCAGATTCTCATTTGCACGAGGCGAATACTCCATCGCAGCAATTAATTGCGAAGCACCTTCAGAGTCCTTTTCCACAAACCAGACCTGGTCACGTTCGAGCACCTCTTCCATGGGACTCGTGCGCGTCATCAAGGTGACATCATGAGTTGAGAAGATCAGCTGCGCACCCCTTGGATTAGTGCTGTGATCGGCAAACAGTGAGACAAAGTCGCGCAACAGCGTGGGATGAAGGCTCGAATCAAGCTCGTCAATTACCGTTGTGGCCCCACTGCTTAAAGAACGTAAGGCTACCGAGAAAAACGCTAGCGCAGCTTTTGTGCCCTCCGATTCATGGGCGGAGTCCAGCCAAAAGCCATCTCTCGAGCCTTTGTGGTGGAAGAACAGGTCATAAGCGAACGACCATTTAAAGCTATCTGCTTTTTTATTGTGCGCCTCATTTGGAATATCATCGAGTCGGATGAGTGAATCTTTTAAACCAGGGATGCCTTCAGCTTGACGAACGTCCATGCCGTCAATTCCGATGTCAGCATATTTAATGAGCTGAGATAACATTTGGGCTCGAGGGTCATCGTTGATAAACAGTTTTTTAATGGTTGCAAGTTCTGCTAGATAATGCGTTGCATCGTAGAGATAGACATCGTTGGCGAGAGCAGCGAATGCCGGCTGAACCACATTATTGCCTGCCGCCGCAACAACAGATAAGAACAAAGAGTTTTTACGCGTGATATCCCAAAGCTGTTTTTTAGCGCCCGTAAAGGAGCTGCCAAATTTAATCGACTGTTTCCCGTTTACCGAAGTGCGGTCATAGAGGAGGGACGGCTGTTTCGATCGGTATACGGTGAGGTTCTCATAAGTAACCTCATTTTTGTTTACACCAAATGAAAACTCATACTTCAAATTGCTGGCGGTAAATTCAATCGAGAACTCGGTATCACTTGATCGAGACTCTGAGTCAAGTAAAAAAGGAATGACAGGTATATGAGATTTCGAATCACCCGTTGCATAACCGTTTCGAATAAAATACGAGACAAAGTCTAGGGCGTCTAAGAAATTTGATTTGCCTGACGCGTTTGCACCGTAAACCGCAGCCACTCGCACGGGCCCAAGTTCCTTTTTGCTCGAAATCGGTTCAAACGAGAACTGCTGAGTATCTCGAAAGCTCTGAAAGTTCTTAAATGAAAAATTGAGGATCATCTTTAGAATCCTTCTCAAATATATCGATTATTCACAGACATCCTTAAATAACAAGAACAATTATATAGTTTTAAAACCGATATTTGTTAGCTTTGAACAAATATCGGTTTTAAATTGAGATTTTAGGCAATGAACCTTATAAGTACGTATGACATAATGCCTGAAGCATAATTCTCTACGCTGATATTAAGAGCAATCTTCAGTGACGGTGTCTCTTAATCTCACTCACTATGCCGGCGCATCTCTTCTCAATGCTGTCGGGAAAGAGCGAAGCTTCGGTAATGCCAAGTTTACTCAACTCGTTCAGTATTGATGCTTTTCTATCAGATGGCACTATGCAACGACCGGCTATCACGGGACTGTCTTTGGGCAGTGGACTTATTAAGTCATCAAACGACAAAGAAGAATCCTTACCACGAATGTCATTTGGGAAAAGAATATATTGGCCGGACTGAGCGGCTTGTCTATCAAGATATCTAGTTCCGTAGACAAATAATGTATCTCCGCAGCACTTCTTAAACCATTTTGCCTGATCAGTTGGCTCAGGGTAAATTGAAAGCACTAGATCACGTTGATAGTCAAAGTATGGTCTTGATATTGCAAGTGAGGCAAAACGAGACAGAAGCTTTGAGTTCATAAATAGATGCCAAGAGTCCGCAATTGCCTGGCAGATGGGATATTCCCGCTTATCCCCTCCCGGTCGCCTAAAGATAAATACTTCGCCCACGTCATCAGGATTGCCGCAGGCGAAATAGAGGGCGGCAAGTGCGTTTGAAGTTACATCTAATAGCCTGGTAGGGACTCCGTAGTGCTGGAGGCAGGCTAAAAGATCAATCGGAAGCAAATCTCGCTTGAAGACATTTGGCAATATGCGGCAGGCAGTTTCAATAATATCCGCCTCGTGCGTAAGGCTGCCTGTGATAGGGGAAATGGTGTTCGATCCCGGTTTACGCCAATAGCTGTCTCTTCCGATTGACGGAACAAGATCAAACTTAGTCGATCCTTGTCCTCGGAAAACAAATGTAGATTCATATGTCTTGGCTTCACCATTTATTGTTGGTGAAAGTCCGTTGATGTATTTGATATACGAGGCTACATCTTCAACCTCAACTTTGGCTTCACTAGACATATATCAATCCTTTAGTGGAACAAGAAGCTTTATAAACGGCAGCATTTGGATTGCAATTATCTTATCGCTCTGGCGGATGGGGTGTAAGGCTCAACATCGGTAATAGATCGAGAGGCGGTCGAGCTGAACAAAATAGTGCCGTCGCAGCGATAGCTGATACGGCACCAATCTCTAATAAATTGATTTAGTAGAAGGCTAAAGACTTCTGCAATGGCTGCATTTATTTCTCCCCTGGTCTCACTTAAACGAGGCCTTAGCAGCGATATGCGGCAGCCAAGAGCGCTGTTCCCAGAATGAAAAGCGTTAAGGAAGCGGCGATCCAGTTGTTGTCGGCAGTTTTGGGGAGTACCGCAGTGGTCGCGGTGGCAACCTTGGGTTTGGGGACTTTGGCTCCCGAGGTCTTGGTTACTGTCGTTGTTGTCTTGGTTGTTGTGGCCGCGGGTTTCAGCGCCGGATTTGCCGTGGGTCCTGTGGTGGGCTCTCCGGCAGCGGGGTTAGCATCGGCGGGAGACTTGTCCGCGCTATCGCTCGGTACCTCGTTCCTGTCGGTCTCCCCCGCCGGAGGCGTAGCGCCCTCGGGCTCAACCACCACATGCGGTGCCACGACCCCTGCGGCATCCAACACGCCGCTAGCACCAAAGGCCCCTCCGGCAGGCGTCACAAACCGCGCGGACACAAGCGACCCACCCAGGCAAGCAACCCCGCCATCTGCACCGGCCGCATCGAGCCACGAGGCGTCGACGGAAAGCCGACAGCTGGCCGCGCCATCGCCAAGGCCCGCATCCTGCAGATACATACCGTAAGCGCGCACGCCCGTCCCGGACCCTGTGCCCTCGGCAACGACGCGTCCGCCGCCGCGCACGGCCATGTCGCCAGCGATCACGCCGGCGACCGCCTCGTCAGAAATATCGGCCCCGTCCGCCCGGGCATCGACGGTGCATCCGTCCACCACAAGCGCCTGCGAGACGTGGATCCCGCACTGTGAGCCCGTCGCCGCCAGGGTCCCGGTGCCGCGAAGCGTCAGGTTGCCCCACACCTCCATACCGCACAGCGTGATGTCCGCATCGGGCGCATGCGACTCCGTCACGGAGTTTTGCCCGGTAAGCGTCAGCACTAGGTCGCCCTCGGCGCCGATGGCCTCTCCCACGTAGCCGTTAAGCTCCAGATGGTCGGCATCGGTCCAGGCCCAGCCGGGGCCCGACACGCCTGGCTCGTAGTACGTCGCGCCCGCGATGATGAGACTCTCCGCGCCCGCGGCATAAGAAGGCCCGCCCAGCAAAACGCATAGGCAGGCCATGGTAATAATCGCAATGTAATGACGGCTGGTGTAGGACTCGGCAGCAAACATACCCGCTCCGATCTTCGCAGGAGCCAATAGAATGTGCACCAGAAAATGCCCTGGTAGCAGCAGTTATTAGTTTAGCGAGATCAAGGCACAGACAAAAGTAATGCCCGTGAGCAGCACCAGAAATTAGGTGTAAATCGTTTTGCCAGTCGGTGAATGGGAGGTCGGATGATATCGAATGGGGTCCTTAAGATCAAAATTTGGTATTCAAGGCGTTGCCGATTTTGACAGTACGCGATTTTACTCTGGTAGCCGCATTTGATTTGACGATTCAGCAGCTTCAACTATTGTTAGCCAATCTTCTACTTTTGGAGGACAAATGGTCCATAAGGCATCTCGGCCCTTCAGCACCTCTTCAATTGGTGGAACCAATTCTCGTATGGCTTTATTCCCGTATTGATCATCTGGACTTAAGACTAGCTTCCGCTCAGGATCATTCATTTGGTCTGTTGAGCATTTGAAAGAACCAACTACTAGAGTAGTCTTTGCAAAACCACAGAACGCTTCTTTATCTCCAAGCCTAACAGTTAAAGGCTTAATCCAGAGGGCCAAAGAGGGGCATTCAAGGTTTGGGACTTCGTTCCCATTCAGATTAAACCAATGCGATTCCCAGCCATATACAACCGATTCGCCATTGAGTAATCTCGCCACATCTCTAATATATGCAATTTCTCCTTTAGTAGTTTTATAAATGTCAGGAAATGGCATTTCATAGTCCGCAGCCCTGTTAACAGTTTCTAATGCAACAGTAAGACTGTATATTTTATTAACTAAATCAATCAGATCATCCCTGATGCCGAGATAAAAATAGAGAGCGCTCGTGCCATTGATTCGGAGATCAACTTTTTTATCAATGGCTTCGCTCAAGAATCGATAAGATCTCGCAACGTCTCGAGAACGCTTATCGGCTAAATTGTTAAATGAAAAGTCGTAGTTAATGGTGCCGCCGGGCTGGCTTGCATTCCATTTAAAGTTCAATCTGAAAGTTTCCGTCGCATCGTGGGCAGAAAAGAATACCCCTTTAGTTCCATGGGTGGCTCTATCAACTATTAACTGTAGCTCACCGCATCCCTCCCAGAATAACGATGCCGACCTTATGCAATTTGATATTTTCAGGTCAAGGCTCTTAATGATTCCCCTTCGAAATCCATCGCAGGAAAGCCCTACAGGCAATTGGTATGATTGATCAATTACTTCCGCCGGCAACGAAGCGAAGGGCATGCCATATTCGATAAAATTCTGGGCTTGCTCTTTTTCATCGTCGGTCCCTGCAATGATTTTTACTGAAAATGTTAAAGGGTGCAGCATTGATGCAATTGGCGTCTTTTCAATTACGTCGACGATGATTCTGCCCGCTCCGGGGGTTATTAGAATTTGGGACATAACAACACCGGGGACACGTGGGCAAAGATCATCGCGTTTGTCGTATTCTGAGAGCACGTGAACTGAATATGCATAGTATGGATCCAGTTTATCTAGATTGGAACAAAGATCGCGCAGCCGACTCTCGAGAATGGCTGGATCGCTGCAGTCTGGAAGATTGGCCAAGGAGAGCAGTTTCGCAGCATACTCAGAGACCTCTTCTTTTCCATTTGAAAAGTAATAATCAATTACTTCTGGGTGTTTGGACGCCCAGCCATCAACTCTTGAAACGCCATCCCAGATGAATTTTGTACCAGAAGGTTCAACCAGTTCCTTAGCCCATCTTAGATTCTCATTTGTGGGATCTAATGGCATCACAAGATGCCAGCTATTTATTTTTACATGCAAATCGGCTGTAGTTGCCGATAATTCCTGCCATGAATTCTCAATCTGAGCCTTCTGACTGTTTTTTAGGTTTTCAGCAAATTTTTTAATTTGATATATATCGACCGTTTCAGCATCAAGGTAAACGATAAGGTCAATTCCTCCATCGCCCCTAGAAGGTCGAATTTTAATGGCGTTACGCTCTTCAAGAGAAATAAACGTCGCAAGAACAGACTCGACATCCTCACCTGAATATCGAGTCCAAGGGATACGTCCAGTCATGGCTGCACCTCAGCAGAAATTATTTATTTACGCTGAAATTCATTATAGTTACTCTAACTTAATGAACTGTATCCCTTTCCTTGTAATGGCTTTCCTCTCATTGGGCAGTAACCGATCTTTTAAACGAATGTGGCATTAGCCCTTTAGATGGACCGCTCAATCAGCCAGGTCGATATTAAACCCATATGTGTCAGACTCGACGCTAGGCATCATCTTCTGCATTTCCGGTGCCCCAGCGCACTTCACGTCGAAGGTTCATTAGCCCAGGCTTTTGTAGGAACTCCGAAGGAATTGCCTCCATTGTTTTCCCCTTCGCATTATGGCGCCAGTCGGCAAGCGGAATATAGCAAACTTTTCGTGCTCGCGTAAGCCCGACATAATGCATATTCAGCGATTGTTGATATGCGTCATAGTCTTGTTTCTCGTAATTATAAGGAGGCATGAGGAACTTATAGCAATCAAGACAGAACACAACGTCGAACTCAAGTCCCTTCGCCTTATGGTATGTAAGCAGGTTCACCTCATCTTCGCGGGCAGGCCGAAAACCACCCCTAAGCTCATCGACATCAGAAAGGACCTCTCCGAGATCAAATCGCGCTTCCGGGTCGACATCGTTCTCAAGACACAGCTCTTCTAGGCTGCAAAAGGAATCATATAGCTCGATCCATGAATCATCTGGGGCATTCTTTAGAGCCCGCAGAAGGTCGTTAGCTGTAAACCTTGCGCGCGGCATTTGCTCTGCAGGAATATACCTGTCGAGAAAATCACCCACATAACCACTTGAGTACAGAAACGCCAGCAATTCCCTGAAAAATATGCGAGACCGGCTGAAGCCAACGTCCAGCTTCGTGGAAATAACAATCTTAGAAGGTATGCCGAGAAGTCCTGCGTACCGCTCGAGCATCATGTTGGATGTAGACAACAATGCGAACTCGTTGCGGCGCTCAACTTTGTATTGTTCGGTAATCACATCTAGATGCTCACAAATGGTGTCGGCTATGTTTCTTTCGTCGCCCGATATCTTAACCAGCACAACTCTCTTGTCTTGACAGGCGCGAGAAGGCGCTTGCGTACCTAGAAGCCTCAGTGAGTAATCAACGATGCTCCGATGACACCTGTGGTTTTCGGTAATCTCGAAAGTCTTGAAGTGTGGATCCGCAATCAGCTCATTTAGGAAGACTGAAGACCGGCCGTCATATGCGAAGATAGCTTGATCCATATCCCCGAAGGCCACGCCTCGAATTCCAATGTTGACGAGTTCTCTGAACAGCATGTGCTGGGCAAGTCCACAGTCCTGATATTCGTCGATGAACACCGCCTTATAGCGGGCGTGCAGGAAGCTCCTCACGGCGGGGACGTGTTTCACCATGCAGTAAGCGACCTCGCTCAAAGCCGAGACCGGAAGCACTCCCAAGGAAAGTGCTTCGCGGATAAGATCCCAGCGGTCCTCGTTGGGGCTTACCCAATGGTCTTTGATCCTCGACGCGGGAAGCGACTGGTCATCATCGACTACATCAATTTCGACCATTCGACCAACGACATGGGGGACGAACTGCTGGATAATCATAGCAAGGCAAAAAGCATCGATCGTTCCGAAAAACGAATTGCCAGCACGCACCCCTAGCCCAGAGCACCTATCCCTAAGCTCAGTACTAGCCTTCCTGGTGTATGAAATGGCCACAACGCCCTGATAACTCAAAAGACGCTCAGATGCTTTGACTATCATCCTTGCCATCGTAAACGTTTTACCGCTGCCCGGCCGTGCCGAAATGACGGCAGACTCTTCACAGGCGATAACCTTGGCCTGCTCCTCACTAGGCTTAATCATCGCCGTGACCCACAGAAGCCAGCAGTTGGAGTCTCCTCAACGGCTTGCAGAAGGTGCTTTCCGCAAGACATCCCAGCTCGCTTGGACACTTAGAGATGAACGCATGCATGCCCTCTGCCTTTCGCACGGTCATCGCGGCGTAAAGTTCTTCTTGGTTATCCACTCCATAATGCTCTTCCAGAACTCCGCGGAGACCGCTTGCAATGAGATCGTACTCGAGGTCGCGATCTGAAAGATATATGCCCTCAAAATCAAGGGCATCGCGCAGCTCATTCACCGCGGATGCAACTTCAACAGGGACAGCCGGTCCGCCATCCCATGTCAATGAATTCTTGATTCTCAGCCATAGCGCCTCAACGTAGGAACGTCCGAGCGATTCGACGATCCCGTATGCGCGAGCAACTCCGGCAAGCCTATATCGTTCCTTATTTGGGACCTTGAATACATCGTTATCAGTGCGTAATACCCAGGGAATCCCAAGCGCCTCGCAGCAAAGCACGTAAGGTTTGAAACCGATGCCATCCACAGAAAGAATTGACAGGTTTTCTCGGTCAAGGTCTATGCCGATTGCTGCTGCAAGGGCCCGGAAGAAGACGATTTCCGATGGTCCCTCCACCAAGAACACTCCGCGGCTGAAGAACACCTCCGCCACAATAGGGTTAAGACGATAGCCCAAGGCATCGATTTTCCTTCTGAGCTCGATGCCGGAGCATGTGGGTTTGCCCTCGTTGCCCATCTTCACGAGCGCGTCGGAAGCAAACCGCTCGACAATCTGAGGCGAATGGGTCGTCAGAAGAACCTGTCCGTCAATACAGCCGGAAAGGTACTTTGCCAATGCCCGCTGCTGCTGGGGATGAAGGTGCGCCTCAGGCTCTTCTATGGCGACGATGCTTACCTTCTCAACAGGCTTTTTAATATTTCTCTGAGAAAGCCAAGTGGAGAAGAACAGTTGGTTGCTTCGACCCTCGCCGCCAAAAGTCAAGGGAACATCATCGGACAGATAGGCGAGCTGAAGGTTGTCAAGAAGCTTGCCCGCGTCCGTGTTTCCAGCCACAAGACGGGCCTCGCGTCCCACGTTCAAGGCTGACATCCTGGCCATCTCATCGTTCACAGTTTTAAGAGCATTGGTTATGTAATGGAGCCCGTTAATTCCGTCGTTCAGCGATTCGAGGCTGCTTTGAATCTCTTTGATCGAAACGTCGTCGTCATGAGCATCGTCGTCGTTTCGTGAATTGCGTGCGGCCTCGAGCAGGGCAGTCTGGCTGCGCTTTAGGAAGCGGGCGGCGTCGCGGGTGCTGTTAACATACTCGAGCACCAGATGCTTGATATAGAAGCGTGACTGTACGGGCTCGATGCCAAGTTTTTCATTTCCGACCAGAAACTTGTAGTCACCTTCTCGGTTGCAGGTATAACCAATAACAGTTCTGCCTTCGGCTAAATTGCCGCCGAATGCGCTGATCAGGCAATCCTCGTGGACGTCGCATAATGTCGCAGTTATCTCCACTCGATCAGGATTGGTTCTACAGTTGAAATCGGACGAAGAAAGCTCGAAATCCCTCGCGGAGAGGCTAGGATCGAAAAGAATCCTCAACGCATGCAAGAAGTTTGTCTTCCCCGAATCGTTTGGCCCGAAAATAAGAGTCTTTTCCCCAAGTTCAACAACAACGTCGTCGAAGTTACGGAAACCCTTGATATGAACTTTTTCGATTTTCATGATTGAACCACCGTCGCAATTATTCCTTTTAGTTTCAGGCAACTATTTATTCATTGCCGCCCACGCATCGCCGAAGTCTTTCACCCACAAGCGCCATGCATGCGGCATGCTGAATTAAAAGTTCGTTCATTGCAGCGTTCAGCTGTGATTCGCTATGCGACTCATGCGTCACTCGGTGCGTTTTCTCTCGGTATAAAGTCATGGCGTCGTTCAGGTCATTTCCAGGTAAACGTGCACTGAGTAGAAGGATATCCTCTAAATAATGTCGCTGAGCTTCAGAATCATTGTCGTCAATAATCCACTCGATATAATTTCTTCCGGTCGCGGCATACTCCAGCATTTGTGTATAGCATTTAAAGTTTGCGCGCATACTGTGCTGAATCGTCTCTTGAAGACGTGTAAGGTTCTCCCTTTCGTATTGTCGCCAATCGTTCTCAAGCGTTAACCTTCTTTTCTTGTCTTCAAGCTCGTTTTGGTGCCTGATAGTCATACGCGTAGCGAGCAGTGTTACGCCGCCGCCAATTAGGGTGCCTACTAGGGAGGGAAGCATGGATGCAACTGAATCAAGAATCGAGACAAGAATAGATTCATCCACCATCTTTGGCCCCAATCAAATTAATAACCCGTAGTAAACCAGCTTGGTTTGTGATTTTACATCCTGAATAACCAACTATAGCCGTCGATACGAGCTCATTGCCGATTCCAGGTGCACCTACATCCCCTCCCCTCCCCAACTCTGTCCAAAAAGTTCGCTGTTGTTGATTGGTGTTACCGTAAAATTAACCCCACTTACATATACACGGAGTGTTGGCCTGGCGCCGCCTCCGGGCCTTGGCGCCCACCTTATCGAGAGGCACCGCTATGAAACGAGTTTTTTACCACTCGCTCTGCGTAGTTCTTTGCGTATCCATGCTTAGCGCAGCAATACCTGTAAGGGTTTTAGCGGAAGAAGAACGTCAGCAAGAAAACACCTTGGAGCAGTTTGATACTGGCGCAGCGGACAATTCGGACGCCAGCATGAAAGGCGACATCGATACAAGCGAGATCGGCAATGAGTCCATCAAAAATGATTCCGATCTCGCGAATTCAATTGCACATCAGGTGGAACCTCAGGTTTCCCTAGCTTCCGACATGTCTCCTGATTCGGAACAAGCCACAAAGGCCGCAATAAGTGGATATCAGTACAGCGATAGCGCCACCAGCGGCAGTGTCACCCTCACCGTCGAATGGAACGATCCAGTACTTGGACAGCCAACGACCTTCCACGTAAGCGCAACAGGTGGCAGTGGCAGCTATCTCTTTCGCATGGATGCGCCTTCGTACTCTAACTCCAACGAGTACGCCTATGAGTCGGTCGCCGATCCAAGCCGCGGGGAGTGGACAAAGTACACCGACGCGTGCGTTAGCCACGGCTTTACGTTCACAACGACGGCTACCGGATCGTATAACTTCCGCTTTTACCTCATGGACAAGGCGTCGGGCGTTTACTACTTGCGCACCAACTCGTATATCCAGGTTGCAGATGATGCGTATCCCAGCGTTGCGAGCATTGTCAATAAAGCAGTGTCACAAGCCAAGCAAGAGACAGATGATTCTGAATACGAAATGGCTCTCTATCTTCACGACTGGCTTCTCGATCAGCTTGAGTACGACAACTCGCTCACGTGGTCCTCAGCTGAAAGTGCTCTTACGAGGGGGCTTGGGACGTGTCAAGCCTATGAATCAGCGTATGCGAAACTACTTTCTGCCGCAGGCATAGAAAACACGGAAACCCGCGATACCTATGATGGGCATACGTGGAATGCGGTTAAACTCGATGACGAAAGGTATCAAGTTGACTGCACTTGGGATGACACGTCTGATAATTATTACGGAGATCTAGACCAACGCCATCTTTACATCTGTCTTACTGACGAGCGCATGGTAATTGCACATCCAGGGCACGATAAGATATATTCAGCTGATGGTTATGCTGCGCGTTCTACCAGTCTTAAAGATAACTACTTTGTACGTAACGGTAAGGCTGATGAGTGGGCCGCAGGTATGTCGAACGAATTCAGAAACACCTTGACGTTCGCGATGAGGGCTTCTCTATCAATGCCGACAATCAGTCCTTCCCGCCCAGCTTCAGCGGCATCCGGAACGGCATTATCGTCTGCGCCATGAATCAACGCGAGTGGAAGGCAGGCGACACCAAGGCCTACCTCACCGCCGCTTCCAACGTCACCATGACATCAAGCAACAAGTGGACCGCAAAGTATAACTTCAAAAGCACATACCAAGGTGAGGCAGCAAAACCGGAACAAATCGTCTCCGACGGCGAGTACGAGATAGAAAAAGCCGGGTCGAGCATGACGATGCTAGACATCTCGGGCTGTTCGCCGGAGAACGGAGCGAACGCCCAGCTCTGGAAGCGCAACGGGTCCGGAGCTGGGCGCTTCAGACTCACCTATGACAGCGGGTTCGGCACGTACAAGATCGTTTGCTCCGGGACCGGCCTAGCACTCGACGTGAAGAGCGCCAACTTCTCCTCGGGGGCTAACGTCCAGCAGTTTTCCAGGAACGGCACCGCCGCCCAGAGATGGGTAATAGAGGCGCGCGAGGACGGCGCATACGCGATAGATTCAGCGGGCAACCCCAGCCTGGCCCTCAACGCGAAATGGGTCTCCACTTCGGACGACACAAACGTGCGCATCTTCACGGCAAGCGGAGCCTCCGCGCAGGGCTGGAAGCTAGTGTCTATAGTAAATAAAACTGATAAGGTTAGATTAGACAAATCAACCCTAATCAATGAAATAAGGATTTAACGGGTAAGATAGCGCGTGTTACTTTACCCGCTCCAAGTAGCGTGAATCGCGTCAGCCATCTGGATATGGAGCCCTACCTTTCCGGTCCAAGTGCCCGGCTGCCATGGCGAGTAGGCGGTTCCGCCATTCGGAGATGGTCTTGTTGTTGGCGCCGCACAGCTCGGCCTCGTACTCAAATGGGGCGCGAGGCGCTTGGACGTGAAGAAGAGCATCCCGACACGGGCGGCTTGCGGAGCGCTCAAGAGCAACGCCCATTAGAGGGACGAATCTTCTCACTCATGAGCGGCAGTTTCTTTGTCGACATCCTCGCCGAACAACGGGAGCTCGTCGGCGGAGCGACCCGTCGCGAGCATCTCGAGGGGTCTCTCCTTTCATATCCATCTGTTCCATTCACCCGAGTGTCAACCGAAGGAATTGTCGATAAATATAGATTCGGGTGAGCATTCGGGCATATTCTCTATTTGGCTGAAGAGCATAGCATTCGGGGGCCATGCGACCGCCGAATCATAAACTGCTATTTAAACTGTTAGAAAAAAGATCTATCCAACCATTGATTCAATAGCTTTGACGATATCGCTATCGATTTCTGAATCGAATTTGCGCGCGAACATCATTCTTGAATTCCTGATGAGTTCTAAGTCTGCAATTCCCGACACACGGGGTGACTCATCAGCACCCCAATCGATAAGCCGCATTATCGCATCATCCCTTTGAGCGCCGGGGGCTCGAAAGCATCTAAATCTACTCCCCGCATCCCAAACCTCAGTTTGCAGGAAGACTCCATTTCCGCACATAGAATCCCAGAAAACCGAACGTATCGACGAGGCATTCTTGACAAGGTAACGAGCGAGGCCAACGGTGGTTGAAAACCAGTTGTCAACTTTCATCAATTCCAAGTCTCTAGCAGGCTTCCTAAAACACTGCAAAAGACTCGATAGAAGGCCATCCATCTTTCGTAAGAAAACCTGAGATTTGCTTATCCCGAAAGTATTCTAGATAACATGCTCACCGATTCTTCTCCGATAGTCCCTGTTGTGGTTTTCGAAGCGAATGGACGCTTTATTTCCACAAGAGTCAAAGAATGAGTGAATCTGGTCCTGACTTTAAATAGAAAGATCTTGACCGCTCAAAAGGTGAGAATAGGAATAGTGTCCCTTTGCAACTGCGGAGTTGAGAAAGCTGAGTTCACAGGCGATTTGCGAATACGCGCCCCAAGTGACTCTGATACGAGGAATTAAAAAGATCCCCGTCTTACTGACAGAAGCCAACAAGCGATTTTCTTTCCATCCGCTTTTTTGCATTCATATGGATGAAGATGCCGTTTCGTTCATCATCGAGGGCTCTCATCAGGGTGTGAAGAACCTCATTGTCCTTATGAGCCATAACAAGGAAAGCGTGTTTGTCCCCAGTCGCATCGGAGCGAATTGGCATTGGTATACAAACTTCCATATGTCTACCACTCGCGAGGTTTATACTCGCCTTCCTCGGCAACGATATAAGGTGAAGGCTGCTTATGTTCAATAATTCGCGGTTTATCGAGAACAACCGTCGAGTTATCGGGTACGTCTTGGAACACAACGCAGTTTGCTCCGATCTTGACGTTATTACCAACGCGAATTCCTCCGAAAATCTTGGCGCCGGGACCGATGAAGACATTATCACCAATAACGGGAGCTTTCCCTCTGCTGCGTCCTATAGTTACTTGGTGAAAGATGGTCACATTTCGCCCTATGGTTGCCCCCCCCGCAATGACTATACCGTTGATGCCGTGCGCAGTGATATTGGGTGGCGCCAAAAAATTCTCGCACACGCATGAAGCATCGTCGCTCCATCCAGGCATGATATCCGCACAGCTCCTGCGCATCTCGTGGTGAACATACAACGAATAATAAGTTTTGCGGATACCCCGGGCACTTCCGGTAAGAAGGGCGTGTCGCCTTCTCCAAAACTTATCGTCATCGTACCTTCCGAAAACCATATTTCTGAAGCCATGCCAAATCGTCTTTGCGCCCATCAGCATCCCCCGGGATTATTGAGTGAGCGGAGAACACAAAGCGTTCTTGATATGCCTTCGGAGATGCCCATGCGCGCAGACCAACCAAGTTCGTTACGTGCCTTGTTTCCATCCATCAGCGCAAGCGTGGCCTTAGAGTACCCTGCCGCCTCCTGAGCGTCAGGAAATTTGAATACAACTTTAACACCGCTGGCTTTAGCTACAAGTCCCGCAAGATCCTTCAACATTACATCGGATCCCCTATCTGCGAGGTTGTAGGCTTCCCCGTCGATACCAAGGAGCAGTATATGAAGCAGACCAGACACGGCGTCTGCGACGTGCAGGTAAGAGAACTTCTGCGTCCCCTCGCTCTTGAGCACAACGTCCTCGCCGGCAAGCGAGCGATGCAGGAACTGGGAGAGTGCCTTGGAATCATCGGGCAGTAGTGTGGGCCCGTAGACGCGCGCGATACGCGCGATAACGGCCTCGACCCCCTTCTGCGAACGGTAAGCTTGACACATAGCCTCGCCCAGTCGTTTTGATTCGTTATAGCAGGCGCGAAGAGTGTTGCAGTCGATGTTCCCGCAGTACTTTTCTTCATAACGTTCCACGTCACCGCGGTTCTGGCCATAAATCTCGACCGATGAGGCAAAGAGTAGCCTAGCACCGCATTCGGCTGAATAGCTGAGGAGATTCTGTAAGCCGTCCACGTTGGCTCGGATGGTGCCGATGGGATCGGTAGCGTACTGGCGCGGGTGAGTGGAGCTCGCTAGGTGCAAAACGTAGTCCGCGGGGGCGGCAGGGCTGTAACCTATCGCAGCAACGGAGCCCTCCTCAAACGAGAAGTGGTCTCGACCGAAGTACGGCAGTCTCGAGCGCGCTTTCTCGATGTTGCGCCCCAAAGCGATGACGCTACACCGCGCCCCATCAATGTCGTTCTTGCGCATCAGAACGTCGACGAGGAAGGTCCCGATCAAACCGGTCGCACCGGAGATGACGACCGTTTTATTCGCGAGCTTCTCCCATGGCAGGGGAAGCGAGCAAACTTTGTCAACGTCGGCGATATACTCTGGGCATTTGAGCCTATTCATCGCGGGCATCCCTCTCCGTCGCCCATGCGCGGAAGAACTCGAGGTTTTCCGGCGTGGTGAGCTTGATGTTGCGGTCCGACCCGACGGCGAAGTTGAGCCTCACGCCCAGCTGGACCATCATTGTGTTCGTGTAGTTGGAGCCGTCGATTCCGACACCTTTCTCAAAAGCCTCGTGATATTTGGAGTCGAGGAGCCCAAAACGGTAGGCCTGCGGTGTAGACACACGACGAAGCGTCTCGCGGGGGATGTACTGCGTAGTGGTGGCGGAATCCTTCTTGTCCACAAGGAAAATCTGCTCGTTGTAAGGCATGCTTGTGACGGCGTTGCCGCGCTCCTTAGCCACGCGGACGACGTCGGTGATAACCTCTGGGTCGAGCATGGGGCGCACGCCGTCGTGAACGATGCAAATGTCATCTTCGGCAAGCACACCCTCAAAGTTGTACACGCCGTTGCGGATAGACTCCTGACCAGAGGCACCGCCTTTGACTACCCACTTCAGCTTGTCAATTTTGTACTGCCTTGCATAGGCGCGTAAGACCTGCTCCCAGCCGGCTAGGCATACGACCTCAATGGCATCCACAAGCGGGTGCTCCTGAAAAGCCTCGAGAGTGTAGACGATGACGGGCTTCTCGCCAACATTGATGAACTGTTTGGGGATCTCTTGCCCCATACGCGAGCCTACACCGCCCGCGATGATGATTGCCACGTTCATGAATTATTTTCCTTCCCCGGAATTTACCTTCCATACCTTCATCCCATGAGTGACCCGCTGGTCCTCAGGCGGAAGCCGCATATAGTCGCCGTAGAGCCCCCTTAGGTACGCGTCCCAGTGCGGACACGCCTTGAAAGTACGACTCTCGAACTCCATATCGATCAAGTTGTCGAAGTCCTCGGTGGGAAAACCTGGCTTATCAGGCTTGTAGGGCCCCCAAACAACATCCCCCGCTTCATGCGTATCTCCGAACTGAAGACCACGAGCCCTCTCCCCTAGCTCGGAAAACTGCTTTTCCGCAGGAAACAACGCCCTATGAATCGGAAATAGGACATGTTTTGCGACCTTTTTCAACGGATTTGAAGTAGATGTTTTGATGTTTACGTATGACCGCAATGCCCTAAAGAATGTCTTTTCCTGAGCCGCCATTAGGGTCGCTTTCTCAGTATTTTCGTCAGGCATGGCATCAGCGGGAAAAATGTCGATCCAGAGAAACTCTTCGATCACCTCTTCTAAGTGCGGTTCCTGCGCCCTCCATGAAGGGTTGGTCAGTTTCATGAAGGGATAGATGTACCCCTTGCGTCCAGGAATATTGGCAGTCAACCCAGCAGGCACCCACTCGGGATGTGATGCAAGTTCATCGAAATCAGGCCTGGGCATAATGACGTCGATATCGTCATCCCAAGGAATGAATCCTCTGTGTCTCACGGCACCTAGAAGCGTGCCGCCATCAAGTGAATAACGAAGCCCATGCTCGTTTGTCATCCTGTCAAAATCGACGAGCATAGCAAGCAAGAGTTTTTGGATTTCCATTGTGGGAAGGTACTGCATCATTACTCCTTAGGATTCTTATGAAAGTCTGTCTTCGACCGCGCCGCGCGCCAGAGCATGAAAACTCTTACTAGCAACAACAAGGCATCGCAACCCCAGCGAGCAACACAGATAACATCAAGGGTTATCAACCCGGCAAGGTAAAGTGCCAGAAGCGAGACCACATTAACGATCCCAGTGAATAACGTCGAGACGGTCAGCTCCTTTACATGCCCCATGGCGCCCAGAACCGGCCAGCCAATCAGAATTCCGTAAAATGAGAAGATAAAGATCGGCGAGATCATCCACATAACATGGGCACCGCCAACGTACTCGGGTCCTCCGAGGACGAGCATGATAGGCTTAGAGAGAGCGCAATACGCAACGATACCTAGGACGAGAACAGGCAACGCAACCAGCGCCAACTTTCGTGCGAACCCGAAGTCTCTGTTCTTGATCATATGGGGGTAAAGGCTGTTAGCAATAGGCGTGTAGAGCGACTGCACGGCATTCACAGTCGTGAGCGTAAGCGACCAAAAGGCGATGTCCGTCTTGCTTGTGATCGCTAACCCGATAATCACCGTTGTGAATCCAGAGAAAAGAGAGGAGCTGACGTTCGAAACGCAATAGATAGCGGAGACGCGTAGTTCCTCGAAGCTCTCCTTAAAGGTGGGCCTTGCTATACCGACGCCGAACATGCGCTTCTGGGCGCGATAGCTCCATGCGATGTCGACGATCTCCGACAGTACGTCAGCTACGGCAACGAGGATAAGGTCCCCCGGCCCGCGTACGAGAAGGATCGTAAGCGCGACCTGCACCCCCTTGGATGCGAAATATCGGGTCGTCAAAGGCCCCATACGCTCATTTCCCTGAAAGATGAAGTCGGGCAGCACTGTGCGACCTGCCGTTGCAAAGAACGCCCAGATGACGTAGACCGTATTCTCGGCCATAATAGGAATAAAGCGTGTTACTACCATGACACAGAAGAAAAGGCCGCAGAGCAACATGAGGCGTGCGACCGTTATCGCCCCCACGAGGCGGGAGAGAGCTGCAGTGTCCCCCCTGAGATCAACTACCTTCTTGGTACCAGAGAGTGTAAAGCCGAAATCGGCGATGGTTTGGACCACGCCCATGAAGGAGAGAACATAGGCGTAAACGGCATAGCCCTCAGTCCCGAGGATGCGAGTAAGATAGGGAATAAGCAGCAGCGGAAAGAGATACTTGAGTATCTGAAGGCCATACTGCCAAAGCGTGTTCTTGTAGAATGTATTGTGCTTCACCGACAGCATCCTCCTTTAAAGACGAAGGGGACGTTAGCCAGTCTATTAAAATAGAATCGACGGATAGAAAACCGCAATTTCGCAACTCCAATGGACTTGAAGGGGGGATGAAATACCTAAATGCAATAGCCCCGCAGAAAGAAGGCAATAAAGATGCAAGGCGCACTATATAGAACTCCGCCGAATAGCCTTGAAAACGCCAAGCGCCTTGCGGGAAGTTGAAGAAACAATGACGTTATTCGACAAAACCATGCTATGAACTAAATCAGGGAAGCCGCTAACGCGCTTACGATACTCAAGTTTGATCATTTTATCGAATGTATTTTTTGCCTCATCATCCAGATCGCAACGCCACAGGATCTCATCGAGATCGCAATAATGCTGACAAATGCCGCGCCTTGCATTTAGATGCGCGCTTTTCGACCATCTTGCCGCGTACTGAAGCATTTCATCGCACACTCGGCCCCAATCGGCCACCTGCTTTTCTTGGAATACTTTCGTACTGTTAGAGTCATGCTGTCGGTAATAATAGAGGGGCTCATCAATATGAAAGAGGCTACGCGCCTTATCGAAGACGGGAAGCAACTGACAAAGGTCCTCTCCGTGCATAAGGCCAATCCGGTTTGTATACCAATCATATCCAGGGAACAAATCGGTGCGAATAACCTTATTCCAAACGCTGTTGAAATCGCAGCCGCATAACATACTTCTAATGGCATCAAAATCTCCGCCAACATGTATCCCAGGAGAAATGCAGGCCTTCAACGATGGCCGAACAGGATCTAGTTTCATGGTGAAATCGAAAGAAATGATATCCGCATTTGACGATGTGATGGCAGAGCAGACTTTCTTGAGACATCCCGCCAGAAGACAATCGTCAGAATCAAGAGCGAGGACATAGCGCCCCTTCGCCCTACGAAGGCCGTCCCGCCGCGCGGCTAATAAGCCTTCGTTATCCTTGTGGATTGCGAAGGCCTTTTTGTTCCCTTTGCAATAATCGTCACATATCTTAGGTGACCCATCAGTTGAGCCATCGTCAACAAGGATAACCTCATACGCTCCTCGCCCTTGGGCATCAATAGACTCCAAGCAGGCTGGTAGGAAGCTTTCGGTATTGTAGACAGGCACGATAATGGAAATATCGGGCTTCACATCAAGCATAAAAGACTCCTAAAAGCGCTGAGGAATACGGGAAAAGATTGCAGCTGCCGCCAAATACGAATGTGATAGCGAAATAGAGCACGCAAAAAGTAATTGCAAGTACCCCGGATAGCAAACGCTCGTTACCAAGGTTCTCCGATAAAAATGGATAGAGGAATCCCGAGATAAAAAGAAATGGGAAACTTAGTCTAATCAACTCGGGACTTATGCTTGCAAACTGAGCGAACACAGCCGAGGATACGCCGCAGCAGATGTAAAAATTAAGCATCTCCCGATTAGCAGGTCCCATTGAACTTTTATGGCCCAAAAACAACATAATCATACAAAAAAGCAGGTAAATTAACATCGTATTGTTCAGTGAACCCATTCCAGCATGTTTCACTTGAAACGAATATGACGACGTAAAGGACGAGACCAGATCCATTAAATCTGGCCCAATCAAAACTGCACTGACAGCACAGACGGCAATGCCGAAGCAAAACAACATAGCAAGAGTTTTGGATGAGCGAACACCCCTGCTCTCGCAACAAGCAATGTAGATAACCCAAACAAAAATGCCCACAATTGACATCTTATGAAAACCAACGGCAATCGCCAAAAAAACAAAAGCAGGTAGATTTTTCCCGTGAATCAGCTCATAAACCATCAAGACGAGCATGCTTGTTGCTAGGCACTGCCTGAGTATGTTTAGCGTGTATCCAAAGACAATGAAACAAAGAAAGAATCCGATGACAGGATACCCTTGAGGAAATTGTTTTTTTGCAACCAGAACATAAGGAAGAAAAATAATTACCTCACAGAAGAAAAGCACTGCGTTGAAATCGCCAGTCAATCTCCCTAGAAACCAGAATAAAAGCACAAAAATCGGCTCTTGATCCGAGCAAGCGCTGAGGGCTCCTATAGGCGAATAAACTTGAGACGCATTAAAACAGCTTAGAGGATATGCCGAAGTATCTGTTCCAACGGTTATATCTCTAGCACCCGCCACTACACAAAGGGGCAGAACCGATATTATCGCGAGGACAAGCCCAACTCGCTTATCACCGATGCGCGCTGAGAGATAAAGCAAAGCAATATGGAATGCAAACGCAACTAGATAGATCTGCATCACTGCACCTGCTCAGCAAGTTGTACATAGCCCTCAGAGATGCCGTTAGTCGATCCGTCGTCGACAATGACGACCTCGTACTCAAAGTGGTCCTGACGTGCGATGCTAGCCAAGCACTCGCCAAATAAGTTCTCGACGTTGCATTCGGGAACGATTGCACAAAATCTCACCTTATCAACCCTTAATTTCTTGGGGTTTATCCAATTGCTTTGCCCGAGACTGCGGCGTAGAAGGCATAGAAGGCGTTGTGCGCCTTTGGGGAGATCGCGAAGAGCATGCACCGCAGCCTCCAGGTACGGGACGCCAAAGGGCTCCGTGAAGCTAGCCCCACAAGCTCGCGAGCACGCTTCAGATACGACCGCCCTTCAGCCCTGTCGCCAAAGGCATCAAGGTCGACGCGCATAGCGACGCGCAGCGTACAGTAAGCTCGAAAGCACTCAAACTCGTCTTTAAAGCCGCCCCCGGCAATTAGTCGCACGGTCTCGATAGTCTTATCCATGTCTTGCGCGTGCTTGGGGCCCTGCTTCTTAAACGTGGTGATGGAGCCGGGTCTCGTTACATACGCGTAGAAAGGAGCATCAGAAAAGGCAATCTCCCCGACACGCGAACAGATAGAGGCGATCACGCCCATGTCTTCGAAAAGCTGCCCCTCGGGAAAGGCAAGGTAAGGGATCAGGGACCGGGCGAAGAGCTTGCCGCACGCTGAGCCACTCTCCCCGTTGAATAAAAGCAGCTTCCTAAAACGCTCAGCACCGGACTCCACCTTGAACTCAGCAGCCTGCTCAATCTCGTAGTTCTCGAGAAGGGGCGTCTTGGCGAAAGACCCTGCAACAAGAGTCACCTGGTATTTCAGGGCAGCTTCAACCATAAGCTCAATGGTTCGCGGGTCGATGAGGTCGTCTCCGTCAACATACATGAGATAGTTGCCGCGGCATCGTTGCGTGCCATAATTGCGAGCGGAAGAGAGACCCCCGTTCTCCTTATGGTGAATCACAACGCGTGGGTCGTCTCCGACGGTGTCTTCAATCAAATCTATAGTATTATCTGTGCAGCCATCGTCTACGATAAGAATCTCGATGTTCGGATACGTCTGACTGAGCAGCGACCTCACACAAGGAAGTGCGAACTTCCCCACGTTGTACATGGGGACGATAATGCTTACCAGAGGGTAATCGACTTCGGAAGCCATTTTGCTACGCCCTCCGTAGAAGAATTCGATAGATCAGCGACCTCAGCGAATTGGGCATAAGGCAGACCAGCGCGTGCGGCACATATGAGCAGACATAGTCGCGTTCAGTGAAATAGCCCCGCTCTACCTGCGCTCTCTTGAAGGCCTTGGCGTACTTGAGGTACTGAACTCCGCCCCTGCGGGCGTAGAAGTCCTCGCTTACGCGCATGGCAACTAAGGGCTCACCCAAATTGTCCGCACGGCAGCCGCACGCGAGCATTCTGTTGAAGAGGTCCCAGTCCTCAAAATAGAGGAAGTCTGAACTGTAGTTGCCCGCTTCCATCACCTTTGACTTTCTAAACGTCATGGGAGGGTGACGAAAGGGATTGCGTCTCTTGGAGTAGGCAAGGATTGCATCTAAGCCTTTAGGTAGTTCGGTTGTGGCTACGGGCTTGTCGGGCGAATCAATGAACTCGGAAACATCGCTGCCGACCATGTCGAGACCGCCATCTAGGGCGGCGAGCTGCTTCTCCATGCGGTCGGGTCGGGCAACGTCATCGGTGTCCATGCGAGCGACAATCTCGTTGGAGCAGGCGAGCATGCCCTGCTGCAGCGCATATCCGAGACCGCGGTTCTTAGCGTACGAAACGAAGTTGAACAATTTGGGGTGTGCGGAGTCATAATCCAGAAGCACGGCTTCCAGTTCGTCCGTCAATGGACCATCTTTGACCATGACAATTTCAGTCGGCGGCACGGTCTGAGCAAGCATGCTGTCAATCGACTCTTTAAGGTACTCTGGGCGCTCCTTAGCATACAGGCTCATAAGTACGGTATAGGCAGGGTATTGCATTATTATTTTCCCCTCCTCATCGCCTTGAACGTTTTGACGAACACGCGGGCGTCAAGTCCAAGCGACTGATGACGAACGTAGAAGAGTTCACGGGCCTGTCGCTGACCACTCCCCCAAGTCGAGTCATTACGATCCGTTGCGGCCCACCAGCCAGTAATGCCCGGCTTACAAGCAAGAACTTCGTCGCGAGCGTCACCGTACTCGTAGGTTTCTTCGAGCGTCACAGGCCTTGGTCCAATAACGGATAAATCCCCTATAAGAACGTTGATGAACTGCGGCAATTCGTCGAGCGAAGTGTGACGTAGAAAACGACCAACGCGCGTAATGCGAGGGTCATCGTCAACCTTTTGTTCGCGCTGCCATTGCGCCAACTGCTCGGGAGTCATGTACTTCTCAGGATGCTCGTGAGCATCAGAGACCATGGTTCGGAGTTTGAAGATATAGATAGGCTTGCCGCCCTTACCGACTCGCTTTTGGCGAAAAAACGGCTTGCCGGGAGAGTCAATCTCTATGGCGATGCATGCGGCTACGACGGGGATAGCCAATACCACACAGACGCCAGCAGAGAACACGATGTCAAAGGCTCGCTTGAAGGCAAAGTAGCCTGGCCCACCTTTCTTGGGAGCAGTAGCATTGGGATCGGCAGCGGGTGCCTTATAGCTTCCTGTCGCTACGAAACCTTGCGCCGGAGCAGGGTTCTCGACGGGAGGCGGAAATTCCGTCGCCACAGGAGCATGAGAGCCATTCTGCCGATCAATGACTTGACCGATCATTGACGTACCACAAGGAACATCAGTTATATATTCAGTTTTATCCGACACGTTCTCTTCCAACACTTCGTCCCCGGGTCGGGGGTCCTCCCTGTTCTGTGTAGCGACCGTCTGCAGCTAGGCGATCGCCTTTTTAAAGTTGCGCATGACGCGCTGCTCGTTTGAAAGAACGGCAAGGCCAACGCGGGTGGTTACGCGCCGGCCGCACAGGTCGAGCTCCAAATAAGCAGTGCACTTGCGTCTATTAATGGTTTTGATGAGGCCTTCGTGGCCCAGCAACGGACCTGCCGTCACTACGACCTGGTCGCCGTTTTTTAGGGCCTCACTCATGGGCACTACGCGGTCTCCCCTATGCGTAAAGCTGCTTATGAGTTGGGCCTCTTCTTTTGCCAGCGGCACAAACTGACCGTCCTGGGCAAGCACCCGGGCAAAGTCGTCCATGCGCAGCAGATACTGTTGCACGGTGCGAGGGTCTGACGTATCGCAGATGAGATAACCGGGGAACAGAGGCTTGGTCGTGTTGACCCATTCGCCGTGTACCTTAATCTCGGTTTGATATTGGGGATAAAAGAGTTCCTGCATGGCGCTCGCCGGTACCATACGCTCGATGCGCTCGCGCATTACGTCTTCGCGACCGTTAATGACCTGGATCACATACCACACGAGCACCACCCCCTTGCTGTCTTACGTGTGGCTCACGGGGTTTGGGTATGGCTTCGCCAGGGCGCTTGTGCGCGTAGACGCTCCATATTCAAACCCTGAGCCCAGTCAGACAAGCACGTGGCTCTGCCCCACAGTGAACGGTATGTACAAATGCAGTTGCTAGAGGCGCGGACGTATATCGCAAAATGACCGCGTCCCCAGCTGGCTGCGTGCGAACCAGTCAAGCGGGAACAAAACTGGACCGCACGCAAACAGCTGTAGGACTGCTACGTATTGGCATTCACACTAGTAAGTATTTGCATCTTTGAATTAACTCAAGGCAAATAAATAAAGTCGCAAAGCCTCTTTATTGGAGCTCGTGGTGTTTCTGGCACCGCCGTTACGGCCGGATGCTGATCGACCCTGCGCTTTGTGACTTACTGAAGCCGTGAGCACAGTTGAACTCATGTAACGTTAGGTATCTTAGCACAAGCTGTTAGTGAAACTGATTTGGGCTGCGTTGGACAACATATCGTTCATTTAGCGTGCTTAAGGGGGTTATTTTGGGATGTTGTTCACGTTAATGCAGGTTAATGGGATGCTAACGGTGATTAGGCGCGTTCCTGAAGCCCATATGGAACGGCGATCTACACTGATAATCGCGTTTGGCTAACAAACTATGTACAGACATGGGAAACAATTTGTGCAACTTTTTGTTGGCGTAGGTGGGATTTGTGGCATGTGGTGTTTTCGCATGAAAAAAGGCCTTCAGATTACCGAAGGCCTTTGCATTCACGATGGTGGAGACGAGGGGAATCGAACCCCTGACCTCTTGACTGCCAGTCAAGCGCTCTCCCAGCTGAGCTACGCCCCCGTGACGAGGAGATACTATAGGGGAAGTTGGCGCGACGTGCAAGGACTTTTTTGGTCAGATTCTAAATGCCTAATGATATAGGTAAGCGATGGCGGTGCCGGTGTGGACTTGGATCGTGGCTGTTGACCTGACGACGTTGCTGATGCCCGTGTCGGCCAACAGGTCCAGCGGGCTGTGATCTAGTTCCCATTCTAGGCCGTGTTCGCTTACCTCGGTGTTGGGGGCTATGGCGATGATGGAGAACGTCTTGCCCTCAGCACCTTCAATGGTCCACGATTCGCCTGCGCGAAGAATGCGGGCGACCACCTTGTCCTCGGCGATCCAGATGGGGGCGTCCTCGCAGCCTGCGAGCAGCCCCAGTACGGAAAGGGCCATGTCGGGACGGCCTCCGGTGGCGCAAGTCGCAACCACTTCGGCACCCGGCCAGCGACGACAGACGGAATCGAGCGCCAGCGCCAGATCGGTATAGTCTTTATACGGGTCGTGGCGTTCTACTTCAAAGGCTTCGGCGGCATCGATCAACGCACGACCCGCGTCGCTCACCGTGTCGGCGTCCCCCACATACACATCGCAGCCCAGTCCGGCGCCCAGCAGCGCGTCGAGTCCGCGGTCCACGGCGACGACGTGGTCGCACTCCCCTGCTAGCCTACGTAACAGATCCGCGCTTGCCACCACGGGCGAGCCGCAGACCACTAATACCTTGCAAGCCACAGCCCTCGCCTATCCCTCAAACGAAAGCACGCGGGCTAAATCCAGCCCCTCGTAGCTGTCGATAAAGATATCGCAGTTGGCGCGTACGTCGTCGCGCTTCATGCGGCCGTGCGGGTCATAGATGCCCACGCGCTTAAAGCCGGCAACCCCAGAGCTCTTAAGGCCAAAGACCGCATCCTCAAACACCCAAGCGCGCTCAAACTTGTGCCCATGGCGCTCCTCCAGACGGCGCAGCGCCAGCTCGTATACGTCGGGGAACTGTTTTGAGCGTCCCGCCTCGCCCGTGGTGGTCACAAACTCCATGTAAGCATCGAGCCCGGCACCAGCGAGCGCGGACTGAACCAGCTCGGCCGGCGTGGACGTAGCCACGCACATGGCAATATCCGCCGCCTTTGCCTGCTCCAAAAATGCCAGGAGCCCCTCGCGCGGCGGTACCTTGGAGTACCCATCAATCAAAATCTCACCCAGCTCGCGATACAGCTCCTCGCCATTCGCGCCAATGCCCCACGTGTCGTGGTAGGCCTGGCACTCATCCTCCAGCGACAGGTGCTCAAATTGGGCAAAGTCATCCACGGTCACGTCAATCCCGTGACGGTGCAACAACTCGGGCTGGGCATAGGCCCAAACGGGGGTGCTATTTACCAGCGTGCCGTCGCAATCGAAAATAAAAGCAACCTTGGGAGCGGCGGAATGGGACATAAACGAACCTTTCGATATCAATTGGTAAACATCCTGCTAAAAACGTTTTACCAAACGTAAGCCAAACAATTTTGAAACCCTAATTGGTAAAACTGTCAAGAGTTTTACCACGGCAATTCTGCCAGTGGTATAAACATGTCGCTTACCGATTAAACGCCCCCGCAAATCCGCTTTCGTCCATAAAACTAACGCACAGGTGTTATCGTAGTTTCTGCCGAAAGTTCCACCGAGCACGCGAGGTGGAACGAATCACAGAAACTTCGCCGTCCCTTCGATTCGTGCAGCCTTGGACCTTTCGCATCTAGTCACCAAGGCAACACGCTGCCGCGTCATGATGGGATCGAACGTGAGCGATACAAAGCTAAAGCCAACTGCTAAAAAGCCCGCTACCCGTAAAGCCGCCCCGCACGCACCGGAACTCTCCAAGGACGATGTCTATCTGTTTGGCATTGGTATGTGGGAGCGCAGCTGGGAAAAGATGGGCGCGCATCCCGACACGCAGCAGCGCACGCGCGGCTGGCGCTTTTGCGTTTGGGCGCCCGACGTAAAGAGCGTCCATGTCATTGGCGAATTTAACGACTGGGATGAGGAAGCCAACCCGCTGGTGCCCGTGCATACGAGCGCTATTTGGGAAGGCTTTATTCCTGGTGCCGAGCAGGGCCAGCTCTATAAATATCTCATCGAGACCAACGAGGGCGAGAAGCTCTATAAGGCCGATCCGTATGCCTTTAAGGCCGAGTGCCCCCCGGGTACCGCGAGCGTGCTGTGGACCCTCGATGGCTACAAGTGGAACGACGCCGCGTGGCTCAAGCGCCGCGCCGGCCACAACCACATGTCGCAGCCGCTTAACATCTACGAGGTGCATATTGGCTCGTGGAAGCGCCACGGCGAAGCGCCACAGGGCGAGCCCGACGAGTACGGCAACTACCCCGGCCCCATGGACCCCTTCCCCGCGCAACGCGGCGAGTTTTACACCTACGACGACCTGTCGGTGGAGCTCGTGGACTACGTGCACGATATGGGCTACACGCATATCGAGGTCATGCCGCTCATGGAGCATCCCTTCGATGGCTCCTGGGGTTATCAGACGACCGGCTATTATGCCGCCACGTCGCGCTACGGCAACCCGCAGCAGCTCATGCACTTTATAGATGCGTGCCACGAGGCAGGCATCGGCGTGATCATGGACTGGGTGCCCGGCGGTTTTTGCGCCGACTCCCACGGCCTTGCCACCTTTAACGGCCACATGCTGTTTGAGCACGAGATTCACCCAAACTGGGGCACGCACAAGTTTGATTTCGCTCGCGGCGAGGTCCGCTCCTTCCTGGTCTCCAACGTGCTGTATTGGCTCGAGAACTTCCACGTGGACGGTATTCGCATGGACGGCGTGTCCAGCATGCTGTACCTCAACTTTGGCATCGACGATCCCGGCCAAAAGAAGTTCAACAAGTACGGTACCGAGGAGGACCTGGACGCCAGCGCGTTTATCCGTCAGGTCAACTGCGCCGTGGAGGCCCACTACCCCGACGTAATGATGATGGCCGAGGAGTCCACCGCGTGGCCGCTCGTGACCTATCCGCCGCAGGACGGCGGCCTGGGTTTCCACTATAAGTGGGACATGGGCTGGATGAACGACACCCTGCACTACATGCAGACCGATTTTCCGTGGCGCCCCGGCAACCACGGACTGCTCACGTTCTCCATCATGTACGCCTTTACCGAGAACTTTATCTGCCCGCTGAGCCACGACGAGGTCGTGCACGGCAAGTGCTCGCTGATCGGCCGCATGCCGGGCGACTGGTGGCGCCAGTTTGCCGGCCTGCGCACGCTCGCCTTCTACCAAATGACGCACCCCGGTGCCAAGCTCAACTTTATGGGTAACGAGATCGGCCAGTTTATCGAGTGGCGCTACTACGAGTCCATTCAGTGGTTCTTGACCGAGGAGTACGAGACCCACCGTCATCATCAGGCGTTTATCAAGGCGCTCAACCACCTGTACACTGCCGAGCCCGCCCTGTACGAGCGCGGCTACACCGACGACGGCTTTACCTGGATTGACGCGGATAACTCTAAGCAGTCCATCGTGAGCTTTGTGCGCCAGGGCGAGGACGTCGATGACGATCTGGTGATCCTGATCAACTTTGACCCGGCGAGCTACGAGAGCTTCCGCGTGGGCGTGCCGCGCGAGGGTGACTGGGAGGTCATCTTCGATTCCGACCGTCCCGAGTTTGGCGGCAGCGGATACGCCGGTGAGGAGCCCTACACCTGCTCGAGTGAGCCCTATCCCTGGAACGGGCAGATGGACTCTATTGAGATTAAGGTGCCCGGCCTGGCAGGCGTGGTGCTTAAGCGCCGCGGTCCCAGCAGCTATAAGCCGCCCGTGGTCGAGGAGCCCAAGGCTGCGCCCAAGAAGCGCACGTCCTCGGTAAAGCCCAAGGCCGCGGCCGCCAAGAAGGCTCCGGCTAAGGCGAAGACTGCCAAGTCTGCCGCCAAAGCCACGGCTAAGCCCAAGACCAAGAAGGCAACCACTAAAAAGGCTGCTCCCAAGGCTAAGACAGGCGCTGTTAAAGCATCTGGCAAGGATGCGTAACAAAAGCGTTACCACTGCAATTACCCGTCCCGCGGGGGCGTAGGATACAAGTCACAACCGTTCCGGGAGAAACATCCCCGGGGGAAAGGAACGTATGAATAAGATCTTCGACAACAAACAGGAGTTTACCGAACTCTATCGCGATGCCGTCATGAGCATCAGCGGCAAGAGCATCGAGGCCGCCAGCGACCTCGACCGCTTTAACGCCCTGGCCAAGCTCGTGGCCGAGAAGGCCCGCACCGTTGCCACCAAGAGCGACGCCCGTGCGGCGTCCGAGGGCAAGAAGCGCGTGTACTACTTCTCGATCGAGTTTTTGATCGGCCGCCTGCTCGATAACTACCTGCTCAATTTTGGCGTGCGTGACATGGTCGCCGAGGCGCTCGACGACATGGGCTTTGACTTGTCCGTCATCGAGAACCAGGAGCCCGATCCGGCTCTGGGCAACGGTGGCCTGGGCCGTCTTGCCGCATGCTTCCTAGATTCCATGGCAGCCGAGGGCATTGCCGGCTACGGCAACGGCATGCGCTACCGCTACGGCCTGTTTAAGCAGGAGATCGTCAACGGCAGCCAGGTGGAGGCCACCGACGAGTGGCTCACCCACGGCTATCCCTGGGAGGTCCGTCGTCAGGACAAGGCCGTGACCATTAAGTTTGGTGGCCACGTCGAAGGCTTTGAGGAAAACGGCCGCACGTTCTACCGCACGGTGGACACGCAGGATATCCTGGCCGTCCCCTACGACATCCCCGTTGTTGGCTATGCCGGCGAGACCGTCAACAAGCTGCGCGTCTGGGCTGCCGAGCCGGTCGAGGAGCACTTTGACCTTGAAGCCTTCAACCGCGGCGACTATGCCCTGGCCGATGCCGAGCGTGCCGAGGCCGAGGCCATCAGCGCCATCCTCTACCCCAACGACGCCGGCGAGCACGGCCGTCTGCTGCGCCTAAAGCAGGAGTACCTGTTTGTATCGGCCGGCATCTACAGCCTGCTCGACACCTTTGAGAAGGAGCACGGCGCGAACTGGGAGCTGCTGCCGCAGTTTGTGGCCATCCACACCAACGATACCCACCCCGCCATGTGCGGTCCCGAGCTCATGCGTATCCTCATCGACGAGAAGAAGCTCGAGTGGGACGACGCCTGGAACATCGTGACGCAGGTCGTGAGCTACACCAACCACACCATCCTGCCCGAGGCTCTGGAGAAGTGGCCCATCGGCACGTTCTCCAAGCTCCTCCCCCGCGTGTACCAGATTATCGACGAGATCAGCCGTCGTTGGCACGAGTCGTTCGACACCACGCAGGAGGGCTGGCAGGAGCGTCTGCGCCAGACCGCCATTCTGTGGGACGGCGAGATTCGCATGGCCAACCTGTCCGTGATCTGTAGCCACAGCGTCAACGGCGTGGCCAAGATCCACTCCGACATCATCAAGAACATCGTGCTCAAGGACTTCTATGCCCTGACGCCCGAGAAGTTCAACAACAAGACCAACGGCATCTCGCACCGTCGCTTCTTTGCCGAGGCCAACCCCACCTACGCCAAGCTCGTGACAGAGGCCATTGGCGACGGCTGGCTCAAGGACGCCTTTGAGCTGGAGAAACTCAAGGAGTTCCAGAACGACACCGAGTTCCTGAAGGCCGTGGGTGCCTCCAAGCGCGCCAACAAGGAGCGCCTGGCCGCCTACGTTAAGGCCGAGACCGGTCTGGTCATCGACCCCAATACCGTCTTCGATGTTCAGGTGAAGCGCTTCCATGCCTACAAGCGCCAGCTAATGAACATCATGAAGGTGATGGACATCTACAACCGTCGCATCGCGGATCCCAACTTCCACGTGACGCCGACGACCTTCATCTTTAGCGGCAAGGCTGCCTCGAGCTACACCTTTGCCAAGGAGACCATCCGCCTCATTAATTCCGTCGCCGAGGTCATTAACAACGATGCCCGCGTCAACGAGGTCATGAAGGTCTGCTTTATCCCCAACTTCCGCGTGAGTAACGCCCAGCTCATCTACCCTGCCGCCGAGATATCGGAGCAGATCTCCACGGCCGGCAAGGAGGCCTCGGGCACGTCCAACATGAAGCTCATGATGAACGGCGCCATTACGCTGGGCACCCTCGACGGCGCCAACATCGAGATCGCCGACCTGGCCGGTCGCGAGAACGAGGCCATCTTTGGCCTGACCGCTCCCGAGGTCGAGCAGCTCTGGGCATCCAACAGCTACTTTGCGTGGGATACCCTCAACGGCGACCGCGAGCGCCTGGGCCGCGTGATGGACGAGCTCAAGGACAAAACCTTTGCGGGCCTTTCGGGCAACTTCGAGAGCATCTACAACGAGCTCATGAACAACAACGACCCCGACCTGGTTATGGCCGATTTCCGCAGCTACGTGGATGCGTGGGAGAAGCTCACGAACAGCTACGGCGACCAGGAGACCTGGAACCGCAAGGCGCTGCTCAACACCGCCTGCTCGGGCTGGTTCTCGAGCGACCGCACCATTCGCGAGTATCGAGACGAGATCTGGCACGCGTAAAGGCCGCGAGCTCCCCTATGCCAGCACGGCATTACTCGACGGGTGCGACGTTGCGCCGCGCCCGTCGCTAATGGGTTTAGGAACATCGATGACAGAAGGAGAAATCGATGAGTAAGAAAGAATGCATCGCGATGCTCCTCGCAGGAGGACAGGGCAGCCGATTGGGGGCACTCACCCAAAAGATCGCCAAGCCGGCGGTTAGCTTTGGTGGCAAGTTCCGCATTATCGACTTTTCGCTCTCCAACTGCTCCAACTCGGGCATCGACACGGTGGGCGTTCTGACGCAGTATCGCCCCTATCTGCTGCACGCCTATGTGGGCTCCGGCGAGGCGTGGGATCTGGACAGCCGCGACGGTGGCGTGTCGATCCTGCCGCCGTACGAGACGCAGACCGGCGGCGCCTGGTATGCGGGCACGGCCGACGCCATTACGCAGAACCTTGACTACATCAAAGCCAACGACCCCAAGTACGTCCTGATTCTTTCGGGCGATCACCTGTATCGCATGGACTACCGCAAGATGCTCAAGACGCACATTGAGAACAACGCCGACCTCACGGTGAGCGTTATGCCCGTGCCGTGGGAGGAGGCCAGCCGCTTTGGCATCCTGACCACCGACCCCGAGGACGGCCGCATCACCAAGTTCACCGAGAAGCCCGATAAGCCCGATTCGAACCTCGCGTCCATGGGCATCTACATCTTCTCGGCCGACGTGCTGATCGAGGCACTCGAGGAGGATGCTCTGGACCAGCGCTCGAGCCACGACTTTGGCAAGGACATCATCCCCAAGCTGCTCGGCGAGAACAAGCGCCTGTACAGCTACGAATTCCACGGCTTTTGGAAGGACGTCGGCACCATCGCCAGCTTCCACGAGACCTCGATGGACCTGCTGGGCAACAACCCCGAGTTCGATCTGTTCGACAAGCACTTCCCCATCATGTCCAACATCACCACGCGTCCGCCGCACTACATTGGCCCGGATGGTCGCCTGGACGACTGCTTGGTCTCCAACGGCTGCAAGATCTACGGCACCGCTCGCCACTCGATCCTTTCGACCGATGTCATCATCGAGGAGCGCGCCGTGGTCGAGGACTCTGTGCTGCTGCCGGGTGCGCACGTTAAGAGCGGCGCGCACATCTGCCGCGCTATTTTGGGCGAGAACTCCACGGTCGAAGAGGGCGTGAAGCTCGGCTCTGTCGATACCACCAAGGATACGGCCGTCGTTGGAAATGACGTCGTTATCGGGAAGGGGGAATGATCCGATGATCAATCGCAAGGCCATCGGTTACATCACCGCTAACTACTCTTCGACCTACGGCAGCGTGCTGCTCAAGGACCGTCCCATCGCGTCCGTTCCGTTTTTGGGTCGCTACCGCCTGATCGACTTCCCGCTGTCTAACATGATGAATGCCGGCATCAAGACCGTCGGTGTCGTCATGCCGGGCAACTACCGTTCCCTGATCGACCACGTGGGCTCGGGCAAGGACTGGGGCCTGGACCGCAAGAAGGGCGGCCTGTTCATGGTGCCCGGCAACGCGTATGGCACCACCAAGGGCGGCATGCGCTTCCTGCTGCGCGACATCATCTCCAACAAGACGCTGTTCCAGCGCTCGGACAAGCCCTATGTTGTGATGATGGGCACCAACATCATCTTTAACATGGACCTCAACACCATCATTGACGCGCACGAGAACTCCGGTGCCCAGATGACCGTGGTGTACTGCAAGGCCACGCGCAACGTCGATGACGAGACCAAGCTGCAGATCAACGAGAACGGCCGTCTGACGGGCGTGAGCGCCGGCGTCGTGTACGGCGACAACGCCTCTATGGACTGCTGCATCGTCAACCGCGAGACGCTGCTCGAGATCATCGACCACTACCAGGCCGCCGACTATCTGGACCTGCTCGAGGCACTCCAGGGCGACTTTGGCAACATCGACGTGTGCAGCTACGAGTACAAGGGCGAGGTCGTGGGCGTGTTTAGCGAAAAGTCGCTGTATCGCCGCAGCATGGACCTGCTCGACCAGACCGTGGCCGACCAGCTCTTTGACCCCGAGCGCCCGATTCTGACCAAGGCCCACGACGTGCCGCCTTCGCGCTATGCGACCGGCAGCCACGCGTGCAACTCGATCATCTCGGCCGGCTGCATCATCAAGGGCACCGTGCGCAACTCGATCCTGTCGCGCGGCGTCGTGGTCGAGGAGGGCGCCTCGGTGACCAACTCGATCATCAACCAGAGCTGCATCATCAAGAGCGGCGCACGCGTTGAGAACGCCATCCTGGACAAGAACAACGTGGTTCCCACCAACACCGAGCTTCGCGGCACGCCCGAGAACATCCTGGTGCTGGGCAAGGCTCCGTTAACTTCCGACACCACCATCGTACGTTAACGTTGGCACCGCAACATCGCTCGTAACATGTAGAATAGCCGCCCGGTTAGCGCCAGGCGGCTATTCTCGAATTGCAACATGGGAGACAATATGGCAGATTCCAGCAAAAAGATGCAGATCGTGTTTGCCTCGGCCGAGTGCGCACCGTTTGTTAAGACCGGTGGCCTGGGTGACGTGGCGGGCTCGCTGCCTGCAGCACTCGTGCGCGCCGGCGCCGAGGTCATCGTGATGGTGCCCAAGTACGCCACCATCAAGGACGAGTACAAGGCGCAGATGGAGCACTTTGCCGACTTTTACGTGAGCCTGGGCTGGCGCAACGAGTACTGCGGTCTCGAGAAGCTCGAGCGCGACGGCGTCACCTATATGTTCGTAGACAACGAGCGCTACTTTGCGCGCGACTATCCGTACGGCTTCTTTGACGACGGCGAGCGTTTTGCGTTTTTCTCCAAGGCCATCACCGAGAGCCTGCAGCATCTGCCGGCCGGTTTTGAGTGCGACATCCTGCACTGCAACGACTGGCAGACCGCGCTGGCGCCCGTGTTCTTGCGCGAGTTCTACCAGGGCCTGCCGCTGTACGACCGCGTCAAGACCGTGTTCTCGATCCACAACGTGGCGTTCCAGGGCCAGTTTAGCGACACCGTGATGGAGGACATCCTGGGTGTGGCGCATATTCCCGCGGCCGCCTCGCAGTTGCGCTGCGACGCCTGCAGCATCAACTACATGCTGGGCGCGCTGCACTATGCCGATGCCATCACCACGGTGAGCCCCACCTATGCGGGCGAGATTCAGACGCCCGAGTTTGGCGAGGGCCTGGACGGCGTGCTACGCGAGCGCTCCTATGCGCTGCAGGGCATCCTCAACGGCATTGACGTTGCGGGCTTTGACCCGGCAACCGACAAGCGCATTGCCGCCAACTACACGGTCGACGACCGTTCCGGCAAGGCTGTGTGCAAGGCCAAGCTGCAGGAAGAGCTGGGGCTCGAGGTCCGCGACGACCGTCCGCTCATGGTTATGGTCACGCGTCTGACGCGCCAGAAGGGCCTAGACCTGGTCATGTACGCGCTCGACCGCATCCTGGCCGGCGGCGTGCAGGTGGCGGTACTGGGCACCGGCGACCGCGACTACGAGGACGGTCTGCGCTACTTCCAGGACAAGTACCCCGGCACCATGGCCGCGCGCATCGAGTTCGATCCTGCGTTGTCGCAGCGCATGTACGCCGCCGCCGACATGTTCCTGATGCCTTCGAAGTTTGAGCCCTGCGGCCTGTCGCAGATCATCGCCATGCGTTACGGCACCCTGCCCATCGTGCGCGAGACCGGTGGCCTGAAGGACACCGTACAGCCGTACAACGAGTTTACCGGCGAGGGCACGGGCTTCTCGTTTAGCAACTTTAACGGCGACGAGATGGGCGACGCGGTGTTCCGTGCGGCACGCCTGTTCTGGGATAATCGCGAGGCCTGGGATCAGCTGGTCACACAGGCCATGAGCCAGGACTTTAGCTGGACGCGCTCGGCCGATAAGTATCTGGACCTGTACTTCTTTATGCACCCGGAGATTGAGAGGCCGGCGGCTGTGGAGGCTTCGGCTGTCGATGAGCCGGTTGCTGCTGAGGCCGAGTCTGCGGCGCCCGTTAAGGAGCCCGCTGCCGCTGAGGAGCCCAAGGCCGAGGAGAAGCCGGCGGCCGAGGCCGAAGTTAAGCCCGCCGCGAAGCCTGCCGCCAAGAAGACGACGGCCCGCAAGACGACGGCTAAGAAGGCCACGACCACGAAGGCCGCTGCTAGCAAGACTAGCGCCGCTAAGGCAACAGCTGCCAAGGCATCGACTACGCGCAAGCGTACGACCGCCGCTGCCAAGAAAGCTGCCGAGGCCGAGGTCGCTCCCGAGGTAAAGGCCGAGCCCGCGGCAAAGGCTCCGGCCAAGACCGCTGCCAAGAAGACGGCCGCGACCACCAAGAAGGCAACGGCAGCCAAGAAGACCACGGCAGCGAAGTCGACGAACACGAAGGCTGCTACGACGAAGGCCGCCGCGAAGACGACCCCGAAGGCTGCTGCAAAGCCCGCCGTCAAGGTCGAGGAGGCGCCCTCCGAGCCCAAGGCCAAGGCAGCTGTCGAGGCAAAGCCGACCGCCAAGACCACCACGCGCAAGCGCTCTACGACGACGGCCAAGAAGGCCACGGCCAAGGCTGCAGCTCCCAAGGCAGAGGCTAAGGACGAGGACAAGCCCGCAGTAAAGGCCGAGCCGACGCCGAAGGTCGCCGAGGTCAAGACCGCTCCAAAGGCTACGACAAAGACCAAATCCGCCAAGGAGGCCCCGGTCTCCCCCGCCACTCCGGTCGAGGAAAAGGCCCCGACCAAGAAGACCTCTGTCCGCAAGGCAACGGCCACCCGCAAGCGCCACTAGTCTGGACGATTAAAACTTAATCCAATGCAAAAGAGGGCGCCCCAACCAGGCGCCCTCTTCTTGGTTGAACTTCTGTATTAAAAAGAGGGCCGGTTTACTACGACAAAATAGCTCTGGCCGACCACGGCGTGCAATCTACGAAATTGGCAACGCTTTTACCTGCGGTTTTAGTATCACAAAAATGACTGTGGTTGAGATCATTCAATTCGTCGTAGTAAACCGATGTACTTTTGTTTGACTACAAATAGTATCCGCCTGGGCGTTTTCGAATATCGCGATAATTTGGATGGTAAAACGATTTTCTAGGACAACCGTTCGCCGATGGTAAACGGATGTTGTTTATACAGCCTGTGTACAACAGATATACTTACATCCAGTGCGTAAAGCCCATGGCCCGCAGGCCGTGATTCTATTGAACTGGACCGAATTATGAGATTGATTCACAACAGCCGTCTGCCGCAGTTTCGTACTCCGTTTGGCGCTGTGACCACTGGAACTTCCGTTTCGCTATCGGTGATTTTGGAGGATGCCGACCCCAACCAGGCAACGCTTACCCTGCGTACCTGGGTCGATGAAATCGGTGAGTCTCTGTATCCCATGACGCACGAGGGCGACGGCATATTTACCGTAGAGCTTGAGTGCACCGAGCCCTGTCTTATCTGGTACAGCTTTATCTGCAATATCGAAGGCCAGCCCGAGGTCCGCTTGGGTGCACCGCAGGGTCGCACCGGTGGCGAGGGTGTGACCTACGACTACGCCGAGGTGCCGTCCTTCCAGATTACCGTCTATAAGCACCGCGAAGTGCGTCCCGAGTGGTACGAGCGCGGCATGGTCTACCAGATCTTCCCCGATCGCTATGCCCGCGACGAAAACTGGCGCGAGCGCACGCTGGCCGTGGTCGAAAAACCTCGCAACGGAATCCAGCGCCGCATGGTCGAGGACTGGAACGAACCGCCCGAGTACGAGCGTGCCGAAGACGGCTCCATCAAGACCTGGGATTTTTACGGCGGCTCGCTCAAGGGTATCCAAAATGACCTGCCCCGCATTGCCGAGCTAGGCTTTACGGCCATCTACCTCAACCCGATCTTTGAGGCCGCAAGCAACCACCGCTACGACACGGCCGATTACACCAAGATCGACCCGATTCTGGGCACCGAGCAGGACTTTACGGAGCTGTGCGAGGCGGCCGAGAAGCTCGGTATTTCCATCATCCTGGATGGCGTCTTCAACCATACGGGCGACGACTCGATCTACTTCAACCGCTACGGCAACTACCCCGGCGTGGGCGCATGGCAGAGCAAGGACTCGCCGTGGCGCGATGCGTTTTACTTCCATGAGGACGGTTCGTATGACTGCTGGTGGGGCGTGGGCAACATGCCCGCCATCAACGAGAGCTCCGAGCTGGTACGCGAGCGGCTCCTGGGCAAGGACGGCGTGATTCGCAAATGGCTGCGTGCTGGTGCCCATGGCTGGCGCCTGGATGTGGCCGACGAGCTTTCCGATGGCTTCCTGGCCGAGATCAAAAAGGCCGTGCTCGCCGAGAAGCCCGACGCGCTGTTGCTTGGCGAAGTCTGGGAGGACGCTTCCAACAAGATTAGCTACGGTCATCTGCGCCGCTATCTGCAGGGCTCTGAGCTCGACTCTGCCATGGACTACCCCTTCCGCGACATGGTCATCGGCTTTTTGATGGGCTACAAGAACGCCTATCAGGCTGCCGAGGACATCGAGACACTGCGCGAGAACTACCCGCGCGAGGCACTGGCCTGCGCACTCAATCTGCTTTCGAGCCACGACCGTCCTCGCATCATCTCAGTACTCGGCGGTGGCCCCGACGAGTCACAGCTGCCCGAGAGCGAGCGCAGCAAATGGCGCCTGGACGACAACTCGATGGGCCTGGCCAAGAGCCGTTTTTGGCTGGCGGCGCTCATGCAGATGACCTTCCCGGGTGTGCCCTCGATCTATTACGGCGATGAGTACGGCTTGGAGGGCCTCACCGATCCGGGCAACCGCCGTACCCTGCCGACCAAGGACCAACTCCACGACTTCGACACGCTGGCCATCGTTAAGAACGCGTCTGCCGTGCGCCGTGCGCTGCCCTTTATGGTCGATGGCGAGATCAAGGCCTTTGCGCTCAACGACGAAGTCTTGGCTTACACCCGAACGGGCAAAGACGGCGAGGCCGCGACGGTTATCATCAACCGCAGCCTGCGCAATTCGCACCGCGTGACGATTCCGGCGCTCGGCGAATGCGCGAGCGACGTGATCAGCGGTCACGAGCGCGAGATCCACAACGGTACCGTCACGCTCGACCTGTACCCGCTGGGCTCCTCGATCATCTATCACCATGCCGAGCAGCGCCTGCAGGAGCCGCTCGATCATGGCGCGGGCGTTGTGTGCCATATCACATCGGTGCCGACCGATGACGGCAAGCCCGGCACAATCGGTGCGCCCACGCGTCGCTTTATCGACCATCTGGCCGCTATGGGCATGCGCTACTGGCAAGTCCTGCCCGTCAACCCGACGGACTTCTTCCGCTCCCCTTACGCTGGGCCTTCGGCCTTTGCGGGCAATATTGACCTGCTGCCCGAGAGTCACGAGGAGCTGGCCGCCGACTTTGCTGCATGGAAGGCTCACGGCGGCGAGGATGCCGACCCGCTGTACACGGCGTTTAAACATCGCAACGCTGATTGGCTCGAAAAGTACTGCGTCTACATGGCCGTTAAGAAGTACTTTGAGGGCGAGTCGCGCCACGATTGGCCGGCAGATGTAGCGCGCTACAACGAGCATCTGATCGACGACAAACGCTTCCACGACGAGGCCGAGCTTCAGGCGTACATGCAGTACCGCTTTGACCTGGCTTGGTGTGAGCTCATGAACTATGCGCACAAGAAAGGAATTGAGGTTATCGGCGATATTCCCATGTACGTGTCCGACGATTCGGCCGACGCGTGGAGCGAGCCCGAGAACTTCTGGCTGTCCGATACCGGCAAGGCGATTGAGATTTCCGGTGCGCCGCCCGACAACTTTGCTCCCGAGGGCCAGTTGTGGGGCAACCCGACGTTCCGCTGGGACCACATGAAGCAGAACGGCTATAGCTGGTGGATGGATCGCCTGCGTCGTGCGTTTTCGCTCTATGATCGCGTACGCCTGGATCACTTCCTGGGCTTCCACAGCTACTTCAGTATCCCCGCAGGCAAGGCTTGCGCCGAAGGTCGTTGGCTGGCGGGACCGGGCAAGGACCTATTCCAGACCGCCTATGACGAGCTGGGTCCGCTCAACTTTATCGCCGAGGACCTGGGCTATTTGGCGCCCGGTGTTCGAGCCATGGCTTCGACCTGCGGCTTCCCCGGCATGGACGTGCTGGAGTTTAGCGACTACGACGTTCGCTGCGGTGTGCATCCCACGCCCGGCAAGATTCTGTACACCTCGACGCACGATACGTCGACGCTGGCCGGTTGGTGCACCCGTACCTTTGCGGGCGGCGATGAACCGAGCGGTGTTGAGGTGGCGGCCAAGCTGATGAGCGACGCGCTGGCAAGCGACGCTCCCCTAGTGATGATGCCGCTACAGGATATCCTGGGGCTTGGCGACGACGCGCGCATGAACGTTCCGGGCGTTGCCACGGGCAACTGGACCTGGCAGGCTGACGAGGCGGACATTGCAGCCGCCGAAAACAAAACCGCACAGCTCCTGCGCAACAACCATAGATTCTGGGGCGAAGCGTGATAAAACCCCCGATATAGGGTACAGTTACAGACGTTTGAATTTTTGCGGGCAGAGTAATCTGCCCGCTTTGTGCTGAAAAGGAAGTATTATGGCGCGCTACGATTACAAGTGCTCGAGCTGCGGCAACGTGTTTGAGGTTGAGCATCCCATGTCCGAGAGTCCCGAGGTCGTGTGCCCCAGCTGCGGTGCCCCGGCGGCCAAGACATTCTCGGCCAGCGGCATTAAATTTGAGGGCAGCGGTTTCTACAACACCGACCAGCGAAGCGGCGGCTCCAGCACCAACGCCACGAGCGGCTGCTGCGCCAACTGCCCGCATAGCCACTAGGAACCAAACAGCCCCGCGACCGACATCGATCGCGGGGCTGATTCTTTGCGCTATAGGTGGCTCTATGAGTTGCGGTGAAATAAGGACTTTTTGGCGGGTAGATGCCGCTATTCAATCCCTATTTCACCGCAACTTAGTAGTTACTTGTGGACCAGGCGGGCGCAGAAGTGGCCGTCGTAGGAGTCGGCGTTTATGGGGACGCTCTGGAAAAGCCCGCGGTCGTTTTGGCGCACGGAGACAAGCTTCTTGGCCTGCGCGAAATCGGGAAGCTGAAGAATCTGGGCTTCGGAGAGCGGTGCCACGGTAAAGCCAGCGCCCTCGGGAGAGGCCAGGAAGGTGTCCACGACCTGCGTGTTCTCTTCGTCAAAAACCGAGCAGGTGGCATAGATAAGCTCACCGCCGGCAGCAACGCGCGCGGCTGCTTCCTTGAGCATCATCAGCTGTAGCTTGGGCAGCTCAGTCGTAACGTCGTTCTCGGTCAGACGCCACGGTATCTCGGGGTGACGGCGCATGGTGCCGGTGCCAGAGCACGGCGCATCAATAAAAACGGTGTCGAATAGAGCGGGCTCACCGAGCATGGCATCAAACGACGTGAGCACCTCATTGAGCTCGCAGGCATCGCCCGAGACCGTACGTACACCCGCAATACCCGCCTTATGCAGGCGCGCGAGATTCTGATCGCACTTGCGATCGTGCAGATCGAGCGCGGTATGCTGACGCTCATACCCGGCACGCTTGGCCTGGCACATCATCACATAGGTCTTGGTACCGCGGCCGGCACCAATCTCCAGGCAACGACCGGGACGTGTCG
Organism: uncultured Collinsella sp.; assembly: GCA_900541145.1. Classification (GTDB taxonomy): domain Bacteria; phylum Actinomycetota; class Coriobacteriia; order Coriobacteriales; family Coriobacteriaceae; genus Collinsella. The sequence continues at coordinate 8,384 of UQIH01000010.1, read as the reverse complement.
CGGCAGTTGCGATAAGCTGAGCGTTGAGGTCCGAGGCAACCGCGGCAGCACGCTCAAACACGCCCGATGCAACCGTGACCTGCGCATCGACCGGAGCATGGCAGCCCGGGAAGACGGGCGCAACGAGCTGCGAGATATACGGGTCGGCCTTGGTCGCAAACGCATTCTCGTGCAGTGCAAGCGGCGCTGGCGCCAGATTGCCGGCAAAGTTGAGCGCACCCTCGGGCGTATCGAACGAGGCCATGATACGAGCGCACAGCCAGCGAGGGAGACCCATCAAACGCGAAAGGCGAACCAAACGGCGCTCGGACTCATCCACGTCGGATGCCGTGGCAAAGTCCTCAACGTTGTCCGCAACCTTGTGCAGCACCGCGTTAGCCAGGCCCGCGGCAGACTTAGCACCGCTGCGCACCAGCTCAACACCCTGGCTCACGGCAACGCGGCCCGGCGTATGCAGGTAGAGCATCTCGAAAGCCGAGATGCGAAGCGCCATGCGAACGCGCGGCGCGACCTTTTTGGGCTTATCCAAAAACTGATCGAGCAACTCATCCAAAATGCCCTGCGTGGCGGCAACACCGAGCGCCAAACGAGCGGCAAAAGCGGAATCGCGCTGGTCAATGGCCTTGGCGGAAGCACGTGAAGACAACACGTCGCGTGCGTACATACCGCGGCGATCAGCCTCCATCAACACATCGAGCGCAAGCTTGCGCGCGGGAGACAACTTGCTCATGACAGTACACCCCACGTAAGGTCGACACCCTGCAGGCCGGCAGCCCAGGCAGAAGCAGCCATGGCACGCTTGCCATCGGGCTTAACCTCGAGCAGTTCAACCGCGCCATCGGAAAGGCCCAGATAAACACGCTTGCTCTTGACGGCAACAACGCCCTCGCCAAGCGACATATCAGCCGGCGAAACATCGAGCACGCGAACTGTCTTGCCGGCAATCACACAACGGGCAGGCGCGGTATCGGACGAAGCGAGCACATGACGTACGCAATCGAGCGCCGCCATCTGCGGATCCAGACGCATCTCCTGCTTGGAGATTTTGGCAGCATGAGTAACGAGCGACTCATCCTGCTCGGTCCAAACAGCCGAACCATCGGCAAGCGAGGGCAGCGTATCGGCAAGCAACTTGCCACCAAGCTCACCAAGCTCCATCGTGAGCGCATCGGCATGCTTACCAGCAACCGAGGTCGAGGCCTGGGCGCAATATGCGCCCGTATCCACGCCATGCCCAATGCGCATAATGGAAACGCCAGCAACCTCATCACCAGCAAGAATGGCACGCTGAATGGGAGCAGCGCCACGCCAACGAGGCAGCAGCGAAGCATGAACATTCACAATACCAAGCGGTGCCATATGCAGCACTTCATCAGGCAAAATGCAACCGTACGCGGCCACACAGAAAATATCAGCCCGCGCAGCCTGGAGCGCCTCAACAACCTCCGGCGTCATACGATTGGCCTCAACAACCGGCAGGCCAAGCTCGAGCGCCTTGGCCTTAACAGGAGACGGCTCCAACTTTTTACCACGCCCACGAACAGCATCGGGACGAGTAATGACAAGCACAATCTCATTGCCAGCCTCAACAAGCGAAGTAAGCGAAGGCACAGCAAAATCAGGCGTACCCATAAACACAATACGCATAAAAGATAGTCTCCTCTCAATAACGAGCCGAGACGGCTACAAATAACAGCGGAAAGCCAAGTACCCAGCCCATCCGCAATAACAATTCAACAAGAACAAATATACCCAAAACCAAAGAAAGAGCCGCAATAAAAGCAGCTCTTCCAACAAAGCAATTATCAGCGAAGACGCCCATCCCTGGCCCGACGGCACCCGGGCGAAGAGGAGCACGAAAACGCAGTCCCCTTCCGCCGCAGGGCTTAGGTTATTGCTCCACGCGCAGTTCCGCACGAGCCGAAGAGCACTTAATGTGCTCTTCGTGCGAGCAGGACTGTTTGAGCATGGAGCAAAACCTAAGCCCTGCGGTGGAAGGGGACGGTGGGACCTACTCCGTCTCGCCCGGTCGAGCGCCGCGGGCCAGGGCGTCCTGGTACTCCTTGACGGCCTTGATCCTCTGCATGGGCTTCAGTCGCTCGAACATGGTGTTGCCGTGCAGGTGATCGATCTCGTGCTGCAGGCACACGCAGAACAGGTCGCCCGTGGCCTCATAGCGGATCAGGTTGGCATCCAAGTCGTACGCCTCGACAACGACATGGTCGGGACGCTCAATCTCGCAGCTAATGCCGGGGATGGACAAGCAGCCCTCGCTAAACGGCACCAGATGGTCACTCTGCTCAACAATGACGGGATTGATGAGCACGTACGGGTCGTAGTCGCTTTTGTCGCTGTAGTCGCAGTCGATGGTGACGAGCTGAATGAGCTCGCCGATCTGCGGGGCAGCTAGGCCGCAACCGCCGTTCTCGAACATCATCTTCTTCATCTTCTCGGCAAGCGCCTCGATCGCCGGGGTGATCTCCTCGATGACGGCGCACTCCTGGCGCAGACGAGGGTCGGGCGACAGTACGATTCCGTTGGCTTCCATGGCCATCCTTTCGGGTTGTTACATCAGGTCATAGGCGTCGACGTCAACGCTCACGCTCACGCCGCGCACGGAGCCCACCTCTTTGAGGCAGGCGTCGATATCATCAGAGACATGGTACCCTACGGGCGACTTCACAAGCAGGTGGAAGCGATAACGGTCCTTGGCTCTCTCGATTACACACGAAGCCGGGCCCAGCACCTGCGGCACGGCACTCCCCGCCCGCAAAAAGTCGGGCGCGGCGGCATGCCAGCGGCGCTTGAGGAGTTTCGCGATGCGACCGATGTAGTCTTGCGCTTCGTCTCGGTTCGCCGACCACACCAAGATGTTGACCAGGCGAACAAACGGCGGGTACAGCGCGTCGCGGCGCTGGTCCAGGTCGTAGTCGGTAAAGATCGAACGGTCATGCTCAGCGACGGCGCGAATGACCGGGTCCTCGGGCAGGTAGGTCTGGATGATGACCTCGCCGGGGCGATCGCCGCGGCCGGCGCGGCCGGCGACTTGCTCCAGCAGATCGTAGGCGCGCTCCCCTGCGCGGAAGTCCGGCAGCTTCAGGGCGAAGTCGGCATTGACCACGCCCACGAGCGTGACCTCGGGAAAGTCGAGGCCCTTTGCGATCATTTGGGTGCCCAGCAGCACCGCGCAATCGGCGGCATCGAACTGCTCAAGCAGCTTTTTGTGCGCATCCTTTCCGCGCGTGGAATCGGCATCCATGCGAATAATGGCGACGTCCTCGGGAAGCATCTGGTGCAGTGCGTCCTCGATCTGCTGCGTGCCCAGACCCATTTTTGCCAGGTAGCGACTTCCACATTTGGGGCAACGGCTTGTGGGCGCGGGATAGGGCTGCACGCGCCACGACGAACCGCATGTGTGACACTGCAGCGTGTGCGTACGCTCGTGATACGTAAGCGCGGTGGAGCAGTGGTTGCAGGTGGGGACGCAGCCGCACTCGCGGCACATCAGGAACGGCGCAAAGCCGCGGCGGTTATGTAGTAGCACTGCCTTCTCGCGGCGCTCGACCACGCGTTCCAAGCCTTCCATCAGCGGTTTTGAGAACATGGAGCGGCTGCCGTGCGAGAACTCGCGGCGCAGGTCGGCAATGCGGACCGTGGGCAGCACGGCGTGTCCCGGGCGCTCGGGCATCTCGACGCGCGTCCAGGTGGCACCGTTATACGTGCCACGGCGGCAGCGATCGAGGGCCTCGGCCGAGGGCGTGGCGGAGCCCAACACGAGCGGGCAGCGGTAGCGGCGCGCCATCTCGGCCGCCACCTCGCGCGCGTGGTAGCGCGGGCTGGAGCCCTGCTTGTAGCTGGTCTCGTGCTCCTCGTCGATGATGATGAGGCCCAAGTCGCTGAGCGGGCAAAAGAGCGCCGAGCGGGCGCCCACGACCACGCGCGCGGCACCGCTGGCGACCATATCCCACTGGTCCAGGCGCTCGCCGGCCGAGAGGCGCGAATGGAACACGGCGACCGTCTCGCCAAAACGCGAGCGGAAGCGGCCGACGGTCTGAGCCGTCAGCGAGATCTCGGGCACGAGCACGCAGGCCGAACGACCGGCCGCCAGCACGCGCTCGATGGCGGAGAGGTACACCTCGGTTTTGCCGGAGCCGGTGACGCCGTCGACCAGCACCACGTCGCCATGAGCGTCCAGACGGGCGCGCTCAATCTGCGCGAGTGCCTGTTGCTGGCCGTTCGTGAGCGCGACTGGTGCCTTACCGCTTGCCGAGGAGAGCGTGGTCTGTTCATTGCAGCCACGCCACGCACGGCGTTCCTCCACCACCACGACGCCGCGCTTTTCGAGCGCCTTGATGGTCGCCGACATGCTGTTATAGAGCAGGTTGAGGTCGCGCGTCGTGACCGGTCCGCACTGCAGTGCCTCGATGAGCTGACGCTGGCGGACCGCGGTCTTGGGCGGCGTGTAGTCGAAACCCTCGGGTGTGAGCATGACCCAGCGATTTTGGATAGGCTTGACGGCGGGGCGCTCGACAGTCCACACGCCGTCGTCGCCCTTGACCACGCGCGGGCTTCCGCCCGGTGGCAAGAACAGGCGCAGGCACTCGGAAAGCGTCGCGACATACTCGTAGCTCATCCAGCGTGCAATACGGGCGGACTCGGCGCCAAAGAGCGGTTTGCTGAGGATGGTCTCGATGGGCTTGATGCGCGCGGTGTCGAGGGTAATGTTGCCTTGCAAGTCGCCCAGTTCGGGCGCAATATCGACGATATAGCCTGCGGCGGCACGGTTACCAAAGTGGACCAGGACCGTTGATCCGATCTGCGCTTCGCTAGCAAGGGGTTGAGGAATGCCATAGGCAAACGGCTCGGACAGCGCACGCGTCGGGATGTCGAGAACCACGCTCGCATAGGCGACGATGGGCTCAGGTGCGGGCTCGGGCTGCGCCGGGGCGGCGGCAGGATCCGCGGACTTCGGAGCTTCCTCCGGTTCCGGCGAACCAAACAGCGAAAGTTGCTCGACCATGGCCCCAGCACCTCCTATCCCATACGTCTACAGAAACAAGAGCCCCGCTCGGGTGGACGGGGCTCGGATACATACGTTTGCGCAGCGATTACAGCGCCATCGTGCGGGCGCGGTCGATGCGCGCCAAGCAATCGTCGCGGCCGACGAGTGCCATGGTCTCGCCCAACGGAGGGCTCACCATGTTGCCGCAAACGGCGACGCGCACGGCCTGGAACACCACGCGCTTCTTAAGGTCCATCTGCTCGGGCAACGGCTCAAGCGCAGCGTCGATGTTGGCAGCCGTCCACTCGTCCACGCCCTCGAGCGCGGCCTTGGCGGCATCCAGAATGGCACCCATGCCCTCCTTGGCCAGGCCTTTGTTGACGGACTTCTCGTCATACTCGAGCGTATCGGCCGTAGCGAAGATGGGAGCGGCGACGGTCACGGCGTCGGCCGGCATCTTGGTGCGCGGCTTGACGATGGCAGCGAGCGCGTCGATCCAATCCTCGCCGTACTCGACATTACCCTCGATGAGACCCGCCTCGTGCAGCTCGGGGACCATGATCTCGTCGGCAAACTGGGCGTCGGACATGCCGTTGATGTACTCGGCATTGACCCAGTCGAGCTTCTTGGGGTCGAAAGTCGCGGGGTTCTTGGAGATGCGATCGAGCGAGAACTTGCTGGCCAGGACGTCGCGCGGGATGATCGTGGTCTCGCCGTCGAGCGACCAGCCGAGCAGCGCCAGGTAGTTGACGAAGGCATCGGACAGGTATCCCGCGTCGCGGTACTCCTCCACCGAGGTGGCGCCGTGGCGCTTGGAGAGTTTTTTGCCGTCGGCACCCAAGATCATGGAGATGTGGGCGAACGTGGGCACGGGAGCGCCGAGGGCCTCGTAGACCATGACCTGACGCGGGGTGTTGGACAGATGGTCGTCGCCACGGATGACATGGGTGATCTTCATCATGGCGTCGTCGACGACGGTCGCGAAGTTGTACGTGGGCGTGCCATCGGAGCGGAAGATGACAAAGTCGTCGAGCTCCTTGGCGTCGAAGGTCACCTCGCCGTGGACGGCGTCGTGGATGACGACGTCGCCGCGGTCCTCGGGCACCTTGATGCGCAGGACGTAGGACTCGCCGGCCTCGATGCGACGGCGGGCCTCCTCGGGATCAAGATCGCGGCAACGGCGCTGATAGCCCTGGAAGGGGTCCTTGCGCTCCTGCGCGGCCTTGCGGTCGGCGTCGAGCTGCTCCTTGGTGCAGAAGCAGGGATAGGCCTTGCCCTCGTCCCAAAGCTTCTGGGCGGCCTGCTTGTACAGGTCCAGGCGCTCGGTCTGGGCGTAGGGGCCAAAATCGCCGCCCACCTCGGGACCCTCGTCCCAGTCCAGGCCCAGCCAACGCATGGCGCGCAGGATGATCTGCGTGTTCTCGTCGGTAGAGCGGGTGGGGTCGGTGTCGTCGATGCGCAGGATGAACGTGCCGCCGTTAGCACGGGCGAAAGCCCAGTTATAGATAGCGGTGCGGGCGCCGCCAATGTGCAGCTTGCCCGTCGGTGAGGGTGCAAAGCGGACGCGAACGTCTGATGCCATGGAAATCTCCTCGATTGCAGGATGGATGTCTAACCGCACCAGTATAAAGCATCAAAGCAACCTCCGCACAAAGGGCACCGACCCACTCATTGGGGACAGACTTAAATGACCAGTCGTTGGAGACGTTCTTAGTTTAAGGCTGGTCATTTATGTCTGTCCCCAATGAGTAGGTGCGGAAAGGGTGTGAATGTTTGATTTACGCGCTATGATGTGCCCTTGCATAGAGAGCCCGGCGGAATGGTAACGGTCGCCGGGACACGTTTTTGAAAGGACAATCATGTCAGAAGAACTTCGTTCCATCCCGCCCCAACACGGGTCCTTTGTTTTTACGTCGGAGTCGGTGACCGAAGGTCATCCCGATAAGATCGCTGACCAGATCAGCGACGCCGTCCTCGACGCAATCCTCGCCAAAGAAATAGAGCTCCAGGAGCAGGGCTACATCGCCCCCAACGGCGTGCCTGCCAACGTGGAGAACGTCCGCTGCGCCTGCGAGACCCTCGTGACCACCGGCACCGTCATCGTCGCCGGCGAGATTCGCACCCAGGCCTACGTAGACGTTCAGGAAATCGCCCGTGGCGTTATCCGCCGCATTGGCTACAACCGTGCCAAGTTCGGTTTTGACTGCGACACCTGCGGCGTCATGAGCCTCATCCACGAGCAGTCGCCCGATATCGCCCAAGGCGTTGACGAGTCCTTCGAGACCCAGACCGGCGCTACCACCGACCCGATCGACCTGATCGGTGCCGGCGACCAGGGCATGATGTTCGGATATGCCTCCAACGAGACCAAGACCCTCATGCCCATGCCGCACTACCTGGCAAGCCGCCTGGCCGAGCGCCTGGCCGCCGTGCGCCACGACGGTACCCTGCCCTATCTGCGTCCCGACGGCAAGACCCAGGTCACCGTGCGCTACGAGGAAGGCAAGCCCGTCGAGGTCACGACCATCGTCATCTCCACGCAGCACGCTGCCGAGATCGAGGACATGGGCAAGATCAAGGCCGACCTCATCGAGCACGTCATCACCCCGGTCATGGCCACTGAGAATATGCCGTGGGATAACGCGGACATCTACGTGAACCCCACCGGTCGCTTTGTCGTGGGCGGCCCCATGGGCGACACGGGCCTCACCGGCCGCAAGATCATCGTCGACACCTACGGCGGCTACGGTCGTCACGGCGGCGGTGCCTTTAGCGGAAAGGACTGCACCAAGGTCGACCGCTCCGCCGCGTATGCCGCGCGCTGGGTCGCCAAGAACGTGGTCGCCGCCGGTCTGGCCGACCGCTGCGAAGTCGAGCTTGCCTACGCCATCGGCGTTTCCAAGCCCCTTTCAATCATGGTCGACACCTTCGGAACCGCCAAGGTTGCCGAGGACACGATCGTTGAGGCCGTAGAGAAGACCTTCGACCTGCGCCCGGGTGCAATCATCCGCGACCTAGACCTGCGTCGCCCCATCTACGAAAAGACGGCAGCCTACGGTCACTTCGGCCGCGAAGACCCCGACTTCACCTGGGAGAAAACCGACCGAGTCGAAGAACTCAAAGCAGCCTGCGGCCTGTAATTAAGAACCGCTAAGGTCACAACAACGTATGCACTTTCAAAAGAAGTACCGGTTCCAACCGGTACTTCTTTTTTTATTTAACCGGTAGCGAAGATGAGCCGACCTGGAACATGGAATAGGTCACAGGCCGATAAATTTTGCAGTATAGCAACTCCAACCATGTATCCTTAGTCCCGAGGGGCGGGGCATAAGGTCGATCGCGAGTTCCGCACGAGCCGGAGAGCACTTAATGTGCTCTCCGT
>UQIH01000009.1 GCA_900541145.1 uncultured Collinsella sp. | reverse complement strand
GCATCGGGGTCGCTGCCGCGCATGGACTTGATGAACGCACTGATGATGTCGTAGTGCATGTCGCCGTTTTTGTCATACGTAAAGCCGCGACGCGGGTTGGCGATCTTCACGTCATCCACGGTGATGGGATAGCGCTCCCCCGCCGCGGGCGCTGGCGTTCCCTCGGTATCAGGACGCGTGACGGCAATCTCGCTCGCAAGCTCGAGCGTCGTGAGCGCCGAGCGAGCGTCACCCGCTGCCAGCGTGCAGATGGTCTTGACCGCATCCTCATCGGCCGAGAACTTACCGTTCAAGCCCTGCGGTGCCTCAAGCGCACGTTCAATAAGCGTGGCGATATCCTCATCCTTCAGATGCTCAAGCTCCACGACGCGACCACGTGAGAGCAGTGCCGAGTTGACCTCGAAGTACGGATTCTCCGTCGTGGCGCCAATCATAATGACGGTACGGTTCTCAACCGCATGCAGCAAGGCATCCTGCTGAGACTTGGAAAAGCGGTGAATCTCGTCGATAAACAGGATGGTGCGACGGTCGTACGTATTCAGGCGCGTCTTGGCCTCGTCAATCACGCGGCGCAAGTCCTTCACGGTACCCGTCACGGCGCTGACCTCGACAAACTCGCTATTGGTATGGTTGGCGATAATATGGGCCAGCGTCGTCTTACCCGTACCGGCAGGCCCGTACAGAATCACGCTCGAAAGCACATCGTGCTCAATCGCGGCACGCAGCCATGAACCCTTACCGACGGCCTTTTGCTGGCCCACGTACTCGTCGAGCGAATTGGGTCGCATGCGCACCGCGAGCGGCGCATTTTTAAAGGAACGCTCGCGCGTCGAGGCAGAAAAAAGGTCGTCCATAGCCATCCCGTGCATCAATCAAAAACGTTTTCAACTAACCAGTATACCGAATATATACGAACTACCGTTCGTTAATATAGGTACGGTGCGGAAACTCCAGACCAGGGAACAGCTTGCTTGTGAGCTCGCAGAAATAGCCATCCGTCATGCTCGCAATGTAATCCACTACGGTCTGATCTTTATCGTCCTGCCATGCATAGGTACGGTCGTAATAGGAAAGCTGCTGCTTAATGCGCGAAATGTGGTGTTTAAAGATGTAGGAAGACTCGTCGCCTTCGTTTATATCCTGCAGGCAACGGTCATAGAGCTTTTCGAACGCCTCGCGCAGCTCCGCTTCGGAGTCGCCTTCGATGCCGCCCTTGCTATAGATCTTCTCGTAGTTCTCGCGCTTGGCCCGGCGGATTTCCTCAAACAAGTCCTCGCTCATCTCGATGCGCGGCTTGCCGTAACTGTGCTCAACGATATCGATGGAGGCGTGTGTAAGGATCCAACTGTTGTATGCTCCGCCCCGGCCATCATCAAAAGCGTCGGGCGAAAGCAGGCCCGCCGCGATCGCATCCTGACGGTCACGACCGACGTAGGCAAGAATATCCGAGATGCGAACGACGCAGCCCTCGAGCGTCATGGGACGCAGGTGCTCAATTGCGCTATAGCCCGTGGCAATACAATCCTCGACCGTCTGATCGAACTGGTCAAAGGAGCTCATGTCCGAGAGCTCAAACACGCGTTGCTCGTACTCGCCGTTATGGCATAGCACGCCATCGAGCGTCTGAAGCGACACATTACGGCCGTACAGCGTGTCGAGCACACGAACTGATTGCACGTTATGGAAAAAGTAACGACCCGTGCGCTCGTGGTAAATATCATTGAGGAATCGCTCACCGGCATGGCCAAAGGGCGTGTGTCCCAAGTCGTGGCCCAGGCCAATCGCCTCGATCAGATCGCAGTTGAGCCCCAGGGCGCGACCGATATCGCGCGCAATGCGAGACACAAGCTGCACGTGCAAACCGCGGCGTGACAGATCGTCATTGCTACGGAAGCTAAAGACCTGCGTTTTACCTGCATAACGGGTGTACGCCGGAAGATGAAGAATCTTTTCAGTATCGCGCATAAACGCCGGACGCATAAGCGTGCCTTTGTCGGCGGCGCGATCAATACGACGAATGACCTGATCATCGTTGCAACGATACGGGTTGACATAGCCCGAAGCACGATCGGCGACAATGCGCTCGACTAGTTCGGGCGACAACGCCGAGGGAATACGGTCCATGCGCGCCTTAATAACGGCCGTTTCTTGATTAGATGCCATGGCATGCTCCTTAAGAAGGATGCGCAATCGGTTACAATGTGCAGCCCACGACCTCGATTATGGCAAAAATCGGCACTAAAAACGGGAGCAATGGCAGGGAGCGCGATTTTGTGAAGAGGCAGGAGAGGGCCAGGGCCAGGAGTGCGACGGCAAATGCCACGATGCCACCCATAGGGTCGAGCGTGCAAAGCGCGAAGAGCGCCTTGGCATCCCCCATGCCGATGCCCGGCGCGTGGCGAAGGTGCCGCCAGAGCGACTCAGTGAGCACAAGGGCAAGGTAGACGATGACCGCAAGACCGGCGTGGTCAAGCGCTGTGTTCAAACCGAGGTCGAGCCAAATGCCCGCCAACGCCGCCACGGCACATGCGCCGGCAAGCCCATTGGGAAACCGTCGCTCTAGGGCATCAATTGCCACGCCGGCAAAGATGCAAATCCAAAACGGGATATAGACCATCGGACTCCTCCTCGAGCTGCATCGCAAAAGCAAAAACCACCACAAAGGTGCCTGTCCCCTTTGCGGTGGTTTTGGTGGTGGTTATTTGGCGCCTTGCATGACCTCGTCAAGGGTAACGTTGACGGCGTGCTGGGTAGGAACCCAGTCGACCTTCAGGAACAGCGCGGCCACCGTGATGGGGATATAGCTGAACATAAAGATCGGGAAGGTAAACAGGTTAGTCACCAGACGCCACTTTTGCGCGCAGTGAATGTGCTTGTACTCAAAGATAGTCGTGAGCAGCGCCAGGATAAAGAAGGTCTGATACATCATGGCGAAGGTCATAATGAGCGAAGCGGCGCACGCCTGCATCTCGACTTCGGTAGCCAAGAAACCATGCGAAAGGCCACCCACAATCAAGAACGTCGCATTAGCGAGCATCGAGATCAGCGATAGCAGCATACCCGGGGCGATCGTCATGAACATGTCGTAGGCGGCAAAGCGATGATAGCGGAACGTCGATTTGACCAGATGCTTACCGTAGGTAAAGAACACCTGGTAAAAGCCCTTGGTCCAGCGCATACGCTGCTTCCAGGATGCCTTGAACGTCACGGGTTGCTCGTCAAAGAACTCCGCCGGCGCATAGCCAATGCGAATACCGTGAATAGCGCAGAACGTAGTGAACTGAATGTCCTCGGTCAGCGTGTGGAACTGCCAACCGTGCATGCCCTCGATCACGCTCGCCGAAATAAGGTAACCCGAACCCGAGACAGCGCAGGACGTCTTGCAGATATTACGCGCGTTGTTGAGGAAGCGGGCCTCACGCAGATACCAGGTGGCGTTGGCAGACGAAATCCACGAGCTGCCGAAGTTCTTGGAGTTACGATAGCTCGTGACCACGTGGAATCCCTGGTCAAAGGCATCGTTCATCTTGGACACGTAATCGCGGGAGATGACGTTATCGGCATCGAAGATAAAGTAGCCCTCAAACGTGTCGGGATACTCGTTAAGGATGCGATCAAAACCAAAGTCCATGACCCAGCTCTTACCCTTACGGGCCAGGTCGTTGCGCTCATAAACGATGGCACCCGCCTCGCGCGCGAGCTGCGCCGTATTGTCGGTGCAGGCATCGGCGACCACGAAGACCTCGATAAGCTCGGACGGATAATCCTGATCCTTGATGGAGCGAACGAGATTGGCGATCAAGGCCTCCTCGTTATGCGCCGCGATAAAGAAGGCATAGCGATGGAGTTTTTTGGCCTTGGGAGGCGCGACCTCGCCACGAAGAGCGCCAATGACAAAGAAGACCACCTGGTACAGAAAGCAGACCGTGAGCAGCGTAACCACAATCTGGTTAAAGATCACGATGGGCGTGTTAGTTTGTAAAAAGGCGAGCATGCAGGCTCCCGAGAACGCGTTACGTAAACAACCGTATATCTTACCGCAGGCTAATCGAGTTCAAAAAACCACCTAATACTGGCTAGACTTCGAGAAGACCGAGCTGCGGAACGATTTCGTCGCCAGCGGCAGTACGACCGAGTGAGCGAGGAGCCAGGTCATCGAGAACCGCGGCAAGATCCCACGGCAGCTCATCGCGGCACTCAATACGCTCCCCCGTCACGGGATGGTCGAATGCGACGCGCCAGGAATGAAGGAATTGCCTGGTCAGACCCTGATCGGCGCGTGCATCGCACTTGCCGTAGAGCGGATCGCCCACGCAGGCATGGTTGATATGGCGCATATGCACGCGAATCTGATGTGTGCGGCCCGTAAACAGGTGGCACTCGACGAGCGTATAGCCGTCATCAAAACGCGTGGAATCAAAGCGCTCAAGGACCTTAAAGGTCGTAATGGCCTGGCGCGCGAAAGGATCGTCCGAAACCGCCATCTTGACGCGGTCGCGCGTAGAACGGGCGATACCGGTATTGATGGTGCCCTCGTCCATGGCGATGTGCCCGTGGACAAGCGTGATATAGCGGCGGTCGAGCGTACGCGTGCGAATGAGATTTTGAAGCGCGCGCTGCGTGTCGTCGTCCTTTGCCGCAAGCATGAGGCCCGAGGTATCGCGATCCAAACGATGCACGATCCCAGGGCGGTCCTCACCCTGCACGGTACCAAGATGGTCGATACCGCAGTGGTAGACCAAGGCGTTCGCAAGCGTGCCGCTCTCGTGGCCGTGGGCGGGATGGCACACCAGCCCGCGCTGCTTGGAGAGCACAATGAGATAGTCGTCCTCATAGCGAATGTCGAGCGGGATAGCCTCGGGAATCACATCGGTGGGATCGTGCGGCTCGGGCAGGTCGACCGAGATGCGGTCACCGGCGCGTACGGCATACTTTTTTGACAGACAGGTCTCGCCGTTCACGATTACGGCGCCGCCCTCGATCAGATGCGCGCAGGCAGAGCGCGTGGGGCAGCCGTCGTTGGCACCCAGAAAGGCGTCGAGACGCTGGCCAGAGCAATCGTCGGCAACAAGAATATGGATGTCGGCCATTAACGCTCATTCCTTTCGCGAATCTTGCGGGCACGCTCCCCACGCTGCTTGGCTTTGCGCTTAGCGCGGGCCTCATCACGGGCATTGAGCTCAGCAGTCGCATCGACCTCGCGAGCGGCGGGACTCAAGAACATGTAGCCGATGAGGGCGAGCACGACGCCCGCGGTAATGCCGATATCGGCCACGTTAAAGACAGGGAAGTCGATGAAAGTGGTGGCAATAAAATCGGTCACAAAGCCAAAGGCCAAACGATCGATAGCGTTGCCGATAGCACCGCCCGCAACCATCGCCATGCCCACAACCTCAAGATGGGCGAGCTGGGGTGCACGAACGAGGTACACGGCAATAGCGATAATGACCACCAACGCCAGCACGGCAAACGCGATGCCATGCCCCTCGCCTATGCTAAAGGCAGCACCGATATTGCGGACAAACATAAAGTCGATGACACCGGGGATGACAGTCACATGCAAAGCTTCGCCCACGGCACGAACCGCAAGCTTGGTCAGCTGGTCAACAAGCAGCACAGCCAACGCCACGCCGCCAGCAACACCCAACCGCCAACGCAAAGGCGGCGTCATATCCGCAGAACAACCCAAAAAAATCCCCTACCCTCAGATAATCAAATTCCGTTTAACGCAATTTACCATCTTATATTGCCAAACGCAGAGCGCACGACATATCCACCAACGCAAGTGAAATAACCAGCACAAAACAAAAGCGACATTCCGAATAACGGAATGTCGCTAAATAGCTTTCGACTAAGAGCACAGGTCGAAAGAGAAGGCTCTAGTTCCAACAATGGAAAAGCCGCGTTGCCGTCACCAACAGCGAAAACGTCCCTAAGCGAGCAAGGTGACGTGAAAGAGGAGGGAAGCGTACTTTGGTACGCGACCGACGATTGAACGTCAGATTGCCGCTTAGGGGCGTTTGCAGCGTCGGTAGGTTATGGCGTTCTACGAACGCCATAACCTACAGCGCGTCAGCGCAGCGCTTACAGATATGCGCGTGGCCGTTGTACTCGCCGACGGTGGTGCGGTAGTTCCAGCAACGGTCGCAGCACTCGCCCTCGGCAGCCTCGATAGCAACGGAGAGCTCCTCGCCCTGGGTCAGCTCAACATCGGAGACGATGTAGAACTCGGCCAGGTCGACAGCCTTGTCGCCGGTCAGCAGCGCGTACATCTCGGCGGGAACGACCGCCTTGACGCGAACCTGCTGGCTCTTGGTGAAGGTGCCGGCAGAGCGGGCATCCTCAAGGGACTTGGTCACGGCGCTACGGAGCTCGAGAGAAGCCTCGAGCACGCCCTCAAACTCGTTGGCCTCATCGACCGTGATGGGCGACTTGTACCAATCGAGCAGCGCGGCGTACTTCTGGTGGTCGACGCAGCCGGCGGGCGCATAGGCCATGGCCTCGTCGACGGTGTAGGACAGAATCGGCTGCAGATCGCGCATGAGCATCGAGAAAAGCTCGGCCAGCACGGTCTGGGCACTGCGGCGCTCGAGCGAGCCGGGCTTGTCGCAGTACAGACGATCCTTCAGGGCATCGAGATACACGTTGGAAAGCTCGGTAACCACGAAGTCGTAGAGCGCGCGGTAGGCACGCGGGAACTCATAGCTGGCGTAGGCGTCGTCGACCTCGGCCTGGACCTGGGTCAGACGGGCAACCATGAGCTTGTCGAGCGGCAGCAAGTCAGCAAAGGCAACGCCGTCGGTCTCGGGCTCAAACTGACCTTCGAGCTCGGAGAGCAAGAAGCGCAGCGTGTTGCGGAAACGGCGATAGGCATCGGACGTACGAGCAAGAATCTCGTGGTCGATGGAGACGTCAGAGCTGGTGTCGACGGAGGCAACCCACAGACGGATGATGTCAGCGCCCATCTCGTCGCAGACCTTATTGGGGTCGATGACGTTGCCGAGCGACTTAGACATCTTGCGGCCCTGGCCGTCAAGCGTGAAGCCCTGCGAGACGACCGCCTTGTACGGAGCGTGGCCGTTGGCACCCACCGAAGTGAGCAGCGAGCTCTGGAACCAACCACGATGCTGGTCGGAGCCCTCGAGATACACGTCCGCCGGGTACTCCAGCTCGGGACGGTACTCGCAAACGGCCTTCCAAGACACGCCGGAGTCCCACCACACGTCGAGGATGTCCTTATCGGCCTTGAGGTGATGGCCGCCGCACTTGGGGCAGACGCAGGCCTCGCCCAGGTAGCTCTCGGGAGCGTCGGTAAACCAGGCGTCGGAGCCCTTCTCGTGGAAGAGCTTGATGACGGCGTCGAGCGTGGCGTCGTTCATGACCTTCTCGCCGCAGTCGGCGCAGGTGTAGCTGGGGATAGGCACGCCCCAGTTGCGCTGACGGCTGATGCACCAGTCGGGACGCTGCTCGACCATGGCGCCAATGCGGTTGGCGGCGTGAGCCGGATACCACTTGACGTTCTCGCGAACCTCCTTGCCAGCCTGCTCACGCAAACCGGTCTTGTCCATAGAGACAAACCACTGGTCGGTAGCACGGAAGAGCACCGGGTGCTTGCAGCGCCAGCAGTGCGGATAGCTGTGCGTGATCTTCTTCTCGAGGACCAGGGTGCCGCGCTCGCGCAGGAACTCGATGATGTGCGGGTTGGCCTCATCGGTATCCATACCGCTGAAGGGGCCACCGGTGCCAAACTCCTCGCCGGTGTAGAACTTGCCGTCGTCATCGACCGGCATGCAGATGTCGGTAATGCCCTCCTTGAGGCAGGCAAAGTAGTCGTCGACGCCGTGGCCGGGCGAGTTGTGGACGATACCGGTACCGTCATCGACACCGACGTAATCGGCCAGCAGCGCCACGCCCTCAACACCATCAAAGATCGGCTGCTTGTAGTGGATGTGGTGGAAGGTCTCGGCGGGAACCACATAGGGCTTACCGTCGACCATAACCGGGGTGTACTCCCAACCAAACTCCTCGCAGCACTTGGGAGCCAGGTCCTCGAGCATGACCTCGGCACGACCCTCGTGCTCAACGGCGACATAGGCGGCGCCGGGCTTGAGAGAAACTGCCTGGTCGGAGGGGATGGTCCACGGCGTGGTCGTCCAGATGATAAAGTCGACCGGGCCGTCGAAGTTCTCGAGGCCTGCGGGCTTGGAGGTCATCTCAAAGCGCACGAAGATGGACGGGCTCGTCTCGTCGGAGTACTCAATCTCGGCCTCAGCGAGTGCGGTGTGGCAGTGCTTGCACCAATGGACGGGCTTGTGACCGCGATAGATCATACCCTTATCGAACATGGCCTTGAAGACCTCGATGTCGGCAGCGTCATGCTGGTGATAGAGCGTCAGGTAGGGGTTATCCCAGTCGCCGAGCACGCCCAGGCGACGGAAGCCGGCCTTCTGCAGCTCGATGTTCTCGACGGCGAACTTGTTGCAAAGCTCGCGGATCTTAGCCGTGGAGGTCTGGTTGAACTTCTCGGTGCCGAGCTTCTCCTCGACCTTATGCTCGATCGGCTGGCCATGGCAGTCCCAACCGGGGACATAGGGAACCTCATAGCCCTGCATCATCCAGTAACGGTTGATCATGTCCTTGGAGATCTTGTTCATGGCGTGGCCGATGTGAATCGGGCCGTTGGCGTACGGAGGGCCGTCGTGCAGCACGAACTTCTTGTGACCCTCGTTCTTCTTCAGAACCTGCTCGTAGACCTTGTTGTCCTGCCAGTCCTTGAGTCGCTTGGGCTCGGACTTGGAAAGACCGGCACGCATGGGAAAACCGGTCTTGGGCAGATTCATCGTCTGCTTGTACTCGTTTGCCACGGTACCCCTTTCATGTCGTGGGCGCGCACGCCCGTTGGGCACCAAAAAAGCGCCCGTCCCTACAAGCTGGGACGAAGCGCCACAAAACGGGCTATACGCCCGTAAAAGCTCTTCGCTTAACCACCCAGCTTAGATGCCCTCGCCCGCGTAATCGCGCGCTCGCATCCGTTACTCGGCTGGCCTGTATCGACGACCATCTCGGCGATATCTACTAAGACGTGCCTGTACGGCGCGCCCGTTGGGACCGCAGCTCCGGGGTGATTTTCATCGGTCGCATGCACGGGTTCTCAGCGCTCCCCGCTCTCTGTAGCATGCGGACGGCCGACTACTCGTCCCCATCAACGCTTATGCGGAGTATGCTAGCACGTTCCGCGCCGGCGAAAAACCCTCAACACTGGTTTTATACGTTCGAAATTTCTCGCTATTACAGCCCTGCTCTAGGAGCAAAATACCTGAAAGCACTCTATCTCACGAAAGAAGGTACCTATGCGCACAATTGGAATGAGCGACTATACCGTCGGCGAGGATTGCTTTGACGAGCTGCCCGGCGCGCTGGCCGAATACGGAGCGACCAAGGTCGCGATCATCGGTGGCAAGCGGGCACTGGCCGCAGCTCTTCCCGGCATTGAAGCTGCACTGGCAGGTACCGACGTCGAGATTCTGGAGACGCGCGTCTATGGCACCAACAGCACGCGTGCCAATATCGCCAAGGTCGTGAACTCCACCGCCTGTCAGGAAGCTGACGTGCTTATCGCATGCGGCGGCGGCAAGGCGCTCGACACCGTCAAGACCGCAGCCATCGAGCTCAAGAAGATCGTCTTTACGGTGCCGACGATTTGCTCTAACTGTTCCGCCGCGACCGCCATTGCCGTTGTCTACAACGACGATGGCTCGCTCGAGGGCTATTCGTACCCCAACCGCCCTGCGCACATCTTCATCAACCCCAAGATAATCGCCGAGGCTCCGGCGGAGTACTTCTGGGCCGGCGTAGGCGATGCCCTGTCCAAGCAGCCCGAGGTCGAGTACGCCACGAGCGCTGGCAACCTGGAGCACACCGCTGGACTTGGCCTGGCACTCGCCCATACCTGCTCCGAGCCGCTGTTTACCTATGGCGTCCAGGGTCTAGAGGACGTGCGCCAGGACCTGTCGAGCGAGGCCGTCAAGCAGATCGCGCTCGACATCGTGGTCAACACGGGCTACGTCTCCAACCTGACCAACCAAAACGATTACTACTACAACTCGAGCGTGGCACATGCGTTCTACAACGCCACGTGCAGCATTCCGCGTGAGGGCACCTACCTGCACGGCGAGGTCGTGAGCCTGGGCGTGCTGGTCCTGTTTGCCTATACGGGCGACACCGAGAACCTTGAACGCTACGCTGCCTTTAACAAGCAGATGGGCCTGCCCGTGACGCTTGAGCAGGTCGGGCTTTCCGAGGCAGACATCCCGGCCCTGTGCGAGTTCGCACACGCCACCAACGAGTGGAAGCAGGGAAACCCCGAGCCCTTCACCGACGAAAAGTTCGCCGCCGCCATCAAGGCCGCCGACGCCTACGGCCACACCCTCCTCGCCTAACCTACCAAAAAGTGACAGGTTTATTTTGGCAGGTTTTATATGGGTAAATACCATTGAACAATTGGTGAAATAGTTTAGCTTGCCAGCAAAAGGGGCGACCATCTACTCGATGGCCGCCCCTTTTATTTACTACTTCAACATGCTGGGGTCGAACTCGCTAGCCGGAATCACACGGTACCCGTGACGCAGCAGCAAATCGACAAAAACACCGTTGCCCGCGGTGAGCGTACCGCTAAAGGAGCCGTCGTAGATGCGACCCGCGCCGCACGAGGGACTGCGGTCCTGCAAGATACATGCAGCGATCTCGGACGGGCTGCCCTCCTGCTCGCACATATCGAGCGCACGTTGGGCACCCAGGCGAAATTCGCGATCAACCGAGATGCCCTCGCAGGTACGGACCTCGCCGTTCACAATCTCGGACGGCTTGCGCGGCGTGGGCAGGCCCCCAAAGACCTCAGGGCACACCAAGAGGACCTCGGTCCCTGTACGCTCGCAGGCCTCGACCAACTCGCGATGATAGTTGTCGAGCCCGTTATACTTGCAGCTCTCGCCCATCAAACAGGCACTCACCACGATCTTCATTTCCATCCCTCTCAAGCAAAACGCCCCATTTGAGTAAGCTGCTCAAATGGGGCGTCGGCGTTTACTGGCTCGGCCGCGGCTTTACTGCTGCTTGGGCATCAGCGGATTCTCGCGCGTGAGGAGGTTCATGAACTCCTCACCCGTAATGGTCTCCTTCTTGTACAGATAACGAGCCAGCTCATGGAGCTTAAACTTGTTCTCCTTGAGGATCTGCAGGGCGCGATCGTGCGCGTCCTCGATCAGCTTAGCGACAATCGCGTCCACGCGCTCGGCCGTACCGGGAGCGCAGGTAAGCGACGTGTCCTGGTTGAGGTACGCATTCTGCACGGTACCGAGCGCCATCATGCCAAACTCGTCGGACATACCAAAGCGCGTCACCATGTTGCGGGCGAGCTTGGTGGCCTGTTCGATATCGTTGGCGGCACCGGTCGTCATCTCGCCAAAGATGAGTTCCTCGGCCGCACGGCCGCCGCAGTAGACGGCAAGCTTGTCCAAGACCTCCTGGCGCGTGGTCAGGAAGCGCTCGTCCTCCTCGACCTGCATGGTATAGCCAAGAGCACCGCTCGTGCGCGGCACGATGGTGATCTTGGTAACCGGCGCGGAACCCTTTTGGCGGGCAGCGACGATGGCATGGCCGATCTCGTGGTAGGAAACGACCTGCTTCTCGTGGTCGGAAAGCACCGTGGACTTACGCTGTTGGCCGGCAATGACGACCTCCACCGACTCCTCGAAGTCGTCCTGGGTTGCACGCTTGCGACCCTCGCGAACGGCGCGCAGGGCGCCCTCGTTGATGATATTGGCCAGGTCGGCGCCCGAGGCACCGGGCGTGGCGCGGGCAATCGCGGTCAGATCGATCGGCGGTTGGGTCTTCACGCTCTTGGCGTGGAGCTCGAGGATGTTCTTACGGCCGGTCAGATCGGGCAACTCGACGGGGATGCGGCGGTCAAAACGACCGGGGCGCAGCAGCGCCGGATCGAGACTGTCGGGGCGGTTTGTTGCGGCAAGGACAACGATACCCTTGTGGTTGTCGAATCCATCCATCTCGGTCAGCAACTGATTGAGCGTCTGCTCGCGCTCGTCGTTGCCGCTAAAGCCGCCGCCGTCGCGCTTCTTACCGATGGTATCGATCTCATCGATAAAGACGATACACGGCGCCTTTTCCTTGGCCTGCTTAAACAGGTCACGAACCTTAGCAGCGCCGCGACCGACAAACATCTCAACGAACTCAGAGCCCGAAATGCTAAAGAACGGAACGCCCGCCTCGCCGGCAACAGCCTTGGCAAGCAGGGTCTTACCGGTACCCGGAGGGCCAACAAGGAGAGCACCGCGCGGCAACTTGGCGCCGATCTCCTCATAGCGCTGCGGCTTCTCCAGAAAGTCGACGACCTCCTTGAGAGACTCCTTGGCCTCTTCCTGGCCGGCGACGTCCTTAAAGGTCACGCCCACGTCCTTGGAGGCGATCACGCGCGCGCCGGACTTACCCAGTCCGCCGCCGCCAAAGCCACCGCCGCCAAAGTTCATCGAAGGACCGTCATCACCCATGGCCTTCTTCATGCGGCGGTTGAGCCACCAGCCGATCAGGAAGAAAATCGCCATGGGAAGGATGAGCGTAAGCAGGTAGTAGGTCATCAAACCCGAGTTTTTATCGGGAACGACCGACTCCAGCGAAGCGCCAGACTCAAGCACGCGATCGGTAAAGCCCGCATCGTTCGGCACACCGGTCGTCTTATAGGCGATGTTCTCGTCCTCGCCCTTCTTGGTGTAATAAATCGAGTAATCGTCCGTGTTGTACTCGACCTTGTCGACACTCTTCTTATCGAGCGCTTTGACAAACGTCGAGTAATCGGTCTTCGTAATCTGCTGCGTGTGACCGATGTTGGGGAACAGAACGGTCGAGAGCACGAGGTAGACGACGAAGGCGATGAGCACGTAGAGGATCATATTCCGTCTACGCTTGTTGTCATCCATCTCCATCTGCTTGAACTCCATCTACTGGGGTTGATAATGGTTTCTAGAATACCCAACCCGAGCGACGATAAACCGACGCCGGGCACGAAAGGACAGAGATGGCATCACTGTAAGTCGGCAAGGTTCAAATCTATACAGGCGACGGCAAGGGCAAGACGACGGCTGCGCTGGGGCTCGCGCTGCGCGCCACGGGCTATGGACTTAACGTTCTTAGGCTGCAGTCTGCCAAGAAACTTCACTGCGCCGAGCATGATGCGGCGCCCCGTTTGGGTCTGCGCACCGTACAAGCCGACCACGACACGCCCGAGGCCTGCGCGGCACAGATTCTGGAGCTAGCACGCGAGCAGATATCACAGGTCGACGTTCTGATTTTGGATGAACTCGGAGAAGCCATGCGCCGAGGTTTTGTGACACGCGAGGATATCGAAGCGCTGATCGCGATAAAGCCCGCCACCACGGAGCTCGTGCTCACCGGCCGGGGCTTGCTGCCCCTCGCGAACCTCGCCGACCTTGTCACCGAAATGCGCCCCATCAAACACTACTTCGACGAAGGACTCCTAGCCCGCCAAGGCATCGGATACTAATCCGGCACTTGGGGACGTTCCTTTTCTGCCGGCACTTGGGGACACTCATGTTTGCCAACAGTCCAGAAATCTATCCTTCATTCCAACCTGCCGTACCAGAAACAACAGACGTACGACCAATGCCAACGACCCTCACGATCTGATTAATCGTAAGGCCAGCTTTTCTCATTTTGCAGAGAATAGGTCTACGCTCGGAAGGCTTCATGGATGCAAGCTCAGGAAGAGCTGTGGGGAAAGCAATTCCCTTAGCGACCTCAAGAGCTTCATCGTCCAGAATGCGCGGTCGAGGTTCAGCATCGTAGGGTGCCTGGTCAATTCGATCGGCAAAATAGTGCCGATACTCAAGCGAGCCACCCACAAGATCCAGAACAATGCCAGGGTCGCAAAACCCAAACGAATCGTAGCCATAAGCATAAGCCCGATAACTGGACCAACGATAATTGTCGGCGGCCGAAACGCCCGCCTTGACCGGATTCATATGAATATAGTCCGCAAGTGAAATTGCCTGCGCATCATTCTCGACCGGAATATTAGTAAATCTATCTTGAAATAAATGCCCAACTCGGTCGGTTTTGCGATTGAAATACATCGCATACGACGTAAGAACGCCGCTCATACACGAAGATATCTTCCCATTAGGATCATCAACCATAAGATGAAAATGATTCGACATGAGACACCACGCGATAACGCCGATACCATTCCCAACTAACTTATCCTCGAACAACGTAAGGATCCGATATCGATCTTCGTCGTCTTCAAAGATGCAGATGCCACCATTACCACGTGCGATAATGTGGTTATAGCCCGTCAACGAAACGACTCGACCTGTTCTTGGCATATCGCCCTCCCATCACAAACCCACCGGGCAACATCTGATAGGCGCGGACGATCTAATTTGCTAAGCCCATGCTGACAGTTTACAGGGAAAGCCAGGCAGATTCTCCGAAAAACGACGAAACAGCCTTACAAGGAGTGTCCCAAAGTGCCGGCAGAAAAGGAACGTCCCCAAGTGCCAAGTGCGTTTTCCTCCGTCCCCTACGGATCAATTAGGCGGTGGCGCGGCCTAGCCAGTTGCCGCTGTGGTGGTAGATGGTGAACATGGTTGCGGTGATGAGCCAGGTTACGGGGTAGACCAGCAGTAGATGCTCAAGCGACGGATCGAACGGCATAATCGCAAACACCCAGATCACCCTGAGCACGACAGTGCCAAAAATCGTGAGCAGCATGGGCTGCAAGCTCACGCCGGCACCGCGAATGGAGCCCGACGCGTTTTCGATAATCGAGAAGATCGCGTAGAACGGCGCGATGAAATGAAGAATCGTCGTGGTGTACGCCGAAATCGAAACATCGTCGACAAACAGACGCGACAACGGACCCGAGAACACCAGCAGCACGGCAGACAGGCCACCAATGAGCATAAACGACAGCACGAGCGACGTATGGTAGCCCTTGCGCATGCGCTCATAGTTGCGCGCGCCAAAGTTCTGTGCCGAGAACGTGG
Source organism: uncultured Collinsella sp. (assembly GCA_900541145.1). GTDB lineage: Bacteria > Actinomycetota > Coriobacteriia > Coriobacteriales > Coriobacteriaceae > Collinsella. The sequence continues at coordinate 72,746 of UQIH01000009.1, read as the reverse complement.
TGATCGACACGCCGAGCGCCTCGGTAACCATCCAGACAATGCCATCTAAGCGGCCCGAAAGACCCCACGCCGTGGTGACATCGGCACCAAACGAGTTGACCGACACCTGAATCAAAACGTTGGAAATCGAATACGCAGCAGACTGAAAGCCAAGCGGCAGACCACACGAGATCATGCTCTTACAAATGCCAGGATCAATGCCGAGTTTGGACAGCGAAAGCCGCCACGCACCCGGTGCGTGCATCATGCGAATCACGATCATCGTGGCGTTGGAGCAAATGGTCAGCGCCACCGCGATGCCGCAGCCCAGCGCCTCCATATGAAGCACGGCAACAAAGATGATATCCAGCACCGCATTAACAAGGCAGCCGGAAGCGATGATCACAGCAGGCCCGCGCGTGTCGCCCACGGCGCGCAGCAGTGCCGTTCCCATATTGAGCAGCAGCGCCGCAACCATGGCGGCAAAATAGCAACGAGCATAGGCCACGCCCTCGGCCAAAAGTTCATGCGGAGTGTTCATAAGTACCAGCATGGGCTCAACGAACACTATGCCAAGAATCGAGAAAACGATACCGCCCACCAGCGCGAGCGTCATGGCCGTATGGACCGAACGGCTCAGTCGCTCATCATCGTGCTGACCAAAATACTGACCGGTAATGACCGCGCAGCCGGCGCCGACGCCAACGCAAAAGCCAATGCAGAGCTCGGTGAGCACCATCGTAGCTTGAATGCCACCTAGCGCGAGCTTGCCGCCAAACTGGCCGACGATATAGGTACCGATAAGCGTGTAGGCCTGCTGAAAAAACGAACTAAAAAAGATGGGAACGCACAGCGAAAGCAGCTGCTGCCAAATAACACCCTGCGTTACATCGATAGCCGTAGATTTCTTAGCCACACGCCCTCCCCAAAAGCGTACGTCAACCGACAAAACAGTAATTAAAGACCTAAGCTAATAGCAGCTTAGCACCGACCGACGTCGACCGAAACACCCCGAGTCAGAGCCCGGTGCAAACTATCTGCCTAGTGATACAAACCCGGCTGGTAGTGATACTCATTGCTCACGTGCGGGCACAGCTGCCAAAAGGCGACGGCGCTCGCCGCGGCCACGTTAAGCGAATCGACCCCGTGCGCCATCGGAATGCGCACCGCGTGGTCACAGCCGGCAATGGTCTTGGCGCCCAAGCCGGCACCCTCGGTACCCATAAAGATTGCCAAGCGGTCAATCTCCTGCAGCACGGGATCGTCCAGCGATACGGAATCGTCCGTCAACGCCATAGCGGCACACGAAAAACCGGCATCGTGCAACGCGCTCAGACCATCATGCGGCCACACACGAGCCTCGCTGCCAATGCGCGTCCACGGCACCTGAAACACGGTGCCCATGCTCACGCGGGCCGAGCGACGGTACAGCGGGTCGCAGCACGTCGGGCTGACCAAAATACCGTCAACGTTCAATGCGGCAGCCGAGCGGAAAATCGCGCCAACATTGGTGTGATCAACAATACCCTCAAGCACGCACACGCGCACCGAACGATCCCCCGCCGCCTCGACGACGCCGCCCAAGAACTCATCGACCGGAATCTGACGCGGGCGACGGAACGCCGCCAGAGCGCCGCGCGTCACGTTAAAGCCAGTCAACTGCTCCATGAGCTCCATTGAGGCCACGAACACGGGAACCGGACCCGCTCCCTCGCGCACGACAAGCTGGTCAAACAGCGGCATCATCTGGTCAAGCCAGCGCTCGCCCAAAAGAAAGCTCACCGGCTCATATCCGGCGCGAACCGCACGCTCGATGACCTTGGCACTCTCAGCGATAAAAATGCCCTTCTGCGGCTCCAGCACGCAGCGAAGCTCACGCTCGGTCAGTCGCACATAGGCATCAAGCCGCTCGTCCTCGAGCGAATCAATTCGCAGAACCTCAACGGCATCAGTCATAGCAGCCAGCCCGCACCCTTCTTTACAGCACATCTATACCAAACGAGGCGACGCTAAGCGCCGCCCCATGCATTCAATCAACACGATGATACCGTTCACGCCAGACGATTTACGCCTCAACGCGATGATACGTCACGAACTCATAATCGACGCCCTCGTCACCCTCACCGGCGGCAATCGTCGCGACCCCGCTACGCTGCGCAATCTCCCACGCGGGATCGGCGTCCAAGTCGGGAAAGTACGTGTCCACGACATGCACGCAGTGGTTATGAGTGACCTCGGCCTCCACGCAGTACGGCAAAAACTGCCGATAGACATCGCCACCACCGATCACCCAGGCAACGGGCTCATCGGCAACCGCGGCGAGCGCCTCGTCGATGCTATGCACCACGTCGACGCCCTCGGGAGCAAAGCTCTCGTCGCGGGTGAGCACGATATTGCGACGGTTCTTGAGCGGACGCCCGCCGGGAAAACTCAGCAGGGTCTTGCGCCCCATAATAACCGGGCAACCTTTGGTGCACGCCACAAAATGGCGCATGTCGGCGCGATTGGACACCACCATGTCGCCCTCGCACCCAATGCCCCAGTCGTCACACACGGCGACGATAGCAGATAGCTTACACGTCATGCGCGTCACCTACACCGCAATGGGGATGTTCTTGACCTGAGGGCCGTGCTCATAGCCCTCGACGATCAGGTCATCGGTCGTAAACGCATAGAAGTCATGCACATCGGGGTTGAGCGTTACCTTGGGTGCCGCAAACTGCGGACGCTCGATAAGCTCGCGGACGATATCGACATGACGATCATAGATATGGGCGTCGGCGATCACGTGCAGCAGCTCACCGGGAATCATATCGACCGACTGCGCGACCATCATCAGCAAAATGGCGTACTGGCACACGTTCCAGTTGTTCGCGGCCAAAATGTCCTGGCTGCGCTGGTTGAGAATCATGTTGAGCGTCGGCTTGTCGTCCTGAGGACGCTGCGTCACGTTATAGGTCACGCTATAGGCGCACGGATAAAGGTGCATCTCGGACAGATCGCTAAACACGTACGTATTGGTCATAATGCGACGACTATACGGCGTGTGCTTGAGGTCGTACAGTACGCGGTCCATCTGGTCGAAGTCGCCCTCGGCGTAATGGCTCTTCTGACCAATCTGATAGCCGTAGGCTTTACCGATGGAACCGGTCTCATCGGCCCACTCATCCCAGATATGGCTGTTGAGGTCATGCACGTTATTGGACTTCTTTTGATAGATCCACAGAATCTCGTCCATGGCAGACTTAAGCGCCGTACGACGCAGGGTGAGCGCGGGGAACTCCTCGCGCAGATCATAGCGCGCCGTGACACCAAAGTTTTTAATGGTATAGGCAGGGGTGCCGTCCTCCCACACCGGGCGGACCTTTTGGCCCTCGGTGGTGGTGCCATGGTCCAAGATATCGCGGCACATGGTTACAAACTGTTGATCAGCTTTGCTCATTGACCCTCCTGTCAGTCGCCTACAAGCGAGATTCATTGTAGCCCAGGCGCACGTGGCCCCACAGCCCAAACATAAGCCCTCATTTTCTGACATATGCCAGAAATTCCTTGCGCAAATCCGCACGTTCGCTATTCTATTGTTGACATATGTCAGATTTGGAGAGTGTATGGCTGGAAGACGCGAAAAACTGCGCCGCGTCGGGATCATCCCCGAATATCGCGGCTTTACCCCCGATGGCCTTGCCAGCGGAGACGCTATCGATATGACGGTCGATGAGCTCGAAGTACTGCGCCTGTGCGATCTGGAGGGCCTCAATCAGGAGGCCGTCGCCCTGCACATGGGCATCGCCCGCGCCACGGTGGCGGCAATCAGCAGTCGCGCGCATCGCAAGGTGGCAAACGCGCTGGTCAATGGACGGGCGATTGTCATCGAGGGCGGCAATATCGCGTACTCCCCCATCGCCACGACGACGGCCGCATGGCCAGCAAAGGAGGTCGGCACCATGAGGGTGGCAACGACGTACGACAACGGCAACATCTTTATGCACTTTGGCCGCAGCGAGCAGTTCAAGATCTACGACATCCAGGATGGCAAGGTGCTCAACGAGCAGGTCGTAGGCACCGGCGGCACCGGCCACGGCGCCTTGGCGGGCCTGCTTGCCAACGGTGGCGTTGACACGCTCATTTGCGGCGGTATCGGCGGCGGCGCTATCAACGCGCTTGCCCAAGCCGGCATCACGGTCTATGCAGGCGCCCAGGGCAGCTGCGATGCCTGCGTCGAGGCCCTCATTGCCGGCACGCTCGCACAGAACGGCGAGGCCACCTGCGACTGCCATGGACATGATCACGAGCACATCCACGAGCATGGCGAGTCCTGCGGCTGCCACGGTCACCACGACCATGACGGGCACGAAGGCTGCGGATGCCACTAGCGGCAAGCACCTCGTCGAGAACGCGCTTCCACGCGTGCGACAACCAGCGAACAAACGGCGAAGGCCGCCTGGAATACCATCCAGGCGGCCTTCGCCATACACGACTCAACTAGTCGTTACTTCTTGTTGCGCATCTGCGCTTCCATCTGGCGCAGCAGGTCCATATCGGACTTGGGGCCGCCCGTTCCCAGGCCGCCCATGCCGCCCAGCCCCATGGCATCCAGACCGGGAATATTGGGCATGCGCATCTTTTTGCCCTTCTTACCCTTCTTGCCCTTCTTGCCGCCGGCCTGCGCCTGATTGGCCATCGTGCGCATGCGGCCCATCATCTTATTCATCTCGCCCCACTGCTTCATAAGGCTATTGACCTCGGTGGGGGTCACGCCGGCGCCCTTGGCGATACGGGCACGGCGCTGGCCGTTGATGATGGAGGGGCGAAGGCGCTCCTCCTTGGTCATCGACATGATGATGGCCTCGTTCTTATCGAAGATACCTTCGTCCAGGTTACCACCCATCTGGTTAAGCGCACGCTGGCCACCGGGGAGCATGCCCAGAATGCCCTTCATGCCGCCCATCTTCTTGACGGCCTTCATCTGGTCGAGCATGTCGTTCATGGTAAAGCCCTCGCGCAGCATGCGCTCGGCGGCCTCGAGCTGCTCGGCGTCGGCCGCCTCCTGGGCCTTCTCGATAATGCCGACAACGTCGCCCATACCCAGAATGCGCTTGGCCATACGATCGGGGTAGAACGGCTCCAGCGAATCAGGCTTCTCGCCCATGCTCACAAACTTGATGGGCTTGCCGGTCACCTGGCGCACGGAAAGCGCGCCGCCGCCACGGGCGTCGCCGTCGAGCTTAGAGATGATCACGCCGTCAAAGTCGGTGCGCTCGGCGAAGGTCGAGACGACGTTGACGATATCCTGACCGGTCATGGCATCGACGACCATCAGCACCTGATCGGGCTTGACGGCCTTCTTGATGTCCACGGCCTCCTGCATCATCTGCTCATCGATCTGAAGACGTCCGGCGGTATCGACGATGACCACGTCGCGCAGGTGGTCGACGGCCTCCTGGATGGCGCCCTTGGCGATATCGACCGGGTGCGCACCGTCGCCGCGGAAGACCGGTACGCCGATCTCGCCACCGAGCGTGGCCAGCTGGTCGGCAGCAGCGGGACGGTAGACGTCGCACGCGGCGAGCAACGGCGAGCGGCCCTGCTTCTTGAGCAGGTAGGCCAGCTTTACGGCAGCCGTGGTCTTACCGGAGCCCTGCAGACCCACGAGCATGATGACATTGGGAATGCGGTTGCTAAAGACGAGCTTGCTCTCGGTTGAGCCAAGCATCTCGGTGAGCTCGTCGAGCACGATCTTGACGACGTTTTGCGCCGGCGACAGCGACTCCATGACCTCGGCGGTCATGCAGCGCTCCTTGGTCTTGGCGACGAACTCCTTGACGACCTTAAAGTTGACGTCGGCCTCGAGCAGCGCCATGCGAATATCGCGCATGGCCGAAGTAATATCGGCCTCGGTCAGCTTGCCCTTGCCGCGCAGGCGGTCAAATGTGTCGTTGAGGCGATCGCTCAGGGAATCAAACACTAGTCACTCCTTAATTGGACTCGCCCACCAGGGCGCGGCAGAAATCTTTGGCATTGAACTCCTGCAGATCATCGACCTGCTCGCCCACGCCCACGCGCAGGATCGGGAGCTTGAGTTTCTCGGCCACGGCCATGGCGATACCGCCCTTAGCCGTGCCGTCGAGCTTAGTCATGATAATACCGTCCAGGCCCAGCGCCTCGTTAAACTCGAGCGCCTGGTTCAGACCGTTTTGGCCCGTCGCGGCGTCGATCACAAGCACGACCGAAACCGGCATGGGACCGGCGGCCATATTGGCGGCGCGCTTACGCGTCACGTTGACCACCTTGGCAAGCTCGCGCATGAGCTCAGGGCTCGTGTGCAGACGGCCGGCGGTATCGATAAGCACCAGGTCGCTGCCGCGCTTGTCGGCCTCGTCGAGCACGTCGTAGCAAACACTTGCCGGGTCGGAGCCGCGGTCGCGCTTGATAACCGGTACGCCGGCACGCTGCCCCCACACATCGAGCTGCTCGATGGCGGCGGCGCGGAAGGTGTCGGCCGAACCGATCACCACGTTCTTGCCGCGGGCGGCCATGGCGCTCGCGATCTTACCGACCGTCGTGGTCTTGCCGGCACCGTTAATGCCCACAAACAGCACGCAGCTCGGCGTATCGGAAAACGGATCGCGCTCGATGGGCACAAAGTGCTGCTCGAGCTGCTCGGCCAGGGCACGGCGAAGCTGCGGAGCGGTCTTGAGGTTCTTCTTGGCCGCGGCATCGCGTAGGTCATCGGAGACCTGAATGGCGACCTCGGCACCCATGTCACCCATAACGAGGGTGTCCTCCAAGTCCTCCCAAAAATCCTCGTCGACCTCGCCGCCAAAGTAAAAGACCTCGTTGAGGGCCTCGCGGCTGCGCTCAAGTCCGCGCGAGAGTGCGTCAAAGAATCCCATTATGCATTCACGACCTTTCCGGTTTCGCGATCGAGTTTTTGCGAGACGACGCGACTGACGCCGTCGGCTTGCATCGAGACGCCATAGAGGACGTCAGCGTCCTCCATAGTACGGCGCTGATGCGAGATGACCAAGAGCTGCGTATCGGAACGCAGTACATCAAGGGCGCCGATGAGCTTGGACAAGTTGGCGTCGTCGAGCGCCGCCTCGACCTCGTCCAGCACATAGAACGGCACCGTACGCGTGCGGTACACGGCAAAGAGCAGGGCGAGCGCCGTCAGGCTCTTCTCGCCACCCGACATGAGCATCATCTTGGTGATGCGCTTGCCGCGCGGCTGCGCCACGACCTCGATACCCGTATCAGCCGGGTGCTCGGGGTCGGTCATCTCCAGATGCGCCTGGCCGCCCGGGAACAGCATGGCGAAGATCTCGCGGAAGTTCGCGTCGACCTTCTCAAACGTCACCAGGAAGGCCTTCCGCATCTTGCGATCAATGGCCACCGTGATCTTGGTGAGCGCCTTGCGCGCGCTCTCCAGATCGGCCAGCTGCTCCTCGATGTAGTCGGCGCGGCGCTTGAGCTGCTCGTACTCCTCCATGGCAACTTGGTTAACGGGACCAAGGTTGTTGATCTGGCGCACAAGCTGGTTGAGCTCGCGCTCGGCGGCGTCGCGGTCGGTGGGCGCGGGAAGCATGAGCGCTTCCTCGAGTACCGTGGTGCCATCGGCGGTGATGGCCTTGATGGCCGCCTCCACCTGCACCTCGAGCTTGCCGCGTGCGACCTTGAACTCGTTTTGCGTGGCAGAGGCGGTATCGACTCGCTCCTTAGCGCGGGCAACCTCTGCCTTGGCATCCTCGATGGTCTTCTTGAGCGAAGCGGAGTCCGCCTCCTCCAGAGAGGCCTGGTCACGCAGGCGCGCTGCCCAATCCGACGCGCGTTCCAACAGGGCAGAATAGCGTTCGTGCATGGGATCGACGCGCAGGCGCAGCAGCTCGAGCGAGCGCGAGGCCTGGCGTGTTCCGCGGATACGACGGTCGATGCCCTCAAGACGATGCTCCAGGTCGGGCACGCGGCCCTTCAGCGAACGCAGGCGTTCACTCGTCTGGGCTAGGCGAACCTTGGCGTCGGCGAGCTTGCCGGCAGCCTCGGAATCGTCACGGCGAACGCGGTCGAGTTCGTCGTTGGCCTCGGCAATCTGCAAGCCCAGATCGCTTGCCTGCGCACGGGCCTCGTCACGCGAACGGGTGAGCTCGTCCACGCGCGGGCGCGCGGCGCGAACGGCCTCGGCAGCCTGCTCACGGCGCTTGGAGATACGCACGCGCTCGACCTCGGCATTGTTGGCGCTTTGCTCCAGACGGCCGATCTCGGACAACAGGGAGCGGCGCTCGCCCTCAAGGCGGGCAATCTCACCGGCGGCATCGCCCTCAGCGGCACGCGCTTCCTCAACGGCCGCATTGGCCTCGACAACCTGATCCGACACATGCTCAAACACAGCGGCCAAATCGGGCTCAAGCCCCTCCAGCTCGCGAATGCGACGCTTACGCTCCAGAGCACCCGACGCCTCGCCGGCATCGAGGCCCACACGCACCAGGCCGCCACAGCTTACGCGGGCGCCATCGGGAGTCACATAGGTCACACCGTCAACGACAGGCGCAGCCAGCGCGGCAGCCAAGTCATCGACCACGTAATAGCCGCCGAGCAGCGCCTCGACGACGGGTCCGTAGCCTGCACGCACGGACAGACGATCAACCAGGCGGGTACCGGCAGCGCCCTCAGCGGCGGTAGAGCCGCTCACGACGCGCGTCACCAGCAGTGCTTCGCCCGAGGCCTTCTTTTGGTCCAGAGCCGCACGACCGGCACGCTCAAGCGTGGCGGCGTCATCAAACAGCAGCGCATCGATATCGCCGGCGAGCAATTGCTCAACCAGGCCCTCAAGCTCGCGCGGGGCCTCCAGCACGTCGCCCAGACGACCCAAGACATCGTCGCCCAGCGCACCCACCAGACGGCTCACGAGCGGCGAGCTGTCGGCCATGCGGGCATCGAGTTTCTTTTGGCTGGAAAGCTCCGAGCGCACCTCGGACAACTTGTTGCGCGCCTCGCTCTCGCGGGCACGCAGGTCCTTCAGGGCCGCGCGTGCCGTCTCGGTGGCCTCACGCGCATCAACCTGAGCCTGGCGCGCTTCCTCAAGAGCGCCCTCAAGCTCCTCGGCGCGGTCGCGACGGCTCTCAAGCGAGGCCATGACCTCCTCAAGCTGCTCGTCGATCTGCTCCAGGCGCGAGGCATACATGTTGTCCTCGACCTCGGCATTGCTCAGCGAGTCCTTCACCTTGGCGAGCTCGAGCGCGGCGTTATCGGCCACACGCTGCACATCGCGCTGCTCACGCGTGAGCTGCGAAATCTGATTGTCGAGCGCAACGCGACGCTCGTGGAGCTCAGCGGCGGCAGGACCAGCGGCGTCAACGTCCTCCTGGGCTTGCATATGCGCACCGGTCACTTCCTCAAGCTGCGCACGCGCGTCCTCGAGCTCCTCGACCACGCGACGACGCTGATGCTCGGAGCTCGAAATCTGACCGCGCATGTCAGACAGGCGCGACACCATGTTGTGGCCCTTTTCCTCGAGCAGGCGCATGTCGGAGTTAATGCGGCCGACCACATCTTGCATATGACGGCGTTGCTCGCCCAGGTCGCCCACAAACAGGCCCTTTTCCTCAAGCATAACCTGGAGCTTCTCGAGCTCGCGCTCCTTTTCGCTCATGCGGTACTGCGCAAGCTCCAGCTCGGCAGCACCTTCCTTGGAGCGGCTCTCCAGGTCGTTCCACTGCGACTGCAGCGAACGAAGCTCATCGACAGCCAGCATCTGCGTAAGCTCGTTCGCGCGCGAGGACAGCTCTTTGTACTTGCGCGCGCGATCGACCTGACGCTCCAGCGGTCGCAGCTGACGGGCGATTTCCTTATTGATGTCGCGGGCACGCGTCAGGTGCTCGTCCATCGACTTAATCTTTTTGAGCGCACGCTCCTTGCGGCGCTTGTGCTTGGAAATGCCGGCGGCCTCCTCGATGAGGGCGCGACGCTCCTCGGGGCGGCTCTGCAAAATGGCGTCGAGCTTGCCCTGGCTGATGATGGAATGCGTATCCTTGCCTAGGCCCGAATCGTGCAGGATGTCCTGAATGTCCATCAGGCGGCACGGACTCGAGTTGATGAGGTACTCGCTTTCGCCCGAGCGATACATACGACGGGTGATGGCGACCTCGTCAAAGTCGACGGGCAACATATGGTCCGAGTTATCGAGCACCAGCGTGACCTCGGCGACACCCACCGGCTTGCGCGCCGACGAGCCCGAGAAGATGACATCCTCCATGGCCTGGCCGCGCAGCTGCTTGGCGCTCTGCTCGCCCAGGACCCACAGAATCGAGTCAGAGATGTTCGATTTTCCCGAGCCGTTGGGACCGACGATGACGGTCAGGCCCGGCTCAAACGTCATATGGGCGCGGTCGGCAAACGACTTGAACCCTTTGAGCGTGAGGGACTTGAGATACACGGTTCCTCGCTTACACGTGCTTCTTGTTCAGAATCACGCCGTTGGTGGTGTAACCCATGCGGTCGAGCGCTTCGAGCGCGGCAGCTCCCTCGGCTTCCTTCTTTGAGGAGCCGGAGCCGCGACCCTGGCGAATACCATCGATCAAAACCACGGCGGTAAAGGTGGGCGCATGCGCCGGGCCCTCGGAGCCAACGAGCTTGTACGCCGGAGGTTCGTGACCGTCGGCTTGCACGCACTCCTGCAAAAACGACTTGGGGTTCGCAGGATGCTCGGCACGCTCGGAAGCCAAATGCGGCTTAAGCGTACGGTGAATGAACTCCGCCGCAACGTCCCAGCCGGCATCCAGGTACAGCGCGCCCACGAGCGACTCATAGACGTTCTCGAGGGCCGAATGCAGGCCGCGCGCACCGGTACCGGTCTCGGAGGCACCAAAGATGATGATGTCGTCGATGCCCAGCTCGTGAGAAACCTCGGACAGCGTAGCGCCCGAGACAAGCGACACCTTCAAGCGCGTGAGCTTGCCCTCGTCAAACTCCGGATAGGACTCAAACAGGGAGCGTGCGACCACAGCGCCCAAAATGGAATCGCCCAAGAACTCAAGGCGCTCATAGCTGGCAGAAACCGGCTGGCCCTCGACTGCCGAGGGATGCGTAAGCGCCGCGCGCAGCAGCACCTTATTGTTGAACTCGTGGCCCAGGATTTCCTGGGCGCGCGTAAGTCGGTCGGATAAAGCCAAGACTTAGGCCTCCTTGGCAGCTTCGATAGCGTCGACGGCGTCGGCGACAGAGTTGAGCGAGAGCAGGGTCTCGTCATCGATCTCGAGGTTGAACTCGTCCTCGATAGCCGTAACCAGCTGCAGGCGCTCGAGCGAGTTGGCATCGAGGTCGTCAAAGGTGGTCTCCTCGCTAATTTCGGCAACATCGACGCCTAGAACGTCAGCAGCGACCTCGGCGATCTTGTCGAAGATTTCGGAGCGGTCCATAGCGCTTCCTCTCATAGTGCATGAATACCAAAAGAATGGTACCGCCCGGGCGGTACCAAGACACGGTTCTGATTCTACCCCACGACGTGCGCCGCGAAGCACATAACAGCACTCTTACTCGCTCTTATAAAACGATACCGTCCATAGAGTTGGCGACATTCTCGACCAGTCCGGCGCGCACGGCTTCGGCCGCCGCGAGCGTACCGTTTTTGACAGCCTCGACCGAGGTGGCGCCATGGCCGATCAGGACCACGCCGCGCAGGCCCAAAAGAATCGCGCCGCCCTTGGCGTCGCCCGAAAGCTTGGCTTTAATCTCGCGCATCTGCTTTTTGATGAGCAGCGCGGCAATCTTGGTGCCGAGCGAAGACATAAAGGCGCCCTTGAGCTCCTGCAGTAAAAACTTGGCAGCGCCCTCGGTGGCCTTGAGCGCAATATTGCCCGACATGCCATCGGCAACGACGACATCGAAGTTACCTGAGGTGATGTCCGTTCCCTCGCAGTTACCAACAAAGCCGGGAACGGCGGCTTTCATGGCCGGGAAGCAGGCCTTGGTAAAGTTGGAGCCCTTCTCGTCCTCGGTGCCGTTGGCAAGCAGGCCCACGCGGGGATGCTCGATGCCCAGGACGACGCGGGCATAGGCGCTACCCATCTGGGCAAAACGCACCATGTCATCGACCTCGACATCGGGGTTGGCGCCCATATCGCACAGCACCGTCAGACCGCCGGCGCGATTGGGCAGCGCATTGGTCAGACAGGGGCGCACCGGCTGCTTCTTGCCTTCGGCCTGATACCTAAACGGCGTCACATAGGCGGTGGCGGCGGCGGTCATGGCGCCGGTGGAGCCGGCAGAGAAGAACGCGTCCGCATTACCCTTCTTGATGGCGCGACACGACAGCACGATCGACGACTTGCGTTTGGTCATCACGGCGCGAATGGGATCGTCATCCATGGCGATAACGTCAGGTGCCTCAAGGGCCTCAACACGTGCATGGGAAGCGGCAAAGGGATTGACGATTTCGGCGGGGCCAGCTGCCAAGACCTCGATATCGGGATCGGCGGCAAGTGCAGCCTCGATACCATCGAGAACAACCTGAGGTTTCTCGTCTCCGCCCACAACGTCTACACAAACGCGAACGTTACTCATATACATGCTCCTTATACAAAAATGGCCGACTCATTGAGCCGGCCATTGTGGTTCCATTTGGAACGGCATCGCATCCAGAGTATACCGTTACTCGGTAACGATAACCTCGCGGTCCTTGTAGAAACCGCAGCTGGGGCACACGTGGTGCGGAAGCTTGACAGCGCCGCAACGGGGGCACGTGGACTGAGCCGCAGCCGAGATCTTCATGTTGGCGGAACGACGGGTGTGAGTGCGGATACGACCCTGCTTTTGTTTAGGTACGGGCATAGTGACCTTCCTTATGAACTATCCAGTGTGGCGATTACGCGCAAGTAGCGATACTACCACAGTTTTACTCATCAAGCTTGAGATTCTTCAATGCTGCAAATGGATTTTCCGTGGCAGCGGCCCATTCTGCCTCTGCCTGGGCGGCGCAATCGCATTGCTCGACGTTGAGATTGCAACCGCATGTGGGGCACAGACCGCGGCAATCGGGCTTGCAGAGCACCACAAACGGCGTGTCCATGACGACCGCGTCGTTGATGGGCTCACCCAGATCGACGATGCGGTCCTCACACAGGAGCTCGTAGCCGTCCTCGTAGGCCTCGGGATCCTCGGGCTCCTCAAAGAGGTAGAACTCCTCGATCTCGCCGGCGATATCAAACGAGGCGGGCTCCAGGCAACGGTCGCACTCGCCGGTGGCGTGCGCGCGGACCATGCCCGTGAGCAAGACACCGGTACCGGCATTGGTAAAGACAACGTCGTAGTCGATGCCGTCCTGAAGCTGGTACTCCTTCTCGCCCACCGTGTAGGTGGCGACATCGACCTTACCGGTCAGCGGATACGAATCTCCAGGAAACTCGAGCTGCTCGGAAAGATCGACGGTAACGCTCGGGAACTCAGCCATTACCACTGACCATTCTGTTGGGCGGCACCCTCGTTGAGCTGCTGACGGCAACGGGTAACGGTGCCGGTCAGGCTCTTGAGGTTCTCCTCCAGGTGCGTAAAGACCTGCTCTGCGTAGTCCTCGGCAGCATAACGCGTCTCGCGCTCGTACTGCTGGGCACGATCGCGGATGTCGTCGGCCTGCTGCTGCGCAAGTCGGACGATCTCCTGCTCACCGGCAATGGTGAGGGCCTGCTGCTGAGCGTCGGCGATGATGGAATCGGCCTGAGCGGCGGCGGAAGCCATAAGCTCCTCGCGCTCCTTAAGGATACGGCGGGACTTCTGCCATTCCTCGGGATAGCTCATGCGGATCTCGTCGAGGATATTGAAGAACACGTCGGCGTCGATGACCTTGAACTGAGCGTTCTTGCCGAAAGGCGGCTTGGCTTCCTCGATCAGCCCTTCGAGCTCATCGACCAAGCTGACGATCCTATCGCCAGGAAAATTCTCGCCCGGCATCCGGTCTCCTTTCATAGGTAACATATCATCGTGCTAGTTTACCACATGCCACCAGGCAATAAAAAACGTCACGAAAAGCGATGTCTGAGCGCTTCGACCACGTTGGGCGGCACAAACGTCGATACATCGCTGCCGAGCGAGGCGATCTGGCGAACGACCGAGCTCGAGATGTAACCGTACTGCGGAGCACTCATGACAAAGATGGACTCCAGCTCGCTATCCAAGCGATAATTGAGGTCGGCCTGCTGCAGCTCATACTCAAAGTCGGTCATGGCGCGCAGGCCCTTGACCACGGCCCCCGCCCCCTGCTCACGAGCGAAGTCGACCAAGAGGCCGGTAAAGGGCAGGACTTCGACGCCGTCGATATTACCGAGCGCCTCGCGGGCCAGCGCCACGCGCTCATCGAGCATAAACGTGGTGCCCACACCGTTTTTACCCTGCGACTCTGCAACAGCGACGATCACACTGGGAAAGATGCGGCGGGCGCGGCGGATCACATCGATATGGCCAAACGTGATGGGATCGAAGGTGCCCGGGACGATCACGCGGTTGATGGTGTCATTCATGGGCGTCCTCCTGAAACGTCGTGGCATCGTTGTTATCGGCATCGGTGACGGCACTATCGTCCTCACCGTCGTCATCGCCGACCCAACGAAGCAGGTCGACCGAGGTAATGCCGTAGCGCTTCTCACGTACAGTCTCAAAGCCTGCCGGATGCGCGCCCGCATCGGCGGAGGCATGCTCAAACAGGGCATAAGCGCCAGGCGCAAGCAGACCCTGCTGAGCCAGGTTCTGCAGCATTTCCTCGACCGGCTCGGCACCAAAAGCATAGGGCGGGTCGAGCAGGACCAAATCAAAGGGGCCGCCCGGTACACGACCGCGCGAGGCACTTGCCAGCATGTCGCCCGTGACCACACGCCAACGCGCACGGTCACGGCAGAGCGACTCGATATTCTTGGTAATGAGCCGCGCGGCGTTGCGATCGATCTCAAACGTCGTGAGCGAGCGGGCCCCACGAGAGAGCATCTCTAACCCTAAGGCACCGGAGCCGCCAAAGGCGTCCAGCACACGAACCTCGTCCAAATCGAAATCGAATGCCGACATGACCATAGATGCGCACGCCTCGCGCACGCGATCAGTCGTGGGGCGGGTGACATCGCGACCACGGGGCTCCTCGATCTTACGACCGCGCCATTCGCCGCCGATGATTCTCATCCTCCGCTGACCTCCTTAAAGATATGTCGATAACGCATGGCGACCGCCTCGCGCAAGGGACGCGTCGCCACAGAGTCAAGGTTGCAAGCATACCGCAAGAGCTCGACCGCGTCCAAATGGGCCCATTCGATAAGGTCCTCATCGGCATCCAGGTCCACAAAGCGCAAGGTCACGCCACCGTGCTGACGGTACCCCAGGATTTCGCCCTCGTGACGCAGACGCAGGTCCATCTGGGCAAGCGTAAAACCATCCGAGGTCTTTTCGAGCGACTGGAGACGGTCTTGTGCCGCCGAGGCGCCGCCATTGCCCTTGGAGTGCGTCATGACCAGGCACGTGCCCGACACGCTGCCGCGGCCCACGCGACCGCGTAGCTGATGCAGCGCCGCCAAGCCAAACCGCTCACCGTTCTCGATGACCATGACGGTGGCGTTGGGCACGTCGACGCCCACCTCGACCACCGTAGTCGAGACGAGCACGTCAATCTCGCCACGCTTGAAGGCGTCGATCACGCGATCCTTCTCCCCCGCTGGCATACGGCCGTGAAGGCGCTCGATGGCAAGACCCGGCAACGCCAGACGCAGGCGATCGAGCTCGGTCGCCGTATCGTGCAGCGGCACAGGCACGGTCACGCGGCCCTCGTCGTCGCGGGCGATACCGGGCACGTCTTCAAGCTCATCGGCCGAGTCACTCGGCTCCACGAGCGGGCAAATCACGTAGGCCTGCTGACCCTTTTCATGCGCCTCGCGGATGGCGCCATAGGCGAGGTCGCGGCTCGACTCGGTGAGCACGCGTGTCGTCACGCCAGCGCCAGGGACGGGCCGATGGCGGATGATACTCGTGTCCAGATCGCCGTAGACCGAAAGCGCCAGCGTACGCGGGATCGGTGTCGCCGTCATAACGAGCAGGTCCGCACCGGGGCCCTTCGCACGTAGGGCGTTGCGTTGGCCAACGCCAAACCGGTGCTGCTCGTCGATGACGACAAGCGACAGATGATTGAACGCAACGTTATCCGAAAGCACCGCGTGGGTTCCAAAGAGGACGTCGAGCTCGCCCGATTCAAGCTGGGCATGGATCTGCTCGCGCTCTGAGGCCGGCGTGGCACCCGTCAGAAGCGCCCAGGACATGCCCGCCTGCGAGAGCAGAGGGCCGGTCTTATCGGCATATTGGCGCGCCAACACGCCCGTGGGCGCCATAACGCAGGCCTGCGTACCGCTATCGGAAGCCACAGCCAGAGCGCAGGCGGCAACGGCGGTCTTACCGGTACCGACATCGCCCAGCAGCAGGCGGTTCATCACGCGCCCACCATCGCACATATCGCGCAGGATATCTTGGAACGCGGTCTCCTGCTCGTCGCTCAGCGAAAACGGCAGGGCTTGCTTAAGCGCGGCCAGGTGCTCGCCCGCGGTGTGGGCATAGGGAACCACATCGACCAGGCCGCCGACGTTGCGCAGGCGCAGCGCCAGCTGCAGGTAGAGGCACTCCTCGTAGGCAAGCCGTGCGCGCGCGATATCGCGCTCTGCCATACTCGATGGAAAGTGGATCGAACGCAACGCGCGGGCATTGCTCATGAGCTTCCGCTTTGCGCGCAGCGGCGCGGGAATCGGATCGAACGGATTGCCGACGACCTCGAGCGCGCCGCTTACGATGCGGCGCATCCATGCCTGGCTCACGCCATCGCTCACGTAATGGACCGGCAGGATGGTGCCCGCAGCACGCCCGTCATCGAGCTTTTCAAAGTGCGGCGAGGCCATCTGCTTAAAACCGTAGGCAAACTCGACCTTGCCCATCACGGCCAGGCGGTCGCCCTGTTTAAGCTGCTGGGCAATCCAGGGCTGGCGGAAAAAGGCGACCTGCAACACGCCCGTCTCGTCCACCAGCGATACCTCGGTCACCTGCATGCGCGGACGCGGCTGCTTTTGGACGATGCGGTCGACCGTGGCGATGATGGTGCACACGGTACCGATGGGCGCCATCTCGATGGACCACGAACGGGTAAAGTCGAGGTATCGATGAGGGATATGGAGAAGGAGGTCCCCCACCGTCCTAATTCCCAGACGGCGAAGGGCCTCCTCACGTTTACCCGAAACATATTTGAGTCGCGCGATATCCTCGTCGAGCGCATTGCTCTGGGCAAAGCGCTCCGAGACGCGCGGCACGGAGCAGAGCTCGGACATGGGCAGATGCCTACTCGATCGAGAAGATCACGGGATAGAGCGGCTGCTCGCCACGATGGGCGTCAATCTCCAAGTCGGGCTGAGCTTCCTCGATGGCGTCGACGATCTCCTGAAAGGCCTCATCGGACAGCTCCTCGCCGGCCAGAATCGTCAGCGCGTCGCCCTCCTCTTCCTCCTGCATGCGGTTGATGCAGTCGAGCGTGACCTGCTTCACGTCGGAGCCGACCACGTCGATGGAGCCGGCGATGATACCCATGACGTCACCGGAGTGAATCGGAGAACCGTCAGAGGCACTGGAGTCGCGCACGGCGCGGGTGACCTCGCCATCGCGGACCTCGCTGATGGCGTCGACCATGGCGGCGACGGCATCCTCGAGCTCGGAATCGGGCAGGACTGCGAACAGCGCGGAGAAGGCCTGCGGGACGGTCTTGGTGGGAACGACGGCGACCTTCTTGTCGGTGCAGGCTGAGGCAGCAGCCTCAGCGGCCATGCGGATGTTGCCGTTGTTGGGCAAGATGATGACCGAGGTCGCGTTGACCTGGTCCACCGCGCCCAGCAGGTCGGCGGTCGAGGGATTCATAGTCTGGCCACCGGAGACGACCACGTCGACGCCAAGGGACTTGAGGATGTCGGCCTCGCCGGAACCGGCGGCAACGGCGACAAAGCCCAGCGCCTTGGCGGGCTCGGCGGCCTTTTCCTGATCCTCGTGGATCTTAGCGGTACGGTCGTGGGCCTCCATCTCCATGTTGTGGATAAAGACCTCATAGATCTGACCGAGCTGCAGCATGTGCTCGAGCACCAGGTTGGGGGTATTGGAGTGCACATGGATCTTGTAGTCGGGATAGGCGCCCACGAGCAGCTCGCAGTCGCCCATGGAGCCTAGGAACTTAAGGCATTCGTCCTCGTCAAACGGGGCGTCGGCCTTAAAGAGAAACTCGTTGCAGTAGCGGAACTCCGAGCCCTCCCAGTCGTCGTTAGCCTCGATCTCAACGCGGCCAAGAGCGGCATCGCGGGCAGAGCCGGCGGAGTCAAACGTAGCGGAGAAATCCTCGACAACGGTGCTGCGACCAAGCGCGGCGGCAACAAAGTTCTCCAGGAAGATGGCAAAGCCGAAGGCGCCTGAGTCGACCACGCCGTTCTCTTTGAGGACGGGCAGCAAGTCGGGCGTGCGGGCGACGGACTGGTACGCCTCGACGACGATAGCATCGAGCGCATCCTCGGCCGAGAACTTCTTCTTCTCGCACTCATCGGCCTTGGTCGAGACATCGCGCAGGACCGTGAGGATCGTGCCCTCGATGGGCTTGCGGACAGCCTGGAAGGCGACCTTGACGGCACGACGGAAGGCGAAGGCAATGTTGGCGGACGTAATGGGCTCGTCGGCAGAGACAAGGCCCTCGGCCACGCCGCGCAGAATCTGCGACGTGATAACGCCGGAGTTACCGCGAGCGCCCATGAGAGAGCCGTGGGTGATGGCACCGGCGATGGCCTCCATATCGGCATCGGCGGGAAGGGCAGAGAGCTCCTTGGTCACCGAGGCGAGCGTGAGCGACATGTTGGTGCCGGTATCGCCATCGGGTACGGGGAAGACGTTGAGCTTGTTGATCTCCTCGGCCTTGTCGGAAACGGCAGCCGCAGCGATCGGAAAACAGGTGCGAATGGTCTTTGCAATCATGGGTATTTGAATCTCCGTTTTCGGATGCTAGTTCAGACGGCTCTTGAGCGCGTCGATATGGATGCCGATCTTAAGGCTGGCGGGATCGATCTGGGCGATCTCCTGCAGAGTGAAGGCAACGGAGCTCGAAAGATTGTGGCAGACGGACTTCATGTTGACGCCGTTCTCGAGCACGACGTGAAGATCGACCGTAAGGCCGTTCTCGTCGGCGGAGACAAGCACGCCCTTGCGGAGGCGCTGACCGGCAAGCAGGCGCACGCTCTCGGCGCCCTGGAGCTGCTCAGCCATACCGACAACGCCATAGCACGTCATCGCGGCATAACCGGCAATATCGGCAATAACGTCGTTCGAGACGCTCAGGCTGCCGTTAATGGTCTCAGACACAAGAATCTCCTTTTCTTGGTGCTCGCGGCACCATGTCGTGGGAGCAATCATTGCAATATTCTACAACGACCGCGGCATGTTGAGGTGGCGGGCCTCGGGATTACATCCTCGACACGAAATGTTGATATGGTAACGTTCGCGAACGGCGATCGCGGCATGAAAAAACCCGCCACATAAGCGACGGGTTTTACAACCTGGCTCCCCGGGTAGGACTCGAACCTACAACAGCGCGGTTAACAGCCGCGTGCTCTACCATTGAGCTACCGAGGAATAGGTGCGTGCTCTCAAGCAACGAAGTTTATTATACGGACGAATCAGCTCAGGGCAAGAACTTTTTTAAGAAATTTTCCGACCCAGTCATTGGGGACGTTCTTAAACGACCAGTCATTCAAGAACGTCCCCAATGTCTACATGAAAGCGCCCCCAAGCGGATGTGCTTGAGGGCGCCTCTTACTTGACTAGCTCTCGATATAGTCCTTCAGCTTACTGCTACGGCTCGGGTGGCGAAGCTTGGCCAGAGTCTTGGACTCGATCTGGCGGATGCGCTCGCGCGTGACGCCAAACTCACGACCGACTTCCTCGAGCGTGCGGGGATGTCCGTCGACAAGGCCAAAGCGCAGTTCGATAACCTTGCGCTCGCGATCGGCAAGCGAATCGAGCACCTGGGTGAGCTGCTCCTGCAGCATGGAAAAGCTGGCGGCATCGGGCGGAACGATAGCCTGGGAGTCCTCGATGAAGTCGCCCAGCTGGGAATCCTCTTCCTCGCCGATCGGGGTCTCGAGCGACACGGGCTCCTGCGAAATCTTCTGGATCTCGCGGACGCGGTCGGCGCTCATGTCCATCTCGGCACCGATCTCCTCGGGAGTCGGGTCGCGACCCAGGTCCTGGAGGAGCTGGCGCTGCACGCGGACGAGCTTGTTGATGGTCTCAACCATGTGCACGGGAATACGAATGGTACGGGCCTGGTCGGCAATAGCACGCGTAATGGCCTGACGAATCCACCACGTGGCGTACGTGGAGAACTTGAAGCCTTTCTGGTAGTCGAACTTCTCGACGGCGCGGATCAGACCGAGGTTGCCCTCCTGGATCAGATCCAGGAACAGCATGCCACGGCCGACATAGCGCTTGGCGATGGAGACGACCAGACGCAGGTTTGCGCTGATGAGCGCTTGCTTGGCCTCAAGACCAACGTTCTCAATACGCGTAAGACGACGCATCTCGGAGCGTGTGAGTTCAATCTCGCCTGCATCGGCAGCCTCGAGCTTCTCGGTAGCCTCGAGACCGGCCTCGATCTTCATGGCCAAATCGACCTCTTCAGATGCGGTCAGCAGGTCGACCTTACCGATCTCCTTAAGGTACATACGAACCGGGTCGCCGGTCAGCATCACCGTGGAGGCATCGATGCCGCGCACGCGCGAACGCGAACGAGACGTGCGCACGGTGCGCTTCTTCTTGCTCTTGGAAGAGCCCATCTCGGCGTCGGCCTGGCGGGCCATCTTAAGCTCGTGATCGTCGAGCGAGCCGGAATCGTGCTCGTCATCGTCATCGAAATCGTCGGTATCGTTATCGTCATCGTCGACGCCCATCGGGGCGTCGTCGTTTCCGCTCGCGGAGATAATCTGGATGCCGCTGTTGCGCAGCGCGGAATACACCGCGTTGAGCTGCTCATCGGAGACATCGATATCCTTCAGGGCGACCTGAATCTCGTCCTCGGTTACCGAAGTCCTGTTTGAGCCGTTGCCCATGAGCTTTGCAACGTAGGATTCCAGCCCAGTACCCGTGCTCTCAGTCTTTTTTGGCACAGATTCTCCCTTCGTAGTCCACAGGACTCAATACTTTAGCACACACATGGACGTCTATACCCAAAATAAAGACAGGATATAGGCGAGAATACGCTGGTTGACCACAACATCTAGGCCTGATCGGCACCTGCGGTCTCCAAACCGATCAAACGGAACGGGTCGGCCACGCCACCGATC
The DNA here is from genome assembly GCA_900541145.1 of uncultured Collinsella sp. GTDB lineage: Bacteria > Actinomycetota > Coriobacteriia > Coriobacteriales > Coriobacteriaceae > Collinsella. The sequence goes on along the minus strand of UQIH01000009.1, from coordinate 51,405 downwards.
GACTTTTGGAGCTCGCGCTGGCGCTGCGAATCTTGCATCGCCTGCATCGTCAGCACGCGACGGGCCTCATCGTCGAGTGAACGGTCCTGGCGCAACTTGGCCTGCGCGGCTCGCATGCGACGTTTGATGGTGTAGAGCTCGAGCGTATCGAGCATAAAGACGATGTTCGTCTCGGTCGGGTGCTTGCTCGTCGCCGAAATGCGCCCGGCGCTGACAAGCGACGCCGCCTCGGGGCACACCGCCCGCGCCGCATCCATGCATGCCGCAGGATCGGTTCCCGGCGGCGTTGCCAGCACGGCCCACGCAATGGACTCGTGACGCGGGTCGACCCACTCGATAGAACAAATGCGATCGGCATACGTGCGGAACAGATCGGGGTAGCTCGTGAGCATCGTCAGCAGCTCGCGCTCCCCCGCCAGGGATTTCCGCTCCAGATCGGTCAAAACAATCGGCATCGACGGAGCTGCCGCCGCGCTTGAACTATCGGCAACGGGCGCAGCGCTTTCCATCCCCGCTGGCACATCGATTGGCGGCAGATCCTCGTCGACCTCCACCGGCGCGGCCCCATAGGCATCAAGCGGAACGTAGTCGTACGGGTCCTCCTCGACCGGTGCGGACACCGGCGGCGTTGCACCCGCGGCCCAGGCACCGCGACCGGCACTGCGTGTACCAGCCGCACCGCCGCCCGAGCTTCGTCCCTGCGAACCGCCCGAGCGCTCAGCTTGCGCGCGTTGACGCTCGTAGCTCTGCTCACGACGTCGCTCCGCATCCTCACGCTTGGCGACATCGCGAAACACACGGCCCGAACTCGCGCGCACGGTCTCCAGGTCCAAACCCAGCAGATCGGCAATCTGGATAAAGTACGTGTCGATCATATAGCTGTCGCGCAGCGGATAGATGAGCGTCAGCGCATCCTCGAGCGCTTTAGCGCGACCGCCCGGTGTGGTAATGTCGCTCGACTCCTGTAGCGAACGGTACACAAAGTCCATGAGGGGCTCGGCGGCATCAATGCGCGCTTGCAGCGCCTCGCCACCATGCGCCGTGATGAACTCCATGGGATCGTTGCCGTCGGGCAGCACCACGCAGCGCAGGTCCATCGAATCCTGCTCGATAAACTGAATCGCGCGGCGCGCGGCCTTTTGACCGGCGGCGTCGCCATCGAACATATATACAATGCGCTTGGCAAAGCGGGTGAGCGTCTTGACGTGATGCTCCGTGAGCGCCGTGCCCAGCGTGGCGACGACGTTTTTGATCCCTGCCTCCCAGCAGGCGATGCAGTCGGTATAGCCTTCCACCACGATGGCGGTATCCTGCGCGACGATAAACTCCTTGGCCCAGTTAAAGCCATAGAGGTTTCGTTTTTTATGAAACACACTCGTCTCGGCCGTGTTGAGGTACTTGGGCTGACCATCGCCCATGATGCGCCCGCCAAAGGCGATATTGTGACCCTGCTCATCAAAGATGGGAAACATCACACGGTCATAAAAGCGGTCCGCGAGCTGTCCGCGCCCGCGGCTCACGGCCACATTGGCGTCAATCATCTCCTGCGGGGTAAAGCCCGCCTGAGACAGGTGCGAAACCAGCATGTTGCGACCCGGCGCAAAACCCAGGCAATAGCGGCGACAGACATCGCCACCCATACCGCGACTGGCAAAGTACTCGCGCGGACGGCTGTCCTTACCGCGCATAAGCATGGTGTGGTAGAACTGAGCCGTCTCGGCGCACAGGTCATAGATGCGGGCGCGCTTGGTGCCGCGATCGCGCTGCGCACCGGTATCGTGCAGTTCAATTCCCGCACGGTCGGCCAGGTAGCGGATCGACTCGGGAAAACTCAGGTTCTCGCGCTTCATGATGTAGGTAAAGACGTCGCCGCCCTCGCCGCAACCAAAGCAGTGCCACACCTGCGTAGCAGGGATAATGTGAAACGATGGGGTCTTTTCGCCATGAAACGGGCAGCAGCCCCAAAACTCATGGCCGCGGGGCTTGAGCTCAACCGTTTCCTGCACGATGGCAACCAGGTCCGACGCCGCGCGTACCTGATCTTTTTCCTCATCGCTAATCACGGATACTCACCCCCTGCTCACCCAAGTTATGACGGATATCGTCGATATTACCCTCGACGGTCGCGATCAACTCGTCCAGGGAATCGAACACGCGAGACGGACGCAGCCAGCGCGTAAACGCCAGCGACGCGGAAGCGCCATACAGGTCGCCCGCATAGCCGATCAAGTTGGCCTCGAGATGTGCCGAGGCGGCATCATCGGCATAGGTCGGCGGCAGCCCCACGTTGACGGCAGCAGGCCATACGGTATCGTCGACCAGCACCAGACCCTCATAGACGCCATCGGCAGGCACCTGGATGCCGTCGGGCACCTGGATGTTTGCCGTGGGAAAGCCCATGTCGGAGCCCTCGTGACGGCCAGCCGCCACAACGCCGCGCAGCATATAGGGACGGCCGAGAAGCTCGGCAGCCAGCTCCACATGACCCTGACCCAGCTCATGGCGGATGCGCGTGGCGCAGATGGTCTGCCCGTTAACGCAGAGTAGGTCGTGACCGTAAACGTCAACCCCACGCTCAGTGCCCCAGGCGCGCATCTCGGCAACGCCCGAAGCGCCGCCGCGGCCGAGCCTAAAGTCGCTGCCGACACGAATGGAGCGAATGTCGACAACGCGCGACAACAACGCCAGAAACCCGACATGGTCGAGTGCCGCCACGGCGGGCGTAAAGGGAACGGCCACCACCGCATCGACCCCGGTTTGAGCCAGGGCATGCAGGCGGTCAGCCGTCGTCATCAATTTTTGAGCGGGCGAAGGGCTCACCACGACGTCCGGATCAGGATCGAAGGTGATCACGACCGCTTTGCTGCCGTGATCATGCGCATCGCGAATAACCGCGTCGATCAGCTCTTGGTGCCCACGATGCACGCCATCAAACACGCCAATGGCGATCGACGCGGCGCCCAAGAACTCGCATCCATCAAATGCATCGGCAGAAACGATACGGGCCTCATCTAACTCACCCGCGAAAAAAATACGCGCGAGCTCGTGGGGCGCCAGCATCATCGAACACCGCCGATCGCCTGCGGAAAGACGTGCTCCATCACAAAGCGGCCGCCCTCGATACGAGCAAGCGCCTTCAATCCCCCATCGAGTACGAGCGCGAACGGCGCCTTCGCCGTATCGAAGTCCGCAAGCGCGCGTTCAACGGGAATGCGGCGGCCACAAAGCAGGTCGTCTGCAAGATTACCCGGCAAATCGACACGCGTGGCACCTAAGGCGGCGATGGGATCCAGAGCGAAACCGGCAGCGGTCTCGGCAGAGAGCTCCTCTACCGCATGACAGGCGCCAATGGAAACCACGCCGGAGGCCGTACGGCGCAGCGCGGAAATATGTGCAGCGCTATCGCAGGCACGACCCAGATCGCGAGCGAGCGCGCGAATGTAGGTGCCTTTGCTTACCGAAAACGCCACGGTCCAGACGCACGTATCGCCCTCGCCGCCCACGGCGATCAGGTCGGCGGCATAGACCTCGACGGGGCGCGGAGGCAAGTCGACCGCATTGCCCTCGCGAGCACTCTTATAGGCGCGAACGCCATTGACCGAGATGGCCGAAAAAGCTGGCGGCACCTGCATCTGCGGGCCAAGCATAGCGGCCAGCTGCTCACGGGCGTAAGCGAGATCGCGCATCTCGGGGGCAACGGGCACCGTGCGGACGGCCTCGCCCTCCGCGTCATCGGTATTGGTCTCGACACCAAACGAAATGTCGGCAACATAACTTTTGGTATCGAGGGTTAGCATGCCCAGCAGACGGGTCGCCTGACCCACGCCCACCACCATGACACCCGAGGCCATGGGGTCGAGCGTACCAGCATGGCCGATGCGTCGCTCATGGAGGGCGCGTCGGCACTGCGATACCACGTCGTGGGACGTGCAGCCCACCGGCTTATCGACGGCGAGCAGCATATTCAATTGAGAAGGCGTACGACGAGCCATGTACCATCCAAAATGTTAGAGCTCGACGGCCACCGAAGCGGGATCCTCCCCCACCAGCTCGGCCAGCATGGGAAGTGCCACGGCGAGCGTCTCGCGAATCGTTCCGTTGTTGGAAAAGCCGGCGGCGGCATGATGCCCGCCACCGCCAAAGTTGGCAGCGATCTCGGACACATCGAGGTCACCCTTGGAGCGCAGGTTGCCGCGCACCTTGGTATCGCCCTCGATGCCCTTTAGGAACAGGCAGACCTCAACGCCCATCACCGAACGCACCACATCGACCAGACCGTCGCACTCATCCGAAGTGACGCCGCAGGCCTCGAGGTCGCTCTGGTACGCATAACTATATGCCACGCGACCGTGCGCCACGGTCTTGATACGACCCATAACGATGGACTTGAGATGCAAGAACTCTACGCGCATGCTCTGGTAGACCTCGAGCGCGACGCGCGCCGGATCGGCACCGTGCGCGACCAGGCGCGAGGCGGCATGGAACGCAGCAGCATCGGCGTTTTGGTACTGAAAACGACCGGTATCGGTCACCAGGCCGCACAGCAGGCAGGTCGCGACACCGTTGCGAGCCACAATGCCGCAATTGTCCAAAAAGCGGTCGATGATCATGGCGCAGGCCGCGGCGCCGACGCACCTCAGGCTCAGCTCGGCAAATTCCTCGCGCGCCGGATGGTGATCGAAGCACACCACATGCGACGAGCGGCGGAGCACCTCGGCGGAGTTGTTCAGACGCTCGACGACCGGCACGTCCACCGAGATGAACAGGTCCGGATTGCCGGTATACGCAGATGCCGGCACCAGACGGTCGGCGCCCTCCATAAAGCGGTAGATGCGCGGAACCGGGTCATCGTCTGCCAGCAACAGGGCAATGTCCTTGTTGGGGAAAAACTTCATAAGCGATAAGCCCAGACCCAGCACGGAGCCCAGGGCGTCACCATCGGGAGACGTATGTCCCGAAATCGCAATGGAGGACGCACCCTCGATGAGCTCGAGGATGCGTCGCTGAATATCTGCAGACTCGCACGATGCGAGGTCGGCGGAATTACTCATCTAAAGCTGCCTCCTGGGCGACATCCGCTATTGGATAGCCGTCCTCGTCCTTTTCGATCGCAAGCGTGGCGGGAACGTTTTCCAGCGCACGCGTGATGCGCTCGGCCTCATCGGTCGAGCGATCGATGCGAAAATCGAGCTCGGGCGTGACGCGCCAATCGAGCGAGCGGGCCAACAGTCTACGGATGCGGCCCTTGGCGCTGGCGAGCGCCTCCATGACCTCGTCGTAGCGGCTCGCGTCGCACGACACGTACACGCGCGCGAACGAACGGTCCACCGCGACCTCGACCGCGGTCAGGGTGACCAGGTCGAGACGCGGATCGGAAACCTCAAAGAGCAGGATATAACCGAGCTTCTCGCGAAGCTGCTCGCCCAGACGGCGGGTTGCCTGCGTTTGCTTCATAGCGCTACCCCCTACTCGGTACGGGCAACCTGGTCGATGCGGTAGCCCTCAATGGTGTCGCCAGGCTTGATGTCCTGGAAGTTCTCCAGGCCAATACCGCCCTCGGAGCCGCTCTTGAGGCTCTTGGCCTCGTCCTTGTAGTGGCGCATCGAGGCGATTTTACCGTTGAAGACCACGATGCCGTCGCGCACCAGGCGCACAGAATCGGTCGCGGCGATCTCGCCCTCTTCGACGCGGACACCGGCGGCGATACCGACCTTGGGCACCTTGAAGGTGTCCAGAACGGTCGCAGTACCCGTGGAGACCTCGACCTCGGTGGGCTTGAGCATACCGATGCGGGCAGCGTCGAGGTCCTCGAGGCACTTGTAGATGACGTCGTAGCAACGGATCTCGACGCCCTCGCGCTCGGCAGCGGAGCGGGCCTTGCCGTCGGGACGGACGCCAAAGCCGATGATGATGGCATTGGAGGCGTCGGCCAGGACGACGTCGGTCTCGTTGATGGCACCAACGGCGGAGTGAATCGTGTTGATGCGCACCTCGGACTGATCCATCTTGTCGAGGGAGTCCTGAAGGGCCTCGATGGAGCCCTGGACGTCGGCCTTGATGATCAGGTTGAGCTCCTTGACCTCGGCGTCGGCGATGGTCTCGAAGAGGTTCTCGAGCGTCACGTGCTTCACGCGGCTCTGCTCCTCGATACGGGCCTTGAGCGAACGCTCGTCGGCCAGCGCACGTGCCTCGCGCTCGTCCTCGAACACGCGGAACTCGTCACCGGCGTTGGGGACGGACTGCAGGCCCAGAATCTCGACGGCGTCGGAGGGACCGGCCTCGGTGACGGCGTTGCCCTTGGGGTCGAGCATGGCACGGACGCGGCCATAGGTGAGACCGGCGACCAGCGTGTCGCCAACGTGCAGGGTGCCGCGGGTCACGAGCACGGTGGCAACCGAGCCGCGACCCTTGTCGAGCTTAGCCTCGAGGACGTTGCCCGAAGCGAACGTATCAGGGTTGGCCTTGAGCTCGAGCACGTCGGCCTGGAGCAGGACGGTCTCGAGCAGATCGTCGATACCGATCTTCTGCTTGGCCGAGATGTTGACGAACATGTTCTGTCCGCCCCACTCCTCGGGGATGATGCCGTACTCGGTGAGCTCCTGGCGCACGCGGTCGGGGTTGGCGCCCGGCTTATCGATCTTGTTGACGGCGACGACGATGGGAACACCGGCGGCCTTGGCGTGGTTGATCGACTCGATGGTCTGGGGCATGACGCCGTCGTCGGCGGCCACGATCAGGATGACGATATCGGTCACCTTGGCGCCGCGGGCACGCATGGCCGTAAAGGTGGCATGACCGGGGGTATCGATGAAGGTGATCTTGCGGTCGTTGATCATGACCTGCGAAGCGCCGATGGCCTGCGTAATGCCGCCCGCCTCGCCGGCAGCGACGCCGGTGTGACGGATGGCGTCGAGGAGGCTCGTCTTGCCGTGGTCGACGTGGCCCATGACGGTGACGACCGGGGCACGAGGCTTAAGGTCGGCGGGATCGTCGTAGAACGAGAAGGTGTTCTCCTCCTCGGGGGTGATGATCTTGATCTGACGGCCCAGGTCGTCGGCAACGAGCTCGACGAGGTCGTCGGACATGGACTGCGTCATGGTAAGCGGCGTGCCCAGCAGGAACAGGCGCTTGATGATGTCGTTGGCAGGAACGTCGAGCGCCTCGGCGAGCTCCTGGACGGTAACGCCCTGGGAGACCTTGATGGCGTCGAGCTCCTCGGGGTTCACGCCCTGGGCCAGCGCCTCCTCAATCTTGCGCTCTTCCTGAGCCTTTGCGGCCTCGCGCTCGCGCTTCTCCTTGCGCTTTTTGCGGCGACCAGTGGACTCGCGAGAGGCCTCCTCGACGGCGGCACGAGCCTCCTCGAGCACCTTCTCGCGGCTGTACTCCTCAGCCTCGCGAGCCATGCGGCTGTAGTGGTCCTCTTCGTTGTTGTGACCACCCTTGCGCTTCTTGCCCTTGCCCTGCTTGTCGGGGTTGGGGAAGTCCATGCCGGCAGCGACGTTGTTGCTTGCGTTGGTGCGATGGCTGTGCGAACGGTTCTCGGAGGCGTTGCGCTCGGAGTTGTTGTCGGAGGCGTTGCGATCGTTACGACGGCCACCGCGGCGGTCGTTGTTGCCGCCACGACGGTTGCCGCGCTCGGCGGCGCGCTCGGCCTTGGCCTTCTCCTCGGCGTCCTTCTTCTCCTTAAGCACGGTCTCCTGTGCGGCGATCTGGTCGAGCAGCGAACGGAAGCGCGAACCGGAGTCGGAAGCGGGAACGGCGCGGCGCTGGGCCTCGCGGGCAGCCTCCTCCTTCTCGCGGGCAAGGCGCTCCTGCTCGGCCTTCTTCTTAGCCTCGGCCTCGGCGCGGGCGGCCTCCTCGGCGGCCTGGGCGGCGGCGAACTGGCGGCGCTCCTCCTCGCGCGCCTTCTCGGCGGCGATGCGCTCGCGCTCTGCCTCGGCAGCGCGTGCTGCCTCCTCGGCGGCAGCGGCCTGCTCCTCGGCCAGCTTGGCGGCCTCGACTTCCTGGGCGCGGGCCTCGATCACCGAGGCGAGCTGCTTGCGGACCATAGCGACGTAGGCGTCCTCCAGGGCGGAGGAAGCGGACTTAGCGGGAATCTTCATTTCGGCGAGATGACCCATCAGTTCCTTGGAGGTCATGCCGAACTCTTTGGCCAGGGTGGACACACGGACTTTTGCCATATGACTTCACCTACCCTTTCTGGCACCTTGGGTGCCTAGAGACTGAACGAGCGTGGGGTATGCGCTGGGACCTGCCCGGCGCGACCGCGCGCTAGATCAGGTCCTCCGCATCATCGAAGGCGTCGGTGTCATGGACACCGCAGAAACGGGAGCCGGGACGGGCCTGGTTGCGGCACTGGATGCCGTCCTCGGACACGAACTCGCAGCGACGGACGTCCTCGTCCTCCTCGTCACCGATCAGGTCGGCGGCGGGCTCCTCGTGAACGGGAACGTTCTTGAGGATGTCGGCGGCAAGGGTCTCGGACTTGATGTCGATGTGCCAGCCGGTCAGGCGCGCGGCGAGGCGGGCGTTCTGGCCCTCCTTGCCGATGGCGAGGGACAGCTGGTCGTCGGGCACGATGACGCCGGCATAGGCCTTCTCCTCGTCGATAAGGACGCGAGTGACCTTGGCGGGCGACAGGGCGTTGGCGACGTAGACGGCCGGATCGGCATCCCACAGGATGACGTCGACGCGCTCGCCACGGAGCTCGCCCACGACAGCGCGAACACGGCTGCCCTTGGGGCCGACGCAGGCGCCCACGGGATCCAGGCGATCGTCGAGCGAATGGACGGCGACCTTGGAGCGCTGGCCGGGCTCGCGGGCAATCGACTTGATCTGGACGGTGCCCTCATAGATCTCGGGCACCTCCTGCTCAAACAGACGACGCATGAGCTCGGGGTGGGTACGGGAGATGACAATCGGCGGACGGCTGTGCTCGCCGCGAACCGGTTGCAGGTTGGAGTTGGGGTCGCGAACGTCGATGATCACGGCCTTGATGTGCTGGTTGTGCAGGTAGCGCTCGCCCATCGGACGCTCGTTGCGCTCGTTCTCGTAACGACGCTGATCGAAGTGCGGCAGCTCGGCCTCGACGCCCTCGCGGATCTTGACGATCGTGAAGTCGGGCGTGGACTGCAGCACGGTACCGCTGATGAGGTCACCGATGCGGCCGGAGAACTCCTCGTAGATCTGCTCGCGAGCGGAGTTACGCACGATGGCGTTGATCTCGGCCTTGGCGTGCTGGGCAGCTATGCGGCTCGTGTTCTTGGGGGTGACGTCGATCTCCTCAAACTCGGTGAAGTTGCCCTCCTCGTCCATGGAATCGTCAATCGGCTCCAGGCGGTAGACGTAGATCTTACCGGTGGTGCGGTCGATGGTCACCTTGGCGCCCCACTCAAGATGCAGGATCTCGGCATAGCTCTTGGCGAGCGACTGCTCCAGGCGGTCGATCAGGTAGAGCTGGTCGATGTGCTTCTCCTGGCAAAGCTCCATCAGGGCGGACATCATGTCGGATGCTGCCATCTTACTTTCCTTCCTTCGCGGGCTTGAAGTCGTAGGTGGGCTTCAACTTGCACTTTTTAACATCAGAGAAATCGAGGGTAACGGACTCGCCGTCCTCGAGCTCGAGGGTCACGTTCGTCTCGGTGGCGGCGGCAATCTTGCCGGCGTACTTGCGACGGCCCTCGGTGGCGGTAGAGGTGAGCTCGCAGTTCTCGCCCACAAAGCGGGCAAAGTCACTCGGGCGGCGCAGCGGGCGCGCCATACCCGGGCTCGACACCTCGAGCGTATAGCTCGAAGAGATGGGGTCGAGCTCCTCAATCACATCGCCGACCCACTTGGTGTTGGCCGTGACGTCGTTGAGCGACAGGCTCTGACCCTCGGCACCCTCGATACGCACGCGCACGCAGGGGGCCTTGGTGGCACCCACGAGCTCGACGTCGACGATGTCGACATCGTGCTGGGGAGCGACGGCCTCGAGCGCGTCGATGATCGCCTGCTCGGTCTTGGTCTTGACCATTGCGGCACCTCCATCCATACAAAAAAGAAGCGGGGCCGAAACCCCACTTCTTTCAATTACAACTTCATTTGCAAGCAAACTATACCAATAGCTGCGGAAACGTGCAAGCACAGTACGAATCTGCAGGTCAGCGTGCGCACAGCTTCTCCACAAGAATAGGACAATTGACCGCAGACATCAGGGCAGGTACATGAAAAACGAGGGACGACCCAACCGGATCGCCCCTCGTCTTTTATGCGTCAGCTAAGCGCACAGTGCTTACTTAACCACCAGGTTGACCAGCTTGCTGGGCACGCAGATGGCCTTGACGACCGTCTTGCCCTCGAGCCACTTGGCGACGGCGGCCTCGGCGGCAGCCTGCATATCCTCATTGGAGGCATCGCGAGCAACGTCGACACGACCGCGGACCTTACCGAGCACCTGGACGACGATCTGCACTGTGTCCTCAACGGACTCGGCCAGGTCGAACTCGGGCCAGGCGGCGGTGTAGGCGTTGCCCTCGCAGCCGAGGGCCTCGTGCCACAGCTCGTCGGCCCAGAACGGGCAGATGGGGGCGAGGACGCTCACGATATCCTTAGCCACGCCGTAGCACAGCGCCTTGTCGCGGGCGGTACCCTCAGTGGCATTGAGGTAGGCACTCGCCGCGTTGACGAGCTCCATGACGGCCGAGATGGCGGTGTTGAACTGGCCGCGATCGAAGTCCTCGGTGCACTTGGCAATGGTGCGGTGACGCTCGCGGTAGAGCTTCATCGCGGTCTCGTCGAGTGCGGACTTGTCGAAGGCCACGTTGGCGTCGCCGGACTGGACGAGCTGCCAAACGATACGCCAGGCGCGCTTGATAAAGCGGTTGGCGCCCTCGACGGCCTTGGGATCCCAGTCGAAGTCCTTCTCGGGCGGGGCGATAAACAGGATCGCCAAACGCATGGTGTCGGCACCGTAGGGCTCGATGACCGAGCTCGGGGGCACGACATTGCCCTTGGACTTGGACATGGTGTCGCCGTTCTCGTCCTTGACCATGCCCTGGCACAGCAGGTTGGTGAAGGGCTCGTCCACGCTCAGCAGGCCCAGGTCGCGCAGTGCCTTGGTAAAGAAGCGGCTGTAAAGCAGGTGCAAAATAGCGTGCTCGATGCCGCCGATGTAGTTATCGACGGGCATCCAACGGTCGGCAGCCTCACGGGAGAAGGGCAGCTCGGTGTTGTGCGGATCGGTATAGCGCAGGTAATACCAGCTGGAGCAGGTGAAGGTGTCCATGGTATCGGTCTCGCGCTTGGCCGGGCGGCCGCAGACCGGGCAGGTGGTCTCGTAGAACTCCTTGCACTCAGCAAGGGTTTCGCCGGCGCCCAGGTCCAGGTTCTCGGGCAGCGTCACCGGCAGCTGATCCTCGGGCACGGGCACGATGCCGCAGTGCTCGCAGTGGATGGCCGGGATGGGGTTGCCCCAATAGCGCTGGCGGCTGATGAGCCAGTCGCGCAGACGGAACTCGACCTTGCGACGACCGCAGCCCATGGCCTCGAGGTCGGCCACGATCGCAGCCTCGCCCTCGGAGTGCTTACCGCCGCGCATGCCGGTGTACTTGCCGGACTGGACGAGCGTGCCCTCGGCAGCGTGAGAGCAATCCCAGTCGACGGTCTCGGCATGGAAGGTATCGATGGTCTCGCCGCTGGCCTCGACGGCAGCACGATCGTCATCGTCCAGGATGATCGGCACGATCGGCAGGTCGTACTTACGGGCAAACTCAAAGTCGCGCTGGTCGCCACAGGGAACGGCCATGACGGCACCGGTACCGTAGTCGGCAACGACATAATCGGCAACCCACACGGGGACCTTCTCGCCGTTGACGGGGTTTACCACATAGCGGCCCGTGAAGGCACCGTGCTTCTCGAGGGTGCCTTGGGCACGCTCGACGGCAGAGATATGCTTGGAGTCCTCGACGATCTTGGTGACGGCCTCCTCGTACTCCGTACCCTCGACGAGCTCGTGCAGGCCGGCGTACTCGGGAGCCAGGACAAAGAAGGAGACGCCAAAAAGGGTATCGGCACGCGTGGTGAAGACGGTGATCTTGCCCTCATCGCCCTCGATGGGCTCGCCATCCTGGTCGCACAGGGTAAAGTCGACCTCGGCGCCCTCGGAGCGACCGATCCAGTTGGCCTGCATCTGCTTGACGCGCTCGGGCCAGCCGGGGAGCTTCTCCAGGTCGTCGAGCAGCTCCTGGGAGTACTCGGTGATCTTGAAGTACCACTGCTCAAGGTCGCGCTTCTCGGGCTCGGTGCCGCAGCGCCAGCACTTACCCTCGGTGACCTGCTCGTTGGCCAGAACGGTCTTGCAGTTAGGGCACCAGTTGACCGGGTTCTTCTTGCGGTAGACCAGGCCCTTTTCCCACAGCTTCTCAAAGATCCACTGACCCCAACGGTAGTAGTCGGGGCTGCAGGTCTTGACCATGCGATCCAGATCGTAGGAGAAGCCCATGCGCTTCATCGTGGCGAGCGCCTGGTCCATGTTCTTATACGTCCAGGCGGCAGCCTGCGTGTTGTGCTTGATGGCGGCGTTCTCGGCAGGCAGGCCAAAGGCGTCAAATCCGATGGGGTGCAGCACGTCGTAGCCGCGCATGCGGGCCTGACGGGCCATGGCATCGCCGATGGTATAGTTGCGAGCGTGGCCCATGTGCAGGTCGCCCGACGGATACGGGAACATCTCGAGCACGTACTTCTTGGGCTTGCTGTCGTCGGTGTCGACGGCAAAGAGGTTGGAGTCCTCCCAGGCCTTCATCCACTTGGACTCAATGGCCTGCGCGTCGTAGGCAGGGATCTCATCCTTATGATCTGCGCAATCGCACATATCAGCTCCTTTGTTAGCTGGGTTGGGACGGGGCGTTCTTACCTTTACTCGCTGCTGCGGACAGTCCTGCTCGCACGAAGAGCACATTAAGTGCTCTTCGGCTCGTGCGGAACTTGCAGCGAGCAAAGGTAAGAACGCCCCGCCACATCGTTAACTCGCATGATGATAGCAAATACGACAAGCGAGATGCCTGCGACTTGCAGGCATCTCGCTTTATCTAAATAACGTGGTTGGGAATCAACCTTTGTCTGAAACTCGTTCTAGCACGAACGGGTTTTCCAGGTGCCGCAGGTTGCCGTGAAAGAGGAGCGACGCGTACTTTGGTACGCGAGCGACGGTTTGAACGGCAAGGTGCGGTGCCTGAGAAAGCCGCTTATCGATAAGATACGGACTGCTGGGAGTCTTTCACGACCACGTCGTGGGCGCCGCCTTCGACGATGGAGGTGGAGCTGACCAGGGTCAGGCGTGCCTTTTCCTGGAGCTCGGGGATCGAGAGGGCGCCGCAGTTGCACATCGTGGACTTAACCTTGTAGAGCGTGCCGCCCACACCGTCCTTGAGGGAGCCGGCGTAGGGAACGTAGGAATCGACGCCCTCGACGAAGCTGAGCTTCGCGGCACCGCCCAGGTCGTAGCGCTGCCAGTTGCGGGCACGCGCGGAACCCTCGCCCCAGTACTCCTTCATGTACTGACCGTTCACATTGACGCGCTCGGTCGGGCTCTCGTCAAAGCGGGCGAAGTAACGGCCCAGCATCATAAAGTCTGCACCCATGGCAAGGGCGAGCGTCATGTGGTAGTCGTAGACGATGCCGCCGTCGGAGCACACGGGCACGTAGACGCCGGTCTCCTCGTAGTACTCGTCACGGGCGCGGCAGACGTCGATCAGCGCGGTAGCCTGGCCACGACCGATACCCTTGGTCTCGCGGGTAATGCAGATGGAACCGCCGCCGATACCGACCTTGATGAAGTCGGCACCGCAGTCGGCCAGGAAGCGGAAGCCCTCGGCGTCGACGACGTTACCGGCACCGACCTTAACGTCCTCGCCGTAGTTGGCGCGAATCCACTCGATGGTGCGCTTCTGCCACTCACTGAAGCCCTCGGAGGAGTCGATGCACAGGACATCGGCGCCGGCCTCGATGAGCAGCGGCACGCGCTCGGCATAGTCGCGGGTGTTGATACCGGCGCCGACCATGTAGCGCTTGTCGTTATCGAGCAGCTCGTTGGGGTTGGTCTTGTGGCTATCGTAGTCCTTGCGGAAGACGATGCCCATGAGGTGATCGTTGTCGTCGACGATGGGCAGGGCGTTGAGCTTGTTGTCCCAGATGACGTCGTTGGCGACCTTGAGGCTGATGTTCTTGTCGCCCACGATGAGCTGCTCACGCGGGGTCATGAACTCGGAGACCTTCGTCTGGTGGTCATCGCGACTGGGGCGATAGTCACGGCTGGTGACGATGCCCAGGAGCTTACCCTTGGGAGTGCCGTCGTCGGTAACAGGCATGGTGGAGTGGCCGGTCTTCTCCTTGAGCTCAATGACCTGCTCCATGGTCATGTCGGGGGTCAGCGTGGAATCGGACTGAACGAAGCCGGCCTTGTGATCCTTGACGGCCTTGACCATAGCGGCCTCGGACTCGGCGCTCTGGGAACCGTAAATGAAGGACAGGCCACCCTCGGTAGCGAGCGCGACACCCATATCGACGCCCGAGACGGACTGCATGATGGCGGAAACCATGGGGATGTTCAGGGTGATTGCCGGCTTCTCACCGCGCTTAAAGCGGGTTAGCGGCGTCTTAAGAGAGACGTTGTTGGGAATGCACTGCGAGGACGAGTAACCAGGGACCAGCAGATACTCCGAAAACGTGTGGGACTCACCGGGAAAGAACGTAGCCATGTTTCTCCTTTTTCCATGCGACCGGTCGGCTGCAGGCCTCGTAGGACCCAGCCCAACCTTGGGCGCCCAATACTGGGGAAGTATCTTAACGCACTTTGACTGCTACAATGCATGATTTAAGAAGAGCACACGAGGGTTTGACGCAGGCTTTGCGTTTGCCCAGCAAACACTTTAGCGGGGAGACGTGGAGCACATGGAGTACAAGACGACGGCAAAGTTGGTCATTCAAGCGTGCGACAAGGATTTGCCGGGCGTCTTCGGCCACGGCTGCGTCTTGCTGCTGCAGGGTATTGCCCGCGAGCACTCGCTCAACCGCGCCGCCAAGAGCATGGGCATGGCGTACTCCAAGGCCTGGCGCATTGTGAACGAGGCGGAAGGACAGCTGGGCTGCAAGCTCATCGAGCGCGACGGCGCCCGCGGGTCCACGCTCACGCCCGCAGGAGAGCGAGCCATAGCGGTCTACGAGGAGCTGCAGGCCGACATCAACAACGTCATCGCCACCAAAGCCAACGCCCTCATCGCAAGCATCAAAGAGTAGCTAATTTGCAACGGGGCTTTATAGCCACACAACCCCTTCTCATAAGTTGCGGTGAAATAGGGACTGTTTATGCGGTTAAAGCCGTAAATCAATCCATATTTCACCGCAACTTATGGAGTCGAGGATGATTAAGCTAGTTGCGGAGGGCATTGTCTAGGGCGGACGCTACGACCAGGGGGTTGTCGGTGCCGGCGAAGAGGCGGATGGTGCTCCCCTGCTTGCCGCGCGTGGCCGAGAGGCGCGTTGTTGCGCCGCCGGCGGGCGATGTACGAAACTCCCCCGGCAAAGCATCGAAGAAATCACCCGCACTGCGCTCGATAAGGTCAAACTCAACTGCCGGGCCAAAGCCGTGCTCGAGGATTCCCGTTGCAACCGAATGGTCGGGATGCGAGCTCAGTCCGGGATAGCGCACGTTGCGCACCATCTCGTTGGCGGCCAGATACTCGGCCAGCGCACGGGCGCGGTCGAAATGCGCCTGCATACGGACGTCGAGCGAGTCCAGTCCCCGATCCAGCACACCGGCCTCGTCAGCAGTCAATTCAAACTTGGCCAAGCCAC
Source organism: uncultured Collinsella sp. (assembly GCA_900541145.1). Classification (GTDB taxonomy): domain Bacteria; phylum Actinomycetota; class Coriobacteriia; order Coriobacteriales; family Coriobacteriaceae; genus Collinsella. Next base: position 35,574 of record UQIH01000009.1, on the reverse strand, counting down.
AGCCCTCAAGCAGGGCATGCGCGCACTCGGCCGCGGCATCCACACGATGGCGCTTGAGCTGCGAGCGCGCGACCGAGACGGCAACCAACTTCCGCGGAGCCTTGCCGGCGCACACGCGGTCGAGCGCCTCGAGCGACAGCACGGCACCCAAACGCAGCGGATCGCAACCAAAAGCCGACGCCACCGTGTTATCCACCACAAACAGCGCATGGGCCTCACGAGCAGCGCGGCCCAGAGTGCGCAGATCGGGCACACGCAGACCAAACCCGCCGATGGAGTTGACGAACCACCACAAGTGCGGACCCTCGACATCAAACGAAGTATCAAAGCCCTCGGACGCAGCGGCAAACACCTCGGCGGACGGCGAGCCCACCAGCGCGACACCGCAACCATCAAAGCCGCGCGCAAACGCATCGGCAAAGTCATCGGCAAACGCAACCAGACGATCGCCGGGACGTACAACCCCCAACAGAGACAGCGCCGCCGGCACATGCGAGGCCGCAACCAGTCGCGCCCCACGCGCGCCGGCCCTCAAAGCCCAGGCCTCTTCTAGCTGTTGTACATCCACACGGCACCGTCCCTTCATAAGCAAAAACCCACGATACAGGTGTTCCCCGCATCGTGGGCAACGGCTGCAGTATAGCGCCGATATACAACGAAACGCCTAGATGTTGAGCGTGTGATAGTTCACGCTCGCACCCGGAGCGTCAACGGTCACGCCATAGGCCTCGGGATAGATGCGCGTCGAGAACACGAGCACGCCATCGTTCACAAACACCTCGACCGACGAGACATCGCCAACAATGCGCACGTTACAAACCTCGTCGACGGGCTCCCAACGCACGGTACGACCGCAGCCGGCAGAAGCGCGACCCTCATCGGTAAATCGCATCTCAAAGCGCGAGGGCAGTTCGCGCTCGGCGGGCACAAACGACAGCTTCAGCTCGCCATCAACGGTCGCGGTAAACGCACCGTCGACACCGTCAACAACAACGTCAAAGCAGATATCGTCGGCAACCTCCAACGAGCCCTCCCCCACACGCACCGAGGCATAATGGTGCTCGATCTCGCGCGCCGGCTGCTGCAGCACCACGCCGCCGTCACCGGCCGTAAGCTCACGCGGCACCGTCATGCAGTGCTGCCAGCCGCACGCCACGGTAGGCGCGTTGTCATAGGTCGGCTCATCGGGCATGCCCATCCAACCGATCAGAATATGGCGACCATCCTCAGCCGTAAACTCCTGAGGAGCATAGAAGTCAAAACCGGCGTCCCACAGGCGGAAATCGCCCAGCTCATAGGTACCGTCACCACCGGTGATGTTACCTATTACAGGCATGTAGCCAGCGGCATATACATTACCGCGGTCCCAACGACCGCCCTCGAGCCCCTGGGGCGAGAAGGACAGGTACTTCGCCGGTACGCCGCAATCAGCCTCGAGCTCCAGATACCCCGGGCACTCCCACATAAAACCAAAACGCTCGGGCGTAGACACGCGGCTCTCGAGCTCCCAACTCAGCATATCGGCCGAGCCATACACCAGGATCTCGCCAACATCGCGCCCGGCACCCTCGCCGTGCATCACACAAAACCGGCTCTCGACATGCGGCCCATCCACGCGACGACGCGCGCCCAGCACCATGTGGTAACGCCCATTATCATCGCGCCACACCTTGGGATCGCGCACATGGCAGGTCAAATCCTCGGGATAATCCTCGGACGCCAGCACCACACGCTTTTGGCTGAACTCCCGACCGGCAAGGCCATCAACGCTCTCGACATAAACAGTATCGGCGCGGCGGCCGGTATTGACGTAGTCGTACGTGCCGTCTGCATCGGAGAGTTTAACGTTGCCTGTGTACAGTACGCGAATGCGGCCGTCCTCGGCAAGCGCGGAGCCCGAATACACGCCATGGCAATCGAACGGCTCGTCGGGCAGCAGCGGGGCGCCAACGTAGTCCCACGTCATAAGATCGCGGCTTGTGGCATGGCCCCACATCTTGACGCCACCCTCGACATCAAACGGCGCATACTGAAAATAGGCATGGAACACGCCGCCCGCTTGGCAAAGACCATTGGGGTCGTTGAGCCAGCCCGCCGGCGGCATAATATGGAAGCGCTGGCCATATGCGCCATGACCGCACTCAGAGGCGGCGGTGTCAACAGCGGCAACCAGCTTTGCAAGGTCGCGGCCAAGTGCATTAGACATATCAAAGTCCTAACGGATCGAAAGTAACAAGGCGCCAGAGATCGACACCAGATACGGGAAACGCCCGCGAGCATACAACCCGCGGGCGCCCCTCAATCAAAAGCTCTTAGGCCTGCTCGGAAGCCTTGGGCTCGTCCTTGTACAGGACAAACGAGACGGCAAAGGAAACCAGCGCGGCGACCGCAAACATGATCGCGTACTGCACGGGCTGGGCCAGGCACAGCAGGATACCGAAGATGCCGGTAACGCCGGTGCCGGAAGCAGCAAGCGAGGTGAGTGCGCAGACCAGGGCACCGCAACCGCCGCCGATGCAGCCGGCGATGAAGGGCTTAAAGAAGCGCAGGTTCACACCAAAGATGGCAGGCTCGGTAATACCCATGAAGGCGGACAGGGCCGAAGGAAGCGCCAGGCCCTTGATCTTGGCATCGCGGGTCTTAAAGGCAACGGCGAGCGCGGCGCCACCCTGGGCGATGTTGGCGGCACTGGCGATGGGCAGCCAATAGGTCACACCGTACTGGGCAAGCTGACCCAGGTCGATGGCGGTGTACATCTGGTGGATACCCGTGACGACCGTGGGGGCATAGAACAGGCCGACGATAAAGGAACCGACACCAAAGGGCAGGGTGAGCAGGGCCTGAATCAGACCGAGGATGGCGTTCTCGGCCCAGACGAAGATGGGTCCGACGGCGATGAGCGTCACGAGCACGGTCACGAACACGGAGACGAGCGGAGTCACAAAGAGGTCGAACATCTCGGGAACGATCTTGTGCAGGCGCTTCTCGAGGAAGGCCAGAATGGCGCAGGCGATAACGATGGGGATCACATGGCCCTGATAGCCGACCCACTCAAAGCTGTACACACCGGGAATAACAGTAACCATGGTCTGAACGCCCTCGGAAGCAACCGTGTAGGCGCTCTGCAGCGAGGAGTTGATGAATGCACCACCGACGACAGCGCCCAGATACGGGTTGGCGCCAAAGGCCTTAGCGGCGGAGTAACCGATCAGGATCTGCAGAATGCCAAAGGACGTGCCCGAGACCAAGTCGGCGATCTTATAAATAAAGTTATTGGTATCGAGCGCGATAAAGCCGTTGGAGGCCATAAAGTTGAGGGCGCTCATAATGCCCAGCAGCAGGCCCGAGGCCACGATAGCGGGAATAATGGGGACGAAGATGTCGCCGAGCACCTTAATGGCGCGCATAAAGATGTTCTGCTGCTGAGCCGCGGCCTCCTTTACCTCGGCCTTGGTGGCAGCCTCGACGCCGCTGAGCGCGATGAACTCTTCGTAGACCTTGTTGACGGTGCCAGTGCCAAAAATAATCTGGAGCTGGCCCTGGGCCTCAAAGACGCCCTTGGCCCCATCGACATTCTCGATGGCCCCCTTGTTAACCTTGGAATTATCGGCAATCACCAGGCGTAGACGCGTGGCGCAGTGTGCGGCCGAAACAACGTTGTCGGCGCCACCGATGTTGTCGAGCACCTCTTGGACTGATTTGCGGTAGTCCATGACTTCCCTTTCCTCCAACGGGCGCATGTGCACCCGGCCATCTTTGACATTTATACTGTAATCGTTTTCAGTTTCATATGTCTGCAATCGTTTTCACAGCAGGATGAACGGTAGGAACAGGCCGGCGAATGGTAGTTTTGAGACAAAAACTGGGGACTCAAAGGCAGACAGACGCGTCCAAGGCCTAGACATTCATGAGCTGATGCCCAAGTTTGAGCGTCCGCAGGCCGCTCTCCCCCTCCTCGCCATCGAGCGCGTTGAGCAACATATTGGTCGCCTCGACGCCGCTGGTCAGGTAGCCGTAATGCACGGTGGGAATGCCGCCCGTCAGCGCGCGCAAAAATGCGTTGTCGCCGAAGCCGCTCACGCGACGCACGCCCTCGCCCATGCCACGCACCTCGTCAAGAGCGCGCAGGGCGCCGGCAGCCATAGTGTCGGTCGCGCACGCGATAAACGAAACATCGGGGGCATCGGCAAGCAGCTCGCGCGCAGCGCGATAGCCCGAGTCGAGCGTAAACGAGCCCAGGCGAATCAAGGCGGCATCGAGCGGGTTACCCGCGGCGCGCAAGCCGGCCTCAAAACCGCGACGGCGGTCATAACCGGCCGCGCGGTCCTCTTCGGTAACTCCGATGTAGGCGATCTTGCCATCCACCCGACCCGCAAGCGCACGGCCGAGCTCAAAGGCAGCCTCGTAATCGTCGTGATAGACGCACGCCGCGCCCTCGACATGTTGGCCGATCAACACAATGGGCACACGGCACGACTCAATCGCGCGACGGTGCTCGTCGGTGATCATAGTTGCCACCAGAACAATGCCGTCAACCGGGTGGTTTTGGAATAAATCGAGGTATTCGAGCTCACGATCGGCCGCGTTGTCGGTATTGGCAAGCAGCATCTGGTAGCCACGGCGACCGAGCACCTGGCCAATGCCGGCGGTAATGCGGCTCACGGATTCCGAGTTAATCTTGGGCACGATGACGCCGATAAGCTTGGTGGAGCCGGTGCGCAGCGCGCGAGCCTGGCTGGACCGCACGTATCCAGTCAGCTCAATCGCCTTCTTAATGCGCTCGGCCTTGTCCGCCGATATGTAGCCACCGTTGAGGTAGCGCGAGACGGCGGCGCTCGAAACGCCCGCCAGCTCGGCCACATCTTTCATCTTTACCACGAGCACCCCTGTCATTGAAATCGCTTTCACCATGATACCTGTTCGTTCCGGCGTTCTGACGAACGCCGGACTACTCGACGCCGCGCGGGCATCTGCTGGGCGATCTGCCGCTCTAACCGTGATATTCGCCGTTATATTGGATCAACGTCAGATCTTCAACGCCGTCGAGCGCGCGAATGGCATCCGCATAGGGCATGTCAACACCGTCCGAGAACACCTCGACGGCCATCTCGACTTTGTCGCCGTGCATCGTCTTGGACTTAACGGTGAACTTGGTACGCCCAAACGCGCGCACGATATCGTCGCCGGTGGTCTGGCCCGTGTAGTGAATGACCATCATGTACACGCGCGCCTTGTCCTGATGGCTCGCAAACCCGGCGATCATCACCACGATGACCACCGCCGTGAGCGCCACGAGCGCGTACATGCCGGCGCCTGCCGTAATGCCCGTGGTAATGGACCAAAACAAATACAGCAGGTCGAGCGGGTCCTTGACCGCCGTACGATAGCGGACGATAGACAGAGCACCGACCATACCGAGCGAGATGACCACGTTGGTCGAAATCGCGAGCGTGACCATACAGGTAAGCACGCACATGCCTACGAGCGTAACGGCAAAGCTGCGCGAATACACCACGCCGGTAAAAAAGCGCTTGTACACGTAATAGATCAGGATGCCCATGGCAAGCGCCACGAGCAGCGAAAGACCGATCTTGGCAGGGTCGACCTGGCCAAACGCCTCCAAGACGGAGTTCTTAAAAAAGTCCCTGGTGCTCATGGTCTAAATATCCCCTCGGTTCTCAAAATCCGATTCCCAGTAGTTAAAACCGCGCAGGTAGGCGGTCTTTTCGTAACACAGGCAGTACTTGGAGACCGCCGTAAGCTCGGCCGCGCCCGGCGGCACCATATCGCGCACCAGCTGCGGACAAAACTCGGTAAACTTGACCTCCATCACCAGCTTGCCGGGCTCCAGGACCGGCAGCGCGGGCAGCGTCGCGTCAAAGATATCGAAGCTTCCCACCGCGGCACGCACGTTCATGTCAAACGTGATGCGCACGGTGCCCTCGTCCATCACCCACGGCTCGCGCTCGTAATCCACGATGGACCGCGGGCGCATCATGTTACAGATGCACTCGATGTAGAACTCGCGGCAGAGTTGGTGCGGGTTCCTCAGCAAAAAGTCGTAGTCGCCGGCCAGGATCTGCTCAAACTCGCCACGCGTAAGTGGCGCGTCCTCCTTGTAGATCCAGCTGCCGTACTTCTTTTTGCGCTCGAGCTTAATCACCTTGTCGCTGCCGTTATAGATGCGCACGCGATACTTTTTGCGCATGAGAATACCGGCGTCTTTTTCCTCGTAGGCCGAGTTGCAGTAGTCGTCAAAGTACAGGCTGCGAATGGTGTAACCGCCCGCCCGCGCATGCTTGTCCAGCTTAAATACCGGCGCCATGCGACAGGCAAGCGCGGCGTGTTCGCCCTCGTTAATGAGATATTTGAGCTCGTGGCGGTAACGCTCCTGCGTGGTACGCACAGGCGGAGCCGCCAAGCGCTCAAGCAGCGCGCTAGCCCTCCTCATACGTGTCCTCCACGACCTTACCGCCGTCTTGCACGTAAAAACACTTCATGCCGTAGTGCTTGCCGTCGTCGGTCACATAGTAGTCAAACGCATCTTGCGTATAACCGTCGGAGTTGGTGGCACGCACGCGCACAAAATACTGGCCGGCATCGGGCGCATCGCAGGTCACCTCGGGAAGCAGCACGTCCTCGGCCTTAAAGACCACATCGCCAATGGCATAGTCGCGCGCAAGCTCTACGGTGTAGCGAATGTCGCGCGCCTCAAAGTCGTAGGACGCATCCCAGTTAATGCGCAGCTTACCGTTATCGATCTGCGGCACGCCGATGTAGAACGGCATGGGCTTTTTAAAACTCTCGCGAAAGCTCTTATAGTTCTCCTCGATCTCGGAGGGAATCGCCGCGGCGATCTGCTCGTATTGATCCTTGGTGACAGGCAGATTATCGATATCGGGCGAAGCAAAGACCAGCGATTCAGTAACCTCGCGGTAGCGCTTGATCATCTTGCTCAGGCGTGCCTCGGTCATGTACGAGCGCAAGTCCTTGACGGCACGGTCGAGTTCGCTGCGGAACGACTTGCTGCGCAACGCGCGGTTAAACAGCACGTTGCCCCAGTAGTTGCTTGCACCGCGCTCCCAGCTCGCGTAGTCCGAAAACCCGGTAAGAGAAAGCTCCAGCTTACGCAGCATGCCGTCGTTATCCCAATCTAAAAAGTACCAGGTATTTGAGTTAAGCGGGCTGTACAGATAGCAGTTACGGTTCTGCGTATCGCAGTTGCCCGTAAGGATCTGAAACGCCAGCCAATAGACCAGATTCTCGGTATCAAAATAGGTATCGAGCACGTCATCGATCTTTTGCGATTCGTCGTTGAGCGCATCGAGCATCTCGATCAACTTGGTATGGTCCGAATCGCCCTTTATCTCGAGCATGCCCTCAAACGCTGTCTGGTTATAGTCGGGGTCATCGGTGAGCTTAATGGTGTCCTCGTAGCGATGGAAATCAAAGCTGTTCACCTTGTACAGGTGTCCGCTCTTATCCAGGCCATGTGCCTTAAGCGCCGTCTTGTTGAGCTGCTCCACCTGCGTAAACAGGCCGTAGTCCTCAAAGGTATCGTTGGACTTTTCGGTCTGGTCGCACACCCACAGATGCACAAACTGCGTGCGCAGGCCCATCATCTGGGGAATGCCACGGATCAGATCGTAGGCCATCTTGTTACGAAAGCGCATGCCCTCGCCCATGTGCTTGTTAAGCGCAATCGCGCGCTGCTGGCGCCACGTGCCCTTGCCCTTTTTGAGCTCCACCTTGTAGTTCTTTTGCGTATAGGTACTCGACGTCTGACCGCGCACCTGCACCGTGGCGTTGGGCGCCTCCTCGCCATAGCCCACCTCGCCAGCGACGGGGCCCTTATCATCGCCTGGCTGCAGCAGGCCCATAACCTGATAACGCGTCACGCCCATGTCGGCATAGTCGTAGACCGAGTACGTATTGATCTCGGCCCAGGTATGGTCGGTGTTCTCGGAGCTGTTGCCGCGCGAGACCGTCAGGTACATGGTCACAATGCCAGAGTCGTCGTAGACCTCGTACAGCTCGTCCTTATCGCGCAGGTGCTTGTCCCCATCCGAGGAATCGGCCTTTTTAATCTTGCCTTGCTTCTTGGTCTTTTTTGTCGAGGATTCGTCCTGAGACGAACAGCCCGAAAGTAACAGCGCACCGGCAGCCGCCTCAAACAGACGGCGGCGAGACATCATTCTATCGGTCATCAGGACCTCCCCAATGCTTTTGATACAAGCGAACCACCGCGCGCTCAAACGCGCCATGCGGCTCGCCCTGCTGACGGCGTTCCTCATAGCGCTGCTCGGCACGGTCGAGCACGCGGCCCAGCTGTGTAAAGCGACCCGTTTTGTCGGTCGCCACAATGGGCTGCTGGCTCAGGATACGATACGGCAAGTTGGCGGTATAGGTATCGAGTCGCAGCAGCGCCACGATAAAAAACACCGCCGCACCCAACAAAAAGCCAAAGCCGTAAAACTGCTGCGGTAAGAGCAGAGAAACGGCAGTCACCAGCCCGGCCACACCGGCAAACAGCCCCGAGGCCAGCACAGCCCCCTTGTAGTCGGTAAAGTACAGCAAGATGAGCAACACCGTATTGCCCACGGCATACAGGCCATAGCCCACGCATAACGTGCGGAAATACCCGTGCATCAGGTTGTTAAAGCCCAACGGTAGGGCCGACAGCACCGTGGTCTCGAGCGAGATGACCGCCGCCGTCACAAACAGTTGCTTGAGCGCACAAAAGCGCAGTTCTCGGTTGAGCGTGGCAAGCATTTCCTCCTCGGCCACCACAATGTCGCCCACCACGCCGCCGTCGTTGAACAGACTGTAGTAGTCGCGGTAGCGTGGATAGAAGTTGACCTCGACCGAGACCACAAAGTTGACGGTCGTGACCAGGATCGTCAAAAACGCGATCAGCGCCGGCACATCGTAGTAGGGCGCACCATAAAACAAGCCCTTGACCTGAACGCCAATGGGACCGGCCCAAATAATCACCAGGTGCGCAAAGAGTCCCAGATTGGCTAACAGGCCCGTGAGCGCCAGCGGCATAAACTGATCGAGCCACTGCAAAAAGGGCCAGGGACTGCGGTCACTCTGCGGAAAATACCGGTACAGCAGCACCACGTCCCAGGCGAGCATGACGCCGTAGCCCAGAGCAATTGATGCCAACAGGCCCTCGACCGGCGGCAGTCCCAGCGCCAGCGCGGCCAGGGCGCACAGGCACGCCACGCCAATGGCAGCCGCAAAGCTGCACAGGATACCGCGGTAATCCTTGATGGCCGTGAGGTAACTCATGCCGTTCCAGTTGACGATCATAATGTTGAACAGCCACAGGCAGAGAAGCCCCTGCAGCAGCGTGGCGCCCGAGAACAGCAAAAAGACGCCGTAGAGCACCGTGCCCGCAACGAGCATAATGGCGTTGGAGCCCCAAAACGAAGGTAGGATCTCATCCTCGCGCTCGGCAAAAAGCATATCGGCCAAAAAGCGCGTGACCGACATAGAGAAAAAACTCGTGAGCGACGCCAGCAGCGTATAGGTCACCATGCACACCAGCAGATCTTGGTTGGCACGGCCCACACCCCACAGACCGCACAGCACCAAGATACCCACCTGGAGCAGCACGCCCAGCAGCATGGGGCCCGTGCACACAATGCCGGCGTAGCCATAGGCGCGCATCGTGGCAAACAGACCCTTGCGCCCAAACAGGCGCTTGAGCTCAAAACCGATTCCGGCCACCGGCTACTCCCCCTCTCTGGACAGGTCAAACGCTTGGGCCGTCTCGTCGTACAGCGCGCGATAGTTGGCGAGCATCTGCTCGTGCAAAAAGTACGTGGCAACGCGACGCTTGCCTCGCTCCCCCATCTCAATGCGACGGGCGCGGCTTGTGCACATGCGTTCCATGGCATCGGCCAAGCCCTTGCGATACATAGGCGGCGTCACAAAACCTGCCACGCCAAAGTCGTCACCCGGGGCGCCTTCGAGCAGCTCGCGGCAGCAGCCCACCTCGGTCGTCACGCAGGGACGGCGCGCTGCAAGCGACTCCAGCACGCTGAGCGGCTGGCCCTCGGAGATGCTCGTCAAAATGGTAAAGTCGAGCTTTTCCATGTACTCGACCACGTTGACGCGGCCGGTAAAGATCAGGTCGCGCACGCCCAGGGTTTCGACCAACGCGTGGCACTCGGCGCCGTACTCCTCGTCGTCCACGCCGCCCATGATGTGCAGACGCACCTTAGGCAGGCGCTCGTGCAGCTCAAAGAAGGCATAGATCATAGTCTTGACGTCCTTGATGGGAGCCAGGCGCACCACCGCGCCAATGTCCACCCAGCCGTCATCGGGCTTTAAGGGAATGTCCTTAAAGCGGTCGAACTGAATGCCGTTGGGGATAACCAGGCATTTGTCTGCATCGCAACCCATATCGATCTGCGTCTTGCGAGCGTTATGGAACAAACTGGTCACGCGGAAGGCGCGGCGGTAGATCTCCTCCGAAAGCAGGTAGAAAAAGCGAATCCAGCGGTCCTTAAATGACGGCACCACCCAATCGGCGCGAATGATCTCTTCCTCGCGTTCGCGGGTATAGATGCCGTGCTCGGTGAGCAGCACCGGCGCATGGTGAAAGCTTGAGCCCAGGCAGGCGAGCAGGCCGCCGTAACCAGTCGAGATGGCGTGGTACACATCGGCCACCGGCACCTCGCTGCCCAGAAGGTAGAGCACGGGCAGCATCATGGAGCGCATGGTGTGGAATGCATCGGCAAAGGGCGTGTAGGGGTACTCTGCCAGGCACACGTCGCGGAAGATGTCCATAAACGTGCGGCTCTGCAAAAACGAGAGCGGATGCACGCGACGGCGCTGGAAGATATCGAACAGCACGTCCCAGTCCGGATTGGAGAGCGACACCAGACGGCGTAGCGCCTCGCGCTCACGATCGTTAAAACTGGCTTCATGTTGCTCGCCCGAAAGCCGCAGGGCATCGTCCAGGAACACCTCGTGCACCTCGACCACGTTGCCGGGCAGCTCGTAGACAAACTTGCCACGGTCGGCAGCATGCGCGCCGATCACCCACAGCACAAACTCGTGCTCGGGCATGGCCGTAATGTAGCCATGCATCCAGGTAGATACGCCACCGTGCACATAGGGGTAGCAACCCTCGAGTACCAAGCAGATTCTCATTTATCGCCACCCTCCTTGCGCTCGATCGTCACGGTCTTATCATTTGCCTTGAGCAGATACAGATTGCCCGTAAGGTGCGTCAATTCGCCACCCGTCACCGCACCCGGCTCGCCGTTGTTGGCGCGGAACATGAGCCACGACTCATCGTGGAAATTGCCCAGGCTGAGCGTCCAGGCATCCGCGCTGGTATCCACGCTCACCGTCACGGACGAAAAGCGCTGGATGGCACCGGAGCACTCCGACGCCGTCTGGTGCCGCAGGTCGGTCGCGGATTTGGTAAGCCAGTCCAGGTAGTCGGTCAGGCCGCCCTTGTAGACTTCCCAGCCCTCCTTGGCGCCGCGATCGGGATCGAGCAGGTCGTCCGGGTGCATAAAGTGCGTACTCACGTAGTGCATGTTGAGCTCGGACACGGCAGCCAGGCGCATATAGGAATCGTCGACCATGCCGCCCGAGACAATACGCGGCTGCTCCACAATACCATCGCTCGCCACGCCAAACTCCTGCACGTACGGCAGGTCGGTACCGTCCTCAAAGTACGTACTGGCAATAGTCTTAATGCGCGGAACGTCGGTGCCGATAAGCTGGCGCGCGCGGGCCGAAAGGATATTCGACGGTGGCACGTAGACCGAGCCATGAGCGTTGGGCAGGACCTCGTCTTGAAACGCGATAAGCTCGTTGAGCGATGCGACGAGCGTCTCCTTGTTCTTCCACGTCTTGTAGTCGTACAGCGTGCCATAGTCGGTGTCCCAGAGCGCCAGCGGCTGATGGTTGTAGCCATGAAAGCCCAGCTCTCCGCCCATCTGTAGCAGCATACCGCCAAAGTAGCGGAACTGCGTGGTATCGACCTGGCGCGCGGGCTCGATTTGATTGACCACGTCCTCGTAGTTTTCGATCATCACGCCGGTATAGCGGATGCCGTATTTTTGTGCGAGATTTTGCAGATCGGGCCACCACACCTTGGCATAAAAATCGGCGATAGAAAGGCCGTAGTCGCGTTTGATGTACGTGCCGTCGCCCGAGGGCACAGGGCTGGGAAAGTCGTCCAAATAGAACACGGCGCTGTTAATGACCGGATAGGCCGTGGCTTCACCCAGCAAGCTTATGGCCGAAGCATAGAACCCACGCATGACCTTGTCGTAGATGCCAATGTTGCACACCACGGTGTGACCACTGCCGCAATCGTTAGACCAAATGAGCGGCGTGCCCGCATCGCCGGTCTTTGCCCAGACGTGCACCGTTTCGCGCAATGAAACCGAAAGTGAAGAATCGAAGGGATCCGAGAACTCGTAGCGCTCTCCCCCGCCCAACATAAAGTCCTCGCTCGGAACGATACTTTCGGCTGTCGCATAGTCATATCCGGCCGATTCGATCCCAAGCTTGGAAGCAATAGCCTGCAGGTAGTTCGAGTTATCTGGCGTCATGCCCAGCATGAGTGAGCCGCCCGCACTCACCCAACTCATCAGATCGGTCAGATGCGGACCCAGTCCGTCAAGCGAGGGCATAAGCACAATCACGCGATCAAACGACGTGAGCGATGGGATCGCGTCCGCACCGTCGGTGGCAATATCAACATCGCGATGGGCGATCTTCATGTCCAGCAAAATCTGGTCGAACTGGTCTTTAACGTCCTCGACGCCAGCTTGATCGGAATCGGTAATGACCAGGCATGTGGGCTTTTGGCCAAAGATTGCCGAGGAGGCAGGCACCGCATCGTTGGCGGCAAGCATCCCCAGCCTATGCTGGCCCGCACTGTACTGCACGCCGGCACGCTCCACCAGCAGCACGGCGGCCATGGCAATAAAGACCGCCCACACCACGAGGAGTCCCATCCAACGAAAGCGGCCTGCACGGTCGCGGATATGTTGCGCCACGCTCATCTGGCCTCCTCCCCGTCGCGCCAAAACGCCAACTTTTCGCGGTTGTCGGCGCTCAAATACACATGTTGCTTGTCAATCGCATCAATCACACGGTGGACCTCGTCACCGTCGCGGCGCATCACAGCCAGGCGCAGGCAAAGCATCCAAACCTCCTGCTCCTCGGGCACGTCGAGCACCAGCTGGTCGGTCACGGCCTGCGCCTCGTCGATCTGTCCGACATCGCAGCGCCGTCGCGTATCGAATGCGCAGCTCAAGGGTATCCTCGCGCTCGCAGCGACGCGCAAGCAGGCGCGCGTACTGTTGGTGCTGAATCTGAGCCACGCGCCCCTCGGCCAAGCCCGAGCCCAAATATTCACCAAGAAAAACACAGTATTCGTTGAGGTTTTGCGCGCTCGGGTCCGTCTTGAAGGCACGCTCCAGCTGCTGTAGTTTAAGGTCGGACTCCTTGGAGATCTGCGCCACCGCCGTCGCGGCATAGTGCGCCACCTCAACGTCGTCGTTAAGCTTAGCCGCCTGCAGCTGCGCCAGGTACGCGTCGGGCTCCTCGGTGAGCATGGAGAGCATTAGGCGGCGCCGGTATGCCGGGTCGTTGACGATGAGCGCCTCCTCGAGCGGCACTACGCCTGCATCGGCGTCACGGTCGTGCACCAGGATGCTGCGATGCAGGTCGTCGTTGAAGCGCAGCGACTCCAGCGCAGACTCTTTCAGCCCCTCGCCAAACACCGCGCTGCGGACCGATAGCAGAACCACCAGCAACGGGCCCCACAGCGGCACCAGCACTATCACAGCCAACATGTGCCCGCGCACCGGCAGCAGGCCCAGCTTCATGAGCGTCCACAGCATCAGGCAAACCAGCGCATGAATCAGCAGCAAGACGGCAGCAACGACAAGCGAGATCAAGCGGCACCCCCCTCACCGTCACCGGTGTAAGAGATGTGCTGCAGCAGCTCCACGATGTCCTCGCCGTCGACGGGCTCCACCGCAATCTGCTTTGCACTCAGACGCTCGCGGATAATGGGCAGATCGCACGCCTTTGCCTGGCGCATAAGCAGGTAGAGCACGTCGCCGTCGACCAAGCCCGCCGCGTCGCTCTCGCGGATTGCCGACCCAATTGCGCCCACCAGCTCGCCGACAGGCTCCACGCCCGGTACCACGCGCAGGAGCAAAAAACTCCCCATCTTGCTATCTGCCAGCGCCTGCTCCGCCGCGAGCTCTTGGCCAAAGGCCGCCTGCTTGAGCACGCAAGTGCCGTCAACGCAGCGTTTATCCTGCGCCACCGCCTCATAGTCAAAGGCACGGCCCAGCGCGCTTTCGACCAGCCCGCACAAGATGCGGAACAGGTTTTGATAATAGAGGGTCATTTGGTTTTCGGCCGCACTACGCACAAAGATCAACACGGCGGGTGCCCCGTCGCGCTCGATCGTGTATCCAAACATGGGAAGCCCCGGCGTCAGCTCGCGGTTCACCCACACGTTCGAACGACCCCCGTCGCCCAAAAGAGGTGCAAGCTGCTCAAGCGTGAGCGAGCGTGCGGCATCTTCGGCAATCGCGGGACTTGCTGCCACCAAGCGTGCAAATGCCCCGCCCGAAACATGGTAGATCGCCACCGAATCGTTCTCGAGGATCTCGCCCAGAAGCTCGCAGCACTTGCGATAGATGTCGCGTGGGTTGAATACGTCGAGCTCCTGCGTCACGGCAAAGATCTTGCCAAAGCTGTCGTGGCGACCCACGATCTGGCGCCTGTACGCGCGCTTGTCCTCGATCGCGTCGTGGTAGAGCTGCGTAAGGAACGTATTGCGGTTGCGCACGAGCTCGTTTTGATCGCGCTCCGCCCTAATGGCTTCGCTGCTGCGCAGCTGCACATAGCCGCACACGGCACCCACCACAAAGTACGCAATAAACGGCAGCCAGTTGGACGGCTCGTAGAACAGGCCCTGAAAGGTATAGCCGTACTGGGTAAAGTAACTCGCGGCCAAACCCACCGACGCCAGCAGCGCCGCAACCAGGCCAAAGTCCAAGCCATACAGCGTGCCGATCAACACCACGAAGAGCAGGCGATAATCGAGCACGTTGAGCTGGGCCGATTGGGAGAACAAATGCTCCAGTACCTCGAACAGAACCCAGGCAACGCCCGTCTCTAGGCATTTAATAGGCAGCGTGCACATCTGGATGCGGTCGATGGCGGCGCGCAAGGGGTTGACCTTCTTTGCGCGGCCAGCATCCCAACGCGCTTGAATGGTCGAAAGATCGCGCAGCAAGTCGTAGCGCTGAAACCAGCCATAGCGTACGCGAGCGATGTCGCTGGCGGGCAGAGTGTAGCCGGCAGAATCGCCATAGGCAACGGCAAGGCCGGGGAACAACGCCTTAAGGGCGTCCCCCACCTCACCCGCCGTGTGATGGAAGGTATCGGCTACGTCGAGCGTCTCAAAGGAGGCGTCCCAGCTATCGAAGATACGGCGTACCAGCACCGCGAGCTCCTCGGTGCACAGCAGGGGAAACGCCGCATCCCGCACGCCCTGCAGAGCGACCGATCCGGTTGAGCACGCGTCGAACAGCGGCACCAAAAACGGGTCCTCCAGCGCGGCAGACGCGGTATACAGGAACGGCACGCGCAGGATCTTGGTTTGAACGCCCTCGCGAGCAGCGTAGTAGCGACACAGGTCGTTTGACGCACGGGCGATAATGCCCTTGCCCGTTCGCCCCGCGGCATCGGCGGCACCCTCGGCACCCGCGGGCCCCGCTACATACAGCAGTTGGACCCGGCGACCCGCGCACACACGAAAGACCGAGCGCAGCGTCTCGATATCGCCCACGGTATCGGTATGCGGGGTAAGGTAATTAGAAAGGTAGACCACGCGGTTGAACTCATAGGCCTGATCCAAGTGTTGCAGAAGCTCTTTCCACGAGGCATGGGGCGACGACTCATCGCGGCGCGTGTCCTGCGCGGCTACGACCTGCACATGGTCCCCGGGGAACGCCTTGGCACAAAAGTCATCGTCAACATATGCGGTGTTGCCAACAACCAGCACCTCCATGGCGCACCCCTCCCCTAAAAACCACTTTTGTCATAGTCAAACATGCGTATTGTACGCTGTCAACGCGAGCTGGAGCGCCTTTAAGGCTGTTTTAAAACTTTTTTAGAATCCCAGAGGTCGAAAGCGAACTCGCAAAACGAAACAGATCCAATCCAATGCAGATTTTACGTGTAACACAATCGGTTACATGATATGATGAACACGAACAATATGATGTAACGCGATTGGTTACAGGAATGAAAATACGCTACGCCAACAAAAGGCTCGAGGAAATATGTACCGACGAAAAGAAGTGCAAGAAATTTAGGTCCGACATCGTAAGGGGTGTAAAGCTCCGACACAACGCATTAGAGACAGCCAGCTCGATGGAGGATCTAAAGAATCTAGACCCATGCGGAAGATGGCATCAGCTTTGCGGTGATAGAGAGGGTCAATGGGCGGGAAAACTAAACAAGAATTATCGAATGATTGTCGAGCCGATTAACGGATGTATGAAAGTAACTAAGGTCGAAAAAACAACGGACGAAGAATCCTCAGTAAAAGTTCTATCAATTGAAGACTATCACTAGGCACATAAAGGAAGCAGAACAATGGGAACCAACTATGCGGTTGCACCTGGCATGTATTTACAAGAATGGCTAGATGACGAGCAGATGACGCAGCAGGCCCTTGCCGACCGACTTGGCATCTCCCGCAAAACGGTTAACGGGATACTAAAGGGTGCGCAGCCCATCTCGCAGGACACCGCCATTAAGCTTGAAAGAGTCACCTCTATTCCCCGAGATAGCTGGATTCGCTTCGAGGCAAAGTACCGTGAAGATCTTGCTAGGCTCGAAGATGAACTAAAAATGGCAAGCTCCGCCGACATCATCACCCCGCCGTTAGGAAAGTTTCTTCGCGACAAAGGGCTTACTACCGCCACCAAAAGAAACCCCGGCAAACTCGTATCAGATTTTTTGAATGTTGTTGGTTACGGCAGCATGGATGCCTATGCGAAAGGCGTCGATTGCGTCTTCTCCTCCATTGCGACGTTAAAAGAGGCAGGTAAACCCGTTGACCCCGCAAGCATGATGGCTTGGATTTCGCTAGGTGAAAGCGCCGAAACGCCAACAACCAATGGGGCCAAAGCATACAACGAGACATTGCTCAGAGCCTCTTTGAGTTCATTAAGACAACGCGCGGCAACGATAGACGCTATGACCTTAACGGACATAGCGCTCCAACTTGAACAATGCGGCGTCACGCTCCAGTTCATTTCAGCTCCTGAACAATTTCCCCTACATGGAATAACGCGTTGGACCAAAGACGGAAGACCCGTAATCCAGATGACGGGCAGACGCAAAAAAGACGGTTTTATCATTTGGACTCTGTTCCACGAAATCGGGCACATTCTAAATGACGGGAACGTTGGAATCACTCTTAGCTACATCAACGAAGGGCAAAGTTCAAAGAGCGAATCCGAGAAGCGCGCCAACGCCTTTGCAAGAGAGGTTCTTATGGGACCAGAGGGTCTCTCGCCCTATCATGACTGCAAGACCTCGACGACAATCCAACGCATTGCTCAAGGCAGAGGAGTCTGTCCGGGAGTCGTGGTGAACCTGATGCACCGAAAGAGGATGCTCGACTACAGTTGGTGCAACGATCTTCTTAAAGATATGACAATCCCATTTAAGATCTAAAACAACCGGTTGATTGCAGTCAAAATTCGCCGAAACCTACCGTGAATGCCACTCAAACCGAAAGTATGCGGCAAAATCGAGACAAGTCGACCACGCCGAGTAGCGCCAACACTTCTACCTGCGGTTTCTTTTCATGAAAAGGGCAGTGTACTCGAGGATTCCGGAATTTGCCGCATACATCCGGAAAACGCGACAAAATCAAGCACCCTAAGGCCGAAAGCGCAATAAGGAGCCACCTCAATAAATAACCCTTAAACGCGGAAACCGCCTTTCGGCGGTTTCCGCGGACCAAGCCGGACGTACCGTCGCAAGGCCTCATCACGAATCCCACTTTAAGGAAATGCACAATCCCGGTCAATCCTCTACCAAGAACCCATTACGGACTATGTCAAGCAAACGAGCATCGGTAAAGTTACATGCAAACTTATAACCACTCGTGCTATTGCCTTTTCCCAATTGAGATATAAGTTTTCACAGGCGGAATCTTACATCCAAATTAACAAAAAAGAAGGTCGACGCATCAATCCTCTTCAAGTGTCGCCAGAAGGCTTTTAGCGGAGATAGCCAAGTCGAGGCTCTATAAAAATAGGGGATGCCCTCCCTAGGGAAGGAACCCCCTTGCAAAACGGTGGCCGATAAATAGCTTCCGTTTTTTGTTGTGAAGAAAGCATAGCTCTTTTTTGGCACCTAAGGCGTTGCGACAAAGCTCGTCACAGATTCATCGTTAATCAGTGTCCACCGGAAACCACGCACTAATCACCTTCGTGATAAATTCAAATCCAGTAGAGACCTGAAGATTGCCCTGATAATAATCGACGTGCTTATTCATTCTTTGAACAAACACAGATAGGCTCTTTGCGCGATGTTCCAAAACGCCTTGCGAAGCAAGTTTCCTGTGCGCGTATAGCGTTGTGACGATCTGCTGTATACGGTCATTGCTCATCTTTGACTTACGCTGGTCGAGACCGATGCCGGCTATGGTCGACAACTCCCGCGTTACAACGTAGCTTGGCTTAAATTGCGGTCTATCAGCACGCAGGTTATTCAAAATGCAGCTATTATGAGCGCATGCATTTCTTAATGACTTGACTGCTTAAAGAATATAGAACTCCTTAAGCATCTCGCGGTCGTCAAACCTATTGGCGCAAAACTTGTAAAAATAGAGAAAAGAGCCGAAGGAGACGACTTCGATAAATGCCCACGCGGGGAAGTCGTTATCAGCATACCTGGCAATCAACCCACCGGTGTAGGGACTGTTCTTGCATCTAAGAATCTCATCCTTGAGCGAATTACACGGCGTCCCATCGGGTTTCACGCCATCGTAGGAGGAAATGAAATCCGAAACGACCGCATAGCCGTCCTCCCCCTCCGTCTCGATACACTTCAAGAGTTTAACCTTTGCAAAATGCTCCACATCAAGCGTAAGCGGCAACATTTCATAACGAAGAAGCATGTCTACAATCGACAAGTCGACCAGCATCTTGAAATCTAGATTTGCGTACTCTCCCTTGCGGGCTCCTTCTTCAACTTTAGGAAACCCAAGTCGATAAGCGCGCAGGCGAAAATAGTTGCTGTTCTTCTCCAGGTAAGCTCTGGCATCGTCTTCGCTCATCAGAGAGAAATGGACACCCCTCGATTTGAGATGATCAATCTGCTCTGACGCCGTAAGCCACGGCTTTCTATTAGCGTCGGTCATCAGATCTCCAATCTCATACATAGGATCGGACCTTAATAGTAACGCGCTAAATCGATGAAGCAAAAGGAGGCAGACGTGGGCACTCACAACATAATTACAGCAAAACGAAAATGTGACCCAACCCCTCGCTTTGCCGTCGAGTCAATATGATAATTAACAACGTACAACGATGAGGAGCCCGAGCGGAACTCAACCCGCCCAATCAAATCATGCGAAAGAAGGCATCCACCATGAAGCGAGCAGACGAAGAGCCCACGCCTGAGGCCATTGATGCTGCGATATCTCAAGATCCATTGCGCCGGCATGGCGAGGTCGAAAGATTCCTGCAGATGCTTCTTGCTGTAGAACCTCCCTATACGATCCTCGTCAATGCTCCCTGGGGCTCAGGTAAAACGTTTTTTATAAAACAGGTCGAAAGAGTCCTGCGAATGGCAAATCCGGCGCTCGAGCAGAGCGCCGCAAGACTGGATTCGATATTTGGTGACACAGCAAAAGATCTTCTAGCTAACCCGTTTCTGCCCATCTACTTCAACGCCTGGGAAGATGACCATTTCGACAATCCGATCCTGCCCATATTGGCAACAATCGCCATATCTGTAGACGAGTCAACCGTCCGCGAAGAGGAAGACCCCTGGAGAAGCATCGGCGATATCATTGAGACAACGGCCTCAGTATTTGGGCTAAACCTCAGCGTCAGCAATTTCGTTAAAGACTTTAACGGTGTCGATTTTCTCGAAGGATACAAAGAGGAGAAGAAGCTCCGAAGTCGAATAGACGAACTCGTAAGAAACTATCTTCCCGGAATCGCGAATCGAGCCGTCATCTTTATCGATGAACTCGATCGCTGCCGACCAGAATTCGCTGTAAAGTTACTCGAGCAAGCAAAGACTTTGTTTCAGCAAGATAACATTATCGTTGTCTATTCGACTGATATTTCACAGCTTGCGAATTCGCTCGAAGGAATTTATGGCCCCAATTTTGATGGAGTTAAATACTTAGAGCGCTTTTACGATAAGTGTATAGAACTTAACCCAATAAAACCTGCCGACTATCTCTCATTCAAGGGCATTAATACGCAAGCCGGATTCATCTTTGTCAATACAACGGTAGAACTACTTGACTACAAAAAGGCCTCGCTCCGAGCTTGCAACAGACTAGCAATGTCAATATCAGAACTCTTGAAGTATATTCTCAATAACCAAAACTACTACGGATTAAACGAGGCGTCGCGATTCCCAAAACAGTCTCTCCTGCCAGCTCTTATTGTTCTAAGCTACTTTGAACCCCTATCTTGGTACGAGGTGAAAGCAGGCAGAAACTATGACGCCGTATACGAGTTTGCAAGCCACAGCGAACTATTTATTAATTGTCTTGATAGCGCAATCGAAGTTGCTTGGGGGACTAAAAAGGACGAACTCCCCTATAACCAAGATATTGTGAATAGACGCAAACGCTTTATAGAAGATCTTTGTGCCTTGCTGTATACCGACAACAGATTCGACCCACGAATCGCCGAGCTAAATAACGACGTGTCATATTTCCCGCCCTTAGACATAGCTCTCTTCCACCATTTGGCACCACCTTCGGAATAGATGTTAACGCTCGCTAAGAACCCATCTGAGCAAACACCGGGAACCGAACACCGTGAACATAATTGAGCAGTTAAGTAAAAGGGCCGCACCTCGAAGACCGGGAGCGCGGCCCTCGCCGTATGATTTACCCAGGCGACCACCTTAGCGTACTCAGCAAATAAGGGCGAAGAAAGCAATCCCATCCATGACAAAGCATGACAGCAAGGGGGGAAGCATCACCCGCCGCGCAGAGGAGATCCAGGTTGCTCTTTCAGGACTTCGGACACAACTATATGAACGCCGCCGCGATCGAAAGTACCATCCGTCACAAGTGGCTAATTCAGTTCGGCAGCAAATCCAACCGTACCAACTATATCCTCATGCAGTACGATCAATTTCTTGTATAGCGCGTTCACTTCCGATGCCCGAACCGCTTAAGTCCCGAAACCTCGTTTATCTAAATAAACCTAACGAAACACATGGACACCAGCGACCCGCGCCATTCCGGCACGAGGGTCCCGCGTGGCGCCCTTACCTTGGTAGCAAAGAACCTGGCCGCACATGGCGGTCCGAGGCATCACTACCAAAGAAAGGACGCGCCATGCCCGGCGGCACCATCGCCTACCTACTCAAGTTCGCACCCAAGGAGGCGTACATCGACGACCTGCTGAAAGGGCACCTCTACATGAATGCGGCCGAATACTACAATGGCCTGCCTGGCGAGCAGGGCGATCCGCTCGAAGCGTCCATGGTCCTCCCAGCATGCATCTACGGCAATTACCGACTGCCCATCTACTACATGTACACGGTTCGCGAGAACGACATCGTTGGCAACACCGTTAAAATCCCGATGCGCATGATTCGGGAGTTCGGATGCACGGACGGGTGGATCGGCATTGTGCAGTACGACAGCTTCGCGCGCCTCGCCGACAGACACACCACCAACGACGGAAGCATCTACGCCCACGGTCCCATCTCCTACGGCGTTCCCGGGCCAAAACTGATACGCGAGATCTTTGAGGGCATCCCGCACTATCTCGTTATCAAAACGCCCAAGTACGCATATCAGAAGGAGTATCGAATTATCGGGTCGCGACCGGTCGAATGTCGCCTTTTACCAGACGAGAATAACCCGGGCTGCATAATTGAAAAATACGACCACGCAGAACTTGACTTAAGCAGCAGCCTCGCGGACTTTTCCTGGAAGGTCTCGGTGGCGAGTATCGAAGAAGCGCGAGACGGCCTCATGCTGGATTGCCCGCATCAGGCATAGTCAACCCAACGCGATCCACAACGTCACCGGGCAACCATCCGCCCTCTTCCCAACATTCCCCAGAAAGTTCGCTGTTGTTGACTGGGGCTTCCGTAAAATATACCCTAACAAATATGTGCGGAGTGCTGGTCTGGAGCTGCCTTCGGACCCTATTGGTTGCTCACCGAGAGGCTCCGCTATGAAATGACCCCTTAACTACCTGCTCTGCGCGATCGCGTGCACGTCCATGGTCAGCGCGACGCTGCCCATGGCAGCCATCGCAGAAGCCATGCAGCCTCGGGCAACAGCCGGGCAACAGACGCAAGCCGCCGTCACTACCGGCAATGCCGGCAAAGCCGAAAGCGGCGCCAACACAAATTGAGTTAAGCCCAGCCCCATCTGCTGCACTACAAATTGGAATTAACTCACCAGCACAACTCAACCAGCTGCACTTGTTCCGCTAACCCCACCCAACACCAAATCAAAAGGAGTTCATCCATGTCCCAGTACGATTACCTCGTCGTCGGTGCCGGCCTCTCGGGCGCCGTCTTCGCCAACGCCGCCAAGCGCGCCGGCAAGTCGGTCCTGGTCATCGACCGCCGCGACCACATCGCCGGCAACGTCTACACCGAGGACGTCGAGGGCATCCAGGTCCACCGCTACGGCGCGCACATCTTCCACACCTCCATGAAAGACGTCTGGGACTACGTCAACCGCTTCGCCGAGTTCAACAACTACGTCAACTCGCCGGTCGCCAACTTCCACGGCAGCATGTACAACATGCCCTTCAACATGAACACCTTCGCCAAGATGTGGCCGGGCGTCGTCACGCCGGCGGACGCCAAGGCCAAGATCGCCGAGCAGGTGGCCGCCGAAAACATCGGCGAGCCGGCAAACCTCGAGGAGCAGGCGCTGTCGCTCGTCGGCCGCGACATCTTCGAGACGCTCGTGAAGGGCTACACCGAGAAGCAGTGGGGCCGCGACTGCAAGGACCTGCCCGCGAGCATCATCAGGCGCCTCCCCTGCCGCTTCACCTACGACAACAACTACTTCAACGACCGCTACCAGGGCATCCCCATGGGCGGCTACACCAACATGGTCGCCAACATGCTCGAGGGCGTCGAGGTGCGCTGCGGCGTGGAGTACAAGGAGCTGGCCGCCGCCGAGCCCGATATCGCCGCCAGGACGATCTACTGCGGCCCCATCGACGCGTTCTACGACTTCAAGCTGGGCGCGCTCGAGTACCGCAGCCTGCGCTTCGAGACCGAGACCCTCGACGAGGCCGACCACCAGGGCGTGGCCGTGGTCAACTACACCGAGCGCGAGGTCCCCTACACCCGCATCATCGAGCACAAGCACTTCGAGTTCGGCACGCAGGACAAGACCGTCATCACACGCGAGTACCCGGCGGACTGGAAGCACGGCGACGAGCCCTACTACCCCATCAACGACGCCAAGAACGAGGCCCTGTACAGGCAGTACGAGGAGCTGGCGGCGCAGGAGGGCGATGTGGTCTTTGCCGGACGCCTGGGCGGTTACAAGTACTACGACATGGACAAGGCCATCGCCGCGGCCTTCGAGCTCGTCCGCAACGAGCTGGGCGTGGAGCCGACGGAGGCGTAGTAACCATCCCGAATAACTGCAGGTTACCAGCAATACGGCACAGCATTGATTTGAGGGGTGCGGAACAAAATCCGTGCCCCGATTTTGTTAACAGGACCCCCTATCCGCAGTCTATTACCGTAAAATAATCCCCAACAAAATATGTGCGGAGTGCTGGCCTGGAGCTGCCTTCGGACCCTATTGGCTGCTCACCGAGAGGCTCCGCTATGAAACGACCCCTTTACTACCTGCTCTGCGCGATCGCGTGCACGTCCATGGTCAGCTCGACGATGCCCATGGCAACCGTCGCGGAAGCCATCCAGCCTCAGGCAGCCGCAGGGCAGCAGGCGCAAGCCGATGCCACGAGCAGCGACACGGGCAAGGCTGAAGACGGCACCAACACAAATGCGGCAGCAGATACCGCAGAAGACAGCACCGCAACATCCACCGGAACAAGCGCAGTCAACACGGAAAGCGCTGACGGCACCACCGCCGCAACCGGCACCCCCGCCCCATCCCTTCGTGCCCAAACCAATGGCACGCCCGAGGCCATCTCCGTCGCGGCGGAAACCGGCTACGCCCACTCCGCCACCGCTAGCCAAAACGGCGTCACACTCACCCTTGGCTGGAATGATGTCGTCGCAGGCGAACCCACCACGTTCCACCTGAGCGCCACGGGTGGCTCGAGCACGTACAAGTTCCGCATGGACGCGCCCTTCTACATGAACCCGGGCGAAGGCTATTTCGGCGAAATGGTTGCCGACACCTCCCGCGGCCAGTGGATGACGTGGACCAGCTCTAAAACGGGCTGCGACTACGAGTTTACTATGACGGCCAGCGGACGCTACTACTACCGCTTCTACCTGCAGGACGCACAGAGCAGCGTCTGGAGCCTTCGTGTAGCCGCTGAAATTGAGGTCTCAAACGACGCACACCCCTCGGTCAATCAGATAATCACGAACGCCGTGGACCTGTGCAGGCAAGAGACAAACGGCTCGGAATACGACATGGCGCTGTGGCTCCACGACTGGACGCTCGACCAGCTGGAGTACGACCACAGCCTCAACTGGTGCTCGGCCGAAAGCGGCCTCACGCGCCACCAGGGCACCTGCGAGAGCTACCAGCGCATCTACTCCAAGCTCCTTGACGCCGCGGGCATCGCCAACGGCCGCATTACAGGCAACGGCCACACCTGGAACGCCGTAAAGATCGACGGCAAATGGTGCCAGATGGACCTAACCTGGGACGACACCAGCGACAACTGGTACGGAGACCTGGACCAACGCCATCTGTACTTTGGCCTGACCGACGAGCTCATGGCAATCGCCCACTCCGATCACACAGCAAACTACCAAAAGGCCGACTACGCCTACCGCTCGACCGACCTATCCAACAATTACTTTGTGCGAAACGGCAAGGCCGATGAATGGGCCGAAAAGTATGCCGACCGCATTCAGCAGAACCTAGATGTCCGGGAAGAGAGCTTTTCAATCGACACCGACAACCAGTCCTTCCCGCCGAGTATCTCGGGGATTCAGAACGGGATTGTTGCTTATGCGATGAATCAGAGAGAGCGGAGCACGGGAGTCGAGCGGGCAAAAATAAAGGTCGAATCAAACACCATATATGTATCGGCAAATTCCTGGACCTCAGTTTTTATTGCAAAGGTATCGTATCAAAAACCATCTACGAATAAGCCATATAGCCCAATTCTCGACGGCCTAGACTACTCAAGCGTCTTCGACGCGGGCTACTACCTCGCGAACAACCCCGACGTGAAGGCGACCTACGGAGAGAAGCCGGCACGGGCCTTCGAGCACTTCGCAGGCTACGGGATGAACGAGGGGCGTCGCGGCTCCGAATCCTTCGACGTCCATGCGTGGCGGGCCTCCCACCCAGAGCTGGAGCCAGAGCTGGGCGACGACCTCAAGTCGTGGTACAGGCGCTACCTGTCGTAACGCTTATTGATAACGGAAACGTCTTGTGCGATTGATTCAAAACCAAACGCATCAAAAGTGGTCAAGGAATTGCTTGGATATCGGGCAAGCCGATACCGTCAATATTCTTTCGCAAATTGATTTAGCCGCGCTTGGCCCCGTCTTCTTCTAGCCCTCGCCTTTTCCTTCAGCTCGTCCATCTCCTCCAGTTTGGACGTGGTCGGGTACCTCCTCCTGCCCCACTCGTGCTCCACTATTTGCTTCAACCTCGCCGTCACCAGCACGAGGGCAAGAGAGGAACACGGTCCAGAGGATGCTGGAGTCCAGCTCCCTCGTACAGGCAGATCACGAGGGAGCTGGGCAGGTGCCCCTCGACGGTGAGCACCGAGGTGGCGACGCACAGGTTCATGACGGCGCCGAGGAGAAGGCGCAGCGAGCGCGGGATAGATGCCGACGAGCCCGCCGCGGTCGAGGCGCTCGCCCATATCCGCGTCAGCCTGCGCCGGGGGCTGTCGCCCGAGCAGTTGTCGGCCCGGAACGGCGGGGCCGTGGACCTGTCGTCCTCGACGATCTATCGCTGAGTCGCGGCGGGCTACGACGGCATGACCAACATGGAGCTCAGGCGCAAGGTCGACTACAGGCCAAGGAGACGCGCGCCGGAGCCTCGGCTACGAGGCACTCGCCCCGCAGGTCGTACGCCGCGTTCCTCGCGCTCGAGGAAGACGCGTGCGCCTCGGCCTGGGAGATGCACACCGTCGAGGGCACGCAGGAGGGCAGCACCAGCCTACTCACGCTGCTGAACCGCCCCAGTAGGCTGCAGCTCACGCTACCGCTCTCGGTGAAGGACGCCGAGAGCGTGGCGGCGGCGCTCGGGACGTGCGGAAAGGGGCGATGCCCCACTGTCCTAGCCTAAAAGGAAAACCGAAATAGACGGACCGACTGTCCGGCTAAGTCTGGAAAGAGGCGGCGGGCGAATTGTGGCCACCGGACCCATCGAAACACATCTTTACCGTTCCTTCAACTGGGAAAACGACATCCCCGGACCCCCCAGGAGGGGCCGTGGGGGCGTTCGGCTAACTGTGGGAATGGGCTATTTGCTCAATGAGTTCAGCCGAGATCGGAAATCAACCCCTATCTGCACCCCCTCAATCATGCCGCATAGAACCCCCGCGTTAAACGAATAGCCTTGCAAGACCAATCTATTCTCTTCCAACCCTATCCTTAGCAATCTGGAGAAAGGACAGCACAAATTCGTCCTTTGCGACAAACAATGAGGACAGGAAAGCGATATCGAACAATATGAAGGTCACGACAAGACGCACTATAGCAGGCATGGCGGCGCCAGCCGACCCAATCAAGGCGCAAATCAATCCGGCAAATAGCCCGCAGAAAACGTAGCGGAGAAGATGGAGTCCCTTCCGATTGCGAGTCAGCATCGACCTGAGCGCGACGGCTTGAATTAAAACGACGACGAACTCCGTCACCGTTGTCGACAACGCCGCGCCGCTAGCATCGAAAACCGGAATCAATGCTAGATTGAGAGCGAAATCTACTATGGCGCCGACTAAGACGGAGCAGAGTACGACTCCCTCCCTTCCCAAAGCTATAAGCGTCTGGGTGCCCAACACGCCGCTCATACCATTGGCGACAACAGCAAGCGTGATAATCTGCATTGCTGGGATGGCGGGATCGTAGCCCTGCCCTGCGAGGAGCCTTACCATGTCTGTCGACTCAACGACGCAATACACCGCGACGGCAATCGCAAGGCAAGCGGTAAAATTCAGCGATTTAACCATAAGCCCCTCAAAACGTAAGGCATCCTCCTTCTTCGCATAGAGCGACATGCGGGGAAGGAGCACCGTCCCAAGCGACATGACCAAACTGAGCTGCAGACCCTTTAACTTCGTTGCAGCGTTATAGTAGCCAACCACGTCGGAAGACTTCATGAATCCCAACATCACAGTATCGAGGTTCGTGTAGACGCTAACTGCAAGATTCTGGGCGAATAGCGTGAAAATTGGCTTCAAATGACGCTTGAAATCGTAGGGCTCGTATATCTTAAACTTCATGAGCCTCGGAAGGCGTATGAAGTTCAGCACATTAGAACCCACAGCTGCTAAAACGGTGATGGCTGCGTAAACGACGTAATCACTCTCTGCATGCACTAGTGCGAACATAAGAATGATGGAGATCATCTTGAAGAGAATGTTCCTGAACGTAATGTAGTCGTATTGCTCAAGAGCCTGGTAGAGCCAGTTGGCACCGAACATGTTGAGGAGGATATTCAGGCCGTTGATCAAGAACAGTACTTTTTCCTCGCGAAACTCGGGGACAAGGAGCACGCATGCCAGGTATGTGAGTGCCGTCAGTAACGTCACTGAGAGGTTAATGAGGAGAATTTCCTGAGCCGTCTTTGACAGCTCGTCCTCGTTTTCCCTTACGCGAGCGCACGCGCGAATGCCGTAAGTCGGAATGCCCAGTGAAGCGACCATCATGAAATAGTTCGCCACAGAAGAGGCGAAAGCTATCTTTCCATTGCCTGCAGCCCCCAGCACGCGTGCAACATAGGGAAAAGTAATGAGGGGAAAAATGAAGCTCGACGCCGTGAGAATGAAATTCATCACGAAGTTATATTTGACGGAATGTAACTTTACTTCTCGTGGCATTCATACGCTCCAAGTTATCAATAGCAGCTCGCCCCGCGCGCCGGATCCTGACGAAGCGAGCCAAAAATAGTGAATTCAAATTGCAACTAAGCAGTCATGATTCTAGCGGAAGCCAAAACCTCCTCGTCAAAACGCCGCTTCTCGTCGGCAATCCAAGTACGATAGGAATCGAACTTCCGGGTTTCGTTCTCGAAGTCATCGAAACACTTCACAATACAGTGGTGTATGTCATCCATCTTGTATGGCTCGTCAAATTTGAACTCGGGAAGTATGGGCACGTCGACATCATTCCGGGCAGAACCTCGTCTGTTGGTAATAACGCAGCAGCCGCACATCGCCGCCTCCCTCGGTATCCTATCCTTGCCCGGATGGTAGCCGAAGTCGATATAAACCTTCGCCGTTCGCATCCTTTCAGCCATCTCCTCCCGAGTAAAGCCCTGCAGCGGCACCCAGGTAATATCGGGGTATCTCTCAATCAGCCTGCTGGTCACCTCGTATCCTTTGCGAGGGTTGTATAGCACGACGTCCTCACGCTCGCTGCCGGAAGCACCATTCAGGTAATCAAGGTTGATGTAGTCAGAGAGATCGTGAATCGTCTCCTGCGGAACGCCGAGCGCATATCGGATGAATTCACGCGCATATTCACTTTGAACGAAATTCTCCGCATTGAGCCATTGGCCAGTCATCCTGTTGTAGACATGGTAAGCGTAATGCTTGGGATCCTTGCGTATATTCCGGACCTTCGACGCAAACGATTCCGGTTCGGCAAACTTGTAGCCGTAGTAATTGCTGGCGCTCAGCCACCAAATCGCTTTTCGTGCCCTTTTGTACTTTCTAAGCAGGTGGACGAATGCCTCGTAGGTGACTAAAATAGAGTCCTCGACGTCAGGACACTCGAAGCAGTAAGGATTCTGATATTGGGCATAAGCCCCCTCGCAAAGGGCCACCTCGCCTTCATTGCCGAGCAGCATGACCGCCTCATAACCATACGCTCTCAGGGAATGGCAGTATTGCTGAAGCAGCTCAGCTCCCCCCGTCGCGTAGCTCGTGTAGTTCACAATGTAGAATTTCATTCCCTTGTCCTTCTTTAACGTCCACCAAATCAATCAACTAGGTCAAAGAACCTTCAATACCCGAGCGGGGTTGCCCCCGACGACGGCTCGCTGCGGCACGTCGTGCGTGACGACCGAACAAGCTCCAATGACGGCTTCATCTCCGACGGTAACACCTGGCAAAATGACCGCATACTCCCCTATCCAAACGTTGCGGCCTACCTTAACAGGCCCCTTGCTGTGCAAAGTCCTGTCGATGGGAGGGATGCCGACCTCCTCCGCACAAACACGACCATGACCGTGATCGATAATCACGACCCCCGTACCGATAAGGGCATTGTCGCCAATTTCAACAGAGTTGATGGCGCCGATGTGGCAGGAGGCAGTGATGCTCACATTCTTCCCGAATACGATCTTCGGGTTGAAATCTTCATCGGTTCCTGGCCTTGAATCCCACGCCTCAATCCTGCAGCGCGGACCGAACGCGCAACCATCCCCAAAGGCAATATGCTCGGGACCGCGAATGATGACTGTCCCGTCGAATACGCAACGACTACCGATATCGGCACCACGCAAACACCTGATACGAAACAAAAAGCTTTTCAGTCTAAGGCGCATCCCGGCGAACATCACAAATCACCGCGCTCCGCAGGGAACACATCGTCCATCGCCGCCTTAACTGCCTCCAAATAGCCGTACCCGAAGTGTCCGTCAGGCTCTAGATGGTTGCCCTCGCCCCACTCGTTCCATGCGTTGATAAGCACCGCGCGAGCACCGACGTCAACAGCATGCTTCAACTGGGCACGAAAGTACCTCTCGAACTTTTCCGGCCCGTCATGCATCATCACCTGTGACAGATAGCCGCGCCGTGCCGAATTATCGAACGACGGGAAAGCCCCAAGCACAGCATCCTTATCAGGACGCACGCCTTCGTTTAGGATGTAGCGCCACACCTTATCGTAGTCCTCGGGATCCATGATTACCTGGTGCCCTATCTTCGAAAGTATCGCCCGATTGAGCACCTTGCGGAACTTCGTGCCGTAGTCCGACTTCCAGCTTGCCTTGAAGTAGGAGGGCTCGCGATAGTAAATCGCCTGATACAACGGGTCTTCCACCTCATCGATCTCCTCGTGGAAGAAATCAGGCGAGGTAGCTATGAAGTAGATGCCGTCAAAACCGTTCTCGCATGCGAGCCCGTTCCATACCTTCGCCATTTCATGGAAGACAATGAGATCCTGCGGACGGTACACGACAAACAGGGGCCTATTGTCGAATTTCACATAGCGATCATCTTTGAAGAACGGCAGTAGGTAGTCAAAATGATCCCGCCAGTCCCTCTCATTGCCGTACTCCTGGCTCCACAGCATCTTCTGGCTACCGCCATACCAGTTCTTACGCCAGTCTTCGTTTGCCCAGTAGACAAAGTAAGGCATGACAATCTCGGGATGCGCCAGCAACACCTCCATAGGCTTCTCGAGAAGGTGAGAGCCGAGGCTGTAATAGTGGTAGAAGGCGAAACCGTCGATTCTATACTTTTTCGCGAGACCCGCCTGCCACTCTAGTGTCTCCGGCTTACTCTGGTCGTATTCACCCTCTAAGGGGCGCTTGGGTTGCCTGTGCCCCTTGAAAAGAGGCTTTGCGTTGCGCATCGCGATCCAGTCCGTATAACCCTCCCCCCACCATTCATCGTTGTAGGGCGTCCGGTAGAACTGAGGCAGCAAGATGGAAAATACTTTAGCTTTTTTCATGATTATTATGACACTCCTTACTTCCTTTAGCGCATCAAGTCACGGTTAGTTGCATATTTTGATACCGTTAATTCTGATGAGATTCCCTAATTCCACTCAGCAATTTGCTGAATAGGGCAGCTAAATAATATCGTCCATATTCAAGTAATCTAATCCGCAAACGAATATCGGCTCGCATCCCATCTAAGCAAGGCTTAGAAAGACAATTTGAGAACCAGGGAAGAGCACTCAATTCTTCCATTTCCTCTGCTAGATAACGGACATTCCTTCCAACTGCAAGCCTTCTCATATCATGAGAAATCAAAGCAATGCTGTTCTGCTTAAGTGATTGTTTAAGATTCTGCCGCCCCTGAAGTGAATTCAGGAATTGAAATACTTCATTTTCAACCAAGGCTTGCTGTCTGCAATATTCAAACGAAAATGTTCCATTTGTAGTCGAAGAACAGTTGGTGCGATAAAAATAAAAAGCTTTGTCATGGAGATAGAACGTTTGTGCCTTTTCAAGAACGCCGATCATTTCAAGCCGATCCTCACACATGCGCAATCCCTTGGAAAAAGGATAATCGCCAATCCCGAGACATTCACGACGTATGGCTTTTGTGGCAAGATTGTTCAGCTGATATCCTGATGCAAATGCGGAGACAACCATTTCTTTTAGAACAAACCCAGCTCTATTCACACCTAAACAGGAATAATCAACCAGACTATGGTTCCCATCTTTCTGATCTGCCATATTGAAGAGAAGAACGTCACAAGCACTCTGGTCAACAACTTCACGAATCTCGCTGAGGGTAGTCTCGTTTATAAGCGCATCATCGGAGTCCAAACATATAACGTATTTACCACGCGCTTGCGAAAACGCGCGCCTTCTTGCCAAAAAAGGACCAGAATTTTCAACCATGCTAATAACGGTAAGTCGTTCCGCAAAAGATGGATCAGCTTCAGCGAAACGCTGTATCTCGTCAATTGTCGCATCTGTTGAGCAATCATCACAAACAATCAATTCCCAGTCATCGAATGACTGCGAGGTGACGCTGATAAGGCAATCTCGAATGAATGCCTGGGCATTAAATGTAGGGACACAGATTGTAAAAAAAGGTTCAGGGTTCATAGCCAGCTCGCAAGTTTTCATCCATGCATCCTAAAGACAAAGCAAATACGGAATAACTTCATGAGAATGCTGAATACAGTAATAATCGAAACTCCATAGCACAAAGAGAAAAATAGCAACGGCGGCAAAAAACAGCCTTGTATTCCTGTCTGATATCTGAGACGCCACATATGGAATTAGCAAAACGGAATAATATATGAATATCATACCAATTCGGTAGAGATAAAACGTCCATAGGCTCAAGGGCAACAAGACAATACCAATGGTCACAAGGGCGACCAGCGAGATATTCGTTTCCAAGGCGACATTAGTTTTCTTTATAGAAAACAATAAACCCAATATAAACAAAACGCTGAAGACGCCGTACGTAATCATCAATGTGCGGGTACCACCGCCAGCCATATGCTGTGAACCATCAACGTAATCGCCAAATAATCCTGTCGCAGCAGAAAAGAGTCGTATTAGCGGCGTTGAAAACACTGCGAACACAACGGCAACCATGCAAATCAGGATGTATTTGACACCACCGGAAAAACCCTTGCGCTCTGCATAAATAACAACAGGAAGAATCACCAAACCGACTAAAGCCGAAGAGTGAAACAGCAGAGCACAAGAAAAAGCAAGCGCAAAAGAAACAATCCCCCTACATTTCAAAAGTACATATGCAAGAAGCAAGAAGCTCATCGCCACCATCTGCCGCATCATGTTGAGCGACATAGGGAAAAAGGCTATGCCGAATAGAAATACTGCAAACGGTGTATAGGATTGCAGCTCGATTCGAGCCGAGCATAAAAATGGTGCAAAAACCAACGCGCCTATTGCCGTCAAAGGGGCATTAACGCTGCCAAATAGATTCGATGTCGCCCAAACTAATATTTTGGCAAAAGGACTCCAAGTCGAATAAGCACTCGCATTGTAAAAACTCCAAAAATTAAAGAGCCTGGCAATCTGATACGACTCTACGCCATAACCAGCTGTATCAGTCCCGACACTTAAATCTCGAAACCCGGCAAGCACAGCGAAGAAAATAACTAGGGCTGCGTAGATAAGTTCTTTCAGCAATCGCCTATCACATTTTTCTGCAGCGTATGACAAAGCGGCTCCGACTGTGGCGATAATCAAATAGTTAGCCATGCAACTCGAAACCTTCCCCACTAACTAGCGTTGAGCCTCCAAGTTTTACCGCAATGTAGAATTGGCCAAGGCATCTCGGCCACCGCTTAAGACAACGACTCTTAAATAAATTGATTGCCGCAAAAAGAATATTATTGCATGAGCGAATCCTGCAGTAAGCGTTTAAATGACGCGTCTCTTTAAGGGTAAGAAAGGGCCCAAATGAAGTAAGAAATTCATAAGCTTGGTCAATGGTCGAATTCATTTGAGAAATCATAAAATCTAGTTGCCTAGCACGCCTTAAGGGCGAATATTTCTTTGAGCCTACCTCATTGTCATCATGCTGGCGATATAAACTCAATGGTGTATCGACGTAGTAGATACACCCCATGGCAGAGGCCACAAGCATAGCCCACCAATCATGCATCTCAATTTTGGAGATATCATTGTAGTTGAGCATAGCCTCGATTAGTTTTGAATTTACAAGCATAGTGCAACCGGCAGCAATATTAAGGGCAATTAGATTTTCAAGCTTCAGTCTGCCAGTATCAAACTTCGAGCGTCTCTCAAAGGAATCGGAGAGGATATTCAACTTCGCATCCACGACTTTCATGTCACAGAACACCAGCAGGGGAAGATCCTTCCTCTCCCGCTCTTCTAACGCTCGAAGCGCCAAAAGACTTTTCTCTACCTTCTCAGGCAGCCACACATCGTCTTGATCGCAGAACATGCAGTAATTGGCGTCGGAACAACGCATCAAGGCGAAGAAGTTTTCTTTAGCCCCACCGTGTTTAATGCCCTCGGAAACAATATTGATGCGATTATCGTCAGCTGCGTAGCCCCGAACAACATCAAGCGTTCTGTCGCTCGAGCAGTCATCAGAGACCAGCAAGCGCCAATTCTCGTGCGTCTGTGCTTGGATTGACTCAATCTGCTCACCGATGAAACGCTCACCATTGTAGGTGGCCAGCAGAATATCGACTTGGGGTTCACCCATTCTTGGCCCTCCCGCCCCTTACAGCCAAAATACCTTCCTTAGCACCAGCCACGAAAGCTCGCACTGTTTGTATACGGCCTCTCTCCAACACAAGATCCCGAAGCTTGATAGCGTTGATATATGCGCGCTCCTCAAGCCCAACCTTTGACCAGCCATACTTCTTCTCGAGAATCACCCATGAACGCGCCTTGTCCTTCTTGCGCGAAAAGGAATGGTTGGTACGGTAGAACGGCCTACCGCCTTTAGGAGTGGGCAGTGTGAAAACGTACTCGCGGCGACCCATCTCGTGAAGAATCATAGTTCTCATGTCCCGGACGATCCGATAGCCGTGCGCCCGTACATTTGCACAGAACTCGTAATCCGCCCAGTCAACGAATATCCTCTCATCGAATCCTCCCGTCTCTTGCCAAACGTCCAGACGCACAAGAGCACCGGAAGTGATGACGCGCTTCACCGGCACGATGGAACCGGAAGGGGCAAAGCCTTCGTTTTTGTTCCTGTCAACGATCTGAGGAGACACTATGCCGGTATCCTCGCGCATACACTCAGCGAGGGATGCGACCATGCCTTCAGAGACGACGCTATCCTGGTCGAGCAGCAACACGTATCGAGCCCCCATGCCAGAGGCCAGTCTGCAACCCTCGTTCAAAGAAACAGGAAGGCCGCTATTCTCCTCGTTTAGAAAAACGGTACAGTTGCCCTCTCCGTTAAGCAGGATCACTTCGTCGCGGTTATCAGACTTGTTGTCGAAAATTAGAACCCGAGACACCCGGCCCGAAACAGCGGTGACGTTCTGCCGGAGTCGTTCGATATCGGGACTATAGGAGATGATGATGGCAACAACCTCGTCTGCAACAGAGGCGCCGACAATGCTTTTATTCAGGGTCAGTCACTCTCCCATGACACAAAGATTGTTGAGGTACTCCCCAAGCTCTTCCTCCCAGTCGGGCATGTGGAAGCCGGCAGCCTCGAGCCTGGAAAGGTCGAGCGCGGAGTGGACCGGGCGCGGGGCGACGGGTCCCTCGGCGCCGCCGTAGTAGCTGTCTCTTATACACATCTCCGAGCCCACGAG